>JBGANK010000036.1:0-33869 GCA_044222395.1 Hyphomicrobiaceae bacterium | reverse complement strand
ACCGGGCCGCTCAAGGGGACGCAGAGCATCCTCAACATCCAGCCGGTCTACCCGATCCACGTCAACGACGACTGGAACGTCATCACGCGCACCATCATCCCGGTGATCTGGAACCCGGCGTTCGCGGTCGGCGACAGCAGCGTCAACGCCATGATGTAGACGTCGAGAATGATCGACCAGTTCTCGATGTAGTGGATGTCGTATTCGACGCGGCGGCGCATGTCGTCCTCGGTCTCCGTCGCCCCTCTCAGTCCATGCACCTGCGCCCAACCGGTGATACCAGGCTTGACGTTGAGGCGTCGCGGATAATCGAGGATCCGCGTCTCGAAGTGGAGATCGTGAGCCACCGCATGTGGGCGCGGTCCAACCAGCGACATCTCCCCGATCACCACGTTGAAGAGCTGCGGCAGCTCATCGAGATTGAGCCGCCTGAGCCATCGCCCGACGGGAGTGACACGTGCGTCCTCGCGCGTGGCTTGCTTGACCGTTTCGCCGTCATCGAGCGTCGTCATAGTCCGGAATTTCCAGATCCGGAACTCCTTGTGATTGTAGCCGCGCCGACGCTGCCGGAAGAATACCGGGCCTGGGCTGTCGAGCTTGATCAAGAGGGCGATGATGCCGAACACCGGCAGCAGAAGCGCTAACGCCAGCACCGCAACGCCGAAATCGAAAATGCGCTTGACCAGCGCTTGCATCGGTCCGATCGGCGCACTTGTCAGCGAAAGCGCCATCGTACCGCCAAAACGGGCGATCTCCGGATCGGCGAACTTCCCGATCACATGCCCTGCGCCGACGTGGATGCCGACCGGCAGCACCATGAGCCCCGTGGCGATCTCCTCGATCCGGTGCCCTTGCGACCAGTCCATCAGCACCACGACATCATCGACATTGCTGTCGCGCGCACGCGCAACGATTTCGACCATCGATGCCCGCAGCTGGCCATCCCACACTTCGGATGCCAGGCGCTGGTCCGGCAGTACCGCTGTCACGACCACGCGGGCGTTGGATTGCCCGCTTCCGATCTCGGCGATGGTCCGCGCAAGCTCTGCCTCCGAGCCGATCAGCATGAGCCGCCGGAACTCGATATGGCCGCGCGCAATCGCCGATTTGAGAGCCGCGTCGATGAACGCGTCGATCGCGATCACCGCAATGAGGCCGGTAAAGTAGAACAGCACCAGCCAGCCGCGCGAGAACACTCCTGTTGTCTTGGTCACGAAGCCGAGCAGGGCAAGCAACAGGAATGCCTGGTTCCATGTCGCGAAAATCCGGCCGGTCGCGCGCCGACCGTCGAGAAAATCTTCGATGTCGTAGGCGTCGCGGTAGACGAACGGCATCGTATAGAGCAGCGCCGCTATGCCACCGACGGCGGCATAGACTGCCGTGTCACCCAGATCCTGGTAAATGAACCAGTGCCAAACCGCCCCGCCCGCCACCGAGGTCGCTGTGATCGCCACGCACTCCAGCAGCCACATGATCGCTGCGACGGCCGTGCCACCTATCGCCCAGCGCACATTGTATTGCGCGCCCGGCTCGATCTTCGAAACTGGATGTAACACGCCAACTCGTCCGGATGGTCCCGCAACACCGAAATTCAAGCCCCATCGAAACTTGAATTCGACCCAACCAACGCGTATCCCGTCCGGAACCGACGCACCGCGTTAGGCTGCTGCAGTAGGAAAAAACGATGCCGGAGTAAAACTGGAATATCTTATTGGCTGGAAGCTCGTGCCTGTCGTTTACGAATGACAGCACTGGCGCCTGCGACGAAACTCAATTCCCAGCCGAACAACGCAGCAATTTTTCGGCGTTGAGCCGCCGTCGCTTCGACCTGTGCGACCTCGCGCATCGACACCGAATTTCCGAATTCACATTTAACGAAACGGCCTTCCTTGATGGCGCTGCCGGTTCTGCCACGAGGAATCGGCTGGCATGAGCCTTGCTCGATCCGCAGATGAAGATTTGCGACAGCCAGCCGTCTGGAGAAACTGTTTTGCAAATATCGACTGGAAAACGGACCAAAAACAAAACACGGCGGCAGCTTCTCCATAAGAGGAAATTATTTGCCGTCGCCCTGCTTCAGGTCCGAACAATCCGAAACGATCTGTTAGCCAAACCATCCCCGACGAGTTCCCATGCATTTCGAAAGTAGTACCGCGTCAGTCAAGCCCAGCGGAAGCTCGCCCAAGCCTCGCCTAGAACCGCTTGCCCGCATCGCCGGATGGCCGATCAACATCGCCACGCGTGAGCAAGCGATTGCTGCAATCGTAGCGGCCGCCACCGCACGCCGCGGCTTTTCGGTATTCACGTTGAACCTCGACCATCTCGTCAAGCTGCGCCATGACGATGCGTTCCGCAGCGCCTATGCCCACGCGGACTTCATAACGGCCGACGGCGCACCCGTTGCCCACATCGCGCGTCGGCAATGCCCGTCGGTTGAACGCACAACGGGAGCGGACCTGCTCGAACCATTATGCGAAGCCGCAGCCCAGAACCGCATCCCGGTCTACTTCTTCGGTGCGTCCGCGGACGCGCTGGCGCGAGCATCCTCACGCATCGCGCAACGCTGCGAGCACCAGATCGACATCGCCGGCACGGATGCGCCACCTTTGGGCTTCGACCCACAAGGACCCGAGGCTGACGCCGCCATCGACCGGATCGCCGCTTCGGGAGCCGGCCTCTGCTTTGTCGCACTTGGCGCCCCCAAGCAGGAGATCTTTGCTGCCAGCGCGGTTGCGCGCGGCGCTGACGTCGGCTTCATCTGCATCGGCGCCGCTGTCGACTTTGTGGCAGGCACGCAAACACGGGCCCCGCAGGCGTTCCAGCGGCATGGTCTGGAATGGCTCTGGCGCCTGGCCCTGAACCCGCGCCGCCTCGCAACCCGCTATGCCAAGTGTGCGTTGATGCTGGCCGACATCGAGTTTCGCGACCGTTTCAGCGCGAGACATACCCCCGCCTCCGCGCGCTGAGCCAACCCCCATGGGATTAACCTGAGCCAAATTGGCACCATTGGTCATGAGCGCGCGAGGCACGTGAATTGCTCTGACCAGTCTTAACGATCACGGGGTCGAAGTTCGCGCAGTCCAGGACGGCACCTGCGTATCGAGCTTGTGCGGGTGCCGATCCGAGACGGAGTAACCGAGGTGATAGAGTACCCTCCATCGACCTGGCCCCGCCTCGACGCGGCTGATGCCGCACCGCGCACCGGCAATGAGATCGGCACGATTCTGCAGCCCGTTGCGCGCAGCCTGCTGCGGCATCGCCTGCTGATCGCGCTGATGGGCCTGTTGGGGATGCTGGCGGCGATCACATACGCGCAACTGGCCACGCCACGCCACATCGCCCATGCGCAGCTACTGGTAAACCCACGCGATCTCCGCGGCTTCGACAACGAGGTGACGCCAAGTGGGGCGAGCCAGGAGAGCGGCATTGCGATCGTCGAAAGCCAGGCCCGCGTTCTGCAATCTGAAAACGTGTTGGGCCGCGCCATTTCCGCTCTCAATCTCACCAGCGATCCCGAATTCAACGGCAGCAAGCGCGGCGTCGTCGGCGAGACAACAAAGACAGCGCTCGATTGGTTTCACGACCTGACCGGGCGCGCGGAAGCCGCCCAGGACCCCGCCCTGCTCACCCTGCAGAACCTGCAGCGCGTCGTCTGGGTCACCCGCCCGGAACGCACCTACGTGCTGGAGCTTTCGGTCGGAGCCGAGCAGCCCGAACGCTCGGTCGCCATCGCCAAGGCCATCGTCGAGGCCTATCTCAAGGATCAGGCTGAAGCGCGTGCCGCTCCGGCCTTGAGCGTCGGCGACGAACTCGATGCCAGCCTCGCCGGCCTGCGCCGCAAGGTCGCGCAGTCGGAGGAAAAGGTTGCCGACTACAAGACACGGCACAACCTGGTTGGCGCCAGCGGCCGCCTCGTCAACGAGCAGCAGCTCACCGAGATCAACAACCAGTTGGTCGCTGCCAGCGCAGATCTCGAACGCTCCAAGGTTCGACATGAGGAGGCCCAGCGCCTCAAGAATGCGCCCGAGACGATCCCCGAGGCCTTGAACTCTGCGACACTGCGCGCCCTGCGCAATCAGCTCGCCCAGCTCGTCGCGCAGAAGGCGCGGCTAGCAGCGCAGATGAAACCGCAGCATCCTGCAATGTCCTCGTTCAACGAACAGGAGCAGCAGCTGCGCGGATTGGTACGCGAAGAGCTCCAGCGCATCGTCAAGGCTGCCGGCATCGAGTACGAGCGCGCGCAGGCCGTCGAGAAGTCACTGGCCAAGAGCGTCGAGCAGCTGCGCCAGCAGATGAACAGCTCGAACGAGGCGCAGATCGCACTCCGCGAGCTGGAAAGCGAGCTCAACGCCAACCGCACGATCTATCAGGCCGCAACCGTGCGCGCCCGCGAGGCGCGTGAACAGGCCCGCCTCAACACCGCCAACGTGCGTGTCATCGCCGAGCCGACGCCTGAGCGGACCCGATCGTCTCCGCCACCGCTCCGCCTGCTGCTTCCTGCAGGATTGGTCCTCGGACTCGGCCTCGGCGGATTGCTTGCGCTGGCCCGGGACGGAATCGATTTCGCGCGGCCCGACACCCGCCAACAAGATCCCGTCCAACGAGCGCCATCGAGGACGACCCTCACCACGCACCGGACGGCCAATCACGATAGGACGCCCGACACAACGCAGACTCATCCGGCTGAAGCCGGCTCCGGAACTGCGGAACACGAGAGCGCCGCCGCAGTCGCCGACATTCCAGCCGCTGCCCCGTCCGCAGCGGAATCGGCATTCACCTACACGGATCTGCGCAACATCACCGGTCGCGACCAGCCCGCAGGATCACACGGCATCCGTGACGAGGACATCGTGCCGCTGGCCCTGACTGTCATCACCAGCCCGCGCCTGGGCGCAGGCCGCAAGCTGCTGCGTCTTGCTCATCATCTCGAACTGCTCGACGATCGGCCCGCGGGTCACAAGCCGCGCCTTGTCATGGTCACCGCCGATGGTGACTTGCGCCACACTTCCGTGGTTGCCCTGGGTCTTGCCTATGCCGAGTTTCTCGCCGAACGCCGCGTCCTGCTCGTCGACGCCAACGTCGAGCATCCGCGCCTCACCCGCATCATGCCCTCCGAGCACGACCATGGCATCCAGAGCGTGATAACCGGACGCGCCAGGCTATCGGATGTCATCAGCAAGCGCGACGGCATCAATCTCCACTTCCTGCCCCTGCGCGGCAGCCAGGAAAGCAAGCTCTCTGTGAAAATCAACGGTGCCAGCATGAAAAAGCTGCTCGGCCAGGCCAAGGACTACGATGTCGTTGTCGTCGACGTCGGACATCGCTCCTCCGCCAGCCTGTCGACCATGTTTGTCGACCAGGCAAGTCAGCTGCTCATCGCCAAGCGCACGGCTCCAACCGGAGACAGAATGCTGCTGAGCGAGATGCGAGCGATACACGCCCGCCTTCCCCAGTTCTGTGGGTTCGTCGTCACGGGATAAAGGGCATCCATGCTCCAAGGAACAGCTGCTGATCGCCGTCGCCTGCTCAAGCTTTCCGCGGGCGCCGCCGCCTCCCTAGCACTTGCGGGCAACAAGGTACTGGCCGGCACGTCCCGACCCGCCGCCGATCCTGAGCGCATCGACATCGTCGGCAACAAACTTGTGCGCAACGGAACGAACTTTCGCCTCGTCGGCGTAGCCGTCGGCGATCCTGTGTTCGTGCGCGCCAACCGCACGCCAGATGACTACAGGATCATCCGCGACGAGTGGCACGCCAATGCCGTTCGCATCAGTCTGCACCCGTGCCACTGGCGCAGCGATCCGAAAGCCAGCTTTGCGAAGCTCGCCCTCGACATCACAGCCGCGCGCTCACACGGCCTCGTCGTCATCCTCGACTGGCACGCAATTGGCACACCTGGCGGCTACGTGGAACGTCCGCACCCGAGCTGGGGCCTGCCGCACGATGCCTACGAATCCGACATGCCGCTCGCTCGCTCGTTCTGGTCGGAAATGGCGCAGTCGTTCGCCCGCGATCCCGGCATCATCTTCGAGCTCTGGAACGAGCCGGTTGTCGATGATCGCCTCAACCGCAGCACCGGCAAGCACTGGCCGCGACTGAAGAGCATGTGGGTCGACCTGCTCTCCGTCGTTCGCAAGTCGAGCGACGCCATCGTCCTGGTCGCCGGAGACCGCTTCGCTCACGACCTCGTAGGCGTCGCCGCAAATCCGATCGACGACCCCCGCATCGGCTACGCTTGGCACTGCTATCCTGAGATGGATCGGCAGCTCGGCGTCCAAGGTTGGCGGCAAAGCCTCGGTGGCCTGCAGCAGATGAAGCCCGTCGTCGTCACCGAATGGGGCTTCTGCCGCGATTGCGAGAAACACATCAACGGCACGCCGGAGGATTTCGGCACCAAGTTCGTCGATGGCCTGCTCGAACACCACCAGCTGAGCTCGACCGCCTGGATCTGGAGCGCCAACGCCGGCCCGCCGATGTTGACGCAAGCGGGCCAGCCAACTGAGTTCGGCCGCTTCGTGAAGGCGTATATCGCCTCGGTCGCAGGTCTCAGAGCTGGCAAAACAGAGTGACGGACGCAACACCATGCGCGTGACACTTGCTGACAAGACCGCGGGCCCTATGACTTCGCACGAGCGCCGTCAACTACGCGCGCAGCTTGCCGATCTCATTGGTCCCGCCCTGCTGCTGATCACGCTGCTGATTGCCTTCGTAACGCTCGAGCCGTTCGAAGATCGCAGCAGCGCGGCTCTATTGAGCGCCAAGGAGGGCGGCAATCCGGTCAATCAAATCGTCATACCGCTGTTGTTGCTGGCGAGCCTCTTCTTCGTCGCTTTGAAGAAACCCGGAATCCTCGCCGCTCTCTGGAAGCCCGCACTCACCGCCCTGCTCGCGTGGCTGGCTCTGACGGTCGCCACGTCGACCGATCCCGGGCTTTCGGCACGTCGCGTCGCCTTCGCGATCTTCGTCATCGGCATCTATGCGCTGACGCTCGCACTTCCGCGCACCCAACGCGAGCTTGCCACGCTGCTCGCCGCCGCCTGCTTGATCGCACTCGCACTCAGCTACGCCGGCGTGATTTTCGCCCCGCACCTGAGCATCCACTTGGCGACCGACGCAATCGAAAGCAGCCTCGCCGGTGACTGGCGCGGACTCTATTCACACAAGAACGAAGCCGGCAGCGCCATGGTCATCATGGTCTTTGTCGGTCTCTACGTAGCCCGCGCGCACAGCCTATCCCTCGGCATTGCCATCACCGCCAGCGCGGCAATCTTTCTCATCTTCACCAAGTCCAAGACATCGATCGGCCTCGTCGTCCCGGTACTGCTGCTCAGCCTTTTCATCGTCAACACGCAATCCCTGCGCGCCAAGGCATTCGTCGTCATCGGCCTGCTCGTTCTCGCCAACACCTTGACCGTCGGCAGCGCAGCGCCTGGGCCGCTGCAATCGATCGTGCGACAGGTGTTGCCGGATGCCAGCTATACCGGACGCACGGATCTGTGGCGCTTCGCGATCGACAATATTGGCCAGAAGCCGCTCTTCGGACACGGCTACGGAGCGTTCTGGCGTACCGACAGTCGCATGAACCGCGATCGCATCGCCCTCGGATCCGAGGACTCTGATCACTGGGTCGAAGAACTTGGCACCGATTCCCACAACGGATACCTCGAGGTTGCACTCTCGATTGGCCTTCCGGGCTTGATCGTGGTCTTGATATGGCTCGTCATACTGCCCCTCTACCATCAGTCCCGGCTGCTGCGGATGCATGAGAGCCGCGCGCTCGAATTGATGTTCGTTCGCATGTGGCTGTTCGGCCTGTTTGTGTCGGTCTTGGAATCGGCGATCCTTGCCCGCGCCAACCAGCCTTGGATCGCGATGGTGATCGCGGTTTTCGGCCTGCAGCTCATGACGCGCTTTCGGATGAAACCTTGAGCCCGGCGCCCTTGTACCCAATGAGCGGCAACGCCTCCGCAACACTGCGGCATGCGATGCCTCGCGCCTGTGCGGCCTTGATTGCCATTTCCAGCAATTTCGGCGAACACCCGATCCAGCTTGGCTCGCGCGCAACATCGTGCGTGTAGAAGACCAGCCAGCCGTTACTGGCCACCGTCTGATCCAGGAGCCGCTCGATCGCGCTTTCGTCGAGCACACGATCGTAGAGCTCGAAGGCCGACAGCAACCCGAGATCGACGACGCCCGCATTGACACCGGCATAGATGCCGCGGCATGTCGCAAATTCCTGTCGCAACTGCAGCTTTCGCGGCAGCGAAACGACCCCGAACGGATAGGCAAAATTGAGTAGCGGCAATGGACCGCAGATGTCCCGCAGCCGTGCCTTCGACAAAAGATTCTCTCTGGCCAGCTCCTCCGCCGAAAGGTCCTGCACCTTGACGTGAGAATGGGTGTGGCACGCGATCTCGTGTCCGGCTTTCGCCAGTTCGGCGATTTGCGTCTCGGAGATCAGCCGCCAGTACTCGTCGACCTGTCCCGCAATTCCCGGCGCAAGATAGAATGTCCCCTTCACGCCATAGGCATCGAGCAATGACGCTCCGTTGGTGAAGGCACTGTCGGGCACGTCGTCAAAGGTGAACGAAACGATCGGCTCCTTGTTCGCAAGCCGCAAGCGTTTGGCATTGAAATATCGCGCCGCTCCGCGCGAAGCGGAGCGGGTGAACCTAGACCACCTTCCAGTTCTTTGCGGAATCCACAAATGAGAGACCATCGCGACAAGAAAACCACGTCAGCGGTCGAACAGCCAGATCAGCCCAACACCCTCGAAATAGCATAATTTCGAGCACCTTAGCTGGCCTTGGTGAAACACGCTTAAGCCCCATACTAGGCTGGAAAATTGCCGCGCGCCACGCATCAATTTCCCGAATTCCGGTTACGGTCATTAAACGTTGCCTATAGCTCACTTGCGATATTCATCAGGTTTTGAGCAGCGGCAGCGGCAGTGAAATGGCTCGAACGACTCCGCAACGGCTGGCGATCGACTGTCACTCCAAGTGTCTGGGAAATGGCCTCCGCTATCAAAGCGGAATCGCCAACCGGCACGAGACGGCCAAATCGGCCACCTTCGAGAATTTCGCGCGGACCAAACGGGCAATCCGTTGCAATCACCGGCGTACCGCAGGCCAGCGCCTCGATGATCACATTGCCAAGCCCCTCGAATTGCGACGTCGACAGGCAAAGCTCCGCCTGCATGAGCCATTTGAACGGGTCGGCGTCATAGCCGATCAGCCGTACACGGTCGCCCAGTCCAAGTGCTGCAATACGCTGCGTGAGAAGCGGACGCAGCTCCCCCTCGCCGACAATCACCAGTCGCGCGCCAACCGACCTCGGCAGCAATGCCATGGCCTCGATTGCCGCCGCATGATCCTTCTCTGGCGACAACCGGCCAATCATCGCGATCAGGCCCGCTTCGCGCCCCTGCTCGCCATCGAAAGCGTCAAGGCGACCAATCGTCTTGGCATCGAGCACGGCGTTGCTGCTCATCACAGCAATTTGCTCGCGCGGAATCCTGAATCCGGTCACGAGATCCTCTGCTGCGCCGTGCGTCAAAGTCACCACGCGATCGGCAAGCCGGTAGGCCAACGGCGCCACTCTGTAGGCCAGCCGGTTTTGGCGGTAGGGATCTGTGCGGCGCGCGATCGAAGGGCTGGCCACCTCTCGCAGCAGCAGCCGGCAACGGCGAGCGGACGGCAGGCTCGCATGAGCAAATGCCGCCACCACGTTTTGCGCCGCCTCCGAGCTCATGACGACGTGGCCAGGACCGCGTGCGGCAAAGTAGCCGCGAAAGGCCGCCAGCGCGGAACGTAGCTGCCGCACGCCAGCGCTCTCGATCTTCACGCCTCGCCCGACAAGGTCGCGAAGTGGCCCCTCGGGTTGCAGCGTCAAGATCGTGGTTTCACAGCCAAGGTCCGCCAATCCACCCGCCAGCAGCACGGCATCGCGCTGCGCGCCGCCGCCGTCGAAACCCCGCACCAGAATGGTGAACGACAAGGCTCTAGGTGCATCCACGCCGCCGGCGGCATTAAGGCTTTCTGACGTCGTGGCCATGCGAAGGCTGATCCGCTTGATCGCTTAATGATTGCACGAGATACTGATCGTAATTCCCGAAGGTTAGAACTAGGTTTGCTGCTCGGAGACGCGCTCCTGAGCAAGGATCGATCTCGAATTGGGGCATTTGTGCGCTGAAAGGTGAGGGAATGCGAAACGCCCTCGCCCCATCAAGGCAGTGCAGGAAATTACGACTGGTCGATGATCGAGCGCCACGTCTCATTCTACATGGGCTCCAGAATTTTTGCCGCGGCGGTAAATCTGGCCTCGGTGGCTGTGTTTGCACGTCTCGCCGGTCCTGAGCGCTATGGTGAATATCTTGTCGCATTTGCCTGGGCCTACGTCGTGCATGGCTTCGCGGTGCAATGGATCCGCTTCTCTTTCTTCGCTCTTTATGACCCCGACCGCGTCAACGAGCAGATCTCCACGACCATTGCGATGCTCGTTGTCTCCCTCTTGCTCATCGTCCTCGGCGCCACAGCGCTCGTCGCGACAGGCGCCGTCTCGGTGTCGATCATCACCGCAGCCGGCTGCCTTGCTGTCGCCCTCGGCATCTACGACAGCGCCCACGAAATCGGCCGCACGCGCCTCCTTGCCGGATCTGTTGCGGCAACCGTCATATTGCGCGCAGTCCTGACGCTGGCGCTCGGTGTGATCGCACTCAAGCTCTATCACTCGATGCTGGCTCTCGCCGTTGCCGTTGCCTTGGCCCATCTAATGGCCACGTTGCCGCTCCTCCGCCACATCTTGCCGCACCTGGATTCCGCGCAGTCATTGAAGCAGGCGCGTGCATATGTCGACTACGGCTGGCCGCTGTCCTTGTCCTTCGGCGTCACCTCGCTTGGCCAGAACGCCGATCGCCTGCTGTTGGAGCATTGGGCCGGCGCTCTCGCTGTCGGTCCCTACGGTGCAGTCAGCGATCTCATTCGCCAATCGATGGTCGTCGTGTCCGAGGCCATCGCCGGCGCCTACATCGCCATCGCCAAGAGCGCCGCTGCATCGGGCGACGACGCCCGGGCCCGCGAGGTGCTTTCGCACGCCTTCAGGGCCTACACGGCCGTCGCGGCATTCGGCAGCGCGTTCATACTTCGCTTCGAGAGACTCATCATCGACACGCTTCTCGGCGAGAGCTTCCGCGCGCCCGTGGAATCGCTGGTGCCATTCTTCGTCGTCACAAGCGTGCTGATCATCTTCCGCTCTTTCTACTTCGGACAGGTGATCTTCTTCGCCCGCACGTCGAGACCCGATCTCACGGCCTCCATCGTTCTCGTCGTGGTCGTTGCGGTACTGTCGTGGCTGTTGATCCCGCGGCATGGCGCGATGGGAGCCGTCATCGCCGCGCTGACGGGCCAGATCGTCTCCATGGGCGTCTACTATTTCGCCAGCCGCCATCTCTACGCCATGCCGATTCCCTGGCGCGACGTCGCCGGCATCTGCGGCCTCGCTCTCGCAGCCTATGGCGTCACAGGCCTCACGGCATTCTCCGGGACGCCAGCGTGGGCTCAGGTACTGCTCAACGGGTCGCTGCTCGTCGCCTCCTTCATGCTGGCGGCGCGCATCTACAATCTTCTGGAACTCAACCACATCATGGCGAAGCTGATCGGCCGATCCGGTCTGATGCCGCGCAAGATGCCGTGACACTTGCATCGGCAATAACTTCGATCAGATCAGGCGCCAATCATGACCACACAGAACTTCCCCGGTTCGATCGCAGAACCAAGAGTCATCGCGGCACCCACACGCGACGCGGCACGAAAGCGACGCGGGGTGTCATGAGCCGGCACCTGCAATTCAATCGCAATAGGCACCCGGTACGGGTCGATGTCTGTCAATCCCTGGTGCGCGCCCGCGCCCGAGACTACACGGTTGAGATTGCTCGCGACTGGAAGGACTTTGCGCCAGCGTGGCAGGCCTTGGCTGAATACGCATGCGCAACACCGTTCCAGCACTGCACCTGGCTCAGCGACTGGTATCGCGCGTTCACCGTCGATCATCACGTGGCTCAGCCGTTGCTGGTCTCGATCAAGGATACGGCGAGCGACAGCATTGCCATGCTGTTGCCGCTCGCACTTATTCGCCAGCGCGGATTGCGCACGATCACCTTCGCCGACCTCGACGTGACGGACTGCAACGCGCCATTGCTCGGCCCGGCCGCTCCGGTCGATGCGGTCCAGGCCGAAGCCGCCATCGGCGCGATGATGACCGCGTTGCCGAGCGCCGACCGCATCTCATTCGACAAGATGCCTGATGCGATTGGCGCAAGAATGAACCCGCTGGCGCTGGCATCGGACATTGCGTTCTCGAGATACGATTACCATACCGTACGCACGCCCAAGGGCTGGCCGTCTTACCTCGCCGGCCTCGACCGCCACTACCGCAAGGAGCTCAACCGCAGCCAGCGTCTGCTCGATGCATGCGGCCAATCCCGATTCTCGATTGCAGCTACGCCCGCCGAAGCCGCCCGCCTGCTCCAGACAATCGACGAGTTGCAGCGCCAGCGTCTGCGCGAGCGGGGCGCTCGCCATGTCTTCGACAGCCCACCACACCGCCATTTCTATGACCTGATCCTGCGCCGATCACGAAGCGACGACCCCAGTGGCACGCTCGTCTCCGCGATCACTATCGATGACGAATTGGTGGCCGGGCTTGTCATGATCGCGCACCACCCGAAGGTTGTCTTTCTCCGCATCGCCAACGCCGGCGGCAAGCTGGCCCAGGTCGGTCTCGGCCGTCTGATCTTCGCTCGCACGCTTGAAGCGCTCGCCGACCGCGGCTTCACGCAGTTCGATTTTTCCATCGGCGAAGGCGAGCACAAGCGGCGCTTTGGCACGATGCCGGCTCCCTTGCTCAAGCTCGAGCGCCATCTCACCATGCGCTCCGAGTTCGTCAGGGGCCTGGCCGCAATCAAATCGAGCTTCCGAAGGCCTTAGCTCCGCCCCCGAACGCGCTCGAGAAGCTCCGCCACAAGAACCGCGTAGCGATCAAGCATACGCGTCTCGGAGTAGATATCCCGCAATCGCGCCGCCAAACGATTGCGTTCTTCTGCGGCTTCTCTTTGCGAATACGCGCTACGGATGCCTTCGGCCCACAAGGCCGGATCATTTCCAGCGACGAACGTGACGGGCGAATTCTCGTCCGCCCTCAAGACTTCTCGCAGTACATCAAGTGCTGATGCCACCACAGGCATTCCCGTCATCGCCGCTTCCACCGGCGCCAGACCAAAGGTTTCCCATCGCGACGGAAACACGAACACATCCGAAGCCGCCAGCAGATTCCCGACTTCCTCGCGATCGACATAGCCCAGCATATGCAGCCGCTCGCTGACGCCCAGTGACCTCGCAAGATCCGCGTATTCGGTCTGTCGCGGACCGCCACCCGCGATTACCAGCTGCGCCGACGGCAGCTGCGCCAGCGCACGGATGACGATGTCCTGCGCCTTCTGCTCACTCAATCGACCGGCATTGAACAGGACGAGGTCGCTGTCGGGAATACCGTGGCGGGCAAGTGTTGCAGCACGCTGCCGCGTCGCATCAGGTGGCGCTATCCCGTGCTCGATCAGCATCACCGATTTGCGATAACGCGGAGGATATTGCGCGAACGCCGATTTCGTCGCCAGCGAGTTGACGATGTTGACCGAGTAGAGCCCGGCAATACCCGCTAGCCTGTCGAGATGGCGCATCAGCGGATGCACCTCGCCCGGCATCGCCGTCTGGTGCACGATGCGAACGGGAATGCCGAACGCTCGCCCGAACACGCCAGCGAGCACCGAAGCGGTCGACTGGTAGGCTACAACGACGTCAGGGCGCTCTCGCCGCAGCCGTTTGATCGTCTTCGCGATCCCGCGAAGTTTGCCGCGTTTGCCCGGATTGAAAGCATCGTAGACAAAGTGGGTGCGCACCTGCGCGCCTCGCCGGGCGAGATCGTCGCCGATGATGCGAGCCAACGCCTCGACTCCGCCCGCCTCGTTGCTGTGTACGAGTTGCAGGATTCGCGTCGCGGCGTTACCCAATCTTGACTCACGACCGCAGTCAGCCACGGACGCCAAGTCTCCCTCGATGGACGCGAAACCTTCTTCGACCGCGGCACTTGTCCCGGCTATCGGTTTCACGTCCGGGATCATCACAGTCATCGGTCATCTCGGCTACCCTGCTTGGCTATGGCACGGCCATTCCCGTGGCGCCACCCAGCCGACCGGGCGTGGTAAAATGGTCAATTCCGCTCGCGACTCGAAGGACCGTCGGTCGATCGCCCTGTTGGCGGCGGCACCGGCGCACTTGTATCCAACGCCCCATGCGTTAATTCTGCCAGCTCATGCACCAGCAAGCGACGGACGATTCGATGGCCCTCCAGCCACATGCCATACCCTATCAGGGCAGCAAGCGCGCGCTTGCACCGCTGATCGCTGTGCATGTTCCTCGCAATGTTTCGACATTCTTCGAACCCTTCGCCGGCTCAGCCGCCATGTCGATCTATGCAGCTCGACACGAATTGGCGCGGCGCTTCATCATCGCCGACAGCCTCGAAGCGATGGTCGAGCTGATCCGCGCCATCATCGAAGCGCCCCAGACGACCGCCTCCCGCTACGGCGAGATCTGGCATGGCCAGACCGCCAGCGACACCGACTACTTCAACAAGGTCCGCGACCGCTTCAATTCCGGGCGCGATCCCGTCGATCTGCTCTACGTGATCTGCCGCTGCGTCAAGAACGCCGTGCGCTTCAACAGCAAGGGCAACTTCACCCAGTCCGTCGACAGGCGGCGGCTCGGCATGCGGCCAGAGCGGATGTCGCGCGCGATCGAAGGCATTTCCACACTCCTCAAGGACAGAACCGAATTCCGTATTGGCGATTGGCGCCAGACGACGGCCGACGCCCGGTCTTCGGATTTCGTCTACCTGGACCCGCCCTACCTCGGCACGTCGATTGGCCGCGACAAGCGATACCACCAGCAACTGTCTGCCGAAGATCTGGTGTCCGGCCTGCAGGCGCTCCTTTCAGAAAGCATCAGGTTCGCGCTCTCCTATGACGGCCGCACCGGCGACAAGACCTACGGCCCGCCATTGCCTCGCGAACTTGGACTCACCCATTTGCAGCTCCACGCCGGCACATCCTCGCAGGCAACCCTGAGCGGCCGGCCCGCGCAGACCGTCGAAAGCCTCTACCTCTCCCCGGGTCTCGCAAACCCCTGCCAGCGTGACACCCCGTCCACAACAGGCACCGCCGTGCTTTCGCTCCAGTAATTCGGCAGTTGCCGTTGGGACAGGCTTGAAGCCCGCAAGCAGCCCCCCCCTGCGTGGCCTTGCGCCATCTTGCCTCAGCGACCTTGCTTGGCTATGGAAGCGGTAGCGCAACGCCATTGAGCTTTCACCAGCTCCCCCTCGCCGCAAATGGCCCGGGCGGTTGGATCGCCAACAGGCGCTTGCAGGACCTGCCGAATGGCAGGCGGCATCAAGATCGCCGGCTTAGCACAGTTGGTAGTGCACCTGATTTGTAATCAGGGGGTCACAGGTTCGAGTCCTGTAGCCGGCACCATTGAATTCGACGACCCAGAGCCCGATCGCCCGACGAAGTGTCGGCTACGGCGAGCGATGATGCCGCAAGAGCGCGCTGTCCAACGTGGGCCCAACAAATGACGCGCGCGATTGTCGCACCTTGACCCTCCACAGCAACGTGACAGGCCATATCCACCGCGCCACCCAATGCATATCATGAGCTGAATCAAAGTTGTGGGCCCTGAGAATCGCTACCTTCGCCTGTCGCCGGCACCTGCTCAGATGTCGGCTTCATCCCAATTCCGCAGAATGCCGCGGCACGACTCGCCTTTGTGCAGCCCTGACAATACGAAGCGAGAACTTCCACAATGGACATGACCAACCCCAGTCCAACTGCTCAGGCGCCGCCTATCTTCCCTCACGCCCGTTCCCTGCTGGCGCGCTACGACGTGCTGTTTTCCGACGTATGGGGTGTCCTGCACGACGGGCTGACCGCATTTCCCGCAGCCACGGACGCACTGGAGCGGTTTCGCGCCAGCGGCGGCACCGTCATCCTGGTCTCCAATGCGCCGGTCCCCAATTATCGCGTCGCCGAGATGCTGGCTGACAAGAAGGTGCCGCGCGGCGCCTGGGACGCCATCGTCTCCTCCGGCGACATTGCCCTTTCTCACATCGACGCCAGCGGCTACGAGCAGCTGCACTGGGTCGGTCCGGTCGAGCGTGACGCGGCTCTCTTCAAGAGTCTGGAATGGCCGTCTGCTCCGCTCGATAGCGCCGACGCGATCCTGTGTAGCGGCCTTGACGACGACATCAACGAGACCGCCGAAAGCTACCGCGCCCGCCTCGAGACCGCACTTGCACGCAAGCTGCCGTTCATTTGTGCCAACCCCGATCTTGTCGTTGATGTCGGAGGCAAGCACTATCTATGCGCCGGCGCCATTGCCGATCTCTACGAGAGCATGGGCGGCAACGTATTCTGGGCCGGCAAGCCGCACGCGATCGCCTATCGCGTCGCGCACGAGACCGCCGAACGCATCCGCGGCCAGCACGTCGACCATCACCGCATTCTGGTCGTCGGCGACGCAATTCGCACCGATCTTACAGGCGCAATGAACTTCGGCGTCGACGCGCTGTTCATCGGCAGCGGCATCCATCGCGAGGCGATCATGGAGAGCCACCACCTTCACCCCGATCGCCTGAGGAAGATGTTCGCCAGCGTCGGCGAGACGACCGCCGTCGGTGCCATGTCGTTCCTGCGCTGGTGACGCCGCCTACTTTCCCGGTGGCGGCTTCGACGGATCGCGCCATCCCGCAGGCCTAGACGTTCCGTCCGAAAACGCCTTGAACACCATATCGGGCGAAGACGTGTTGTGGCGCGACGGCGCTATCCGGCCCGCCCACACGTCGGTTGCGCCCGACGCGCCCTTGAATTCCATGATGCCGCCTTCGCGCCAACCCGCGCCGCCCTTCTCCAGAACGGAGACGTCGGCCACATCGTTGTTGAACCGCGTCACGTACATCGACCGCAAGGCTGCGAACGGTTTGCCTGAAATCGGCTTGCCGAACGTGACATCGATCTGGTGACGCTGATCGTCCAGCTTGCCGAGCGCCACCTGCGCGCGGTTACCGTCCTTGAACGTCAGCGCGAATGTGCGCGCCTTGGGATCGAAATCGATTTCCGCGATGTCGACGACCGGCCGCCCCCTGTCCTCGACGATGGGTCCGATCAGGAACGAGGAGCCGAATGCGGTGGGCGCGCGATCCGCCGGCGCTTTCGGTCGCATCCGCCAGTATCCATCCTGCGGATAAAGCACCAGCACCTCCTCCCCACCCATCGGCCGGATCACCCACACCTGCAGCAGGTTGATCCCCTCATAGGACTTGTCGCCGATGACGACGCGGGTCTTTGAATCGCGCCAGAACGAGCCGTTGCGGTGGGCAACCACCCACAACTCGATATCCTCGTAGATGGTGACGCGCTCGGGCGGCTTCGCCGCCGCTGCCTCGCCCTGGAATGAGCAGGCCGTCCAGTCTGCTTCGAAGCTGTCGCGCCGGATCGTATCGATATAGGCGGGATGCGCGGCCTCGATGCGCAGCTCCTTGACCTCTGGAGAAACGAACGTCAGCGTGACGTTGTCCTTCTCCGCACACAACACGGCTTCCGACTTGTTCTCCACCGCCACACCGAGCATTCCCTGCGATGTCGCGCCGGCAGGCGACGCCAAAGCCAGCACGGTACATAGAAGCGATGCAACCCGCGCGTCACACCAGAACCGCATAGACATCTCCCGAATTGGCCGCGTGTGGCAGGGCCTCGATATGGGCGCGCATCTCCCCGGCACTGATCCAGCGCCCGAAGTTGAGCTTCTGGCTCTCGCCAAGCGCGATGTCGAAGCCATAGTCACCGAGGCGTTCTAGCTGCTCGATGCAGCGGTAAGCGACATCCCGCTGGATCGTGGTGAACTCGAATGACAATGCAGGCACTGCTGTCGACAGGCCCGCAAGCACGTCCGCTTCGAAGCCCTCGACATCGATCTTGATGAAGGCAGGCACGCCATATTCGCCGATCAACCGATCGAGCGTCGTGACCGGCACCGTGATCTCGCGGTCCCAATGCTGGCCTTCCCACCCGCCAGCACCGTCAGCCGCCTCGATGAACGCCGCAGACGCGGTCGTCACCGTTGGATTGGCGGAGTTGACGTGCAGCGTGATCTCCCCGGGCTTGGGCCCGCACGCGCTGTTCAACAGCGTCACCGCGCCGTCACAGCAATAAAGCGCGTGCAGAACCTCCAGGCACAACGGTTGCGGCTCCAGCGCCACCACCCGTGCGCCCTGCCGCCTGAACGACGCGATGCGATCCCCGACATGGCTGCCTATATCGAAGGCAAGCGTGCTCTTTGAAACAAAGCGGCTGTAGAGCTGATCCATCGCAATGTCGCGATCGGCATCACCATAATAGACGTCAAGCGAGCGATGCAGCGCGTCGAGGCGCGGGTCGGCGCGAAGTCGATCGAGTGTCGTGATTGTCATGGGGAATTGGCCGTCGCTGTCTTCCGCTGAACACTCTTCTAGCATTGCCGCCGGGATATGTTGAACTGCGCCAAAATGGCGATGCGTAGGCGACACATCTGCCCGGGTGCGAGAGACTTGCAAGACGAATTCTTCTGGCATCCGACCTTTATTGTTGCGATGATATAGCCGAAGGGCCGTTATTTCTCGAGTACGCTGCGATGACACTACGTGTGCTCTTATCCGCCATGGCGCTCTATCTCTTGAGCTGGCCCGGCATGGCAGAACCGCTGCCCGCCACTTCCGCTCCAGACACCCCGGCACAGCCGGCCGCGATCGACACGACACCGCCGCCACCTCCACTCCCCGGGCGTCCGATTGTTGCACTGGGCAAACCGGGCACTCAGATCGACCTCAAGTCAAAAATGGACGTGAGGCTGATGCGCGGCTCCTCGTATCACTGCAAGCCGCACTGCCCAGCCTGGATCGCCGCACAAGGGCAGATCGACCAGAGCACCCCGAAGGAATTCTCCAAGATCATAGCCAAGCTCCACGGACACAAAGTCCCCGTCCTCATCAACTCGGGCGGCGGCCATGTCGATGCGGCGCTGCAAATCGGCAGGATTTTGCGCAAGAACGGATTGGACGTCGTCGTGGCTGCAACCCAGCTGCGCCCCTGCGAAGCAAGCGATCCCGCGTGTCGCAAGGAAAATGCACGTGGCTACACGCACGGAATTGCGGGTGATGGTCGTTCCGTGTGTGCCTCCGCCTGTGTTTTCCTGCTGGCCGGCGGCAAGCGCCGCTTCATCGGCCCTGAAGCCTGGATCGGCCTGCATCAGGTGAAGACGATCGTCACGCGCTACCGCAAGGAGCGAACCTACGAGCAGCGGACCAAGCACTTCTTCGGCGTACCTGTCAGCATCGAGCGCCGACTGATCAAGGAAAGGGTGATACCTCAGGGTACGTCGGAGGTCCAAACCAACGAAGCTGTCTATGCGATGCTGGCTCATTACTTCAGCGAGATGGGTCTTTCAGAGTCGATCAACCGTCACGTCAAGCTGTTGCCGAACGACAAGATGAATTGGCTTACGCGTGAGGAGATCCGCTCTACACGACTTGCCACCGATGAAGAGCCGGCTTCTCACCTGCTCGGCGACGCCTCAATTCGAATGCCGATGGGTACCGAATTAAAGAACAAAAGGTTCGAAAAGGGTTCGACCGATGAACCGACCTTGTCTCCCTTGCCGATCGACGATGCCAGTCAAATGGCGGTCCGCAACCAATTGGCCAAGCCCAGTGGAGACAAGCCTCCGTCCTTCAATTCGGCCGATCCCATCAAAGGCGGCTTTGACAGCCGTGATCTCCTGAAGCGCTCGAAACAACCGCTCAATTGAAGAGAATATTGCCCAATACCAGCGCGCCAAAGTCTTGACTCATCTCCGCCGTGGTCGGGTTCGACCCGCCGTTCCAGATCACATGCCGCCTTGCGCCAAGCGCGACGACGTTCTCACCCAATGCCATCCTTGCGCGACAGCCGCGCCAGTCCCGTGAGATAGCCGTAGATCGCCAGCAACACGAACGCCAGCGCTGCAGCGGGAATGGCAGCACGCAGCACAAGTCTTGCCGCACCGAGCAAGCCCTGTTCAGATGATGCCGCACCGCACGTCAGGAGATAGATCGCGCCCTCGACAAGGAACAAGAGTAGCGGCGCGGCACCCAGCACGAACGTCATGGTGCCGATCCAACCTCGATCAGCATGGACCTCGCGGAGCATGCTCGAAAGGATGAGCAGCGGCACCAGCCCCACCAGCGCGACCACCCCAAGGAAATAGGCCCACTCCCTGATCGCCACCCACGGGTTCTCCTGATGGCTCGCGTGCCGGCAGCCTTCGAAGGAGAAGCCCGCCATCATCGTCGCCCCGGCTGCAAGCGCGATCAGCGCCGCCAGCATCAGCGGCACCACCAGTCCGAAACGCAATTTGCCCATCGACGAACTCCATTCAATGGCAGCCTGTTGCTCGGCGAATGGTCAGCTCCTTAGCCCGCGACGCAGAACTTCACCTCACGCTCGTCTCTACCGCGCCGCCGCCAAGTGCCGCGATTTCTGCGGGCGCGGCGAAATCCTCCGGGATGCCGCACAGCCCCGCGCGCTTCATCCAGTGGCCGAGCGACGGCGAGGCCGTCAGCATCGCGAACGGAATCGCCAGCAGGTAGCCGGCAGTCAGTGGCAAACTCCACAACAGCACCGTCGGCGAGACCATGTAGAGCGCACCGCATACGATGATGCCGAACAGCGTCTGCGGCCACAGGTTCTCAACCGCCGTGGTAATAGAGATGCCGGCCGCGTCGCGGTTCTGTCCGCCCCACACTACAGACTTCCCGAACAACAGACCGATCATGAAGATCGTCGTTCTGATCGTCGACACCGCACCTTGCAGGAACGAGAACACCAGCTCGATCGCGGCGCTCGCGAAAAACCGAAGCGGCCCGCCATAAGCCGCCATGCCGCCTTTGGTCAGCACCGCATCGATGAGACCGGTGATCTTCGGCATCAGGTACATGACGAAGAACGTTATGTAGAGACCGGCAGCGAGCGTGGCGGGAAACCCAGGTGCTGACTGTGCGTGCAAAGCCGCAAACGGCAGCAGCGCAATCATCAGCGTCCAGGCCGGAACACCAACGAACATCAGGATCGCCCACAGCAGCTGGAACCGGCTCATCGGCAGCAGCCCGGGATAGTCGAGCAGTTTCACGTACTGCATGTTGCCCTGGCACCAGCGCACGTCGCGCTTGGCGAAATCGAGCATGGTCGGCGGGTTCTCCTCCCAGCTGCCACCCTCAATCGGCAGCACGCGCACCTCGAGACCCGCCTTGCGCATCAAGGTTGCTTCCACCTGATCGTGAGAAAGCACATGCCCACCCAGCGGCGGCTTGCCCGGCAGCATCGGAAGGTCGCATTCCTCCACGAATGGCTTGATGCGCACGAACGCATTGTGCCCCCAGAACGGACCGCAATCGCCGGTCCACCACGCCTGGCCCATGGTGTAGGAGCGCATGCCGTGCCGCATGCCGAACTGAAAGATGCGTGCGAACGCCGACGTCGACGGCATGCCGACCACCAGCGACTGCAGGATGCCGAGCTTTGGGTGTGCCTGCATCATTCGCGCCATTTTCACGATCACCTTGCCCGACATCAGGCTGTCGGCATCGAGCGGCAGCATCAGCTCGAAATCGCGGCCCCAGCGCTCGCAGAAGTCGCGCACGTTGCCGGCCTTGAAGCCGGTATTGTCAATGCGGCGCCGGTAGACGATGCGCTCGCCCGCGCTGCTCTCCGCGCGCCAGCGCTCGACGCCCTCCTCCTCCGCCTTGGCAACGGCCGCATCATTGGTGTCGCTGAGGATGAAGTAGCTGAACGCTTGCCCCTCGCCGGTCCGGTCGATCGACTCCTTGACTGTAGCCAGCCGCTTCAGCGCCCGCACCGGATCCTCATTGCGCAAGGTGAGCAGCACGGCTGTGCGGATCGTGAGAGGCAGCTGCGTGTCCCCGGCCGCCGCATAGGGCGCGACATCGGCAATTGCATCCTTGGCACCATGCAAGAGCCACAGCCCGATCAGGGCATTCCAGAACCCCAGCACTGCCCACGGCGTGCCGAGCAGAAAGCAAACGAACATGATCGCATCGACCAGCGTCCAGCCGTTCCAGGCACCGAGCCGGAATGCCAGTGCTGCAATCACCAGATAGGTGACGACGTTGAGCGCGATCACCAGCCGGCGGCGCCACTTCAACGTGGCATTTGCCTGGAGCCCCGTCGGTGACGTAAAGCTCTCCGCATCGGTCGCTGCACGCGTGATCGATGAAGGGTTAACGGTGTTGCTCATGGACGATTTTCTTCTGATCCGAAACCGGTTGAACTCGGTCCCCGTGCGGAGGCCATATCGATGACGACGCGCCGATCCACCGGCAAGATGCACGTCGCCCGCGCGCTCTGGTACGCAAAGCCGGGCGTGGTCGAGCTGCGCACCGCGCCGCTGGCACCACCGGGCCCCGACGAGGCCCGCGTACGTACGCTTTTTTCGGGCATCAGTCGCGGGACCGAACGCCTCATCCTCAATGGCAAGGTTCCGCAGTCCGAGTGGCAGCGGATGCGCGCCCCCATGCAGCAGGGCGGGTTCCCTTTCCCCGTCAAATACGGCTATTGCGCGACAGGGGTCGTCGAGGACGGACCGCAGGACCTCCTTGGTAGAACGGTGTTCTGCCTCCACCCCCACCAGGACGTGTTCGTGGCCCCCGCCGACATGCTCATCCCCGTTCCCGAGGCCGTACCCGCGCGCCGCGCCACCCTTGCCGCAAACGCCGAAACCGCGCTCAACGCCCACTGGGATGCGGCAACTGGCCCTGGCGACCGGATCGTCGTGGTCGGCGCCGGCATCGTCGGGTTGCTGGTCGCACACATCGCCGCGCGCCTTCCGGGCACTGACGTCACCGTCGTCGACGTGGCCACCGAGCGGCGCGGGTTGGTCGAAAGTCTCGGCCCGACATTCGCAACACCTGATGCCACACCTGCCGACGCCGATGTCGTCTTCCACACCTCCGCTTCCGCCACCGGTCTTGCCACCGCCATCGCCGCAGCAGGTACGGAAGCAACGCTGGTCGAGCTGTCCTGGTATGGCGACAAGGAAATCGCGGTAAACCTCGGCGGCGCATTCCACTCCCGCCGCCTGCGCCTCATTTCATCACAAGTCGGACAGGTCGCGCCATCCCGCCGCCCACGCTGGAGTTACCGCCGGCGCATGGAAGCGGCCCTCCAACTCCTGACCGACGCGCGGCTCGACGCACTGGTCGCCGACGAGATCGCCTTTGCGGATACGCCAAAGCAGCTCCCGCAAATCCTAGCCGACAACGCTTCGAGATTGGCCCCGGTTATTGCATATGAGAAGGATTAAGAACGGCCACCGCCGATGCGGTGATGAATTTTGCACCGGATACGCACTAAAACCCCAGCGCCCCGGAGATGAAGTCCGTGAACGACGACGACTTCTGCGTCGGGCGGGCCTTTCCGGTCGTCGACGAAGCCGATTTGCCGCTCGTTGAGGATGACGACCTGCGCATCGCGGACGAAACCGGCCTGGCGGCCCCAGACTCGGCCCGCCCACCGCCAAAGCTCTCCGCCACCGTCTCGCGCGAGAAATTCGGCTGTGGTTTCAGCAGGTGATTGCGGCCTTTGTTGATGCGCTTCCAGTCGCCGTCGAGGGCCTGCCGCACGCGCCGCTCGTGCCCGTAGATGTCGTCGAATAAGCGCACCTTGCCGTCGTCGTCGACCCATGCCGTGAAGTAGGCCAGGTGAATCGGGATCGGCTTGCTCATCTCGATCGTGTTGTCGAGCGGGCCCGAGGTGGCGAGCTGCTTGATCTTGTTGCGGTCCCAGCCGCGATCATAGGCCAGCACGATCTCGGCAAGCTCCATCGGGTTCTTCACCCTGAGGCACCCGTGACTGAGCGTGCGTCGATGCGAGTTGAACATCCACTTGTCGGGCGTATCGTGCATGAAGATCGTGTGCTGGCTCGGAAAAGAGAACTTGACGAAGCCTAGCACGCTCTTTCGTCCTGGCGGTTGCCACACGAGATACTTGCGTATGTCGTCCTTCGTCCAGTCGATCTGCTGCCAGTCGCGCGGCTCGCCATCCTTGGTCGTGATCTCTAGCCCATAGGTGCGCATGAGCCCCCCGCCCTTGCGCAGGCTCGGCCACAGCTCATGCACCATGATGCTCTCCGGCACCCGCCAGCGCGGCCTCAGCACGACGTCCTTCAACGGCCGCGAGAACACCGATGATTGCTTGTTGATCTGTCCGACGACGATGCGCTCCTTGCGGATTACCTCGCCCTTGCGGACGACGTACTGCATGAACTCCGGAATGTTGTTGAACACATGCAGCTCGCCGAGGTCGTCCCACATCCAGCGCCAGAACTCCATGTTGACGCGAAGCCGCTTGGCTTTCTCCGACAGTTCCCCCTTGCCGTTGCCGCCGCTCTCCTGCAGGAAAGCCTGCCGCAGCTTCTCGAATTGCGGATGCACCGGATGCAGTCTCACCAGTGCCGCCGCCACGTCGTCGGCTTCCACCAACAGCTTGATCACCGCCTCGGGCTGATGCATCTGCGGCTTACGGTCGAGGTTGGAGTTGAGCATCTGCGCCGGATCGGGGATGCGCCCGCCCCGTGCATGCTGCGCATAAACGAGTGCCGCGAGCGTCAGCGACAGCTCGATTGCCGACAACTCTTCGGGCTTCTGAGGTGATGCCGCGGCCGCATCCGCCCCATCCGATCCACGCGCCACCGGCCCCAGGTCCGGCGTCGGGATCATCTTGGGATCCAGTCCATAGGCAGCACCGTCTGCAATCGCGGCTGCCAGCGCGTGCGCCTTTTCGGTTGGACCCGCTTCTGTCACCCAGATCGGCGCGTCGTTGCGCGAGGCGTAATATCGGGAGATGAGGGACTGGACCTCTGCGGCGGCCTCCTTGTCCGTCAGCTTCTCGTTGAGCAGCTGCCGCAATGCGACCGACACCGAACCTTTGCCTGGAAGTGCAGCATTCGTTGCAGCCGCCTGACCAGCTCCCATGCCCGCCATCGCGCCTGCCGCATCTTGACCCTGTTCGATAGCAATCGGACCCGGCCGCTTGAGCGCTCTGAAATCCGGCTTGGCCAAATTTGGATTCCTCGCATCCACCTCCGGTGGCTGTGGAGATTGGGCTACAACTTTGCTGATTGGTGTGAATACCAGCGCGGCGGTCAATGCCACCCAAGCGGCAATCCTGCATGGCGCTGATGTCCGGGTCGTCACCATCGTTGCGGTCCCCTTGCGTGCCCGAGCGCCACTGCGGCCGGCTCGCGCCGCCACAGCCGAAGCTCCGTTAGCGCCATCCGGCTAAACTCTGTCGCCACGACCAACTCCCCCCTGACCGGCCAGCACTCAACCGCAAGGTTACTCCATCCCCTAACGCAAACTTCTCGCGAATCGCGGCAGCAGTAGGGAGCGTGACTGGCCAAGGCATACCAGGATAGCCGCCGCGCGCGCCCGTCGCATGGCCTACCAGAGCCAATCCACGGCTTTCCGCCTTGGCGCCGCCGCGTTCGGGCGGCTATAGATCACGCCCGACCCGGTCGGCACCTGTGCCACGCATCCCTTAACGATCCAGGAGAATCCAGCCGCATGTTCGCCGTCGAAGTACGCGACCGCATTATGATCGCCCATTCATTGCCCGATCCCTTTTTTGGTCCTGCCCAGAACATGCACGGCGCGACGTTCGTGGTCGACGTTGCCTTCATGCGCGAGAAGCTGACGCCTCACAACGTCGTCGTCGACATCGGAGCGGCACTCGACGTGCTCGGCAAAACGCTGAAACCGCTGGCCTATCAGAATCTCGACGCGCTGCCTGAATTCAAGGGCACGCTCACCACCACCGAATTTCTCTGCCGCTACATCCACGACAAGATCGCTGCGGCGGCCAATGCCGGCGCCCTCGGCGAGGATGGCCGCGGCCTATCGAGCATAAGAGTTACGCTGTCCGAGACCGATCTCGCGCGTGCCTGGTACGAAGGACCCGTCCGTGCCTGATTCACTTGCAGTGGTAGCGTTCGCGATTCCCGGCGACATAGACACCCCCACAGGTGGCTATGCCTACGACCGCAGGCTCATGGAACTGCTGCCGTCATATGGTGTGGAAGCGCGCCATGTCGCCCTTCCGGCGGGCTTCCCCAATCCGTCGCCCGCCGATCTCGCACAAACACAGCGGCTCCTGTCGGCAACGCCCGGTGAGGCCCGCCTTTTGATCGACGGCCTGGCGTTTGGCGCGATGCCCGCCGAGCTGATCCGTCACTTGGATCGGCGCATCATCGCACTGGTGCATCATCCGTTGGCGCTGGAGAACGGTCTTTCCGCCGAGCGCAGAAAGGCATTGGCAGCGTCCGAAAGGGCTGCGCTGGCATTGGCGCGCCACGTCATCGTCACCTCCGATATGACGCGCCGCACGCTGGTCGCAGACTATGGTGTATCCGACACCGCCATCACGGTCGCCGAGCCGGGCACCGATCCCGCCCCCCGTGCCACCGGCACCGGCATGCCCATGCAGCTGCTGTCCGTCGGCGCCGTCTCGCCACGCAAGGGGTATGATGTCCTCATCGCGGCCCTTGAGATGCTCGATGATCCCAATTGGCGTTTGACCATCGCCGGTGCGCTCGATCGCGACCCAAAGACCGTAGCTGCTCTCGAGTCCCAGATCCGGGCAGCCGCCTTCACCGACCGCGTTACGCTGGCCGGAACGGTCGTCCCCGCAACCCTGGCGCGCTTCTACGAGACGGCCGACCTCTTTGTGCTTCCTTCCCACTATGAAGGTTACGGCATGGTGCTTGCGGAAGCCATGGCGAGCGGACTTGCCATTGTCTGCACAACGGGCGGTGCAGCCGCCGAGACCGTACCGGACGCTGCCGCGCTCAAGGTCCCCCCTGGCGATCCAGCAGCCCTGGCTCGTGCCCTCGCAACTGTCCTTGGCGACAATCGGCTGCGCAAGAAAATGCGCAAGGCGTCCTGGCAGACCGGACGCACTTTGCCGACCTGGAACGAGACGGCACGGCGCGTCGCCGCGGCCATCGTTGGAATTCGCACATGAGCGGCTTTGATCCCGAATGGCTGGCCCTGCGGGAGCCTGCCGACCACCGTTCGCGCAATCGGCCGCTCGCCAACGCGCTGGCGGCGCGCTTCGCGTTGCGCCAATCGGTCAACGTTGTCGACCTGGGCTGCGGCAGCGGCTCCAACCTGCGCGCGCTGGCCGAATTGCTGCCCGCCGACCAGACCTGGAAGCTCGTCGATTATGACCCCAATCTACTGCACGCAGCGCGCATCGCACTTGCAGCTTGGGCCGACTCCGCCACCGAACGCGACGACGGCGCGCTCCTTCTAAGCACCAAGGGAAAATCAATAAAGGTCGTCTTCGCCCGCCACGACCTCAATGACGATCTCGATCCGATCCTCGGCATCGCGCCCGATCTCGTCACCGCCGCCGCGTTCTTCGATCTCGCCTCGCCCGCCTTCATCCGTCGCATGGCAAGCGCGGTCGCAGCAAAGCGTGCGGTTTTCTACACCGTCCTTACCTATAACGGCATCCAGCACTGGACACCGCGCTACCCTACCGACAACCAGATGACCGCCGCGTTCAATCGCCACCAGATGACCGACAAGGGGCTTGGACCCTCGGCAGGCCCCACCGCCCCCGCGCATCTCGCCGACCAGTTCCGCATCTGCGGCTATTCCGTCGAGGAGGGTGACAGTCCCTGGCTACTCGAGGCCTCGCGCGATGCAAAGCTCATCGACGAACTCGCTGCCGGCCACGCTGCTGCCGTCGCCGAAACCGGCACCGTCTCGGAAAAAGAACTCGAACGCTGGAAGGCGTTGCGGCATACCGCAGCCGAGATCGGTCACACCGACACGCTCGCCACGCCGGCCTGATTGTCGCGCCGAGCCTGCCCGAGCAAAACGCCTCAGCGCATCAGACGCGGGATCATGCGCGCAAGCACGTTGTCGCCGCGAATGAGGTGGTGGTAGAGCGCCGCCAGCACATGCACGCCGATGAGCCCCAGCAGCGCGAACGCTGCAATGCCATGATACTGGAATACGATCTCGGCAAGCGGCTTGTTGGGTGCAGCTAGGCTCGGCAGGCTGAACAGCCCGAACAGCTCAAGCGCCGGAAACATCGATACGCCGAGCCACCCCAGCGCCGGTACGACGAGGAGCAGCGCATAGACTCCCCAGTGATTGATCGCGCTCAAGATTCGGTGCCAGGCCTTCAGTGTCGGCTCGTGCGCCGGCGCACCATGCACCAGCCGGTAGACGAGGCGCAGGACGGCGACCGCCAGCAGCACGACGCCGAGCAACTTGTGACTGCTATAGAGATTATTGGTCACCGAATCCCAGATCTTCAGGGTACCGCCGCGGTAGACCATGCCGAACCCGATCGGGAACTGGATCAACATCATCGCGACGACCAGCCAATGAAAATGCCGGGCTGCCGGGCTGTACACCTCGACCGGCAATTTTCCCGCGGGCGGAACCGGCTTGGAAGATGTAGCAGCAGGCTGGGCTTGCGGCATGGCACGCGCCTTTCGTCATGACCTCATGTCGCAATCGAATAGCACATCGCCATCGTCCAGAATATGGACTTGCGCCCTGGGTCGCCGCGCATCGGCAAGTACGCGCAACGGTGCGAGGTTGATTCCCGTTTTGCCCGAACCGAGCAGACACGTCGCCACCAGCAGATGCAGCCGGTCGAGCGCCCCCGCATCGATGAATGACGACACCGTCTGCGCGCCACCTTCGACGAGCAGCCGTCTGAAGCCGTGAGCGCTGAGCACCGCGACAATGTCATGCGGCGAAAATCCCCCTGCGCGATCCTCGATCACCACCTGTGTGACGCCGTCGATTTGCGCCACGCCGGGCCGCGTCACCACCACGCGCTGTGCGCCATCCTCAGCCAGAAGTTTTGCCCCCGCCTTGAGTCGTCCTCTCGGATCGATCACCACGCGCGCCGGATTGGGTCCGCTGACACGGCGAACATTGAGCATCGGATCGTCCTCGAGTGCCGTGCCGATGCCGACGATCACCGCATCTACCACTGCGCGCAATCTGTGCAAGTGGTCGAGGGCCGCTGAATTGTTGATCCAGCGGCTCTCGCCACTTGGCAGCGCAATGCGTCCATCGAGCGATTGCCCCAGCTGAGCGACGACGAATGGCCGGCCCGGTTCCGCATTCTGGATGACGCGCAGGCAGTCCGCATACCCGGACCGCAATCCATCGAGATCTAGCGTTTGCTTCGTCGTCATGCGGGCCGGCCGGATTGTTCACTGTCCAAGGATGAAGTGCGATTGCTTGACGCCACGAGCGAAATGCAGCGTCAGCAAGCCGAAGCCCGCTGCCGCCGATGGCCGCCCGCCCCCCTCCATCAGCAGATGCTAATATGCGGAGCACATGCCACAAGAGCGCGGAGGTGGTATAGAGCGCCGGCCCCGGCGTCGCAATCGCCGCCGAAGCCGCCAGGAGCAACGTGTGTCGGTAC
Organism: Hyphomicrobiaceae bacterium; assembly: GCA_044222395.1. GTDB lineage: Bacteria > Pseudomonadota > Alphaproteobacteria > Rhizobiales > Hyphomicrobiaceae > JAEUMD01. The sequence continues at coordinate 4,216 of JBGANK010000036.1, read as the reverse complement.
CGCCCGCAAGATACACCGATGACGACATGACAGGCTGGCGCTGGCCGCCGGTGATGGCCCTCATTGCCGCAGCCTGGACCGTGCTCGGCTGGCCATGGCTGTCGGGCCGCGTCACCATACCCTGGGACGCCAAGGCGCACTTCCAGCCGCAGATCCAGTTTCTCGCCCACAGCCTGTGGCGTGGTGAAAGCCCGGCATGGGCGCCATACGTATTCTCAGGTCACGCCCAGATCGCCGATCCGCAGTCGATGATCTTCTCTCCGCCGTTCCTGCTGTTGGCCGCAGTCAATCCAGTTCCTGGGCTGCGGGCCGTCGATACCACCGTGCTGCTTTCGATCCTCGCAGCGATGGCCGCCGTGGTCCTCTGGTTCCGCGACCGCAACTGGCATTGGGCGGGCGCCGTGCTTGCCGCGCTGGCATTCGGCTTCGGCGCCTCGATGGCCTGGCGCATTCAGCACATCGGACAAGTGTTGAGCCTGGCCTACCTGCCGATCGTGATCCTGCTGCTCGAACGCGCACTCGACCGCCGCTCTTGGCTCTATGGGCTTGCTGCGGGCACCGTGGCCGCCTTCCTGGTGCTCGGCCGCGACCAGGTCGCGCTGCTCTCGGTCTATCTGTTGAGCGGCTACGTCGTCGCCTATTGGCCGGGCCTTGCAGGAGCAGCCGCCCCACTTGGCGAGCATCCGATGCGGCGCGTGGGACGCAGCATCGTTCCGCTCCTTGCCGGAGCATTCGCAGGCGCCGCTCTCATTGCGCTGCCTGTCCTGATGACGGCCCTCGCGACCAGTGAATCAAACCGCCCAGCCATCGACCTCATTGGCGCCGGACGCGGCTCGCTGCATCCCGCCTTGTTCATCACAGCATTTGCACCCGATGTATTCGGCTCGACGGGACGCATGGAGGACTACTGGGGTCCGCCGAGCTTCGCCTGGTCCGACACCGGGCTCTTCATCGCCCAGAACATGGGACAGCTTTACATCGGTTCCGTTCCGATCCTGCTTCTCATCCTCGGTCTTGTGACCGGCACGCTCTGGCGCCGCGAGATTCGCTTCTTCCTGATCGCACTTGCCGTCATGACGATCTACGCGCTCGGCTGGTACACGCCGGGCTTTGCCCTGATGCACGCCTGGCTGCCGGGCGTCGACTTCTACCGCCGCCCGGCCGATGCGACCTTCCTCATCGGCTACCTTGCTGCCGTGCTGTCTGGCTACGTCGCCCATCGCCTTTTTGCCGAGCCGCTCTGGCAGCCGCAGCGCTGGCAGTACTTCGCCACGCTTCTCGTTCCCGCACTCGCATTCGCCGCAGCCGCAGCCCTCGCATGGCGCTTCGCACGTATCGAACAGGCAACCGAGCCGTTCCTCATTGCGCTCGCCATCTTCGTTGCAGCCGCTGCGGCAATCGCGCTGGCCCGCCATATCGAGCCGCTCCGCCCGACCGCCGCAGCATTGTTGCTCGTCGCATTCACCGTCGCCGATCTCGCCTGGAGCAACGGACCTGGCGGTGCCACCGCCCTGCCGACCGAGCACTATGCGGTCCTCGATTCCGGATCGAAGAACGAGACCATTACCTTCCTTCAGGAGCGCGTCGCGGAGGGGCGCAGCGAAACGCGCCGTGATCGCGTCGAGTTGATCGGCCTGGGCTTCCATTGGCCCAATGCCAGCCTCACTCACGGCCTGGAAAACACACTGGGCTATAACCCGCTGCGCTCCTCGCTTTACTCGCGCTCGATCGGTGCCGGCGACAGTGCAGGCGGCCCCGGCGACCGCAAGTTCACGCCGCTCTTTCCCTCCTACCGCTCACCGCTCGCCAACCTGTTGGGCCTCCGCTTTATCGCCGCAGGCGCTCCGATCGAGACCATCGACAAGACGCTCTCGCCCACCGACTTGAAACTCATCAAGCAGACGAAGGACGTCTGGATCTACGAAAACCCTGATACGCTCCCTCGCGTGATGTTCGTACCGAAGGCCAGGCAGGCAGATTTCGAGGCTCTGCTGACCAACGGCGGCCTCGCCGGGGATTTAACCCAATCAGTCCTTCTCGAGCACGCGCCGGCGGATGCCGATGCGGCGCGTCGGCCGGGCACCGCGCGCCTCGTCAAGACCGCTAACACCGAGGTTATCGCCGAAACCGATAGCCCCGAGGGCGGCTATCTCGTCCTCAATGACCTCTGGCACCCCTGGTGGCGGGTTACCATTGATGGCGAGCCCGCCGAAATCCTTCGCGCCAATGTGTTGTTCCGCGCGGTCCGCTTGCCACCGGGGCGCCATCATGTGCGATTTACCTTCCACCCCGCCCGAGGCGCGCTGGACGTCTTGTTTCGCCGCGGCCGTACCTCGTAGGGAAGGATGAGATGCCGCACCCCGCCAGTTGCCACACCTGACTTTATCCGTTGCATGCCGTCCCGGCACGCGGCACAACGCAGCGCCCCGCGCAACCAACCCGAGCAGCACCCTCCCCGTGACCACGAATATCTTCACCATTTACCGGCGCGCCGTCGCCATGCTGCTGCCCGAGCGCGGTCTGGCGATCATGCTGGCATTGGCCTCGATGGCGCTTGCCGTGGTTCAGCTGGCCGAACCTGTCCTGTTCGGCTGGGTTGTCGACGAACTGACCAAGGGGTCGAGCGCCTTCGGCCTCATCGGACTGTGGGCAATCCTGGGTCTCTTGGGCATTCTTGCCGGTGTCGTCGTCGCCATCTACGCCGACCGCCTCGCCCACCGCAGACGGCTCGCGGCGATGGCGGACGCCTTCGAGCGCGCGATCGCCCTGCCGCTCGCCTATCACGCCGATCGCGGCTCGGGCGCCGTCACCAATACCATTCTTCGCGGCACCAACGAGCTGTTCTGGGTTTGGCTCGGCGCCATGCGTGAGCAGATGACCGCCATCACCGGCGTGCTGCTGCTCATTCCGACGGCGCTTGCGGTCGATTGGCGAATGACGGCGATCCTGGCCGCCCTGGTGGTGATCTACACGTTCCTCAACCTCTACGTCGTCAACCGCACGCGCACCGACCAGATGAAGGTCGAGACCTACCACAGCGACGTCACCGGCCGCGTTGTCGACGTTCTGGGCAACGTCACCGTCGTCCAGAGCTACACGCGCCTCGCCGCCGAAAGCGAAGCCCTGAAGGCGGTGATGGGCAACCTCCTGAACGCCCAGTATCCGGTGCTGACCTGGTGGGGCATTCTCACCATTCTGCAGAAGGCAGCCGCCACCATCGCCATGGTGGCGATCTTCGCCATGGGCGCCATGCTTGCCGTCCGCGGCGAGCTCACCGTGGGTCAGATCGTCAGCTTCGTCGCCTTCGCCAACCTGCTGATCGGCAAGCTCGACCAGATCTCCGGGTTCGTGGTGCGCGTGCAGCAGGCCGCAGCCGCCTTGCAACGCTACTACGACCTGCTTGATGAGCAGCCTGCCATTGCCGACAAGCCCGGCGCCCGCGAACTCACCTCCGTCAAGGGCGACGTCGGCTACGAGGGCGTGTCGTTCCACTTTCCCGGCACCGATCTTGGCGTGAGCGACCTGACGTTCGCGGCGCGCCAGGGCGAGACCGTCGCCCTGGTCGGCCCCACCGGTTCCGGCAAATCGACGACGATGGCCCTGTTGCAGCGCCTGCGTGCTCCCGAGCATGGCCTCATCCGCATCGACGGCCACGACATCGCCGATCTCACCCAGCACTCGCTGCGCGCCAACATCGCCGTCGTGTTCCAGGAAGCCGGCCTGTTCAACAGATCGATCGCCGAGAACATCCGCATCGGCCGGCCGAACGCCACCGACGCCGAGATCCAACGGGCCGCGCGTCTGGCCGAAGCGCACGACTTCATCATGCGCAAGCCGGACGGCTACGAGTTCATCATCGGCGAGCGCGGTGCGGCGCTATCCGGTGGCGAGCGCCAGCGCATCGCACTCGCACGCGCCATCCTCAAGGATGCACCTGTTCTGATACTTGATGAGGCGACCAGCGCGCTCGACGCTGAAACCGAGGCGCGCATCAAGCGGGCGCTGGATGCGCTCCGCAAGGGTCGCACCACCTTCATCATCGCCCACCGGCTGTCGACTGTTGCTGATGCACATGAAATCCTGGTGCTCGAGCACGGTCGCATCATCGAGCGCGGCCGCTTCAATCAGCTGGCCGCCGCCGGCGGCTTGTTTGCCCGAATGGTCGAGGAAGGCGGCTTCACCGCGCCGACCCCGCGAGCCTCGTCGTAGCATCTCC
>JBGANK010000035.1:0-34629 GCA_044222395.1 Hyphomicrobiaceae bacterium | reverse complement strand
AGGGTGGAATGATCGAGATGCCGAGCACTTGGCGGAAGCCCGCCGCGAAGATGAACAGCCAGATCAGCGGCCGCACCAGTGCCGACAGAAAGCGCTCGCGCTGATGCAGGAAGCGCAGCACTTCGCGCCAGACGATGCCGCTGAAGCAATTGAAATAGGACGTCCAATCGGCCTTGCGAGCCGTTGCGGTCGCCTCGTCGACCGGCAGCGCGGGCGTATTCGTCTCGCCGGTCATGCCGCTTCGAGCTCCTCGGTGCCGGTCAAGTTTCGGAAGGCTCGACGCAAATCCGACTCGCCGGCCTTCTTGAGAAGCCCGGGAACAGTACCGCTAAATAGCACCCGCCCCTTGTGAAGCAGCACGACGCGGTCGCTAGTGGATACCTCGTCGATGAGATGGGTCGCCCACAGCACGCCCAGGCCCTTCTTCTCGACCAGCGATCTGACGATTGCCACGACGGTCTCCCGCGATCCGATGTCGAGTCCGACCGTGGGCTCGTCGAGCAGCAGGAGCCCGGGCCTGTGCAGCATCGAGCGGGCAATCTCGACGCGCCGCGCCTGGCCGCCCGAGAGGCTTCGCACCCGGTCCTTGTCACGCTCCTTGAGTGATACCAGGTCGAGCCCATCCTTCGCGCGTTGCAGCGCCTCGCCAGGGCCGATCCCGTGCAGCGCCGCATGATAGCGCAGGTTCTGCATCAACGTGAGGTCGGCATCGAGCGTGCGGCTTTGAAAGACGACGCCGAGGTTCCTCAGAGCCTGCGACGGCTTCCTTCGCACATCAAACCCAAGTATGCGGATCTCGCCCGACACGTTGTCATAAAGCCGCGTGATGAGAGAGAACAGCGTGGATTTTCCCGCGCCGTTGAGCCCCAGCAGCACGGTGAAGCTGCCGCGGGGCACATCCAGCGACACGTTGTCGAGCGCCAGCGTTTCGCCGAAGCGGTGGCTGACGCCACTGACGTGCAGCGCTGGCGGATCTGCCTGCAGTCCCGCAGATGAAGCGTCTTGCGTCACAGTCGAATGCCACTCCGCATCAAATGGAAAACTTTGCAATTCGCAATCGCATCGGACGGCGCGATTAGAACGGGGCGACGACGACGCCCCAGGGATACCGTCCGACGGTTATCGATTTCACGGCTCGCTTCTTGTCGACGTCGATGACCGTGACATCATTGGACGTGCCGTTGGTCGTGAACAGCAGCTTGTCGTCAGGGGTGAACGCAAGCTGCCACACGCGCTGTCCGACCAGGATATACTTCACGACCTTGAACGTCTTGGCATCGATGACCGCCACGCGGTTGGCAGGCCCGAGCGCCACGAATGCCCATAACCCGTCCTTGGTCATCCGCACGCCGACCGGCTGGATGGCATCGGGCGTAATGCCCTGGATCTCGAACTTGATCTTGCTCAGCACCTTGCGCGTCGCGGCATCGATCACGGTAACTGAGCCGCCGATTTCGGATGTGACCCAAAGGTGGCGTCCATCGTGCGTGAATTCGGCGTGACGCGGCCGCTGATCGACGAGCACGTTGTCGATCACCTGAAACGTCTTGGTGTCGATGAAGTGCGCCATGTTGGTGGTTTCGGACGTGTTGACGAGCACCTTGCCGTCCGGGCTCATGCCCATGCCTTCCGGCTCCACGCCGACCGGGATCTCGTTGATGATCTTTGCTGCGTCGAAATCGATGACGGTGACGAGATTGTCGTCCTCGTTGGCGACATAGAGCGGGTTGCCGCTAGGGTGGAACGCGAACAGCTCCGGATCGGGTCCGGACGGCAGGTGCTTCACCGGCGCATATGTCGCCGCGTCGTAGACCTCGATCCTGTTGTCGTCGCTGGCGCACACGAGCAGCCACTTGGCATCGCGCGACAGGATCACGCCGCGCGGCCTAGCGCCGGTCTTGATCGTATGGACGACGGCAAGCGTGGCGCTGTCGATGACCGAGACCGTGTTCTCCTTCTCGTTCGACACGAACACCTTGTAGGCCGAGGCAGGCGTGGGGACGACGGCCGCAAAGACGCCGGCAACAACGCTGCAAATCAAAATCGGGATTTGTCTCAAGTGGCGCTCTCCTTGCGCATCTTCTCTTATGTTGCGTTCAACGATCTCGCCGGCCGGACATTCCTCCCGGCGTTCGCCCACGCGACTTCATTTCTTGTAGGCCTTGCAGGCGCTCTCCGGCTTGTCGATGCCCAACGTGTCGAGCTCGGAGAACTGGTGCAGGAACTGCGGCTGCGGTGACACCGTCACGTTGAGCTTGTCTGTGACGACGAGAATTGGCTGCCGCAGCTGGCCGTTCCAGTCGCGAAAGGTGAGCTTGCGACCCTTGAAGGCGGCAAGCTCGAACTCGGGCGTCAGCATGTAGGCGATCAGCGCCGCCGCGTCGCTGGTCTGCTTGCGGGTGGCCGCCTCTCCGACCGATCGCACTGCCATCCAGACGTTGTAGTCGAGCGGGCGCATGTTGCGGCTGGCGAGCCGCTTGAACCTGTTCTGGAACTGCGTCCCGCCCCACAGCTCGACCGCCGGATGCCAGCTTGTCGCGTAAAGACCGGCCGTGCCGATCACCGGACGCGCCTCCCATGTCCTGTAGGGGAAATAGTTGCCGAACAGCTCGCCTTCGTCGGCCACCACCACCACATCGTGCGCGGCGGCCTTCTGCAGGAACGAAGGGATCTGTTGCTGGATCTGCTCATAGCCTCCGTCGGCGCGGCGGCTGCCGACCTCGTACTTGAATTCCAGCTCCTGCACGATCCTGTGGCCGAACCGCTTGGCCGATCGCCTGACGGCCTCGGCAAACAGCAGGTCCTCTGGTGTCGATCCTATGACCAGCAGCCAGTTGCTCCAGCGCTTGACCGCCATGTACTGCGCGAGCGCATCCGTCAGCATCGTGCGCGACGGGGCCGTGTGTTTGATGTTGGCGCGACAGTCCTCTTCCCGAAGACGCTCATCGGGCGCACCTGCGTTGAAGATGACCGCAGGCTTGCCAGCGATCCTGTCTGCCAGCTTGAGCAGCACGTCCTGGGACATGTCGGCAACAATGAAGCCGATGCCCTGATCGACCTTGGCCGCAACCGCAGAAACCAGCTTCTCCCCGTCCTGGTCCTCCGCGACCTCCAGCTTGAAGTCCTGCTTCAGGAACTTGCCGGTCGTGTTGTTGTCATCGATGGCCAGCAGCGCGCCGCCGACGCCGTCGTCCTTGGGCGGCTGGTCGAGCAGCGACAAGGGTGGCGGTCGGTCGCGCAGCTCGCGTGCCAGCAAAATCGTGATCGTCCGGATTTCCGTTGCGCCCGTGCCGGCACTTTCGGTCGCCGCCTTTCCGGTGGCGGCATCTTGCGCCCGGGCCTGAACGAGCCAGGGCTGGTTCGCAATGACGAGGACAAGTCCCGCCAGGAGTGCTCTCGCCCGCAGCGGTGCCGCCACGCGGCGCATCACACCGCATACCCCGTCAAGAGCGCGATCGACGCGACTGAGCCTGCCTCGTGCCGGCATCCAGGTGCTCCTCAAGGCCGTTCATTTTCGATGTAACATAGTTACATTTCATATGATCTCAAGCTCAAATCGGTTGCCGCGGTCAGGTGCCGATGTGGGCCACGTTGCGCGTTAATCACCAGCGGTAACATTAGCGTGAGAACCGCGCTTAACGTCTGCGTTCGGGTTGTCTGAATTTCTACGTCTTGAAAGTCTCCAATGTGCAAAGCTCTTGCTTTCAGCCGCAATTCGGGGCACCCGATGCACCAAGAAAATGACAACAACGCGCCGCGAAGCGTGGGAGGATCAATGTTTCGGCTTCTGGTGTTGCTGCTTTCGGGCCTGGTCATGATGCCGGCGCTCGTCGTGGCGGCGCCGAGCGATGGATCACCGGCACTGGCACTGTTCCCGTTCGAGATGATCGACGCCGCCCAGGATGCCGGGGCCATGGGCTATGGCGCCGGCGGTGGACTGCCCACCGGTCCTGACAAGGAAGAGGTTCGCCGGCTGAAAGCGATCAGCGACGACCTCGCCCGCAGGATCGCCGCGGACGGTCGCTACAAGCTCATTCCATCTCAATCGTTGGCCGACGAAATTGCCAAGCTTGGCCCAATTCACAAATGCAATGGTTGCGAGGACGACATCGCCAAGCGGGCCGGCGCCAGGCTGGCGCTGATCGCGACCGTGGAGAAGCTTTCCGACCTGCTGTTCAACTTCAACCTTTACCTGCGCGACGTCGCCGAGCAGAAGCTGACAAATGTCATGTCCACCACCATCCAGGGAAGCACGGACGAGGCATGGTCGCGCGGTATACGCTATCTTGCCGAACGCAAGCTGCTCGTGAAGGGAGAAACCAAGTGATCGATCGCCGCACCATGTTGCAGCAATCCACCGCCACCATCCTGGCCGCGGCCCTGCCGTTGCCGGCGCGAGCGGCAAACGCAGGCACCTTGCGCGTCGCTTCGCTCAAGTTCGGCTCGCTCGGTTGGGTGCTCCAGACGATCCAGCACGAGGGTTTGGCGGAGAAGTCCGGTGTCAAGATCGAGATCGTCGAGGTCGCGAGCAATCAGGCGGGTCCGGTCGCCCTGCTGGCAGGCGAAGTCGACGTCATGGTAAGCGACTGGCCATGGGCGATCCGCCAGCGATCCCTCGGCCAGAAGCTTAAGTTCCGTCCCTATTCGTCGTCGCTGGGTGCGGTGATGGTGGCCAAGGACTCGCCCATCAAGTCGCTCGCCGACCTGAAAGGCAAGCGCCTTGGAGTCGCCGGCTCGGCTATCGACAAGAGCTGGCTGCTCCTGCGGGCCTATTCGCGCAAGACGCTGGGCGGGGATATCGCCGAACTCGCATCGCCTGTCTACGGCGCAGCTCCCCTTGTTGCCGAGGAACTGAAGAATGGCCGCATCGATGCCTGCCTCAACTTCTGGACTTTCGCCGCCAGGCTGGAAGGGGAAGGTTTCAAGCCGTTGCTTGCCGTCGATGACGTCATGGCCAAGCTTGGCATCGAACCCGCACCGCCACTTGTCGGCTTCGTCTGGCGCGAGGAAACCGCCGCGCAAAAGTCATCAGAGCTGAAGGCCTTCTTTGCTGCCGTCGATGCCGCCAACCAGGTTCTCGCCAGCTCCGACCCGGCATTCGACCGTTTGAAGCCGCTGATGCGTGCGAATTCTGATGCCGAGTACTTCGCGCTGAAGGCTTACTACCGTTCCGGCATCCCCAAGCCGTGGGGAGAGAAGCAGACCGCTTCGGCGGAGAAATTGTTCACGTTGCTTGCCGCAGAAGGTGGCAAGGAACTCGTCGGCGATGGCACCACCTTTGATCCGAAATTATTCGATGGCACTGGAAACTGACAGCACCACCGGCTTCCAGGCTTCGGCTCAGTCGGCTTGGCGATCGCGTCTGGCTTGGTCGCTGGGCTCGCTGATCGCATTGCTTGCATTGTGGGAACTGGCGGCCCTCGTGCTTGGAAGTCGACTCTTCCCCGGACCTGCACTCGTCATGAAAGCCATGCTGGCCGAGTTCCAGACAGGCGCGCTCGTCCACCACGTCGGCGCGACACTTGCGCGGGTCGTCGTCTCCTTCGTACTGGCTATGGCAATCGGCTCGATGATCGGGCTGGCGCTTGGACGGATGGCCGCCGCCGATCGCTTCTTCGACAGCTGGCTCATCTTCTTTCTCAACCTGCCGGCGCTCGTCATCATCATTCTTTGCTATGTCTGGTTCGGATTGACGGAAACCGCGGCCGTCATCGCCGTTGCCATCAACAAGATCCCCAACGTAGCCGTCACCATCCGCGAAGGCGCGCGCAGCCTATCGCGCGATCTGGCCGAGATGGCCGAGATCTACCGGTTCGGCCGCTTGCGTACGCTGCGCCACGTGATCCTTCCGCAGCTGGCGCCGTTCTTCGCAGCCGCTGCTCGCTCCGGCCTCGCATTGGTCTGGAAGATCGTTCTGGTGGTCGAGTTGCTGGGTCGGCCCAACGGCGTGGGTCACCAGCTCCATGTCGCATTCCAGCTCTTCGACGTGCCGATGATCCTCGCCTACGCCGTCGCCTTCATCATCGTCGTTCAGTTGATCGAGATCGGGCTGCTGCAGCCGCTCGAGATCCGCGCTGGCAGGTGGCGCCGATGAGCGGTGGCGTGCAAATCAAAATCGCTGGAAAAATCTGGCCGGAAGGATTTGGCCGGCCACCCCAGCCGGTGCTTGGACCCATCGACATAAGGATTGCGAAAGGCTCTTTCGTCGTCCTCACCGGTCCATCAGGATGCGGCAAGTCGACTTTGCTCAACATCGTTGCCGGGCTCGATAGCGATTTCGAAGGTTCGGTCGAGTTCGATCAGCCTGAAGCCGCGCTGAGCTATGTGTTCCAGAGCCCGCGCCTGCTGCCCTGGCGCACCGTTTACCAGAACGTGGCGCTGGCCCTACCCGATGCTGACGAGCGCCTCGCGCGCATCCCTGAGCTGCTCGCCCGAGTTGGCCTCGCGGACGCTTCCAACGTCTACCCCGAGCGCCTGTCGCTTGGCATGCAGCGCCGCGCCGCCCTGGCGCGAGGCTTCATCAGCGATCCCGATGTGCTGCTGATGGACGAGCCCTTCGTCTCCCTCGATGACCCCACCGCCGAAGGACTACGCCGCCTGCTCATGGATCTGTGGCAGCGGCGGCCGACCACCGTGCTGTTCGTCACCCACGATCGCAGCGAGGCGGTTACCCTCGCCACCCGCATCTTGCGCCTGAGCGGCGCGCCTGCGACAGTGGTCTCCGACACTGCAGTGGAACTGGCTCGCGACCGGCGGGCCGATCGCGCGGCGGTGCTCGAGGAGCAACGACGGATCTTCGGCACAACGTGATAGTCTCTCCCATGCCTTCACTGCCGCAATTCGCGGCCGGTCGCCCGCATCTGCTCGCCAGCGTCAGGTCGGCGCAAGAGGCGATGATCGCCATCACGGGTGGTGCTGCCATCATCGATACCAAGGATCCCGAGGCCGGCGCGCTGGGTGCGGTCGACAGCACCACCCTGCAGGCGATCCGCTCCGTTGTTCCACGCACGACGCCGCTCAGCGCCACCACCGGCGACATTCCGGCCGGCGATATTGATGGCATCCTTAATGAGATATTGCGGGTTGCCAAGTGCGGTGCCGATCTCGTCAAGATCGCGGTGGTGGGCGATGGCGATCAGATGATGCAGCTGCTGGCGGAGCTGGGCCAGCGTCGAAGATTGCAGGACGCTTACGGGCGCCGTGTCGCCGTGCTTTTTGCCGATCGCACCAGCGACTGGTCCATCATCGAAGCTTTGCCAGCCGCCGGCTTTGTCGGTGTCATGCTTGACACCCAGGACAAGACCCGCGGATCGCTGCTGGATATCGTTTCGCCGCCGCAACTGGCGGAATTTATCGTGCACGCGCGGCGCGTCGGAATGTTTGCGGGACTTGCGGGCGCGTTGCGTCTCCGGCATATCCCAATGGTGACAGCGCTTGATCCGGACGTCATGGGCTTCCGAGGGGCACTATGCAGGCAGCAATGCCGTACGGCCAGTATGGATGCCGACGCCGTGATCATGGTGCGCAAGGTGATCGAGCGGTCGGTGATCGGGCAGCTGTCGTCGGCTGCCCACATGCCGTCCGAGCCATGAACGATAAGGGTGACACGCCGCTGTCGGCGCCGAGGAGAAGAGCCCGCAATGAACGAACTGAGTGTCCTGGCTAGCCGCGCCATCGGGCGTCGCGACGAGGCGGAAACCGCGCGTGACCGCATCTTCGTGCGCGACTACGTGCTGCCCATTCATATCGGCGTCTACCCGGAGGAACAGGGCATCACACAAAAGGTCGGATTCACCGTCGAAGCCGAAGTGGCAACGTCGGGCGCCGCTCGCCACGACCACATTGCCGAGGTTCCCTCCTACGACGACATTCTGAAGGGTATCCGCGCGATCGTCGGCGAAGGCCACATCAATCTCGTCGAGACACTTGCCGAGCGCATCGCCGCGCATTGCCTCGCCGACAAGAGAATCGTGCAGGTGCGTGTCCGCGTCGAGAAACTTGAGCGCGGCCCGCAGGCGGTCGGTGTCGAGATCGTCCGCCCGATCCGGCGCAATGGAGGGTGAAGAGCGTGCTGGTCGACGCCAACGAGCGCCGAAAGACTGAGCCGCTGGTCGTCAAGATTGGCGGATCGCTGCTGTCGGGACCGCGGCTCTCCGGGGTCGCCGCCATTCTCGCGCGCGCACGCCGCCCGATTGTGATCGTGCCGGGCGGCGGCGTCTTTGCCGATCAGGTTCGTTCAGCCCAGGCCATTCACTGCGTCTCCGACCGCGCCGCGCATGAAATGGCCATGCTCGCCATGCATCAGATGGGTCTCCTGCTGGTTGATATGCAACCCCGCTTCATCGCCGTCGAAACCCTGTCGGCGATCCGCCAGGCGATTGCCGTTAATCGCATTCCGGTGTGGCTGCCACTCAAGGTGTCCGCTGCAGATGAAGCCATTGCCGCGGACTGGTCGGTGACATCGGATGCCCTGGCCGCCCGCCTCGCCGAGCGCCTTCGCTTCGATGCCGTTCTGCTCGTCAAGTCGCGCTGCGTGCCGCGCGGGCCCACTGCGGAAGAGCTGGCGGCGGCCGGCATCGTCGATTCAGCATTCGGCGAGATCGTCAAGCGCGCCGACCTCGCCTTCCGCATCATCGGTCCGGGCGAGGAGCGGCCGCTCGCCGAAATCTGTCTCGCCACTCCGTTGCCCGCGCCAGCAAAAGTACGTCGCCTGTCCGGCCATTCCGATCGCGCACGGCGCGGAGCAAGACGGGTGATGGGCCTCGCCGGTAACAATCCACGCCATTGAAGCCATGGGCCCCCATCCCATGATTGCCGTGGCGATGCGCCTCTAGAGCATGTTTAGCTGAAGTGTGAGCGGTTCAGCGTAAATGCATGCTCAAATGAAGGAGATAGAGCGCGTTTGCGATTCTATCTGAAGTGAACGCGCTCTAGGTGATTTGAGATGTCTGCGCGCGAGCTCTACCTGACCGGCCGCCTCGCCGAGGAACGGCTGGTCGCGACTCTCGCCGGCGCCGATCTGCCGGACGGCAGCTGGCGCGTCGTCAATATCGGCATCAAGGTTGCAGCCTTGATGACCGAGGCAATCATCAAGAACCGACTGCCCGCTGTTGGCGATGTGCACCGCGTCATCGTGCCGGGCCGCTCGCGCATGGATCTCGACAGCCTCGCCCGTCACTATGGCGTGCCGTTCGTGCGCGGCCCTGATGAGATCATCGACCTGCCCGCGTTCCTGGGCCGCGGCGGCAAGCCGCCTGACTTCTCGCGCCACGACATGCGCATCTTCGCCGAGATCGTCGAGGCTCCATCGTTGTCGGTGGATGCATTGGTCGCACGCGCATTGCAACATCGCGCAGCCGGTGCCGACGTCATCGACATTGGCTGCCAGCCCGACACGCCGTTTGCCCACCTTGAGGCAGCCATCGCGGCCTTGAAGGCACACGGTCTCGCCGTCAGTGTCGACAGCGGCGACGTGGCCGAACTGGAACGTGGCGCGAGGGCCGGCGCCGACTATGTGCTCAGTCTGGATGAGACGACGCTCGCCGCGGTGAAGGGCACGACATGCGTGCCGATCCTCGTGCCCAACCCGCATGGCGACATGGCCTCGCTGCTTCGCGCGATCGATAAGGCAAAGGAGCAGGGAATTCCGCACCTCGCCGACCCGGTCCTCGACCCCATTCACTTCGGCTTCACTGCTTCGCTGCAACGCTATGTCGAGCTGCGGCGCTTGCGCCCCGACGTCGAGATCCTGATGGGGACTGGCAACCTGACCGAGTTGACGGACGCCGACAGTCAGGGTGTCACCGCAGTTCTGGCAGGCATCTGCTCGGAGCTGCGAATTCGCAATGTACTCATCGTGCAGGTTTCACCGCACACGCGCCGCACCGTCGAGGAGCACGACGCTGCACGCCGGCTGATGTTTCGCGCGCGCGAGGATGGCGCCTTGCCCAAGGGCTATGGCGGAGCAGGTCTGTTGTCGCTGCACGACCTGTTGCCCTACCCGCAATCGCCCGAACAGATCGTCGCCGCGGCCCGCGCCGTCCGCGACCTCAACTACCGCATCGAGGTTGGACATGATGGCGTCCACATCTACAATCGCGACGGCCACCACGTCTCCACGACGCCGCTCGACCTTTACCCGCACCTCGATGTGTCGGATGATGCCTCGCATGCCTTCTATCTGGGCTACGAGTTGGCCAAGGCGGAGACGGCTTGGCGACTCGCAAAGCGCTACGTGCAGGACCAGGCCCTCGACTGGGGCGTGGCGGCCGACAAGGCGGCGGAGGATTTGACGCGTCATGCCACCGAGGGCACAACGCTGAAGGCCAAGGCCAAAGAGGCCGCCGCCGCGCGCGAGTCGAAGCGAGCGGCGGAGGAAGGGCGTAGCATTCACGCGCCCGCCGCCGGTACAACAGGTAAGCGAGTGGACGACGGCAAGGAGAGTTAGGAGTCCAACTTAAGAAAGCGGACCCGGCCGGCTTTGACGGAACGGGGCCGAGCAACAGGGAAGCGTTACGCCATGCCCTATATCGTCGAGACCATCGTCACGACCCGCAATTCGGAGGGCGAGGTACATATCGCGCCGCTCGGCCTCATCCAGGATGGAACAGGTTCTGCTGGCGACGCTTGGATCATCGCCCCGTTCCGCCCCTCGCGCACGCTCGACAATCTCCTCTACAACGGCTTCGCCGTCGCCAATCACGTCAGCGACATCCGCGTTTTTGCCGGCTGTGTGGTTGGCAAGCGCAATTGGCCGGTGCGCCGAGCGCTGAAGGGCGACGGTGCCGTGCTCACCAGCGCTGCCGTGCATTGGGAGCTGAAGGTCGAGCGCATGTCGGATGACCCGCAGCGGCCTCGCTTCCACTGCCGCAAAGTGCATCAGGAATCGCACAAGCCGTGGGACGGCTTCAACCGTGCTCAGGCCGCGGTGATCGAGGCCGCAGTGCTGGCGACCCGTCTCAACATGCTGCCGCCCGAGAAGGTCGAGGCCGAGCTGGCCTATCTGTCGATCGCGATCGAGAAGACCGCCGGCCCGCATGAGCTGGAAGCATGGCAATGGCTGATGCAGAGGTTCGAGGCCTGGCGCAAGGGTGATCAGACCGCCGCGCGCAAGGCATAGAGCATGTTTAGCTGAAGCGTGCGCGGTCGAGCCGTGGAATACATGCTCAATTGAAAGAGATAGAGCGCGTTCGCGATTGCATTTGAAGTGAACGCGCCAAGCACGTTTTACAAACACCGTCATGCCGGCGAAGGCACCCACGCAAGTCTCCGCACGCACCACTTTGCGTTTGGAGCTGCAGCTTGCCGCGCTGGCGGATCTCACCTCAGGCGGAGCACGTCACGCGGCTTGCGTGGATTCCGTCCTGCGACGGGAAGATGACGTGAAGAAGCGCTTGCGCCACACTCCACGAGAGTCTGGTTGGCTGAGATGGAACCGCGCCTGGTTCCAGCGGAGGCGTGAATCAAACGCTCGAGCAAGGGCTTTGAGCAAGCCACAGCCGCTGGAGCAGATCCATCAGGATCAGATGCTCTACGTGCCCGTCGCACGCAGTGGCCCATCCTCGGCCGGCGGCGGCGAAGCCTTGCCTTCATACGTGGCGAGTTCGTGCACGAGCGTGTCGAGCAGGATCGTGAGCCGGTTCGCGGCATCATCGAGCGCATTTGCGAACGACAGCGCCCGTTCCGATTCCATCGCCTGCTGGCGGCTCACCGCATAGAGCATCGACGCATGCCGCGCGATCGCCTCGCAGCTGTCCGGGCTCAGCTCGTCGGCCTGCAGCGTCCACGTCAGCTCGTGGATCTCCTCGGCCATACGTAGCATCCGCGCTGCCGGCACCATGCCTGCCAAACTGCTGCTGGCGCGCCCCGTCTCTGAGCCGCTATCCTCGGACGCCGCCGAGACGAGGCCCTGCTTGGGCTTGGACTTGGCCAGCATCTGGTCCTTCGTATCACTGATGAAGGCCGACATGGTTTCGAGTTCCTGCCGCAACAGCGCCAGCACGGGGGGCGGCTGCTTGATCGAGCTCGACAGCCGGCCGATGGCATCCTCCAGCACCGCCATGTCGAGGCGTCGCGCTCGCCGGCCATGCTCCGCCAGGAACCATCGCCCGCGCGCGGATTCCAAGAGAGTCTGTTCGATGGCCCGGTATTCCGTGTCGCTGTCGTGGAGTGGCATTGGCGATGTTTCGGGCATGGCTCGACGTCCTGAGTCTGCGTCAATCTGCTAGAAATGAGTGATAGGTGATTCGCCGTTGCAGCGGGGGCACGCGGCGGCCTCTCGGCGTTTGCTGTGGATTACGCCCGTGCTATCAGGGCGCGCGTTGCCGTGGTGTGGCGCAGCCGTAAGCAAAATGGCTGCGGCCGCACACAGGGTCGGATGCAATGGGTGGGAACGCATGTCCGCCGATTATGGAATGAGGGTCAGCGTCTTTTTCGCGGCCCTCTTCCTCATCTACGGTGTCCACCTGCCTTATCTGCCGCTGTGGCTCGAGTGGCGTGGTCTGTCCCCCGGCGAGATCGCGGTTGTCACCTCCGCACCCTACTTCCTGCGCCTAATCGCGACGCCGTCGCTGGCCTATGTCGCCGACCGGCAGTCTAACCACGCACGCATGACCACGTGGCTTGCTTGGCTGGCGCTGGCAGCCACGCTGATCCTGTCGCAGATGGTCGGCTTCTGGCCGATCCTTGTGCTGGCGCTGATCCTGGCCATTGCCGTCTTCACCATCATGCCGCTGACCGAGACGATCGCCATTGCCGGCGTCCGCCAGGGGCTCGACTACGGTCAGATGCGCCTTTGGGGATCGCTGTCATTCATCGCAGCGAGCTTCGCCGGCGGCGCCGCAATCGACTGGGCCGGCCGTGGTGTCGGCATCTGGCTGATCGTTGCCGGCACGCTGGCGACCGTCGCCGCCGCCTACGTGCTCCCCGAGGCACGAGCCGAAACTTCCCGCTACCGCCGCAGTACCGCACGCGCCGCGGCAGGTGCGCTGGAGCCGCCGCCGTCACCCGTCCCACCCCGGCGCGGCATCGACCGCACCACCGTGCTGCGGCTCGCAGGCAATCGCGTGTTCCTGATTTTTCTGCTCGGCATTGGCACGGTCCAGGCCGCCCACGCCATGTTCTACACCTTCGGTGCCATCCACTGGCGCGCTGGCGGCCTCACCTCGGCCTGGATCGGTACGCTCTGGGCCATCGGCGTGCTGACCGAGGTTTCGCTGTTCGCTGTCTCCGGCCGCGTCGTCGCCCGGCTCGGCCCCGCACTGTTGATGCTGATCGGCGCCACCGCCGCGGTCGTGCGCTGGGCAGCGATGAGCACCGATCCTGGCCTTTACTGGCTGGTACCGCTGCAGGTCCTGCACGGGCTCACCTACGGAGCTTCGCACCTTGGCGCCATCCACTTCATCAACCGCGCCGTCCCCGAGACGGCAGGCGGCACAGCGCAGGCGCTATACGCCACCCTGGCGTCCGGCGTCCTGCAAGGCGCAGCGACACTGCTCTCAGGCACGCTCTACGAGCGCTATGGCGGCAGCGCCTACCTCGCCATGGCGATGCTCGCCTGCGTCGGCCTCGCCGCGGTGGTCGTGCTGGCACGCCACTGGGATGGCCGGCCGCTGTGGGAAGGTAATGAGCCCGAGCCGGCGCCGCAGACATCGTGACGTTGATCGTCGCAAGCGGACCAGCGCCTATCCTCATCCCCACAGCGCCGGCGACGGCGGTTCGATCCAGCCGTCGCGGATCGTCAGTCCATCCGCGCGATCCTCAGCAAGCAAGAGCGGCCCATCGAGATCGACCCACCGCGCGCCTTGCGCGAGGATCAGGGCAGGCGCGGCGGCCAGCGAACTCGCCACCATCGATCCCACCATCACATCAAAACCAAGGCGCCGCGCAGCCTCCAGCATGGCGAGCGCCTCGGTCAGCCCGCCCGTCTTGTCGAGCTTGATGTTGACCGCGTCGTAGCGATCCTTGAGCCCCGCAAGATCGCCGGCCGTATGCGCGCTTTCGTCGGCACACACCGGCACCAATCGCTTGATCGCGGCGAGCGCGCCATCGCCGCCCGCGGGTAATGGCTGCTCGATCACGTCGACGCCTACCGCGGCAGCGGCTTCCATCAGCGGCACGAGCAAGTCCACGCTCCACGCCTCGTTGGCATCGGCGATGAGGCGCGCGTCCGGGCGCGCGGCTCGAACCGCCGCCAGACGATCCTCGTCCCCGACGCCACCGAGCTTGAGCTTCAAAAGCTTCAGATGCGGCACGCGCTTGGCAGCCGCAGCCATCGCCTCTGGCGATGCAAGGCTCAGCGTATAGGCCGTCTCGACCGGCTTCAGATCCGCGACCCCGGCAATCAGGTGCGCCGGGCGCCTCTGTTGTTTGGCTTGCAGATCATAAAGCGCGCAGTCCAAAGCATTGCGAGCCGCCCCGGCTGGCAGCTGGCGTCGCAGCGTTTGCTGCTCGAGCGCATCCGAATAACTTTCGATCAGCGCCAGTGCACCCTCGACGGTTTCGCCGTAGCGCGCATAAGGAACCGCTTCGCCGCAGCCTTTATGCCCCGTCTCATCGCGTGCCTCCACGACGATCACCTCGGCATGTGTCTTGGAGCCACGCGAGATGACGAATGGCTCTTTGAGACGTAGCCGCTCGCTTCGACAGGTGATCCGGATGGCGCTCATGTCATGGCAGTATATTGCAGGCAGCAGGGCAGGGGGGCGGCATCGGCGGTCTGCCGGACCTCAGACGCAGCGCTGCGCCGCGCATGCCCACTCAGCTGATGCGACCGGCGGCGTGAGCCAGCAACAGATAGACCCGCCCCATGGTCGAGGTCATGTGCGATTGGGCGAGACGACCCGAGCTGTCGCGTGCCTCGGTGTCACGCAGGATACGCTCGAAATCGGTGATGTAGCGATTGATCGTGCCCTGCAGGCTGGGATCGCCCGGATAGCGGCGGGCCACCTCGTCGAACACCCGGCGGCCCTCCGGCGAATAGATGGAGCGCACCATGATGCCGCGCTGGCCCGCCTTCAGCCTTTGCCAGATGACCGCCGCCGTGGCGCCGTCGAGCGCGCGGGAAAGCACGTCGATATCGAGCGTGAACGCATCCTGCGCTCCGGCTGCCGGCATATTTGGCGCGGGCAGGCTCTGAGCGGCGCGTGAGGTCTGCGTCGGCGCATTGGCACTCTGCTGGCTGGTCTGGGCGCCATCGCCATCCGACGCGCGCTTGAGCAGGTCACCCAGCGACCACGAGGAATGTGACCCGTCGTCATCCTTGGCGGACCCGCGCGTGCCCCTTGCGTTGCCTCCGCGCGCGCCGAGCTCCTGTGCCAGGCTCTCACTGAGCGATGAGAGTTTGCGGCCGGAGCCGGCGCCTTGTTCTTGTCCGGCAGGACGCGCGGTTCCGCCGCCTGCGCGATCGTAGCCCGCCGATTCCCCGGCAGGCGTCAATGCACCGCCATGCGCCACTGGCAGACCGATGTCGCGACGCTGTGCTTCGCGTGATGCCAGGCTCGAAAGCTGGTCGATGGCCCTGAGCTGATCCTGCAGCGCGGCGCGCATGGCTTCGGCCGACTCGCGTGTCGTGTGCGGCAGGCGTTCAGCTTCTTCCCGCATGCGCGCCTGCTCGAGCGCCAGTTCGTCGGCGACACGCTTGGCCCGCCGCCGCACATCTTCCGACGTCTCCGAGAAGCTGTCGGTGAGCGAGCCGAGTTGCGCCGCGACCTCGCTCGAAACCATCGACAGCCGCTCCTTGAGAGCGCTGATCGCCCGCTCGCTTTCTGCATCGGTATCCGACTTCATGCGCTCGATTTCGCTCAACGCTTGCTCGCGGTGTGTCAGCGTGCCGATCTTGAGCCGCTCGGCTGCTGCAAGCGCGCGAGTCTCCGCTTCCGACAGCGAGCCCTCGATGGTCGTCGAGTAGTCCTTGACGTGCTGCGTGAACTCGTCAGCCTTTCCGACCATCCGATTGAGCGTTTCGGAAAGCTCGGCGTGGCGCGATTGCAGGGTGGAATCGATCTTGTAGTTGACGCTTTCGAGCGCGTTGGCGGCCCTCAAGATGGTCTGACCTTGCGCCTCGAAGCGGTTGGTCAGCGAACCGATCTGCGACACGAGGTTTTCCGAAACCGACTTCAGCATGTCCGACTGACCGGCCAGGCTTTCGATCGCCTTCAGCGACTGGCGCGTGATGTTCTCGCTTGTCCGCCGCACCGCGTTGATGCCGCGATTGAGCGACTCGTCGAGGTCGAGCGACTGCCGTGAGATCTTCTCCGAGAAGGTCCGCGCGTGCTTGTCCAGTGCCGCCGTCAACGCCTTCGCGCGTGAATCGACGGCCGCATCGATCGCCTGGGTCGATTGCTGGATCGCGTTGTCGAACAGCCTGAGGCGCTCGTCGAATGCCGCATCGAGCGCCCGCGTCCGCTCGACCAGTTTCAGATCGAAGCTGCCGGCGCGATTGGCCAGCGTCGTGTCGAGCGCGCGCGCATATTCCTCGAACACCGCCTGCAGATTGGCGGTACGGTTGGCGATCGCCCTGTCGACGATCTTCATGTGGTCGGCAAGCGAGGACTGCATCTGCGCCGTGCGCTGCCCGAGTGCGTGCGCCAGCGCGCCCGTATAGGCCTCGAGCATCTTTTGCATGTCTTCGGTGCGGCCACCGAGCGTGCCGCTCAACCGCGCCGAGCGATCATCGAGCATCGCCTGCAGACGCTGACCCTGGCTGCTCAATGCCTCGCCGAGCGCTCCGGTGTAGTTCTCAAGTACGCCCTTGAGTTCGTTCGTGCGCCCGCCCAATTCGTTCTGCAGCGAAGCCACGTTCTTGGACAGGGACGATTCCAGCAGATTGAGGTTCTCGCCGGCGCCGTGGATGATGTGCGACAGGTTCGATTGCTGGTTCGACAGCTTTTCGATCAGCGTCGGCACCTCGCGGCCCAACGTGCGCAGCGTCTCGTTGAAGCTCGTCGATGTCGACGTCAGCGCCTGCCGTTCGTTGGCAAGCTCGCTGATCAGGCCGCGGATGCGCCGCTCGTTCTCCTCATAGGAGCGCTCCAGCGCCGCCACCTCGTTATGCACGAGCGCTTCGAGTTCACCGGCACGGCCGAGCGCACGTCCGACCGCCTCGTTCATGAAGCTGACCTGCCGCCGCACAGCCTGGCCGAGCGAGGCAATCGAATCCTCCGCCATCCGGTCCGGCTCGGCAAGCCGGATCGCAACCTCGGTCATGGTCGAGGACCGTAGACGTAACTCCTCGGCCCGCCAGCTCAGCAGCGCCAGCAGCCAGATTACCGCAATGGGAACGATGATGGCCGTCGCGGTGAGGAACGTCGTTGGATTGGCAAGCACCGTTCCCCAGCTCGACATCGAGGCTGACGAAGAAAGTGAAATGACGGCGAACAGCAGGCCGGCGACAGCCCACACACCGCTTGCGATCGCCGCGTGCCGATAGACACGGTTGGACGGCTTCTGCTCGAGCGCATAGATGAGGCCACCGATCGAGGGTGCATCGTCGTTGGCGGCCACTTTGCCGCGGACCGGCCCTGCGGCACGGCGGCGGGCGACGCGACGGTCCTCCGATGTGACTGTTTCCTCTTCCTCGACGATGATGCCGGCATTGGCGACGTTGGTGTCGCGTGCCGATACCGCTTCGGCCTTGCCCGCAGGAGCTGCAAACGCAAGCGCGCTTCTGGCCGCTCCGGTACCGCTGGAAGGAAACTGCGGCGCGGACTGGCGCGGCGCAGCTGCATTTGCGGTTGCCGCGGTTACTGGTGGATTTCCCGCTCCGGCCGATTTTGGTGCCGCTTGCACAGGCGCGGAAGGTTGGTTCGTTGAGGTCTGTGCCGGCGGTGTTGACGCCGCAGTCTTCGGCTCGAGCGCATGGCGTCCCCAGGTGTCAGCGGGCTTCGCCGCCGAACCTGTTGATGACGATACCGATGCAGGCAGCGGCACCGCGGCTGGCGAAGCCGTCACAGTGGCGAGCCCGCCGTTGCCTTTTGAAACAGGAAGCTCCGGCGGGACCGACTGAAGTCGCGCGGGTGGCGACTTCGGCTTATTGGCGTCGGACATGAGTCCCGGCAGCGGCGGCGGTCCCGCGTCGCGCTTGCTGCTGGCATTCGCCAGATCGGTGATGTGAACCGGAAACGGCAACGGTGCGCGCGTCTCGCTCGTCTCCACGGGCTTGATCACGACCTTCTCGCCGATAAGCGGTGGCGGGATCACTGTGGAGGTGGGTGCTCCAGTCGCAGAGTCAGCCAAGTCGGATGACGACTTCGACGAGCCACCCTTCGCCTTCTGGCCCTTTTTCGCGTTGGCTTTTCGGGAGTCTTGCGACTTGGGGTCATTGCCCCCGGCGTCGTCCGCAACGGGCGCCGGCTTCGTCGCGTCGCTCGCGCGCTTCGTTGTGTTTGCCGTGTCGTTTGCCATGAAACGCCTGATCTCGCGCGCACGTTGTGGCGCGTCCCCCCACGATCAACTTAGAGCAAGAGGCCACGTTCCTGAAAGCCGCATTTCGGATGGCCCCCGCCCGCGCCGTCGCATCACCCAGCAACGCGAACCCCCCGGTTTCATGCGAACACTCAATCTCCGGCTAGACCCGCTTTAGGGCAAAACCAAGGTTGCAACCCCGCAATGTCCAAGTGGAAATAAAATTCCACATATTGTCAAATCGTTGTTAGAGAAGTCCGCATTCTACACAGGGTCTTTACTTGGGCTTATCACAATCTGTCTAAAGTCGTCATCCTGCGCCGCCGACATGCGCTGGCAAACCGAGGGGATGAGGATCGTGCCGATCATGACCGCCCGAGCCGCACAGCAAGCATCAGATCCGCTCTCGGATGGAAACAGTTTTGCGAGCCGGTACAAGGCTGTTGGTGAGGCTGTCGGCCGAGCCCAGGCGGCCGCTTCCGCAGCATCTCCGATCGATCACGTGCATCTGGCCCGCTACACGTTGGGGGATCGACATCTCGAGCTTGAAATCCTGGAGCTTTTTCTGGGAGAGGCCCCCCGGACCTTGGCCAGCATTCGAGAGTTGACCGCACCAGGATCTTTTCATCCAGAAGCCTGGATTACGGCCAATCACACGCTCAAGGGGTCGGCGCGAGCGGTTGGCGCGACCCGCGTCGCTGCGGCAGCCGAAAGAAGCGAACGGCTGGTTGATCCGACAGCTGCAGATCTCTACCGCCACATGACCGAGATCAGCGCCGCCTTGGACGAGGTCATCGCTTACATGGCCCAATGGAAGCAGTCCGCCTGACGCCGGTCGAGTTGGCGCCCGCGGTTTTCCACCTATTGCGATCACCACAAGGATGATCGCAATGCCGCAAAATTGCTTGCAGCAATCGCACCTGCGGCCTCCGGTTGGCTTGAATTTGTAGTTTCATCCGACTAAGTCTGCGCTGCCTGAGCAGCCCCGTTCCACGCGCCGCCCAGGCGACGGCCATCGGGTCGTCGCGCCAAATCCCCGAGGATCTGAGGAGCCGCCTCGAATCTCATGCCCAAGATCACCTTTGTACAGCCCGATGGAACGAGCCAGGTCATCGAGGCGCAGACCGGTGCAACCGTCATGGAGTCCGCCAAGTTGCACGAGGTCCCTGGCATCGAGGCCGAGTGCGGTGGAGCCTGCGCTTGCGCCACCTGCCACGTTTATGTGGACCCTGCATGGCGCGAGAAGACCGGCACGCCTTCGGAGATGGAGGAGGACATGCTCGATTTCGCCTTCGACGTGCGCGAAGAGAGCCGTCTATCCTGCCAGATCAAGGTCACCGACGCCCTCGACGGACTTGTCGTGCGCGTTCCGGCCAAGCAGTACTGAGAACTGCGCATCGCAGGTCATGGCGCCGTCGGGGCCGGCTGCCAGTCGCATGGGCGGTTAGGAAACAGGCATCGCCTGTCGACCCATCCAGGCGATCGGTCGAGCCATGAGGCAAAGGGAGTGCACCGATGCTTGAGAAGAACCCGCAGAACGGCTCACAAGGCGGCGGCGCCATCGCCACTGACGTCGTCATCATCGGTGCAGGTCCGGTTGGGCTGTTCGCCGTCTTCGAGCTGGGGCTGCTCGACGTCAAGGCCCACCTGATCGACATCCTCGACAAGGTCGGCGGCCAGTGCGCCGAGCTTTATCCGGAAAAGCCCATCTATGATATCCCGGGGATCCCGATCGTATCCGGCCAGCAGCTGACCGATCAGCTGATGGAGCAGATCAAGCCGTTCGCACCCACCTTCCATCTTGGTGAGCGCGTCGACACCTTGCAGCGCGAGGGTGATCATTTCCGCCTTGTCACCGACCAGGGAACCGAATTCACGGCGAAGGTTGTCGTCATCGCCGCAGGCGGCGGCTCCTTCACGCCAAAGCGCCCGCCGCTCGACGGTATCGAATCCTACGAGGGCAGGTCCGTCTTCTACTCGGTGCGCAAGATGGCCGAGTTCACGGACAAGGACGTGCTGATCGTCGGCGGTGGCGACAGCGCACTCGACTGGACGCTCAACCTGCACCCGGTCGCCAAGTCGATCACACTGCTGCACCGGCGCGACGAATTCCGTGGCGCACCCCATTCGGTGGAGAAGATGCGCCAGTTGGTGGCCGACAAGAAGATGCGCCTCATCATCGGCCAGGTCACCGCTTTGCACGGCAAGGATGGCTGGCTCGATGGCGCGACCGTCAAGACCAAGGAAGGCGAGGAGCGCGTTGCCATCAACACCATGCTCCCATTCTTCGGTCTAACAATGAAACTTGGACCTATTGCCGACTGGGGCCTCAATCTTCACGAGAACCTGATCCCAGTCGACACCGAGAAATTCGAGACCAGCGAACCCGGCATCTTCGCCATCGGCGACATCAACCACTATCCCGGCAAACTGAAGCTGATCCTGTCAGGCTTCCATGAGGCGGCGCTGATGGCCCAGAAGGCCCACCAGTACGTCTATCCGGGCAAGAAGGTGCTGTTCCAGTACACGACCTCGTCATCGAGCCTGCAAAAGAAACTCGGCGTCCGCTGACGTCGCACACAGCAGGTGTATCAGCCGCGCTGCACCCGATCGCCGGCCGAAAGCCGGCGCATGAGTCGGGTTGCCGTGTTGACGGTCTTCTTCAGAAGCCGCCGCCCTTGCCCGAGATAGGCTGCGGCATAGATGCGGCCGCGGGCCGTCAGGCCAACCGCATAGCTCAGCACGTCGACGCAGCCGTCCGCCCATTCCAGCTTGTAGGCATCGCCCGGCGCCAGTAGGTCGTAAGTACCAAGCCCCATGTCGAAGGCATTGCGCACACTCTGCTCGATCAGCAGCTGGCCGGCACTGGCGTTTTCGTACTTGAGCGCGTAGACGATGAGATGCACCGCGCGCCGCCCCTTGCAATCGAAGGCCACCTCGATGGCCGCAGCCTCACCGCGCGTTTGGAGGCTGACGACGCTCACACCCACCGGCCGCTTGTCGTCACTGGCTACGGCAGCAAAGAAGCGACGGGAGTTCGGGTTGGTGAGGGCCCGCGAATAAAGCCCACGATCCTTGAGCCAGGCTCGTTTCAGCGAGATGGCAAGCGTGGCGAGTTCGCCAGCACGCTCACCTGCCTCGAACCTGGAGATGCTGGCCGGCGCGCGTTCTTCGAAGCGCCGCAGCAGGCGGCGGCGGTTCTTGCGAGCCTTGGAGGAGAACCGCTGCTCGTAGGTTGCAAAGTCTGGCGCCGAGGCAAGATCGAGGTAAGGGGCCACTTGCCGCTCGGTGACGCGAGCGCCGACATGGGCGAGCAACGCTGCGATGTTGGAATCTGCCCGCACGTTGCGCAAGGAAATGGCATCCGCGTTGGCGTGCTCGACAACGAAGTCCCAGGCCCGCTCCAGGACGCGTTCGCCCTGGCCCGCGCCATCGAGCAGGAGGTCACCATATTGACCGACAGGCTCGCCTGCGAATGTAAGCAAAGTGAGGCCCGCCGTCCGCTGCCGATGCATCGGCCACACCATGGCGAGGCGACCATTGACGCGCGCCGTCACAATGTAGAGGCCACTGCTCTCGCCGTCCGTGCCCCGCGCGAAAAGGAAGTGATTGGCCCAATGCCAGATCCAGTTGAAGGACTGGAACAAATGCATATCGCGTGCGGCGCGGGCGAACAGCGCGTTCCATTCGACTTCCAGGCATTCAAGTCCGGCGCGTGTTGAGACGACCTTGAGGCCGATGTCGCCGCCGGCCTGGGTCGCCGGCCGGCCGATCCCTGCCACGGTCACGTCGTCGATCGGACCGTGCCATTCTGGGGCAGCTCCGCGCGCCAAGCCACGCTCTAACGGTCTCAACGTTGCGATCATGGTCACGCTTTCCGGGTCGATCTGGAGTTCGCCGGCAAGTGCAGCAATCCGCGTGCCATCAGACGATCGCAGCGGTCGCCCTTCAGGTCTTTCGCCGGGGGCGGAGCCCGTTGGCTCAGATCACGGCGATTTCGGCCAGCGCCAGTGTCATCACGATCGCGACGGAAATCCACAGCACCGCTTCACCGCGCCGCGTCGATGCGCCTGCGTTCGCGATCGACATGCCGACCAGCACGGCGACCGCGATCAGGTTGATCGCGATGAGGCCATAGAGCCCGAGGCCGTGAGAGCCCGGCAGCTTGAGCTCGATGAAGGTGGCGGCCGCAAGACCGATAAGGAGGCTGCCCGCAAGGCGCGGCCAGAAACCTGTAGGAGGGCAGGGCAGACCGAGCAGCTTGATGACACTGAGCGGCGCCACCACGAGAGCCAGTCCGCAAACCAGCTTGACCAATGTTTCGAGCAGCAGGATCTGGCTCACGTGGTTCGCATCAGCAGCACAGGCTTGGCCCTATCGGCCCACCTTCTCGCGCTGCTTCTCCCACCACTCGTCGGTGCCCATCTTGGGACCACTGCTGACGTCGCCACTGCCATCGAAGAGGCCCGAGAAGAATCCCTCCTCCTTGACGGCGACCTTCTTTTGCGCGCGCGGTGTGTAGTCGCCGGCCAGATGACGCGTGAGATCTGTCTTGATCTCCTTCGTCTTTGCCTCGTTGCAGTAGTTATCCTGGCCGGAGATGCCGCGCGCGATGCCGTTGTAGGACACGTCATAGATCTTCTCGACCTTGCCCATGTCGGCAACCTGGGTGCCTTGCGCGGTTTCGGCGGCAAGGAACTGTTGCTTCAGTTTGGCTGGGTCGAAGTTGAAGCCGCACTTGACCGCTCTGGCCGAGGTCGAGCCGACTTGGAAGGCACGCTGCGTCGGATCGTTCTTGACCTCGGTCTGGGCCGCAGGAGCCGGGGTCGCTGCCGCAGTGGCAGCCGGTTGCTGCTCGTTGCCGGTGAGAGAGCCCGTCGACAGAGAAGGCAGACCTGGCCCGCCCGAGCATGCCCCAAGCGCAGCCGCCGCACACACCGACAATACGGTCGCAAGAACGGTTCTCATAGTCGTCTCTCGGAATCCCTCTGTCCCCACGGCGACAATTGCGCGGCAGGCACCGCGCGTCAATTGCACACCAATGCGGCATGTGGACGGCGATCCGATAAGGGCCGATCTGCAACACAAGGAACACGCCAAATCGCTGCAATCAGGGCCGGTTACTGGCGTCTTTCGTCACCCGTTCTGCCGATTTCCAAAAATACCGCCCCAACAACCACGACCGACCACTCACCACTCCCCAGTTAGCGCATCAGCGTGCGAATCGCCCGGTCCAGGCCATCAAGCGTGAGCGGGAACATTCGGCCACCCATCAGTCGTCCGATCATGCCGATGGAGTGCGTCCAGCCCCAGTGCGTCTCCGCCACCGGATTGAGCCAGATCGCATGCGGATAGATCGACGTCACGCGCTGCATCCATGTGGCTCCGGATTCGGAGTTCATATGCTCGACCGCCCCACCGGCGTGGCTGATCTCGTAGGGGCTCATCGAAGCGTCCCCCACGAAGATCACCTTGTAGTCGGACGGATAGGTATGCAGCACGTCCCATGTGGGTGTCTTGTCGGACCAACGCCGCTCGTTGTCGCGCCACACGCTCTCATAGAGGCAATTGTGGAAGTAGTAGTATTCGAGGTGCTTGAACTCGCTGCGTGCCGCCGAGAACAGCTCTTCGACGCCCTTGATGTGCCAGTCCATCGAACCGCCGACGTCGAAGAACATCAGCACCTTGACGGCGTTGTGCCGCTCGGGCCGCATCTTGATGTCGATGTAGCCCTTGTGCGCCGAGGAACGGATGGTGTCGTCGAGGTCGAGTTCCTCGGCCGCACCCGTTCGCGCGAAGTGCCGGAGCTTCCGCAGCGCCACTTTTATATTGCGGGTGCCGATCTCGACCTGGTCGTCGAGGTCCCTGAACTCACGCTTGTCCCACACCTTGATGGCGCGCCGGTTGCGGCCTTCCTTCTGACCGATGCGGATGCCGGCGGGATTGTAGCCATAGGCTCCGTAAGGCGACGTGCCGCCGGTGCCGATCCACTTGTTGCCGCCGGAATGGCGCCCTTTCTGTTCCGTCAGGCGCTTCTGCAGCTCCTCCATGATCTTCTCCCAGCCGCCGAGCGCCTCGATCTGCGCCTTTTCTTCGTCGGTGAGATGCAGTTGCGAGATCGCGCGCAGCCACTCGGAGGGGATCTTCACCTCCGCCGCCTCGCTCATCAGCTCGAGCCCCTTGAAGACATGGCCGAACACCTGGTCGAAACGATCAAGATGCCGCTCGTCCTTCACCAAAGCCGCGCGCGCCAGATAGTAGAAGTCCTCGACGCGGCGCCCGGCGAGATCGGCCTGCAACGCTTCCATCAGCGTCAGGTACTCCCTGAGTGTGACCGGGATCTTCGCGGCCTTGAGCTCGTGAAAGAAGGTGGCGAACATGGCGCCTCACTGGGCACAAATGTCATCCTCGGGTTTGTCCCGAGGAACCAGTCAGCAGTGCATGCCAACCGCGGTTGTAGCCTGGATGATCGCGAAATGCCCGACCATGACAAGTCCATTTATTGCAAGTCTATCAGCTCATCGCCGCGCCCCACAAACGAAAGAGGCCGCCCGATTGGGCGGCCTCCTCATGTTTCAGAGATTGAGCGACGAGATCAGAAGTTGATCAGAGCGCCAAACTTGACGATGTGCATTTCGTCGAAGGAGTGGCTCAGGCCCACATTTCCTGCGCCATCGCCGCAAGCCGCAGAGCAGTCGAAGCTGGCGTCGAAGTGGCGATAGCTGAGCCACAAGGACATGGCAGCCGCATCGATCTCCTGCACCACACCAAGACCCCAGATATTCAGCTCGCTGCCGGTGGCCAAGCCACCACCGCCAAGGCACGACACCGCGCCGCAATCCAGAGCATCGTTCTTCTGGCCATACTCACCGTACATGACGGTGTGACCGAGAGACATCCACTTCCGGCGCAGACCAGCCTTGAAGTACCAGGACTCCCCGTCATGTTGGAAGGAAACCGGAGAGTCGATGTCCGCACCGTAGGCACCGTACACGAACAGGCCGGTCGGAACGTGCTGGACGTAGGCGCCGATCTGCCAGTACGAACCCTCGTCATTGCCAAGGGTGTTGCTGGTATCGTTCTGGTTGAAGTACGACGCAGCGATCGCGAGCTTGATGCCGTTAAACTCGCCAGCATAGCGGCCGGCGATATCCCATGCATTGTCCTCGCCCCACGAGGCGCTGACCGAGAACCCACCGAACGCCGGCGAGTCATAGCGGATGTAGTTACCCGGGCCAGCGAAGCCACCGCAGTCACCCGCGGCGCCCAGACCACCAGTACCCCACGAGCCGCAGTGAGCGAAATCACCCCAGGTGAGCCCCGTATTGACACCGTTCTTGCGCACCAGGAAGTTCTGGTTGTCGAACATCACCCAGTTGGCAGGAACGAGCGAGCCCGAGCCGTCGACCAGGATGGCGGTGTTGTCAGATGCCGGCGACAGCTTACCAACCGACACCTTGCCGTAGTGGTCCGAGTTGATGAACCAGTAGGACTGATGCGCGTTGATGCCGATCGTGCCGTCATCGTGATTCTGGTCGAGGTGCGTCAGCGGGTCCGCATTCGGCACTTCGACGTGGATCACGTAACCTGCCTGGTAGCCAGGAGCGATGGTGGCCTGGCCGGTCAGCTTGAAGTGGCTGGCGAGCGTCGTGCCGAGGCCCGTCACGTAGACGTTGCTCTCCGTGCCGTCATCCCAGTACATGACCTGCTCGGCGACCCAGCCGGAGATCGTCAGCGACACCTTGCGGTTGCCCTTGCGGACCGTGGTGGCTTCGAGTTCTGCAATGCGCTCCTCGAGATCGGCGCAGCAGTTGCCGCCCAAGTCGGCGGCGGAGGCGCTGGTCGTCAGTCCGCCCGCGAGCAGACCGGCGGCAACGAGCGCGCCCAGGCTATGTCTTCTCATTAGTCTTCTCCCAATCTGCGTTGGCATCAAGACGGCGGACACAGAACTGAACGCGACTTGCAGAGCGCCCTCTCAATCGGCGCGGCGTAGGAATCCCCCCAGTGGCCGCTTGACCCGGAGGTTCTGTGATTCTCGATTGCCTAACAATCGCGCTGGCCTCGCGGACGTCGCGAGGCGGTGGGCTGTGGCGGTCGGGCCACGCGCACGCGGAGCAACAGTCAGCGAAACGCACCTCGAAATGCGATCTATTATATTGAAATATCGATAAAAAACTGGACTGAGAGGCATCTGGACGACTGTCGGAGTGAGCTCAGCAGTTGTTATGAAATGCCTGTTCAAACCCGGTGGAAGACCGTGAAAAACTTGCGTTGGGAACGGACGTTCGCCGGGCGAACGAGGCGTATCACCACCTTTAGCGACAAAATAACCACACTTGTTTTGCGGCATTCAAGGTCAACGCCGCGATCGCCCCCGCCCCGCGCGCCGAAAGCTCATCGATGAGCATTCCTTCCACCGCAGCCTCCGCAGAACTTTTCGCCCCACCCTCCGCAGCGCCATCAAGCCACAGCATTTCAAACTTCCGGCCCTTCATGCATCGGCGGCGCCGCAGCGGCCTGTCAAAGCGTCTTCGCGACACGGCAACTCAAGAGAAGAGCTCCGCACGAAACCAGGCACACTGCACGAAAACGAAAGAGGCCGCCCGGATGGGCGGCCTCAGGGAAGTTAGGAGTAAGTAAGTGGTGCCAGTGATCAGAAGTTGATCAGAGCGCCAAACTTAACGATGTGCATGTCGTCGTAGGAGTGATGCAAGCCGGTGTGTCCTGCACCATCGCTGCACGCTGCCGAGCAGTCTAAATCAGCTTCGAAATGCCGGTAGCTGAGCCAGATGGACATTGCGGCAGCATCGATCTCCTGCACCACGCCAAGGCCCCACTGCGTCAACTGGCTGCCCGTAGCCAATCCGCCGCTGTCGCCAAGGCAAGCGAACTTTGCACAGTCCAGTGCATCATTCTTTTGGCCGTACTCACCGTAGAGCACCGTGTGGCCCAGCGACGTCCAGCGCTGACGGATACCCGCTTTGACGTACCAGGACTCACCTTCAAGCTGGTACGATACGGGCGTATCGACATCCGCACCATAAGCGCCGTAGACGAACAGGCCCGTTGGCACATGCTGTATGTAGGCGCCAGCCTGCCAGTACGATCCCTTGTCGTGACCGGTTGTATTGCTGGTATCGGTTTGCTCGAAGTACGACGCGGCAAACGCGAGCTTGAAGCCGCCGAACTCACCAGCATAGCGAGCAGCGACATCCCACATGTCATCCTCGCCCCACGAGGCGCTGACCGAGAAGCCAGCCAACGAAGGCGAGTCGTAACGCACGACGTTCTGAGGACCCGCGAAACCACCGCAGTCGCCAGCAGCGCCCAGTGCACCCGTTCCCCAAGATCCGCAGTGCGCCAAATCACCCCACGTTGGATTGCCGGCAACTGCGGAACCGTTCTTGCGCAGGAAGAAGGCTTGGTTGTCGAACATCACCCAGTTTGCGGGAACGAGCGAACCCGAACCATCGACGAGGATCGCGGTGTTGTCGGATGCAGGCGACTGCTTACCAACCGACAACTTTCCAAGCTGCTCACTCTTGATGAACCAGTAGGACTGGTGCGCGTTGATGCCCGGACCACCGTCGTCCTTATTCTGGTTGAGATCCGTCAGCGGGTCTGCAGTACCGACCTCGACATGCAGTACATATCCGGCCGACCAGCCTGGAGAGATTTGCGCCGATCCCGACAGCTTGAAATGGCTGGCGAGCGTCGTGCCGAGGCCCGTCACGTAGACGTTGCTCTCACGGCCGTCGTCCCAGTACATGACCTGCTCGGCGACCCAGCCGGAGATCGTCAGCGAAACTTTGCGATTGCCCTTGCGGACCGTGGTCGCCTCGAGTTCAGCGATGCGCTCTTCGAGGTCGGCGCAGCAGTTCCCTCCGAGATCCGCTGCCTGTGCACTACTCACCGAAAGCCCGCTCGCGAGCAGACCAGCGGCCAATGCAGCGCTGAGACTGTACTTCTTCATTTTTACCTACTCCCGTCTGCAAACTTCTACGCGGCTGCCGGAACGGCCCCCCCGCGACGCATGATCAGCGCTATCCGAGCTACAACTCGAATCACCGCCTCGCCCAAGAATTAACCAGAAGCAAATGGCAAGCGAAATGGGTATCGAGGACTCCACCTGTGGATTGCAGGACCCAAGTGGCGCCTATGCAACGCAAGGGTTTGTGCGAAACTGCTGGTAATTTGTGCCGCAATTGGCTTTTGTAAGACAAAACAATATGTTGTGGAAAAGATGTTGGTTCTCAAAGCTATCGTTTCGCCTGGTGGATCATATTGCGAGCAATGAGAACGACAAACACCACGACGAACGCCATTCCATGTGTGATGAGCACCATGTTGGGGCGATCCGCATACTGAGCCAAAACAAAGTGTTCGTAGAACTTGGGCTGGAACCGCTCTACCTGACCATAAAGGACCCGGTACTGGTCCTGCATGGCGTCAAGCAGCAGGTAGGTCGAAACGAGGGCCTTGCCGTTGATCCAGTCGAAGATGGCGACGCCCACCAGCGCTACGAAACGCGCCATCATGTTCCAGGTGTCGACCGCCTCGTTGTAGAGGAAGATCAGCGCGAACAGCGCGATGTGAACGGTGATGAACACCTGCCAGATGAAATCGATCTGCGTGCGCGTGTCGATGATCGCCTGGACCAGCACGCCTTCCTGCAGCATCCCCGTTTCCATCGTCTGAGCAACTCCCACGAACAGACACGTTACCAGTGACCTGGAACGGATTACTGCCATCGAATGAGCGGTCCTGTCATGGCCGGGGGCACCGCCATCCCACGTGCGAACCGTCTGCTGTGGCGGATTGAGCACGCTCGGGGAGCGCCCAAGGTGGGAGCGCAGCTGGATAGGCCGGCAGTACCACCCGCATCATCTGCTGATGCGGCTAGGGCGGGACGTTGCCTCGTCTGTGGCTTCTCCGGGGGTGCTACCCTTGCGCATCGAGCGAACGACTTCGCCGACCAGATCGCGCACCCGGATCGGCGTTGCCTCCAGGAACGGCAGCGGCCGGCACACCTCTATGCCCGCGGCGCCGATGCGGGCGGTAAGGGCGCCGTTGAATACGCCTTCGCCAAGGCGCCGCGACAACCTTCGCACGAGATCCTGTCCGAGGAACTGCCCGACCAGATCGTCGGTCATGGCGACGCCGCCGGTGGCGATAATGTGCGTGATCACCATGCGCCCGAGCCGCAGCGCCCCGAGCAGTCCTGGCCGGCCGCCGTAGAGCGTGGCGAGCCCCCGCAGCATGCGCACGTTCTCGATCAGCACATAGAGGATCGCGAACACGAAGACCGGCGAGATCGCTGTGACGACGGCGACCCGCTTCGCAGACGTCAGGATCGTCCGCCGCGCCTCGCCGTCGAGCGGCGCCACCATTTCGCGTTCTGCCAAAGCGAGCAGCGCGCCGGCATCGTGAACATCGCGTTCGTGCTCGCGGAATCGGGCGAGCCCCCACTTCACATCGTCCCTGTCGGCATAAAGCGCACTGATCCGACGAACCACCATGCGCTCGGTCTCGACGTCGCCTGCCTCGATTGCCTGGGTGACGTCGCTCTTGATTCGCGCCAGCCGTGACAGGCGCGCAAAACCGATGAGTTCCCGCACCACCAGTACAGCAGCAGCAACCGCCGCCACGATCATCAGCACATAGGCCGTCCAGCCGACCAGGTCGTCACGCGCGAGCGCAGCCGAGACGAGGCGCGCAAACCACGCGCCAATACCCAGCATGGCGAGGCCAGTCAGGGCAGAAAGCAGCAGTCCGCCCCAGCCGAACCCGCGTTTCAGGTCGGCGGCGGTTGGCCGCCGCGGCGACGCAGTGTCAGTGGCGCTGTCGGCGGCCTCGACAACAGGTTCAGGCGCCGGGAGTGCCTCCGGCGCCGCGTTCAGCTCCAGCGAAGGATCGTCAGGCGCGAACACACGTGGCCGGCGCCGGTTCTCAGGCGATGTCATCTGATGCGGTCTCCGAGCAGGAAATCAAGCGCCCGGTCAAGCCGGATGTGCGGCATAGCGACGGGATGACCGTCGCTGGCGGCCAAGGCGAGCCGCGGCGGCCGGAACCTGACGACGTCGATCTGCCTTTTTGAGGCAGCTCCAGTATCCAGCTGTGCCAGTTCCTGCGCCGGGTCATCGGGCAGGTCGCCCGGAAAGATCGCCGCCTCGGTGCGTCCATCGAACACGCGGCCGTCGATTGTCTCACCCGGCAACGGCGTGCCGACGATACAGGCGAGCCGCTCGCCGCCGACCTTTGCTTCGGCTTCCCGCGTTGCCCGCAATGCCGCAATCGCCATCACCTGGACCTCCGCCCCCGCAGTCTCGGCCCGCGTGATGGCGCGGTCGGTGATGTGGCGCAGCAGCGCTTCGAGCCGGTCGTGATCGGTGTGGTTGAGATGATCGGCCTTGGTTGCTGCAAACAGAAGATGGTCGACGCGATGCGACAGCAATGAGGAGAGCCAGGAATTCATGCCGGGGCGGAATGCCCTGAGCGCGCCTTCCAGCGCCTGCTCCAGGTCGCCAACAGCGCGCGCACCGCCGTTGATGGCTCCGAGCGCATCCACCAGCACGATCTGCCGGTCGATACGACTGAAATGGTCGCGGAAGAACGGCCGCACGATGTGCGCTTTGTAGCTCTCGTAGCGCCGCTCGAGCAGTCCCAGCAGCGTCTTGGCATCCGCGGCGACATGCGTAACCGCGAATGGGAAGAAGGTCAGCAGCGGCGAGCCCTCGTGGTCGCCCGGCATCAGGAAGCGTCCAGGCGACAGCGTGGCGATGCCACCATTGGTGCCACGGACCTCACTGAGGTAGGCAGTGAACAGTTTGCTGCCTTCGAGCGCGATCTGCTCCTCGTCCTGTCCCGCTGCGCCGGTAGATTCGAGCTTCTCGACGAAAGCCAGGAACGATTTGGCCGCCTCGCCCTCGCGATGGCCCTGCACATGTGCCTTGGCCTCGGCCGCCCACGCACCATAGCTCTTTTCCAGGAGGCCGAGATCGGTCAGCCACTCGCCGGGATAGTCGACGATGTCGACATTGAGCCGCGCAGGGCCCATCAGGCGCCGAACCGATTTGATCGGCTCATATTCAATGGTGACGCGCAGTTCCGAGATGCGGCGTGTCGAGCTTGGCCACTCCGGCGGATCACCAGACAGCGATTGCAGGTGGCGCTCGTAGTCGAAACGCGGCACCGCGTCGTCGGGTTGGGGCTGCAGGTAGGCCCGCAATATCCGGCCTTCGGCATGTGGCTTGAAGAACGGCAGCCGTCCGCCAACCACCAGATTACGCACGAGGGAGGTTATGAAGACGGTCTTTCCGGCACGCGACAAGCCAGTGACACCCAGCCGCAGCGTCGGCGTCATCAGATTGGCAACATAGCTGCCGGCGGAGCGCAGCGCGTCGGAGGCGGAAGTCGTAAGAGTATCGAGCGGCAACCGGAGGGCCTCTTTCGCCAGAGATGTCCCTAAAGTGGCGCCTGCGTGCGTGCTTCGCAAGATCCTGGCAACAGCCGCCACCGATCCGCCGCGCCTGACGCGGCGGCCCGCCTTTATGGCAGATTAACGAGTGTCACGCGCCATAGATCAGCACGAAAACGCCGGCCGAAATGACGACTGCACCCATCATTACGATTGTTGCGGAACGCATGAATTCGATCATGGTCCGGCACCTTTCCCTCGGTCGGGAGGCCCGCATCGCGTGGTGCAAGTCCGTCCACCAAATCAAATCAGAGCACAGCCGGCTGAAAGAATGGTTGACGGGGCTGTTGCGGGGGGGCCGTCACCTCGTGCACCAACGCTAGAGGGGCACCCAAAGCCCCAAATGCCGCGCACGTGCCTTGCGCCCGAACCCGGTGAAAGCCATCTTGGGGTCAGCGTAGGGCAGGGGGCTGCCCTTTTCAGGCGAGAAGACGGATTTGCCGGATTGGATCATGGATAAGAAAGTGTCGCCAAGCACCCTTGCCGCCGCTGTCATCGTCGCCCACGGCGAGCGCGGCGGCGCGTTCTCCAACGCCATCCTGAAGGGCCATGCCGAGGCCGCGACGGCCGAACTGCCTGAAATTGCAATAGCGGCAGGCGTGCTGAGCGGCGAGCCGACACTGGAAAGCGCACTCGCCGCGGTGGCTTCGCAAACGGCGGGGCCGATCTTGATCTATCCCTTCTTCATGGCGCCGGGATACTTCGTCAACGTCAAGATACCCAAGCGCATCGCCGATGTCGGGCTGAGCGAGCGCTGCCGCGTTCTGCCGCCATTGGGTATGGCCGCAGACATACCAGCGATCATTAAGACGAGAGCACTACAGGCCGCCACCGAGTTGGGAGCGGCTGCCACCGACAGCCGGCTGCTCCTGGTCGGTCATGGCTCCAAGGTGGCGCGGGCCTCAGCCGAGGCGACCGAGGCGGTGGCTGCCTGCCTGCGCGAGCTGGGTGGCTTCGCTGGAGTTGCGACGGCGTTTCTCGAGGAGGCACCATTTCTGGAGGAGGAAGTGTTGGCTGACACGCGCCCGACCGTCGTTGTCGGCTTCTTCAACGGCGATGGCCTGCACGCCGCCGAGGACGTTCCGGAGGCGATCGGCAAATTCGATGGCGCGATCACTTACACCGGGCCGGTCGGCGCGTTTCCTGAAATGACCGCGCTGATCGCTCAATCGATCAGGTCGGCCGCTTCCCTCTCAGCCGAGTGAAAGCCACCCTGAGGCCCTTCACACCGCCGCCTTCATGCGCGCGAACCCGGCATCGAGATCGCGCTTCAGGTCCTCGATATCCTCAAGGCCGATGTGCAGGCGCAAGGCGACGCCCGTCTCGGTCCACGGAACCGCGGTTCGGTAGGGCCTGGGATCGAATGGAAGGATCAGGCTCTCGTAGCCGCCCCACGAGTAACCCATCCCGAACAGCTTTAAGTGATCGACGAAGGCCGCCAGCGCCTTTTCCGAGACAGGCTCGAGGATCACGCCGAACAATCCCGACGCACCAAGGAAATCGCGCTTCCAGATGCCGTGGCCGGGATCGCCTTCGAGCGCCGGATGCAGGACGCGGCGAACTTCGGGTCGCTTGGCCAGCCACCGGGCCATCGCCAGCCCCGACTCGTGATGGCGTTCGAGCCGGACATCGAGCGTGCGGAGTCCTCGCAATGCCAGGAAGGTCTCCTCCGAACCCGGCGACGTGCCGAGTGCCTCCTTGATGCGGTTGAGATAGGGCGCCGCGCGATCGTTACCCGTCACCACGCCCAGCATCGCGTCGGCATGGCCGACGATGTATTTCGTCGCCGCATGGATCGATACGTCGACACCATGCGCGAACGCCTTGAAATAAAGCGGGCTCGCCCACGTGTTGTCCATCAAGAGCCAGATGCCGGCCGCACGCGCGGCCGCGGCGATTGCCGGAATGTCCTGCATCTCGAACGTCTGTGAACCCGGGCTCTCGGTATAGATGAGGCGCGTCTTGGGTGTGATGAGCCGGGTGATGTCTGCGCCGATCCGCGGATCGTAGTAGACCGTCGTCACGCCGATCCTCTTCAGCGCCGTGTCGCAGAACGTGCGCGTCGGCTGGTAGACGGTATCGACCATCAGGATGCTGTCGCCCGCTTCCACGAAGGCGAGGATCGCCGATGTCACCGCCTGCAGGCCCGAGCCCGTCAGGATCGTCATCGCGCCACCCTCCAGCCGCGCCAGCATGTCGGTCAGCGCCGTCGTCGTCGGCGTCGCCCGGCGGCCATAGGTGTAGGGCTGCCTGCGCGTCTTGAGGGCTTCGAGCGTCGGAAACAGGACCGTCGAGCCGCGATAGACCGGCGGATTGACGAAACCGAGCTGGGCGACCGGATCGCGGCCGAGATGAACCGTCAGCGTCGCGTCAGCCGCCTGTGGCGATTTGCTGCTGCCGTCCTGTCCGCTGTTGTCGTCATGCATGGTGCAAGGGTCCTTGAATGAGGCAATCGCGGGCACGTCCGGTTATTCGCACGGCCGTCATATTTGCTGACCACGCGCTACTTGCAGTCCCACCTCCAGGTCAAGACCTTGACCACTGGGTCAGGGCGCGTCATGGGAGCAAGAAACACGTCGTTCAACGCTGTGGCAGGCGTCGGCAGAATAGGCCATAGCCCCCGCCTCTTCACCTGGATTGAACCAGCTTTGAGAACTGAATTTTTCCCGAAACTCAAGACGCTCGCACGCCACAAGGATGCTTGGCTCGCACGTCGGTCCTGGCTCCTCGCCGTCTTCTGCGCGATCATT
>JBGANK010000034.1:243-35390 GCA_044222395.1 Hyphomicrobiaceae bacterium | reverse complement strand
CGGCGTCGGCCTCGGCCTCAAGGATCGCAAGGACGAGGTCAAATTGACCGGTGCTGTCGCCAAGCTGATCGAGGAAGACCCCTCGCTCGAAGTCCGCCAGAGCCAGGACACGCATCAGATGCTGCTGCTCGGCCAGGGCGAGATGCACATGCGGGTGGCACTCGAGCGGCTCGAGCGCAAGTTCGCCGTGCCGGTGGTCCGCGAGCGGCGCCACATCCCCTACAAGGAGACGATCCGGAAGAGCATCGAGATCCGTGGCCGCCACAAGAAGCAGTCGGGCGGTCATGGCCAGTTCGGCGACGTGCTGGTCGACATCGAGCCGTTGCCGCGCGGCTCCGGCTTCCAGTTCTCCGAGAAGATCACTGGCGGCGCCATTCCCAAGCAGTTCATCCCCTCCGTCGAGATCGGCGTCGAAGACTACTTGCAGCGCGGCCCGCTGGGTTTCCCGGTCGTCGACGTGGCGGTGACGCTGAAGGACGGCTCGTTCCACACTGTCGATTCCTCCGACATGGCCTTCCGGCAGGCCGCGCGCATCGCCATGAGCGAGGGCATGCCCAAGTGCCAGCCGGTGCTGCTGGAGCCGATCATGGCGGTCGACATCCAAGTGCCATCGGATGCCACGGCTCGTATCAACGGCATGATCCCGCAGCGTCGCGGCCAGATCCTCGGCTTCGACGCGCGCGAAGGCTGGCCCGGCTGGGACGTGGTGCAGGCCCACATTCCCGCTTCCGAGATGGAGGATCTGATCGTCGAGCTGCGCTCGGCCACGGCCGGCGTCGGCTCCTTCACCGCCAAGTTCGATCATCTCGCCGAACTGACCGGCAAGCTCGCCGACCATGTGCTCGCCCAACACGCCCACGAGGCGGCGTAGCGGAATCGGCCGCGGGCCTCGATGTGGCGGCCCGCGGCCGCGTTGTCGTCAAATCCCGTGACGGGGAGAGGACGGGCTCATACTATACTGGGAGGGAATTGCTTTACCGCTCGCAGAGGAGAACGCCAGCATGGACTACAACCCTGTCGTCTGGTTCGAGATCTATGTCGCCGACATGGCGCGTGCAAAGTCGTTCTACGAGAAGACGCTCGG
Source organism: Hyphomicrobiaceae bacterium (assembly GCA_044222395.1). Classification (GTDB taxonomy): domain Bacteria; phylum Pseudomonadota; class Alphaproteobacteria; order Rhizobiales; family Hyphomicrobiaceae; genus JAEUMD01. Next base: position 34,306 of record JBGANK010000034.1, on the reverse strand, counting down.
CATTGCGTTGAGCCCGCTCCAGGCTCCAAGCGGTATGGACCTGGAAATGATGGCGTTCCCCGGTGGTCCACAGAATGGTGGCGCCATGGGGGCGCTGGTGCACATGGCGGGCGTGCCGCAGGGCATGGCCGGCACCTTGGTCTACTTCAGCTGCAAGGACTGCGCCGTTGAAGCAGCCAGGGCCACCGAGGCTGGCGGACGGATCGAGAAGGAGAAGATGTCGATCGGCCCTTACGGTTTCATAGCGCTATGCCATGACACCGAGGGCAACATGTTCGGCCTGCATTCGATGGCCTGAACTCAACCTGTCACGAGATCTATCATTCTGCGCCTGCGACGGCTCGGTTCAGCTGTCGGGCCGCGCCTTGCGCCAGATCTGCTTGAGACGCTGGTCGCGGCCACAGCCATAGCGATAGAAGCCATAGGTCCACGGCCGCTTCTTGGCATAGTCCTGATGCTCGGGCTCGGCGGCAACGAACGGCTTGGCATCCTCGATCTTGACGGCGATCGGCCGGTCGAGCAGGCCACTCTTCTCGAGCTTTGCCTTGCTCTCCTCAGCGCTGCGGCGCTGCGCGGGCGAATGGACGAAGATCACCGGCCGGTAGCCGATCCCGCGATCGCAGAATTGGCCGCGCCCATCGGTGGGGTCGACGTTGCGCCAATACCATTCGAGCAGCGTATTATAGCTGACGCGGCTCGGATCGAACACCACCTGCACAGCCTCGACGTCGCCGGTGATGCCGCGTGCAACCCGCTCGTAGGTTGGATCGCGCATGAAGCCGCCGGTATATCCGGTGGTGGTCGCCACCACGCCAGGTACCATCGCGAAGTCGCTCTGCACGCACCAGAAGCAGCCGGCGGCAAAGGTCGCCTTCTCCGTCTTTGTGTCTGTGGGGGAGGTAGCAGCTTCGCTGGCCGGCTCTTCCGCCAGGGGCGTGGCGCGCTGCGCGCTGGCCTGCCACGCGAGCGATGAGCTGACAATCACTGCTGCCACCAGCACAGGGCCGACGGCCAGAAGACGACGGCGATACCTGAGCCGCATGTCGTTGGTCCTCGCCGTCAAGATCAAGCACCCGGCTTCGACTGGAACTTCAATGCGACGCCATTGATGCAGTGCCGCTTGCCGGTCGGCTTTGGCCCGTCGTCGAACACATGCCCGAGATGCCCGCCGCAGTTGGCGCAATGCACCTCGGTTCGCGTCATGAAGAAGCCTTTGTCGACGGACGTTCCGACCGCCTTGTCGTCGACAGCTTGGAAGAAGCTCGGCCAGCCGGTGCCGCTGTTGAACTTGTGATCGGACGAATAAAGCGGCTGCCCGCAGCCGGCGCAGCTGTAGATGCCCGGCGAATAGGTCTTGTCGAGCGGGCTGGTGTGGGCGCGCTCCGTCCCGTGCTCGCGCAGCACGTGGAACTGCTCCGGCGTCAGGATCTTCTTCCACTCTTCGGGCGTCTTTGTCACGGCAAAGCTCTCCTTCCTCGCACTATCGGCGGCATGCCCGGTTCTGAGGGCACCGGCAGCGCCCAGCAGCCCTCCGAGCGTCGAGACTGCAAATCCTCGTCGTGTGATCATGCGTTCAATCCTCGCTGGCGTTCTCGTCGCATATTCGCCGGGGACGGTCGTCATCATTACATCACCCGCCTTCACGAGATGGTGAGGCACAAGATGTCGCCGCGCACCCACGCCCGAAGCGCAAAACTGTGGCGAGCGGGCCCTAATCCTTCGGGCGGCGCGCGCATTCGCTCAATGTGAGGGCAGCCGCAGCGTTTGTCATCCCCGGCTGGCGTCAATGGTCCGCTTCCCTGAGGTCCGACGCGCGATGCCCCCCCCAGCAGGCCCCGCTGCACCGTTCAGCGTCCGCGCTCCAACGGGATCTTGGTGTCGACCACGATTTCGTCTGCCGCCAACCGGCAGCGGTAGGCAAGCGCCTCCACGCCCGCCGCCATCGCTGCCTTGAAGGCGGCCTGATAGGCCGGATCGATATCGCCAGCGACACCAACCTTTTTCGCATCGGCCCGCTGCACCAGAAACAGCATCACCGCGCGATGTCCCTGCTTCACCATCGCTGCGAGCTCCCGCAGGTGCTTGGCGCCGCGCTCCGTGACGCTGTCTGGAAACTCGGCTAGACCCGCCTTGCGCATCAGATGCACGTTCTTGATCTCGACATAGGCCGACCCCTTGCGCTCGTCCTCCAGCAGGATGTCGATGCGGCTGTTGTCGCCGTACTTCTGCTCGCGCTTGAGGTTTTTGTAACCCTTGAGCGGCGCGATCCGGCCAGCCTCGATCGCCTCGATGACGAGCTTGTTGGGATGTCCGGTATTGATGCCGACCAGCGTCGGCCCGCCACCCGCGTCGTTTTCGATCATCTCCCAGGTGTGGCGGTACTTGCGCGTCGGGCTGTCGCTTTCCGACACCCACACGATGCTGCCAGGCTTGGAGAGGCCGAGCATCGAGCCGGTATTAGGGCAGGTGCAGGTGACTGCCCGCCCGTCGTCGAGCACAACATCGGCGAGAAACCGCTTGTAGCGCTTGATGAGCCGGCCGCGGACGAGGGGCGAAGTAAATTTCATGGCGGGTAAGGTAGCCAACCGGGACAATTCGACAAAGGCAAAATCGCGACGTCCATCATGCCGCTCCATCTGATGGGTGCACCGCTGCGGAGCGGGTGCTAAGCTTGCCGCCTTGCAGTAAGGAGATGATGTGTGTCTGAGGTTGCGCCAACCGCGGATGTTTCAGGCAGCGAGCCCGTCTCCGCCGCCATACTTGTGATCGGCGACGAAATCCTGTCGGGTCGCACCAAGGACAAGAACATAGGCACGATAGCCGATCACTTGACCAGCATCGGCATCGAGCTTGTCGAAGTCCGCATCGTCGGCGATCGCAAGGAGGCGATCGTCGCGGCGGTCAACGCATTGCGCTCGATCTATGACTACGTCTTCACCACAGGCGGCATCGGCCCCACGCACGACGACATAACAGCGGAGTCGATCGCCGCTGCATTCGGCGTTGCTGTCATCGAGGATCCGATGGCGATCGCATTGATCGCGGCACACTGCGAGCGCCGTGGTTATCCGCTGACGCCGCCGCGCCGCCGCATGGCCCGCGTGCCCGAGGGCGCGACGCTGATCAAGAACGTCATCTCCGCCGCACCTGGCTTCATGATCGCCAACGTCATCGTCATGGCCGGTGTGCCAAGCGTGATGGCGGCGATGCTGGAGGATGCGACACAATATCTGCGCACCGGTCCGCGCATGCATTCCTTCACCATTCCTCTGTCGCGACCGGAGGGCGATGTCGCCGACATTCTGTCCGCCCAGCAGGTCGCACATCCAGACGTCGTGATGGGCAGCTATCCAAGTTTTGCCAATGGATTGCCGTCAGTTGAACTGGTCTTGCGCTCGCGTGATCCAGCGCGCCTTGCCGCCGCCGCGCGCCAGCTCGAAGCGGCACTAAGGTCGTGCGACATCCTGTAGCGCGACATATCCGAAAGCCCGTCTGGCCACATATTGGTTAACGGTGTAGGTGCACCCCAATAAGTTGAGGCATGAAATTCCGACGTTTTCGGAATTTCGAATTATGGCGCGCGGGGGCAGCGCCAGCCTCGTCCACGACGGTCGGACCATTCGCGTCTGACCACGGTTAAGCAGACAAGGGGAACACCGCACATGACGGTTACGACGCATTTCGGTGCGCGCGTGAGGCTGCGCGTTGTCTCGCAGAGCTTGGCAGTTGCCGCAGCCTGCCCGGTATTCTTTTTCATCGCACCGCTGGGGTCGATCGAAGCGCACGCCAAGACTCCTGGCTCGCGCTACTGCTTCACGCACGCCTGTCACCGCGTTCTGACGATTGCCGAGACGCGTGCGCTCGTCGGCAAGCCAACCAACGCGGTCACCTCGTTCTATGATGACTGCCGGCGCGACAGCTACAATCCGTGCGGGCTGACCTCCTCCGGCGAAGCGTTCCGTCCGAATGAAACAAACAGCGCCGCCAGCCCGATCTATCCCGATGGCACGGTCATTCTCGTGCGCAATCCGCGTAACGGCGAGAGCGCCATCGTCCGCATCAACAACGCTGGTCCCTATTGGGGCAATCGCACGCTCGATCTGTCGCGTGCCGCGGGCTTGAAGCTCGGACTTGGTCATTCAGGCGTTGCAAGAGTCGAGGTGACGGTGTTGCGCGCCCCGACCGCAAGAGAGGCACTCTACCAGCGCGGTCGTGTCTATCCTCGGCTGCCAGGTCATGTCGGTCGGTTTGCAAGCTTGGACGAGGCTCAGATCTTCGCGTCCGTCAGTTTGAAGCTGCCTGATGCGATCGGTTCGTCGGCAATCAAAGTGGCACGTGCCGAACCGCACGTAACGCGCGTGACGCCGGTCGGCTTCCAGCCGATCACCGGAGCACCGCCGACGGGTCGCCGTCTGCCGGCCGATGTCGTGCGCCTATCTGCAGTCGACACGCAGAAGCAGGAAAGTGTGACGAGCCCGGGCACCGCGAAGGTTGCCGATCTGCGCCAGCATAAGGTTGAGCGCGCCGTCGAGATCCGCGGCGAATCCTTGCTCGTGCCGCAGGCCCGCAACTCCCCTCGGGCGCTCAATCCGCGCGCTGCACAAGTCATCGCCTTGCGCGCCGGTGATTTCGATGTGCGCGGCAGATCCTTGCTCTTGCCCGTCGCCGGTGCCGCAGCCGATCAATCCGGCAAGTCGCCAACCGAAGTCGCATTTCTTGGCGCTGATGCCAGAGCATCGGGCCGCATCCAGCCGCTGGCGATCGAGCGCATGCCTCCGTTGGCGACGGGCGGCGAGCGTGGCTGGTCTCGGCGGGCCATGGCCGAAGTCTCGCACGTGGTCGAATTCGCCCCGGCAACTGTCACGGCGAGCCCGACGCGGCTCGCGCATTGGGCAGCGCAGGTTGCGACATCGTCCAGGGCGCGCAGCGCCCGACAGGCCACCAGCAGATCAGCAAGTAGTTTGAGACCGTTCGCCGAACTGTCCGCTTCGCACCGGATGGCGATACTTGGCCGCTCGCCTGCACGCGCGCGCCAGACCGAATTCGTCTTTATGGCAGCTTGAACCGAGGCTGCTCGCGATCGGTGAGCGCCGGGACCGCAGCGCGCGATCGCGCCCGGGTGAGCCTCATTCGGTTGATCGCGACACCATCTCGAGACGCTTGATGAGGCTGTTGGCCTTGGCCGCGGAGTCGACGACGTCCGTCATCTGGCAAGCAGGAAGAGTCTCGCCACCAGACTGCACAGGAACCATCGCCGTTCCCGTCTCCATGCGCGGACCCGGCACCATGTCCGCCCCAGCATCATACGTATCCGCCACGCTGTGCGAGGCTGACCATTCGTGGGCTTCTGCCTCCAATCGCGCTGCGCTCAAGATTTCCGCCCACGAAACCGGCTTGGTATCTGCGCTTGGCAGCGAGTCGGGGTAAAGGTCGAAGTGCGACTCCAGCGCGTCGATGAACGAGATGATCATCTCGACGAGTGTGTCCAGGCGAACCCGCCCTGCCACCAGGAAGTCGTCCCCAAACGTAATCATGCGATCCTCCGGCAGATCTGCGGCATCTGAGGCAATCACACCGCGCTGCCGCAGGTAGGCAAGGCGGTCTGTGGCTGTATCGAAATCGGAACGCGTGGAATCGGCGAGCTCATGCACCGCGTCGACGAGGATTGCGGTGCCGCCGAGGAAGAGCCGGGTCATGCCGGCGAACGTGCCATCGCGCTTGGTCAACTCGGCGGCACGCTTGCGCGCCTTGAACACGCGCCCCAGGATCGCCGCCTCGAACATCATGACGCGCTCGATGACCTGACGTTCGGCCGCCATATGCGCTACGATCTCGAATGTTTCCGTTGCATTGCCGTACTCTGGCCAGGCTCTGCCTGCGATCACCAGATCTTCCGCCGCAGCCAGGGCGGCGTCGAGGTGATCGGCCAGCTGATAGGCCTCTGGCGGGATGTCGCCGGCAGGAGGGTCAGCGTGCTGGAACATTGCGCCTCTCAACAATGCGGGAGAACTCACGAGATCGCGCGACTACGAGGCACATAAGTATCGCAACGAGCACATCTTTCTGCATCGCCGTCTGCAGACGAAGCTTCGATGTGACAACAACTAGAGGTGATTCGCCGCGCAAGAAAAAGGCAGCGTCAATCACGTTTCCCGCAATACACGGACATGGCAGGCAAAATGGCGTCTCCGGCCGAACGTCTGTAGACGGAGTGTGGCTTAGCTGCTACGCGGGGCAGCAGCCCGGCGCAGCCGGTCGTTTATCGCCTCGCCGAGACCATCCGAGGGGATCGGCATGACCGCGATGCCGGGCGCCCCCGACTGGTCGAGCCGCCGCAAAGCTCCAAATAGGCGTGCCGCCGCCTCGATCAAATCCCCTTTCGCGCTGAGATTGTCGACCGGGCCGTCGTGCCTGGGCACGCTCGGCCCGAACGCGATCAGCGCCTCGCCCGGCTCCGGCGCGGTCACGTTGATACGAACGCGCGCTCGTGGCGCATAATGGCTCGCGAGCTGCCCGGGCGAGGAAGGCGCGTTGCCGCCCTCCAGCGCGCGAACCACAGGCTTGCCCGTCGCTTCAGTGAGCTGCGCGGCAGTGATGGCACCAGCGCGTAGAAGCATGATCTGCCTGTCGAGCACCCTGACCACGGTCGACTCCAGGCCGTGCCGGGTATCGCCGCCGTCGAGGATCATGGCCACTTTGTCGCCCAGATCGCCTTCGACGTGTGCCGCGCAGGTCGGGCTCACATGACCCGAGCGGTTCGCAGAAGGGGCGGCGAGGGGCCTTTGAGAAGCCGCGATCAGCCCAAGCGCTACAGGATGCGCCGGCATGCGAAGCGCCACGGTATCAAGCCCGGCCGTAACGAGATCGGAAAGCCCTGAGCCCGCTCGCCGCGGTAGCACCAGGCTCAGCGGCCCTGGCCAGAAGCGCTGCGCCAGATCGCGAGCCATGCCGCTGAGATCAGCCAATGAATCGGCTTGCTCGAAGTGTGCCACGTGCACGATCAGCGGATTGAAGCGCGGTCGCCCCTTGGCGGCGAAAATGCGCGCCACCGCTTCGCCTTGGGTCGCATCGGCGCCGAGCCCGTAGACGGTCTCGGTTGGAAACGCCACCAGCCCGCCCGCGCGGATCAGCGCTCCGGCGGCACGGACGTTGGCATCACGGGCCGGCACGATGGCCATGCGCACTCCACGGACGAAATAGATTGACGATAACGTCAAGCGCAGCTCTTCCCGAAGCCGGCAGAACCGCCTACTGTCGCGGTTAACCAACAACGGCCATTGGCGAGGAGGACGCTGCCCATGACATATCAGGCTCCAGTAGACGACATTCTTCGCGCCCTCAAGACCGCGGCCGATTTGGAGACGCGCATCGTCGGCGGACTTTACGGCGAGCTTGATGTCGACACGCTGGCCGCCGTCATCGATGAAGCGGGCAAGTTCGGGGCCGAGGTGCTGGAGCCCCTCAACCGCGTCGGCGACAAGACCGGCAGCAAGCTCGTCGACGGCAAGGTGGTAACGCCTGAGGGTTGGTCGCAGGCCTATGCGCAATACGTCGAAGCAGGCTGGGGCGCGCTGCCCTGTCCTGAGGAATTCGGCGGCCAAGGTCTGCCCGAGATCGCGCAGATGGCGGTTGCCGAGATCTGGAACGCGACCAACTTGTCATTCGGCCTTTGTCCGCTGCTCACCCAGGGCGCGATCCACGCCCTGATGATCGCCGGCACCGACGAGTTGAAAGCAACCTTTCTGCCAAAGATGGTGACGGGCGAGTGGACCGGCACCATGAACCTGACCGAGCCGCACGCCGGCTCCGATCTGGGCGAGATCCGCACCAAGGCCGTACCGAATGACGATGGCAGCTATCGCGTGTTCGGCACCAAGATCTTCATCACCTACGGCGATCACGAGCTCGCCGACAACATCATCCATCTCGTACTGGCACGGCTCCCCGACGCGCCTCCCGGCACCAAGGGCATCTCGCTCTTCCTCGTGCCCAAGTATCTGGTCAATAGCGATGGCACCCGCGGCGCCCGCAACGATGTCGTCTGCGCCGGGCTCGAGCACAAGCTCGGCATCCATGCGAGCCCAACGTGCGTGATGAAGTTCGGCGAAGGCGATGGCGCCATCGGCTATCTCGTCGGCACCGCCAACCGCGGCCTCAATACGATGTTCCACATGATGAACCAGGCGCGCCTCGCTGTCGGCGTGCAGGGCGTGGCGATCTGCGACCGCGCCACGCAGCACGCCGAGGCCTATGCGCGCGAGCGCCGCCAGGGTCCCAAGCTCGGTGGCTCACCCGGCAACATGGTGGCTATCATCGAGCACGCCGACATTCGCCGCTCGCTTCTGCATATGAAGGCGATGACGCAGGCCGCGCGCATGATCTGCTTTGCCACCGCTGGCGAGATCGACGTCTCGCATCTGGCCAAGGATGCCGCCGCACGTGAAGCCGCCGCCGCCCGTGGAGCGCTGCTGACGCCCGTTGCCAAGGCATTCTCCACCGATGCAAGTCTCGAGGTGTCTTCGATGGGCGTGCAGGTCCACGGCGGCATGGGCTTCATCGAGGAAACGGGCGCCGCGCAATATATGCGCGATGCGCGCATCCTGCCGATCTACGAGGGTACCAACGGCATCCAAGCGATCGATCTCGTCACGCGCAAATTGCCACTCGCCGGCGGCACCGTGGTCAAGGCCTACATTGAGGAGTTGGGAACGATGGCCGCAGTGGTCGCCGCATCCAACAGGCCGGAGTTTGGTCGTATGGCCGAGAAGCTCGGGGCTGCGGTCAAAGCCCTTGCTACCGCGACGCAATGGATGGGCGCCAATCTCATGTCCAATCCTGAGGCTGCCCTCGCCAGCGCCACGCCCTATCTGCGCTTGTTCGGCATCGCCGCAGGTGGCGCGTATCTGGGCAAGAGCGCCGTGGCCGATGTCCGTGCCGGTGATGCATCGGCCCGCTCGGTGATGATGGCGCGCTATTTTGCCGAGAACATCTCCACCGAGGCACCAGGACTAGCAGACACCGTGATGGGTGGTGCCGACGCCGTCGTGGCCGCGACGCCCGATCGGCTGCACGCGTGAGGTGAGCGATGAGCGGAGTTGAGATTTCGCGCTCCGGCGCCACCCAGATCCTGCGCCTCGACCGGCCGGAGAAAATGAATGCGTTGACCGGCGAGATGTACGACGCGCTCTCCGATGCGCTGGAGACGGGCGACAAGGATCCCGCCATTGCGGTTCATGCTCTGCTTGGCAGCGACGGTGTATTCACAGCCGGCAACGACATTGGCGAGTTCCTGCAGTCCTCGGTCGGCGACCAGGCGATATTGCGATCCGTGCTGCGCTTCATCCGCCTGCTGCCGCGGGTGGCAAAGCCGATGCTGGCGGGGGTCGACGGTCTGGCGATCGGCATCGGTACGACCCTGCTCTTCCACTGCGACATGGTGTTCGCGACGCCAGCAGCGCGCTTCCAGACTCCGTTTCTCGATCTCGGGCTCGTGCCCGAGGCGGGTTCGAGCATCCTGATGCCGCAGCGGCTGGGACACGCGCGTGCCTTCGAGATGCTCGTGCTGGGCACCGTGATGGACGCCGAGACCATGCGCAGCGCCGGCCTCGTCAATGCCATCGTCGCGCCAAGCGAACTCGAGACCAGGGTCCTGGCCGCGGGCGCAGCGTTGGCCCGCAAGCCACCCATCGCGTTGGCCGCGGCGCGACGGCTGCTGCGCGCAAATCAGGACGAGGTCGCGCGCCAGACCGACATCGAGGCCGATATCTTTGCACGGCAATTGCGAACAGCTGAGGCGCGCGAGGCATTCCAGGCGTTCATCGAGAAGCGCCGCCCGGATTATTCGAAGTTGCGCAAGTCATGACGGGTGCTGTCCGCGGCGCAAGGCCCTCGGCGAGCAGGAGCATGATCGATGTTGGTGGATTGGCCGGACATGCACGAACGCGAAGTGGTTTCTTCCCGTGTTCGTTTTCTCGCGCTGAGCCTCTTGTCCTTGTGTCTTCTCTTGCTCTGTGCGCCAAACGGCCCTGCAAAAGCACACTGGCTGACCAAGCTCGCGCGTGAGGCAGGCGAAGCCGGAGGCAGTGCGGCACGCCACGTCGGCAAGGGACTCGACGACATCGGGGGCCTCTCGCGGCACTTGAAGTCGCTTCCCAACGAGCCAAAGACCACCGCTCTTGCCGCCCATGCGACCCCGGAGGGACACTGGAAGTTCACCAATCGCGACGGCGAGGTGTTCACGGCGGCCAACGCGGAAGAGATGGCGCGCATGATGAAGGCCCTGGCCCCCGCGCTCGCCGCCGACGGCAAGCTCAAGCTGTTCCTGTCCGAAGACACGATCTTCGAGCGCCCATATCTGGTGAAGGACCTGCCGGCGGATGCCGAACTACATCTCCTTTCCGGCAATGCCAGCCACCGGCTGAAGCCGGATGCAGGCGGCAAGGGGTTCCTCGCCGAGGTGAAGCCCAATCTCCACGTCAGCCTTTCCGATCGGCGTTTGTTCGACGAGGCAATGTGGAGATTGAAGCGGCCGCTCTCCAAGTCGAGCATCCGCGTCGTCTCGCTCGAGCCGGGCGCGGCTCAGACTCTCACCACCGCACCGCGTTTCGACGCGCAGACTAAGGCTGCAATGATCGACAGGATCGATCCGTGGAAGCTGCCCGCGGCACTGTCCTCCATCAAGCAGCAGACGCTGATCGTCACCGCGCGCATCGAAGGCGAGTTCCTTCACTTCCGCCCGTCGAGCGGCGGCGAGAAATCATTGCTGATCGATGATCTGAGGCGCGCCGCCAAGGACGCCGACGTCAATCTGGTCGTCCTGCAGGCCATGGATCCCTTGCAGCCGGGCGGTCGCAACTGGTTCTGGCAGAAGGTCGAGGTGAAGGGCCTCGACGAGGCGCTGAAGCAGGCCGACTTCGCCGACTTCCTCAATGCGCTGGGAAGCCGGCGCCAGGGCATGATCGTGGAGGCACGCGAGGGCATGGCCGGCCGCATCGCCCTCGACGTCAGACCCGGCGCAAGCGGTGCATCGCCCTCCACACCCATCAGCGATAGGATGGCCCACTGGACCGGCGAGATCTTTTCCCAGGCGCTGGGTAACGTCATAACCGACGGCATCAAGGCGGATGTGCCCGACAAGGATCGGCAGGACGACCTCGACCACAGGATCATCCCCGGCGTCCCATTTCTCGCGCAGGCCGGTGTCCTCTTCAGCTACGTATTCGCGCTGGCCGGGATCGCCTATCTGCGCCGCTGGTGGCTGTGGTTGTGGCCGCTCGAGGACCGCTCGGAATACGCGAGCGCCTTCGGCTATCACGCCGCACGTACGGTCAGGCTCCTGCTCTTCGTAATCGTTTTCATGCCGCTGCTGGGCCTGCCTGCAGGGTTGTGGGCGATCCTCAAGGGGTTCTTCGAGCAGGTCTGGTTCATCATCACGCTGCCCGTGCGCGTGCTGCGCTGGATCTGGCGCCGCATCGTCCCGGCGCGAGCCTGACGGGCATGACCTCATACTTTCGCATCGAGCGACGGACTGCTGGAGCCAGTGATTTGCACGCCACTGGCCAATTTCCTGGCGCGCTTTAGGATGAGGCCCGCAAGGATCACAAAAGGAGCTGGGGAGGCCACATGGCGAACTTGAAGGGAAAGACCCTGTTCATCACCGGAGCCAGTCGCGGCATCGGACTGGCAATCGGACTGAGGGCAGCCCGCGACGGCGCCAATGTGGCGATTGCCGCCAAGACGGCGGAGCCGCATCCCAAGCTCGAAGGCACCATCTTCACCGCCGCCAAGGAGATCGAAGCGGCCGGCGGCAAGCCGCTGCCGCTGCTGTGCGACATCCGCGATGAAGCTCAGGTGGCCGAAGCCGCCGCCAAGACGGCCGATACGTTTGGCTGCATCGACATCTGCGTCAACAACGCTTCGGCGATTTCATTGACGCCATTGGACATGACCGACCCCAAACGCTTCGACCTGATGTTCGGCGTCAATACGCGCGGCACGTTCGTCACCACCCAGGCCTGCCTGCCTTATCTGGAGCGCTCGGAAAACCCACACGTGCTGATGCTGTCGCCGCCGCTCGACATGAAGGCGCAATGGTTTGCCGGTCACGTCGCCTACTCGGTCGCCAAGTACGGCATGAGCCTCGTCGTTCTCGGGCTGGCCGAAGAATTGAAGCCACGCGGGATCGCGGTCAACGCGCTTTGGCCGCGCACCACGATTGCAACGGCCGCCATTCAGAACATCCTGGGCGGTGACAAGCTGATGCGCATGAGCCGTTCGCCCGAAATCATCGGCGATGCCGCCCATCTCGTCTTCATGCAGCCCGCCAAGTCGTTCACCGGCAACTTCCTGATCGACGATACCTTCCTTCACGCCGTCGGCGGCGTCACCGACTTCGAGCGCTACCGCCTCGATCCGACCATGCCGCTGGCGCCGGACTTCTTCGTGCCTGCCGATAGCCGGCCGCCGCCGGGCGTCCAGTTGGCGCCCTTGTCGATGCTGGGCGGATTTTGAGCGGAAGTAAGCTGCGCAGCCTGCTTTCCCCGGGCCGAAACGGAGGAGCTTGCGTATTGTGACACCCGCGCAAACCTCGGCTAACATGCGAAGAGCCGCAAAAAAACATAACCGAGGAAACGTCCGTTCATGCCAACCCTGCTTCTCACCCATCCGTGCTTTGTCGAGCACGACACGGGCTATGGCCATCCCGAGCGCCCCGACCGCATGCGCGCGATCGACAAGGTGCTGGGCCATGAGCTGTTCGCTGATTTGAAACGCGAGGAGGCCCCGCTGCGCGCCGACGTCGAGCAGCAGATCCTGCTCGCGCATCCCAAGTCCTATCTGGAGATGGTGCGTTCTGCCCGCCCGACGAGCGAAGGCGATCATGTCCATCTCGATCCCGACACGGTGATGTCGCCAGGATCATGGCAGGCCGCGTTGCGTGCGGTCGGAGCCGGGCTCGAGGCCGTCGATCGCGTCATGGACAAGGCGTCCGGGTCGCGCAACGCATTCTGCCAGGTGCGTCCCTGCGGACATCACGCCGAGGCCAGCCGCGCGATGGGCTTCTGTCTTTTCTCCAACATCGCCATCGCCGGGCTCTATGCGCGCGCCAAGCACGGCTGCGAGCGCATCGCTGTCGTCGACTTCGATGTTCATCACGGCAACGGCACGCAGCATATCTTCGAGACCGACAAGGATTTGTATTTCGGTTCCACGCACCAGATGCCGCTCTATCCCGGCACCGGCGCGCTTTCGGAGACCGGAGTCGGCAACGTATTCAACGCGCCATTGCGGTCGGGCGATGGCGGCTCTCAATTCCGCGAGGCGATGGAAAGCCGCATTCTGCCCGCACTGAGGAATTTCAGCCCAGACATTATCCTCATTTCGGCCGGCTTCGATGCCCATCGCGACGACCCGCTGGCGAGTCTCGAGCTGGTCGAGGGAGATTTCATGTGGATCACCGAGCAGGTCGTCGAGATTGCCGAAAAGCAGTGCGACGGACGGGTGGTGTCGATGCTCGAGGGCGGCTACAACCTGACCGCTCTGGCGCGCTCCGTCGGCGTTCATGTGAAGACGCTGATGGCAGCAGCGGCGTGAGCAGATGAGCATCGGCTGGTGTGTTTAGCCCGCAGGCAGCCTGACCAGAAGGAGCGAGAGGGCAGCATGAGTAACACGGGCAAGGCGCCGGCCAAGGGCCACGCCGACATCAAGGACATGACCTTCGAACGGGCGCTGAAGGAGCTCGAGGTCATCGTCGGACGCCTGGAACGCGGCGATGTCGAGCTGGAAGAGAGCATCGCCATTTATGAGCGCGGCGAAGCCCTCAAGGCCCATTGCGACCGCCTGTTGAAGCAGGCCGAGGCGAAGGTCGAAAAGCTCGCCTTCAACCAGGACGGCACGCCCCGCGGCACCGAGCCGCTCGATCCCTCCGGGCAATGATCTCTCATTGCGACCGGCCCCGCATGCTCCGAAAGCGCGACACAATCTGCCGTTGAGGAAAACGGTCGCCTGTCCTAAAACTCGTTTCAAGGCGATAGGTGCGGAGCATAACCGCGTGTTGTTGTCCCTTATGGCGCCTGAATGGGTGTCGAAACTGGGATAAGCCCTCCACTGGCAAGCGATCGGATGTGAGATCCATCGGTCCCGGTGAGATGACCGCAAGAAGGGCGACCGCAAGAAGGGTGTGAATGTCGTGAGCAAGACGCCGCTGCTCGATGGGATCAAGGTGCCGGCCGACCTGCGGCGCTTGCCCGAAACGGATCTTCGCCAGCTCGCCGACGAGCTGCGCGCCGAGATGATCGATGCCGTTTCCGTCACCGGCGGCCACCTCGGAGCCGGGCTGGGTGTCGTCGAGCTGACCGTCGCATTGCATTGGGTGTTCGACACCCCGCGTGATCGCCTCATTTGGGACGTCGGCCATCAGGCCTACCCGCACAAGATTTTGACCGGTCGCCGCGACCGCATCCGCACCTTGCGCCAGCCCGACGGCCTGTCCGGCTTCACGCGCCGTGCCGAAAGCGAATACGATCCGTTTGGCGCGGGACATTCATCGACATCGATCTCGGCCGGTCTCGGCATGGCGGTTGCCCGCGACTTGAAGGGTGGCGACAACAACGTCGTTGCCGTGATCGGCGACGGTGCCATGTCGGCAGGCATGGCCTACGAGGCGATGAACAATGCTGGTGCCCGCGACGAGCGCTTGATCGTAATCCTCAACGACAACGATATGTCGATCGCACCGCCGACCGGAGCGCTGTCCGCATATCTCGCGCGCATCACCTCGAGCGGCACGTACCTGTACATGCGCGACATCGCCAAGCAGCTCGCCAAGCGCCTGCCCAAGAGCTGGGAGCGGCGCGCCGCCCGCGTCGAGGAATACACGCGACATCTATGGCAGGGTGGCGCCTGGTTCGAGGAACTGGGCTTCTACTATATCGGTCCTATCGACGGGCATGACTTCAATCACCTGCTGCCTGTGCTGAAGAACGTGCGCGACGCCAAGCAGGGTCCGATCCTGGTCCACGTCGTCACGCGCAAGGGCAAGGGCTACGGCCCGGCCGAGGAATCCGACGACAAGTACCACGGCGTCTCCAAGTTCAACGTCATTACCGGCGCGCAAGTGACGGCCAAGTCGAACGCGCCGAGCTACACCAAGGTGTTTGCCGAGAGCCTGATCGGCGAAGCGAAGAAGGACAAGGCGATCGTCGCCATCACCGCGGCTATGCCATCGGGCACCGGCCTCGACCTGTTCGGCGAAGTCTTCCCCGACCGCACCTTCGATGTCGGCATTGCCGAGCAGCACGCCGTAACTTTCGCCGCCGGCCTTGCCGCGGAAGGATTGAAGCCGTTCTGCGCGCTATACTCCACCTTCCTGCAGCGTGGCTACGATCAGGTCGTGCACGATGTCGCGATCCAGAACCTGCCGGTGCGCTTCGCCATCGATCGCGCCGGCTTCGTCGGCGCCGACGGAGCCACGCACGCCGGCGCATTCGACGTCGGCTTCCTGGGCGCGCTGCCCAATTTCGTCGTCATGGCCCCTGCCGACGAGGCGGAATTGAAGCACATGATCGCCACCGCGGCGGCAATCGACGACCGCCCGAGCGCGGTGCGCTATCCGCGCGGCGATGGCGTCGGAGTCGAGTTGCCGGCCGAGGGCAAGGTGCTCCCGATCGGCAAGGGGCGCATCCTACGCCAGGGTTCTACAGTCGCCATCCTGTCGCTCGGCACCCGCCTTGCCGAGGCGTTGAAGGCAGCCGAACAACTCGCCGCGTTCGGTCTTTCGACGACGGTTGCCGACGCCCGCTTTGCCAAGCCGCTCGATACCGCATTGATCGAAACGCTGGCCCGTGGCCACGAGGTGCTGGTGACCGTCGAGGAAGGCGCGATTGGCGGCTTTGGCAGTTTCGTGCTGCATCACCTCGCCGGCGCCGGTCTGCTTGACCGCGGGCTCAAGGTGCGCTCCATCGTCATGCCCGATGCGTTCATCGAGCACGGCAAGCCCGAGCAGATGTACGAGGACGCCGGTCTGACCGCCGCAGGCATCGTCGACACCGTGTTTGCAGCACTTGGCCGCGAGCATTTGGCCAACGAGAGCGGCGACCGCGCGTAATGCTCGATGGCTCGCAGCAAGCGCGCCGGTGGTCGCGGTCGGGCGCCCGTCATCCGGATGTGTACTTGGGATGACCAGCAGCGCCGAATTCGAAATCTTCCTTGTCGTCGCGCCGGGCCTGGAATCAGCGCTGTGCGACGAGGCCCGCTGCAATGGCTTCAAGGCGGAGATTGCGACCCCAGGCGGAGTAGTCATGCGCGGGGGCTGGCCCGACGTGTGGCGCGCCAACTTCGTGCTGCGCGGCGCCACCCGTGTCCTCGCACGCATCGGCGCCTTCCGCGCCTTCCACCTCGCCCAGCTCGACAAGCGCGCCCGCCGCATTCCTTGGCGCGAGATCTTGCGCCCCGACGTTCCCTTCCGCGTGGAAGTGGCCTGCAAGAGCTCACGCATCTACCACTCCGGAGCCGCCGCCCAGCGGATCGAGCGTGCCATCAGGGAGGAGCTTGGTGCTCCCGTCTCTGCCGAGGCCGACGTCGTCATCAAGGCCCGCATCGACGACGACTTGTGCACCATTGGCGTCGACACCTCGGGCGAGCCCTTGCACAAGCGCGGTTACAAGGAGGCGGTCGCCAAGGCGCCGATGCGCGAGACGATGGCATCACTGTTCCTGCGCCAGTGCGGCTATGACGGCAACGAGCCGGTGGTCGATCCGATGTGCGGTTCAGGGACCTTCGTCATCGAGGCCGCCGAGATCGCCGCAGGCCTGACGCCCGGCCGCTCGCGCCACTTTGCATTCGAACAGCTCGCGACATTCGACGCGACGGCTTTCCAACAGCTGCGCGAAACGTCCATGTCAACCAGCCCAATTCCGTCCATTCGCTTCTACGGCAGCGATCGCGACGCTGGAGCCATTGCCATGAGTCGCACCAACGCGGAGCGAGCGGGGATCGCCCAGCTCGTCGAATTTCGCCAGCACACAATCAGCGAAATCGTTCCCCCTGAAGGTCCACCGGGATTGGTGATCGTCAATCCGCCATATGGCGCGCGCATCGGCGAGAAGCAGAACCTTTCCCCGCTCTACCGGTCGCTCGGTCAGGCGCTGCTCGCGCGCTTCCCGCGCTGGCGCGTTGGCATCATCACCAGCGATGCGCCGCTCGCGCGGGCGACCGGCCTGCCCTTCAAGCCGCCAATAGGCCCGATCCTGCACGGCGGCTTGCGCGTGTCTCTCTACCTGACCGATCCATTGCCTTGACAGTCGGCCAACGCGCTCGCCGCGCCACTCCGGCGCACGACAGATGTATCGGCCAAGTGCGAAGCCATCGCGGCACAGCGCATTTGGCGAAGCTATTCAGTCTGGACTGTGACGCTTTTCGCGGGCCTACTTCACCGTGATGGTGATCTTGTCGCTCATCACTGGCGGTTGGTGCGGGACGTGGTTGTGATCGCCAAGAACCAGCTGCAGCGTATGCTGTCCGGGCGGCAGTGTGATGGACGTCTCGGTCTGGCCACCACCAAAATGCTTGTGCTTGTCGTCGGCGGGCAGCGGATTCGCCAGATCGACCTTGTCGACGTCGATCAGCAGGTGATGATGTCCGGTCTTGGGCTTGTCGACGCCCGCCGGAGCCACGCCCATGCCGGCCAACCCGAATTTCACTGCGACCGGACTCGTCACCTCGGTACCGTTCTGTGGAGCGATGAAGTAGACCTTGGCGCCATCGGCAGCTGGCGACTGCGCCATGGCGGTACCGGTGAGCAGGAATGCAAAGGTGGTCGCGGCGAAAAGCGTGCGGGACGACATGGCAGCAGCCTCCATCGGCATGATGATTTCAGTCTTGTCCTTGCAGTGCAAAACCTTGTAGCGACGTGGCTAGACTAGAATTCGGCTCCAAAATACGGCATCCGCCTGGCAATTCCCGTTGAGTTTCCGTTGAAACGTGAACAGAGCAAGGAGAAAGGCGCCATCTTGCGCTTGAGGCTTGATCAACTGCTCGTGACACGCGGGCTCGTGCAGTCGCGCGCACGGGCCGCCGACCTCATTTCGCGTGGGGCTGTGCAGGTGGCCGGACAGGTGGCGGGCAAGGCGGGAATGCTGGTCGATCCGGCCGCGGAAATCGCCGTTGATGGCGCGGCGAATGCATTCGTTGCGCGCTCCGGTACCAAGCTCGATGCGGCGCTGAAGGCCTTTCAGCTCGACGCATCAAATCGCGTGGCACTCGACATCGGCGCATCGACCGGAGGCTTTACCCAGGTTCTATTGCAGGCAGGCGCGCGGCGCGTCTACGCCGTCGATGTCGGCCACGGGCAATTGCATGGCGATCTGCGCAAGGATCCGCGCATCGTCTCGCTCGAGGACCGCGACGCTCGCGAACTCACGATCGACGACATCCCCGAGCCGGTAGGCGCGATCGTCGCCGATGTCAGCTTCATATCGTTGACCCGCGTGCTGCCTGCGCCGCTGCGTCTTGCTGCTCCTTCCTGCTGGCTGGTCGCACTCGTCAAGCCGCAGTTCGAGGTCGGGCGCAAGGCGATCGGCAAGCGCGGCGTGGTGCGCGACCAGACCGCCGCGGCAAATGCCGTCCGCGAAGTTCAGGCGTTCCTGGTGAATGGGGGCTGGCGCAGTCTTGGAATCGTGGAGTCGCCCCTGACTGGCAAAGAGGGCAATGTGGAATGGCTTGTGGGAGCGGTGCGCGATGCGTCCTGACACTGGTGGCGCAAAGTCGCCGCGACCGCCAATCGAGCTTGAGATCGAGCGCTTGGGCGCGCAGGGCGATGGCGTAGCCACATTGAACGGCGCGCCGGTGTTCATACCCTTCACACTGCCTGGCGAGCGCGTGCGCTCCGCCATCGACGGCGAACGCGCCAGCCTGATCGAAGTGCTTCGCGCATCGCCCGAACGTGCTCCGCCCGCCTGTCGCCATTTCACGCACTGCGGCGGTTGCGCCATGCAGCACATGGCACCGCATGCCTATGCGTCGTGGAAGCGGTCGCTGGTCATCGATGCCTTCGTGCAGCGCGACCTCAGCGCAAGAATAGAACCGACGATTTTTGCCTGTTCCGCCTCGCGCCGTCGCGCCATGCTGTCGGCAGTAGTGACGCGCGCAGGCGTCGTACTTGGCTTTCACGCCGCCCGCGACGACACCATCATCGACATCGCCGAATGTCCTGTCCTCGAAGCATCGATCGTGGCCGCATTGCCTGGCGTCCGCAGCATCCTCGCCGCGCTGCCGCGCTGGGACGGAGAGGTTCGCGTCTCGATCGTCGCGGCTGCGAACGGCCTGGACGTCGGCATCGATGGTGCGATCTCCAAGCAAGGTCTCGATGCGGCCCGCAGCGCCCGCCTTGCCGACAAGGCTGCGAAATTGTCCGATCTCGCGCGCCTGAGCATCGACACCGCACCCATCTTCCAGCGTGCATCGCCGACCTTGGCAATGGGCCATGCCTTCATTACGCCGCCACCCGGAACCTTTATGCAGGCATCGGCCCTCGCTGAGCGCGCCATGGCGGACATGATCCTTGAGGCGTTGCCTAAGAAGGCGAAGCGCGCCGTCGATTTGTTCGCGGGACTTGGCGCCTTCACCTTTCCATTGGCCGAGCGCGTCGCGGTGACGGCGGTCGACAACGACAGGAATGCGCTGGACGCGCTTGCCGCTGGCGTGCGCGGCGCCCAAGGCTTGAAGCCGATCGCGACGGTGCACCGCGATCTCTTCCGCGAACCCTTTGCGAGGAAGGAGCTGGAGGGCTATGACCTCGCCGTGTTCGATCCGCCGCGCGCGGGCGCCAAATCGCAGGCTGAGATGCTGGCAAAGTCGAAAGTGCCGGTCGTCGTCGCCGTATCATGCAACCCGGCTACCTTGGCGCGAGATGCGCGCATCCTCGTCGATGGCGGCTATGTTTTGCAGTCCTTGACGCCGGTCGATCAGTTCCACTGGTCAGCGCATGTCGAGGCCGTCGCCGTTCTTCGACGGACCAAGCGCTGAAATCAAGTCTTGGACCCCAGCAGTCGCCCGACATAGGCTGGCACGATCTTGGTCGCCGGGCCGTGGATCGCCTCGTGGAAGAAGCTGGCACCTTCGGACGGCTCCAGGTTGAGTTCGACCGTGTGCGCTCCGTTGGCACGCGCCTCCGCCACGAACCCAGCCGCCGGATAGACGTTGCCGCTGGTGCCGATCGAAATGAACAGATCGGCCCGCGCCAGCAGCTCCGCGATCTCGTCCATCAGGTAGGGCATTTCGCCGAACCAGACGATGTCCGGACGCATTCCGCCGGCTTTGTTGCAGCTGGGGCAGGCGAGATCGGTCGAAAGGTCGTCACTCCACGTGCGCCCAGCCTTGCAGTGCGTGCAGAAGACTTTGAGCAGCTCACCGTGCATGTGGATGAGGCTCTTCGAGCCGGCCGCTTCGTGCAGGTTGTCGACGTTCTGCGTCACGATCGCCACGTGCCCCGCATGCTCGCGCTCCAGTCGCGTCAGCGCCAGATGTGCGGCATTGGGTGCGACGTTTTTCAGATCACGCCGGCGCATGTTGTAGAACTCGTGCACGAGCGCGGGATTGCGCCCGAAGCCTTCCGGCGTTGCCACCTCGCGGTAGTCGTACTTCGCCCACACGCCGTCCTTGTCGCGGAATGTGGCAAGCCCGGATTCGGCAGACAGCCCGGCGCCAGTCAGGATGACGATCCGCTCATAGGTGGTCATGTCTGCGTGTCCTCGTTCGCGCGCAGCGCTTTTCGTGCCCGCCGCCGGTCTGGAAGGGATAGTCGTTGCGGCAGGTGCGGGCAACCAGTCCGTGACGGCCGCCGAAGTCACGTCACCGGCAATCAATTTTCCGGCGTTCAAATGAGTCCCCTCGAGCGCGAGACGTCACGTCAGCGCGATCAGCCTTGCCGCCGCCGCCGGTCCGGGCCATCCTTGGCGCCGATACAACCCGCTTCGAGACCGGAGTAAGGCCGATGCCGACCGTCACCGCCAATCCCGATCGCGTCGGCATGGCGCGGCAGCTCGCCGGCAACATGCTGCGTTTCGGCTGGTACTCCGGCGTCAATTGGCTGGCCGACCGCGCGTCCGCACAAGCCGAAGTCCCGGTCCGGCAGGTCCACCGCACCCATCCGGTGCCCTCGCGCCAGGAACTGATGGCCGATCTGCGCGACTTGTTTCGCCGCGATGCCGAACTCGTGCGCGACGGCATTGCCATGGCCGATGCGATCGAGCCGGCCGGTGGATTGATCGACCATATGGCGCGCCTGCGCGCCATGTTCGCCGATCTGTCCGACGCCGCCGAACGGCGTTACGAGGGCAATTCCAGCACGGTCGCCCGGCTGGCCGAGGCCGAGCAGGTGCCCGACTATTTCGCCCAGGATTTCCATTTCCAGAAGGGTGGCTACCTGGCCGAAGACTCCGCCCGCCTCTACGATGTCCAGGTGGAGACGCTGTTCTACGGTTCCGCCGCCGCCATGCGCCGCGCCGCGCTGCGTCCGCTCGCCGAATATCTCGAGGGCAAGGACCAGCGCCAGCTCGCGCTGCTCGATGTCGCCTGCGGCACCGGGCGCCTGCTCCGCGAGATCCGCCTCGTCTACCCCGCCATGCGCCTCGCCGGTCTCGACCTGTCGAAAGCCTACCTCGCCGAAGCTGAGCGCCATCTCGCCGGGTTGCGGCGCGTCGACTTGTTGGCGGCCAACGCGGAGGAAATACCACAGCCCGATGCCAGCCAGGACATCCTCACCTCGGTCTTCATGTTCCACGAGCTGCCGCCCGACGTGCGCCGGCGTGTCGCAGGGGAGATGGCGCGCGTGCTGAAACCGGGCGGCCGGTTGATCTTCATCGACAGCCTGCAGATGGGCGACCGGCCCGGTTGGGACGGTCTGTTGGAAGCCTTCCCGCAACGCTTCCACGAACCCTATTACCGCCAGTACGCGATCGACGATCTTGATCGACTGTTCGCGGAAAAGGGGCTGGCGGCGGTGTCAGGCGGCACCGCTTTCCTGTCGAAAATGCTGGTCCGCACCAAGCTCTAGCCAAGCTCCCAAACCCCACTTGACCACCAGCTCTTGGACGCCATTTTTGATGCACAGGTGTGCTGCGCCTTTACCGGTAGCCTGCCTTAGATTTGACGCTGTGTGACGGCTGTGTATCAGATTCATGACAGTCCGGCGAACTGCGCCTGGACGCCAGAATCGCCGAGAGCACTGTAGAGTCGTCAGCGGAAATCCTTGAACCCATGTCGCTCGATACCGCCCGCCGGGAGACCGGCAATGGATTAATGCGCCTTGTGCCGACGCGCTTGCGTGGCATCCTGACGGTGCCGCGTGCGCTTGCGGTGTCGGCTGCGCTCGTCATCGCGATGGGCATTTATTTCATGCGGCATGAGGGATGGCCAGCCAACGTCGTCTTCACCATGGCGTTGACCGCTCTGCTGATCGCGATTGGCTCGTTCGTGTCGCGCCGCATTCTGTTTCCGACGGCGCTCGTGGCCTCTGCAGTCAGCGTCATCGTCATCGCTGCCACCATCAAGTACGAATACATCGGCATGGTGCTGCACGCCTACGACGTCGCCTTCTATCTGCTGTCGCCAGACACGCTGTGGTACCTGTGGATCGACTTCCGCAAGGAGTTGATAGCTCTTGCGCTGGCGATGATCGCCTTGGTCGCCATCGGCATCGTGCTCTACCGTGCCGATCCAACGCGCGTCTCCCGTCGCGTTTCAGCGGCTGCGATGGCGGCGCTGCTCACCACCACGCTCATCGCCGATCACCTGCGCGGCCAGCGCCCGCACCTGCTGTTCTATTGGGACGCACTGTTCGTCTCGTCGTTCTATTCGTCGTGGGCCGAGACCGCCGTCACGCTTTGGCGCGGCCAGATGATCGAAGCCTCTGCGTATGAGCCGGGTAGCCGCATGTTCAAGCAGCCGCTCGCCTG
This sequence comes from Hyphomicrobiaceae bacterium, assembly GCA_044222395.1. Classification (GTDB taxonomy): domain Bacteria; phylum Pseudomonadota; class Alphaproteobacteria; order Rhizobiales; family Hyphomicrobiaceae; genus JAEUMD01. The sequence goes on along the minus strand of JBGANK010000034.1, from coordinate 11,357 downwards.
CCCGGTGACCTCGCGGCCGCCCCACATCATTCTGATCCACCAGGAAAGCGTCGTTCCGCCGAACATCTTCCCGTCGATCGACTACGACAAGAGCCTCGATCCTTTCTTCAAGTCGGGCGATGGCAAGCAGCATCTCCTGCGCACCGAGACGTTCGGCGGCGCGTCCTGGCTCACCGAGTTTTCGGTGCTCGCCGGCGTATCCACGTATTCCTTCGGCGGCATGCGCGTCTTCGTCCAGTCGATGATGCAGGGCAAGGTTCGCGACAGCGTGCCCCAGACGCTGCGTCGCTGCGGCTATCGCAACGTCATGTTCTATCCGGTTGGCAAGCACTTCGTCTCGAGCGGCAAGTTCTATGCGTCGATCGGCTTCCCCGAAATCAACGACATGGATGACCAGAAAGCGAAGCGCTACAACGAGCGCGACCGTTTCTATTACGGCAATGCGCTCGATCGGCTGGCCAAGCATCTGGCCACGTCGAAGTCGCCGCTTTTCACCTACATCCTCACCTCGGCGACGCACCTGCCCTACACCACGCCGCACAGCCCCGAGGAATTCGTTCCAGGTGGCGGCCCCGGCAGCGATCCGCAGATGCACGAGTACCTGCGGCGGCTTTCGCTCGCCCGCATCGATCTGGAATGGCTTCGCGCCGAGTTGAAGAAGCGCTTTCCTGACGAGCGCTTCCTGATCGTGCAGTACGGTGACCACCAGCCGGTCGTCACCCGTCCATTGTTGGGTTTCAGTCCGGAAGAAGAAACCCACAACATGATCATGACCCCCGAGTCCAAGGGGTTCCTCACCTACTACGCGGTCGAAGGCATCAACTATGCGGTGCCACCGTTGCCTGAAGTCGAGGTTCTGGACGTGCCCTACCTTGGCACGCTGATGCTGAAGCTGGCCGGCCTGCCGCTATCGGAGGCGGGCGAAGAGCGGATGCGGCTGCTGGAACACTGCGGCGGCGCCTACTACATGTGCCCGCACCAGGAAGAGATCCTGGCGTTCCACCGCCGGCTGATCGACTCCGGCCTGCTCGTCGCGCGCTGAGTGTGATGTCGGCTACGTGATCTGTTCCGCCGCCAGTCCTATTGCGCTGAGCCATCGCCGGCGATAGAAGCCGCCCATGCCCAAGCCGGACAAGCCATCAGACGCAGGACGGGATGCCGCTGCGTTCTCGCAGCAGGCGCCCAAGGTCGGCTTCGTCTCGCTCGGATGCCCGAAAGCGCTGGTCGATTCGGAGCGCATCATCACGCGCCTGCGCGCCGAGGGCTATGAGCTCTCGGCGGACTACGCCGGAGCCGACGTCGTCGTCGTCAACACCTGCGGCTTCCTCGACAGCGCCAAGCAGGAAAGCCTCGATGCGATCGGCGAAGCGCTGGCCGAGAACGGCCGTGTCATCGTCACCGGTTGTTTCGGCGTCGAGAAGGAGACGATCACGGCGGCACATCCGGGCGTGCTTGCCGTCACCGGTCCGCACCAGTACGAGCAGGTCGTGGAGGCCGTGCACGACGCGGTCGCGCCACCGCATGATCCCTTCCTCGATCTGGTGCCGCCCGAAGGCCTGCACCTGACGCCGCGCCACTATGCATATCTGAAGATCTCCGAAGGCTGCAACAACCGCTGCTCGTTCTGCATCATCCCCTCGCTCAGGGGCGATCTTGCGAGCAGGCCGGCCGCCGACGTGATGCGCGAGGCGGAGCGGCTCGTCAAAGCCGGGGTCAAGGAGCTGCTCGTCATCAGCCAGGACACCAGCGCCTATGGTCTCGATCTCAAGTATCAGGAAAGCGATTGGCGCGGCTCGCCGCTCAAGGCGCGGTTCGTGGATCTCGCCGGTGCGCTCGGCAGTCTCGGCGCCTGGGTCCGCCTGCACTACGTCTATCCCTACCCGCACGTCGACGATGTAATACCGTTGATGGCGGAGGGCCGCGTGCTGCCCTACCTCGACATACCTTTCCAACATGCCTCTCCAAACATCCTGAAGGCCATGCGCCGGCCGGGCGCGCAGGAGAAGACGCTAGAGCGCATCCGCCGCTGGCGCGACATCTGTCCCGATCTCGCCATCCGCTCCACGTTCATCGTCGGCTTTCCCGGCGAGACCGAGGACGACTTTGAGATGCTGCTCGATTGGCTCGGCGAGGCCAAGCTCAATCGCGTCGGCTGTTTCAAGTACGAAGCTGTCCACGGCGCGAAGGCGAACGAGTTGCCCGACCCGGTTCCCGAAGAGGTGAAGGAGGAGCGCTGGCACCGCTTCATGGCCGCCCAACAGGAGGTGAGCCGCGAGATCCTGGCGGCGCGCGTCGGACGCCAGATCGACGTCATCATCGACGAGGTCGACGAGGAAGGCGCGCTCGGCCGTTCCATGTGGGACGCACCCGAGATCGACGGTAGCGTGTTCTTGAACGCAGACACCAGCGTCTCCGCCGGAGACATCGTCCGCGCCACCGTGATCCACGCCGACGAATACGACCTGTGGGCGGAGCGAGCGCCGTCAACCTGACGGGCCGTCAGCGCGCATCGGCTGCGCTAGTCATGAAGTGCTCGAGCCCTGCCCATTCGACAGCGAAATGGCAACGTCCGGCTTGGCCTTCTCGTCGGGCTCGACGTGAATGATGACATCGGCATCGACGAGTTCAGCCTCGATCGCATCCTCCAGCCGGTCGCAGATCTCGTGTGCGGCGGCAACCGTCATGTCGCCGGGAACCACGAGATGGAATTCGATGAAGGTCATGCGTCCGGCGTGCCGCGTGCGGATGTCGTGCGCCTCGAGCGCGCCAGCGCCATTGGCAGCGATGGCACTGCGGATGCGCGCCTCGATCTCCGGCGTTGCGCGCTCGTCGAGCAGCCCGCTCATCGATTCCCGCGCCAGACCGTAGCCGGTCCAAAGGATATTGAGCGCGACCGCAATGGCCAGCAGCGGGTCGAGGATCTGCCAGCCGGTCAGCGTCGCCAGCACCAACCCTACGAACACGCCGACAGACGTCACCACGTCGGCAAGGATGTGCTTGCCGTCTGCCACCAGCGCCATCGATCCCCACGAGCGGCCGCGGTTGACAAGCAGCAGAGCCCAGCCGGCGTTGAGCGCAGTCGCCACGCCGTTGATCGCAAGTCCCAACGCCGGCTCGGTCAGCGTGCGCGGCGTCTGGAAGGCGTCGACGGCCTCGCGAATGATCATCACCGCCGCAACGATGATCAGCGCACCCTCGAGAACCGCGGAGAGATATTCCGCCTTGTGGTGACCGAACGGGTGGTCGGCGTCGGGCGGCCGCATTCCGACGCGGATCGCCGCCAGCGCCGCAACGGCAGTCAGCAGGTTGACAATGCTTTCAAGTGCGTCGGAGTAGAGCGCGACCGACCCAGTCCTCAGGTAGGCGAGATACTTGATGCCCATGACCGCGACCGCAACCACGATCGAGCCTGCGGCAAACATCTGGATCTGGCGGGCCTGGGGCGAAGCTGACTTTGTTTCCTGCACGAAGCATCCGCCGTTGCCTGGGCCAAGACCGAACTTGGCCGGTTGAGATTCCCGGTCCAGGAGCTGCTCCGCCCCCAATTTGTGCGCAGCTTGCTCGCTTACAGTGGCGGCAGGGGTTGCCGAATTCGGTTTCCCACGCTCTGTGCTGAGCGCTTCTGCCCGATCGAGGGGCCTCTAGTCAAGCAAGTGCTGCCGCGACCACTGTAGGCATTAGGGCGCTGAGGTGCGATTGTCCCGCCGCTGGCGGGCAAGGCTCTTTTTCCACTGCCGCGCATGTCGATCGCCTCCCGTTGGGTTGGCGAATCATATGGTGTTGGCCCCCATCACAAGGAATTCGGCTGCGTCAGCGTCGGCACGCCATATTTGCAATGAGCTTGCAAGTCGCGGCCGCGTCCAAACGAGGGAAGGGCTTCACATGGCCAACTTTACCACCCACATCGGCGCCGGCACGGTGCAGGCCGGAGTCCTGGCAACACTGACGCTCGCCGCCGATGTCGTAGCGCCGGAAAACTTGGTGGCGGTGACGCTGGCGGGCGTGCTGGGCTCGATCCTTCCCGACATTGACCTTAAGGATTCGCGCGCCAGCAAGGCGATGTTCGCCGGCCTTGGCGTATTCACGTCCTTTGTCGTCCTGTTTGCCTTCGCCGAACGCTTCTCAGTCGTTGAATTGATGATCATCTGGCTGGGCACGCTGGTCGCGGTCCGCTATGGCTTCCATTGGCTCTTTCACCGGCTCTCGGTGCATCGCGGCGTCTGGCATTCGCTTCTCGCCGGCGTGTTCTGGGCGGCAATCACGGCCTTCACGATGCATTTCATTCTTGGCCGGCACGAGGGCGTGGCGTGGCTGGGCGCGGGCTTCCTGTTCCTTGGCTACATGCAGCATCTCATTCTCGACGAGGTCTACTCCGTCGACGTCATGAACCACCGCATCAAGTCCTCGTTCGGCACCGCGCTGAAGTTCTATGACGGACGCTATCGTGCCGCCTCTGCCGCCATGGCCGTGGCTGCTGTCGCCGCGGTCTACGTCGCCCCTTCCACCAAGACATTCGTCGACGGAATTTCTGAGCGCGAATTGTGGGCCGGACTCAATCAGCGCCTTCTGCCGCACGGCAAGTGGTTCGGTGTGCTGCCCTCGACGCAGTTTGTCTGGTCGCGGTCTGGCGCGCGGAGCGAGTCGCAGATCACCACGGGCACGTTGCCAGAACGTCAACCCGCGAGCCGCTGAAGATTCACGCACTCAAGTCCCGCTTCATCGTCGGCGCTGCAAGCGGAGTCCGCAGGTTCATTTCGCCGGCTTGAGCCCGTCGAGATACGTCTCCACGAGGTCCTTTACCAGCGGCCATGCGGTTTCCGTGGTCACGGCTGACAGCTTGTCGGCAGTCGACAGCGAAGTGATGCCGTGAACGCCTGCCCATAGCACGCGCGCGCGGCGTTTCAGCTCGGATTCGTCAGCCGTACCGGCCAGCGGCCTCAACGCATCCTCGATGCGCGAGAGAAGTCCATCGAGCTTTTCCCGGTACTCGGGCGGAATATCGAAGCCCGGCGGCAGATGATGCTCGAACAAGAGATTCCACAAGAGCGGACTGCGATGCGTGAAGTTGAGATAGACGTGAGCCAGCTGGAGCAGGTGGGCACGCGGATCCGTATTGACAGGCAGAGCATCGAGCGCACGGCTCAACTCGTCCAGCATTCGCGCTTCGATGGTGAGGATCAGGTCATCCAGGTTGACGAAGACGTTATAGATAGTGCCTGGCGAGTATCCGATCCGTCGCGCGACCTCGCGCGCCGACAGCCCTGAAAGCCCTGTCGTCGCGATGAGTTCAGTTGCTGCCTTGAGAATATGCTCTCTCAACGCTTCCGGCGTGTGGACTGACCGGCGACCCATGGGACTATCCCGTTATCTGTTTGTTTTTTTCAGTGCAAGAATAGTCAGATCAAAGCAGCTTTCAAGCACCAGTCGCGGCCAATTGGCTGGCGGCGAACTTGTTGTCCGTACCGGAATTATTCTTTGCGCTACAACACGGCGCGAAAAAGGCCGCCAACAGAGGCGGCCTTATCTCAAAATAGAAGAATGCTATTCGTGCAGGCCGGCCCGGTCAGGTTGTGTCGGTCGGCGCCGCAAGGCCTCATTACGGGCAGGTGACGCAGTTTGCCGATTGGTAGGCGACGCAGTTCCAGCGCGGCGAATGATAAGCCTTCGAAGACCAACTGCCGGCCAGTCCGCTGACGTCGTTGCGCTTCTGCTTCAACCCCTCCAGCGAGAAGTCGCGATAGATGAAGTTGCCGAAAACCGGCTGGTAGTTGTAACCCACCTCGGCCACCACCACGCGCGAGCCGTTCTGCTTCAGTTCGGCGTCGACATTGAATGGTGAGCACTGTGTGTAGGGCTTGGGCAGCGGGTCACCGTTCGAGTCCTGGACCAGTGTTGAGTTGATCTCCGTCGACCACTCGACTTTCGTTGCTCCGGTCGTATCCGTGCGGATCTGTGTCAGGCGCACCACCAGCGAATCATCATCGTAGGGTTTCAGGACGTGATTGAGCGAGCGGAAGATGTTCTTCAAGTCCGCGTCGTCGACCTGCTCTTCGCGGGCAACGAGTTCGCTTGCCATCGCGCTGACTGAATTGAGCCGGCGATCGATGCTGACCGCGCGTGACAGCTCGAATGTCGCCATCAGCATCACGAGCAGGATCGGCGCGATATAAGCGAACTCGACGGCGGCGACGCCCCTTATGTCCGAAACGAAGCGACGGATCGCGGTCATGATACCTGTGCCCTCGGCGGTTTTCGACGTGTTGAGCATGACAGTCTCGTTACGCAGGAAGAGTGTTCGCGACTAGACCGGTGTCATTCATAGGGTTCGGTCTGCAGGATGGCGGTTGCCTGCATCAGCAGACCACCACTTGCCAGTTCTGCATCGATACGGCGGTTTCCGTGGCTGTCGTAGATGACATAGGGAAGATATTTGCCGACCACCCAGTCGTAGCAAGCCGTCACGAGAACCTTCTTGCTTGCGCCGCCGACCTGGTTGGAGATTGGATTGGTTCCGCTGGCGCCCGCCGTCAAGTTCTTGGTCGCGCCATTGATGCAATTTGGCGGCACCACATCCTTCCAATTGTCGAAGCTTGCCAGATGGACCTGCAGGTGGCTGCAATCGATCGCCGGCTTGGCCAGATCGCAGACCAGTTTCTTGAAGTCGTTCGCATTCATGTTCGCCTGTTGTGCCTGGCCGGTTCGAATTCGCCGGCTGGCGTCATACACAGCTTTTTCGAGCGAGTTAGTCGCGAGATAATGCAGGCCGATTGTGATGATCCCGAACGTGAATGCGAGAAACGGTCCGATCACAAAGGCGAACTCGATGGCGGTCGCGCCATCGTTGTTGCGTCCGAATCGACGGGTTTGCGCAAGCGGCTTGGAGAACAGCGCACGCACGCGAGGAAGCAGGTTCGTTTCGGTCATGGTCGGCCGCCCTTACGCACCAGAATACAGGCTCAAACAGTATGCTCACTAGCGTAAAAAAAAGATTTAGCAAAAGTCCTTCGAAGTACGCTGGTTTCTGAATCGTGAATTGTATTCGTCGAATTGAGCCTATTTCCAGAGTTTACGGATTGTTAAGCGCGATTGGCGGGGGAATTGGACAACTCAACGTATTTTGGTGATGGTTTCTTGGTGAATGGTCGCCGCAATGCATGGCTCCGCCTGAAGGAATTTCCTCGCGCGCGAGCTGGCGATCCGATGGTTCCGCAGCAGCTTCACCCTCGGCTGTCGCGGAGACCCGGTCGCTCCGGGTACAAAAGACGCGAGATCGACATTGCCCCTGTCGATCTCGCGTTCTCTTTATTAGATGTATCAGGCGTCGTGCCCGCAGCGTCGCAGCGGCAGGTGACTCTGTAGTCCAGCTATCTCAGCCGAGCAGATTCTGGCCGCCCGCAGAGCGCAGCTCTTGCTACTCGACTGCGCGGGCGCTGTGAGACCACCTGTTACTGGCCGCCGCCCGGAGTCGATTCCGCGCCTGAGTCGGAGAACTTGGTCTTCGTCGACGAGTGCTTCGAGATCTGGTCGAAGAAGGCCGGATCGTCGCCGATCGTGATCGTCGGCTGGCAATTGGGCGAGCACGTATAGGACTGCCGCAGCGCACCCTTGATCAGATTGACGAGCCGCTGCTCGTCGCGCTGAACGATCACGCGCTGGTCCTGGATCACATTGCGATCCGCATCGAGCGCGATGACGTTCGTGACTCCGAACGTCTTTCCGGTGATCACCAGCAGGTCCGAGCCCTGGATCGCCACATCCGCGATCGACGGGTTGCCGATGATCAGTTCGGAGACGGGGCGTGGCAGCCTCAGGATCTGCGACTGGTCGTAGCGAACGATGAGATCGTTCGCCTTCGCCTGCTGAGCGCTGATCGTGGCCGCAGCAAGAAGCGTCATCGTGGCCAGAAGACCGGCGCGTACCACGGCGCTGAATTTCGAGTTGTGGGTCGTGTAGGCAAGCATCTTCCACTCTCCTGACGTGTCTCTTCCGGCCATTAGCTCAGGAATTGGTAAAAGGAGTGCAAACGGACGTAAGGAATTGGCATGGCGCGTCGCGGTTGCCGCTACAGCCATGTGGGGCTGGCGAGCGATACCAAGCGTTGCGGACAAAATTCCGATAACGGATCAGGATGTTGATCGGCAGAAGCACTCCCGGTGATCACAAGGCTCGCAGGCTGCGAGAGTCTTGAAGGGGGCCCTGAGTAAAGTATAACGCAAGTAAAAATGATAGTAATTGGGTGGAGGAAGCGCGATATAAGCAATTATTAAGTACGAAGTTTGCTGTGATATCCAGGCCTGACGTGCAAAAGCACTGTATTTCCCGGCGAATGCGACAAATATGACAATATTTTTACTCAATGTACAAAATTATAAGCAATTTGTTACACAAGTTTGCTTATTCGAGGGTTGGAAATGCTTGTCCTGTTCACCGCTTTTTAAGGGGGCGCGTGTAGTCTCCACCTAGTTCCGACGCAAGGCAGGTGCCTCGGTCGAACTGGTCAGCAGTAGCAATGTTGCTCTTTGGGAGAGTAGTTATGAAGAACGTTTTCGCTCGCTTCGTCAAGGATGAGTCCGGCGCCACCGCAATCGAGTACGGCCTGATCGCCGCCCTTCTGTCGGTCGTGATCATCGCCACCCTCACGGCTGTTGGTAGCACTCTTGACGCCGTCTACCTGGCGATCCTCGCTGCTCTGTCGAGCGCTCTCTAATCGATCGTCACTATCGTCGAGACGAGGACGGCGAAGCTTTCGAGCTTCGCCGTTTCTCTTTTTGGTGCGTCCGCGCTCACGATTCCTTGCATCAAGCAATCTGGGAAACGCATCCGCCTTCAAGGCCAAGCAGAATACGAACGGTCCGCTAACTCTCGTCGAAATTTGCTCGTCTTGATGAACTTGAATGTTCCCGCGTTTATCAATGCAACACCATTGTCGCCTATGCTCGTCGCAACTTGCGGTCATGATGATTGATGGAGTTGGGTGTGCACGCGCTTGTGAAGACAATGAAGAAATTTGCTACCGACGAATCGGGCGCGACCGCTGTCGAATACGGCTTGATCGCCGCGCTCGTTGCCATTGCAATCATCTCGTCGTTGCAGCTGCTCGGCCCCGCGCTCGACGGAATCTACCTGATCATCCTCGCTGCGCTTTGATGGATGTCGGTGGTGCGGCCGCGCGGAACTCCGCAGTGCTCGATTTTCTACACTAAGACCGTCTTGGTCCTGCGTGCGCGAATGAATCCGATGGTGTGTGTACAAGTCTTGGCGTGAAGTGCCCCTACCATGATCGACCAGTCGCTTCTGCTCCTGTTCCCCGCTGCCATGGCCTTTGCCGCGGCCATGGACATGCTGACGATGACGATACCCAACAAGGTATCGATCGTCCTGATCGCGGCGTTCTTCGTCGCCTGCTATTTCGCCAACCTCTCTGCCCAGCAGGTGATCTCGCACCTCGGCACTGGCGTTCTCGTGCTCGTGCTCTGCTTTGGCCTGTTTGCTGCCGGCGTGTTCGGCGGCGGCGACGCCAAGCTGCTTGCCGCCTCGTCACTGTGGATCGGCTTCGACCACCTGCTTCCCTATTTCATGGGCGTGACGTTCGCCGGCGCCGTGCTGGCCGTGCTGATTCTCTTTGCTCGCAGCCAGTTCCCCGAAGGATCGCTGCGCGCACCGGTATGGGTGCGTCGCCTGCAGGCACGCGAATCAGGCATGCCCTATGGTCTGGCCATTGCCTTTTCCGCGCTGTGGATCTACCCGCAGACTGCTTTCTTTCAGGGCCTCGCATTCTGAAGCCGCGAGATTGCTTATGCTTTTTGCTCTGCCAAAGCGCAACGAGCCCGATTTTCCCGCTGCTTCAACGCCCCACAACGGCACGCCAGTTAACCTCACATTGACAATTGTCGCGCACATTGAGCGGGACCTTAGGTTCGAGCCTTCGGGTTTGAGAGGACCGTCTCGCGATGAAAAAATCCCAGTTGATCGGTATTGGCATTGCTGGCATCGCCGGCATAGCGGCATTTGTTTTGATGAAGGGCATGGTCAACAAGCCGCCGCCCGAGCCGAAGAACGTCCAGAAGGCGCTTAACACGACAGAAGTCCTGGTGGCGCGTTCCGACATCCCGCTCGGCGAGGTCGTCAGTGACAGCCACTTCCGCTGGCAGACATGGCCGGTCGAGGCGGTTACGCCGAGCTTCATCACCAAGTCGCAGGGTATGAAGGCGCAGCGTGAGCTGGCCGGACGAATCGCACGCGCACCATTCCTCGCCGGCGAGCCGATCACCGAGCACAAGCTGATCGCTGCCGGCAGCGGTGGCGTCCTGGCGGCCATCCTGCCCGCGGGCATGCGCGCGATCTCCACCAAGATCCGCGACGAGGAGAAGGCCGTCGGTCGCCTCATCCTTCCCAATGACCACGTCGACGTGATCCTGATCCGCCGCGTGCGCGGCAAGGGCGGCCAGGACAGCTTCGTCTCCGACACGCTCTTCTCCAACGTCCGCGTGCTCGCCATCGGCCAGCAGATCGAGACGAAGGAAGGCAAGAAGTCGGCCGAAGGCACGACGGCGACGCTCGAGCTGACACCCCGCCAGGCTGAGCTTCTCGCGCTCGGCAACCAGATGGGCGACGTCACACTGTCGTTGCGGAGCGTTGCGGATCTCAAGGACGGAGCCGGTCCGTCCGAAGGCACCGATATCAATCAGGAACGCGGCAATGCCATCCGTATCTTGCGTTACGGCACCCGTTCGCGTGCGTACGGCGTGAACTGAGTTGACCCAACGTAGCTCGTCGGAAGGCGATAGATCCATGTTCATGAAAAAGACTAAGGCTTTCGGAGCCACGCTGGCCGCTCTGGCTGGGCTGGCCGCGATCATCATCGGCGCCGTGCCGGCCGGATTGGCGCGCGCCGCCGATGACCCAAAGGTCGAACGCGGCACCATCAGTGCGCATCAGTCGATGCTCAAGCTTCCTGAGAACACCATCTTCCCGATCCGCCGCGCCGCACGTGTCGGCCTGGGCAAATCGGTTCTCATCGAATTTCCGCGCGATGTGCGCGACGTGATGGTGTCCAACCCGCAGGTGATGGATGCCGTCGTGCTGAGCTCCAACAGGGTGTTCCTGCTGGCGCG
>JBGANK010000034.1:0-233 GCA_044222395.1 Hyphomicrobiaceae bacterium | reverse complement strand
TTCGGCGCCGATGGCGAACAGCTTGCGACCTACGAGCTCTATGTGGAGCGCGAGACCGGCGGCCTCGAGGACCTCTTGAACCGGATTATCCCAGGCTCGCGCATCAAGGTCGAAATGCTGAACCAGACCGTCATCCTGACGGGTTCGGTTCGCAATCCGGCCGACTCGATGCGCGCCTCCAACATCGCCAAGCAGTTCGTCACCGTCGAGTACGAGACGAACACGTCGAAGTC
>JBGANK010000033.1:0-35635 GCA_044222395.1 Hyphomicrobiaceae bacterium | reverse complement strand
CCCGGCCGGGCGCTCAAGGGCCGGTTGTGACAGGACCGTCGCCGTACCGTTTGCCGGATCAGCGGGGTACGCCCGTCTCCACTGGGAACACAACGTGATCCTGGTCGAGAAGGACGACCGGGTGGTCGAAGGCGAGGCGCGCCGGGGGCCGCCCTCGATGAGGACGGCGGTCAAACTTGCGGGCCTGAATTCCCGCCGAAGCCGTCTGGCGATCAGAGCTTGTGCGCCATGCGCACCCGCTTCGTCTCCAGATAGCGCTTGTTGTAGATGGACGGTTCGGTGTGCACGGCCACCTGCTCGGCGACCTTGATGCCTTCCGCCCTGAGCGCTTCCACCTTGGCAGGATTGTTCGAAAGCAGCCGCACTTCCGGCATTCCAAGGTCGAACAGGATGTGCGCGGCAAGATCGTATTCGCGCGCATCGATCGGCGCCCCGATCTCGATGTTCGCGTCGACGGTGTCGAGGCCTTGCTCCTGCAACGCGTAGGCCCGGATCTTGTTGACGAGCCCAATCCCGCGGCCCTCGTGATAGGGCAGATAGATGAGGACGCCGACCGGAGTCGTCGTGATGCGATCGAGCGCCGCCTGCAGCTGCGCGTAGCAGTCGCACTTGAGCGAGTGGAAGATGTCGCCCGTCACGCAGCCCGAGTGCACGCGGACCAGCGGCACCTCGTCATTGGCTGTATCTTTCGACCGGTGGATCAGCACCAGTGCCTGCACGTGGGGTTCAACGCCCTGATAGGCGCGTGCATCGAGCATGATCTCGCGCCCGCGGAACTCGATCGGTAGGATCGTTTGCGCCGACCAGTCGATCTTCAGATCGACAGATGTGACCGCATTCAACTTCATTGGCTGCTCCAGAAGAGACAATGGGCGAGTTATGCTCGCATTCGTGCCCCCTCGTAAAGAGCCCACTTTAGTGGTGGCGCCCTTTGAGATTGGGACGACGTTAACGCTGGGCATCTGATCAAGCCCACTTGGGTGGGCCTTTCCAGTCCGAGCGACACTCTACCCCTATCGCCCGACAACCTTCAGATTGGGCCAAGCAATAGGGCATTTCGAGGGCTAATCCGTGGCAGCGTTCCCGTTTGAATCGACACCACCTGCGACTCTTTGGAAAGCTATGATCAATCCCGCACATGACAACGCCGACACCTGCGACATAGTTTCCTGTCGGGTCGTCACACCCTTCCGCCGTCGAGATCCGGCTTGTCGCCGACTTGGATCACATCGGTTGCAACTCACATGCGAGAGCTACGTTGACTGAGATTGCGGAGGCAGAACGCACATCGCCACCCGTGCATGTCATCCATGGTGCGCATGTCGTTAATGGTTGGTTGCTGGTTGCGGCCGGCGTCCTCGTGCTGCTCGCGGCCAATGCCGCCGTCGCCATCGATACCGGAGCGATTACCAACTTCGTCAACAACACACTTTTCTTCGGCGCAATCTATCTGGCTGCCGTCTGGCTCGTCCTAAACCAGCCAGCGGGGCGCAATGACCTCCTGATGATCCTCTTCGCTGCGGCTGTACTTCGCGGCTTGGCTCTAACTCCGGCACCTGAGCTTTCCACCGACGCCTATCGCTACGTCTGGGATGGGCGCGTTCAGGCAGCCGGCATCAGTCCTTATCTTCATCCCCCCGCCGATCCGCGACTGGAGCGACTGCGCGACTCGAAAATCTACCCCCAGATTAACCAGAAAGATCGCGCCGTAACGATATATCCGCCTGCCGCCGAATTGTTGTTCCGAGCTGCAAATGCGCTCAGCGACGACCTCACCGGCATCCGCATCGTCATGTGCACCCTTGATCTTGCCTGCATTGTAGGACTGCTGCTGCTCTTGAAAGCGCTGAGATTGCCCCTCGAGCGCATCCTCATCTACGCTTGGCACCCGCTGCCGATCTGGGAGTTCGCCGCCCAAAGCCACATCGACGCCGCAGTGGCCACCGCGATCGTTTTCGGACTGCTCGCCGCAGTGCATCGCCGACAGTCGCTGACGGGCGCCGCATTCGCCATCGCTGCCCTCACCAAGTACTTCCCGGTCGTGTTGCTGCCGGCGCTTTGGCGGCGGTGGGACTGGCGACTTCCGTCCGCCTTTCTGCTTACCGCCGCACTCCTCTACGCTCCCTACCTCGCTGAGGCGGGATGGAAGGTTCTTGGCTTCCTCGACCAGCATCTGGATGCGGAGGGCTATCGCGCCGGTTGGGGATTCCACGCGGTCTGGTTGTTGCGCGACTTCAAGCTCGCCGATCCGTCAGGAAAACTTTATATCGCCATCGCCGCCGCCACGATAAGCGCGCTATGCCTCTACGCACTTCTTCGCCGGCCTGCCGATAAGATTCGCTTTGACCACCTGCTGCTGCTCTGCGCGGCATTCGTGTTCTTCGCCTCGCCACACTATCCCTGGTACTTCGCCTTCCTCGTCCCGCTGCTGGTGCTCACCCCACACCCTGCGGCACTGGCGATGACGCTGCTGTCCGTCATGCTCTATTTGCCCCGTCCGCCCGGCGGGCTCACTTGGACCGGGATCTATCTTGCGGTCTACTGGCTGCCGGTCGCCATCTGGATCGGCACAGCGCTTTGGCATGCAACGCGTACGCGGATGCCAAGCTCGCAACCGCATGCGCGCGACGCGAGCTAGATCGATTCAGGAATTCAAGGATTCATCACTCCATGGTCGGACTTGATCCGACCATCCAGCAAAGCACGGAATGGAATGGAATAAACCTGTATGGCCGTGTCGAGCACGGCCATGAAGAGAATGGGCAAAGTGTTTCCACCCAACTCTGATGCGCCATAGCCAAATTGCAGCCGGCCAGTCGCACGGAAGACCGCAATGCGCGAACAGAAGAGGCGTGAGAACGGCAGCCGTCCCGCTATTGGGCGCCTGCACGGTCGATTAAGTGTCCGAGCCTGCCCAGCTCGATCTTCGGGCAGCGGTTCATCACCACTTTCAACCCGACCGCCTCGGCCTCCGCCGCCGCTTCGTCGCTGCGCACGCCAAGCTGCATCCAGATCACCTTGATCGCCAGCTTGTCCTTGAGCCTGATTGCCGCCCGCGTCACCTCCAGCGCCACCGCCGAGTTGCGAAAGATGTCGACCATGTCGACCGGTGCCGGCACCTCGGCAAGAGAACCATAGACCATCCTTCCAGCGAGCTCGCTGCTGGCAATGCCAGGGTTGACAGGATGAACCGCGTAGCCCTTTGCGAGCAGATAGCGCATGACGACATGGCTCGGCCTCGACTCGTTGTTGCTGGCACCGATGAGGGCAATCGTGCGCACCTCCCGCAGGATGGAGATGATGTAGTCATCGGCGTAGCTGTCGTGATTCATGCATTGTCCCCTGATTGAGGTTGCGGCAGTAGGACGTGACCATACTCGTCGAGCGGGAAGAACGGATTGAATGCCACTTCCCACAAGTGACCATCAGGATCGGCGAAATACCCCGAATAGCCACCCCAGAATACCTTGCTCGCCGCGCGCGCAATGTGCGCACCGCAATTGGCGGCATGTTTGAGCGCGGCATCGACCGCAGCCTCGCTCTCGACATTGATGGCGCAAGCAACTCCGCGAAAGCCCCCACCCTCGTGCGGCACAGTGGCGTCCTCCGCCAGCGGCACGCGACCGAACAGCGCCAGGACCGCACCATTCATGTCGAAGAAAACGACACTCTCGTTCTCAAAACCTGCCGGCTTGAATCCCAGCCGCTCGTAGAACGCCCGTGCCTTCGCCACATCGGCGACACCAAGCGTCACCACCGACAGGCGCTGCGGGATCATGTCAGCATCCCTTCCAGACCGGCGGCCGCTTCTCGATGAATGCGCCGATGCCTTCCTCTGCATCGCGGTAAAGCATGTTCTCGACCATCACCCGCACCGCGTAGTCGTACGCCTCCTCGAGCGGCAGCTCGATCTGATGGTAGAAGGCCTCCTTTCCGATGGCCACCGTTGCCGGCGACTTGGCGACGATCCGGCGCGCCATGTCGAGCGCCGCATCCATCACCTTATCGGCGGCAACCACCTGGTTCACCAGCCCCATCTCCGACGCCGCCTTGGCATCGATCATGTCGCCGAGCAGCAGCATTTCCATCGCCCGCTTCCTCGGCACGTTGCGCGACAACGCCACCATGGGTGTGGAACAGAACAGCCCGATGTTAACGCCGGGCGTGCAGAACCGCGCGGTCTCGGCAGCAACCGCGAGGTCGCACGTCGCCACCAGCTGGCATCCCGCCGCAGTCGCAGTCGCACCCACCGCAGCAATGACAGGCTTGTGGCACTTGATGATCGCCTGCATCAGCTTGGCGCATCGCTCCATTGTCTGATGGAAAAAGGCGCGACCGCCGTCGCTGCCGCCTCGGCGCGCCGTCAGTTCCTTGAGATCATGCCCCGCGGAGAACGCCTTGCCGTTGGCAGCGATGATGATCGCATGAACGTCGTCGTCGTTGCCGAGCGTGTCGATTGCTGCCTGCAGGGCGGCGATCATCGCAATCGAAAGTGCGTTGCGTTCCGCCGGCCGATTGAGCGTGACAACGGCGATACCCGCCTCGGGCCGCGACACGACGGCCGCGGCGTCGGCGGCGTTCCCGACTTTATCGATACCCACGGGGTCCTTGCTCTGTTGTCCGGACATGACCTCTCTCCAGACGGACGCCAAAAATTAGGCGGCCACCATTCTAGAGCATTTTCCGCCGAAGTGGCCGCTGGTCTGGCGCAGAAAATGCGACAAACAAAAAACCAGAGCAGGTTCCACCGATCCAGATCGAGTGGAACCCGCTCCAGCGATGACCGCCGCAGCTTGAACAGCATCTGTGACGGAAATTGTGCCGCCTGCTCCTACTGGAGCGCTGCCTCGATCTCGGCGCGAAGCTTCTTTACGACCTCGATGTTCTCCTTGTGCTCCAAGGGTGGCGTCGTCTTGATCGCTTCGTTGAGTTCCTCGACCAGCTTCTTCTTCTCCTCCGCCGGAATCGAAGCATCACCCTCGATGTCGGCGAGTTCCTTCTTCAGCGCTTCCTGCGGATCGGTGAAGTTTCCGGTCTCTGGATCAAGGCCCGCCATGACCGTCGACACGCTGGCTGCGACATCGTCGAGTTCCTGGAAATTCTTGAAGCCGTGCTTCTTGGCCACCGTTTCCAGTTCTGCCTGCAGCGTCTCGTCGGCCTTGTCTCCGGCCTTGTCGAGCTTGCTGGAAATCTCGGCGAGATCCTTCTGGGCAGAGATGAAGCTCTTGATCTGCGCCTCCGTAAGCTTGATCTGGTTCGCATTCTGGGCGTGCGCCGGAACGACGAACATCATGACCGCCACCAGGGCAGCCATGGCCTGAATGTAAACGTGTCGACCGATCGAGCGCATCTCGCATTCCTTCCTGTTGCTGTTGCCGACAGTCGGAGTCACTTTCGCGTTGAGCCTAAGGCGAGAAGTGAGACGGCAATAAGATGGTATCCCCCTGAATCCCCGCTCCTCGCCTGACCCTCGTCGAGGTGACCGGGCTCGTGCGGCAACATTTCCCTCAAGTTGGCGACGGCGGCAAGCTGATCTTGTTCGACAGCTTCGGCCCGTTGCAGTCACACGTCAGGCTGCCAAATAGCGCTCGGCGACCGCATCCTGGCAGCACCGTTCCGACCCGGGCTATGATCATGCTGGCCGATGTGTCGGTCTACGTTGCTATTATCGCTACCCTTAGGCAGATGTATTGCAGGCTGTAACGACCTCCCTGAACGTCAATTTCCTTGAATGCCCCGCTCGGTGGCTAGCGATGCGCAGGCGCAAGACGCCGGCATGTCAGGCGCCGGCGCGCAGCCGGCGAGGTTGCCATCGACGAATTTGGTGACGCCGCCCCGCTTGCCCCCTGCCGCCGCAGTGGACTCACTCCTGCCCCACACGAAGCGGTATCATATTACCAACATAGTGGTATTATTTTACCATGCGAAGCACCATGTTGATTTCATTGCATTTTCTTTATTTTGATAGAAACGGATTGACAGCCATCAGCGGCGCAAGTATCCACCGCGCATCCGGCAGCGGCCAAACCGCGCCGGCCAAACCGATATTCCCGCACGCTCACGGCCGGACCGCAAGCTGCCGCCCAGCGGCACCGCTGCACTGGCACGCCAGGAGACCACCATGAAGACCTACGTCGCCAAGCCGGGCGAGGTGGACAAGAAGTGGATCGTGATCGACGCCGACGGTCTTGTCGTCGGACGCCTCGCGGCCCTCATCGCCACCCGTCTGAAGGGCAAGCACCGCGCCATCTACACCCCGCACGTCGACTGCGGCGACAACATTATCGTCGTCAACGCCGAGAAGGTGGTCTTCACGGGCAACAAGTACGAGGACAAGGTCTATCACTGGCACACCGGCTATCCCGGCGGCATCAAGAGCCGCACGCCCCGCCAGATCATTGAGGGCAAGTTCCCCGAGCGCGTCATCGAGAAGGCCGTGGAGCGCATGCTGAAGCGCGGCCCGCTGCAGCGCAAGCTCATGCGCAATCTGAAGGTCTACAAGGGCCCCGAGCACCCGCACAGTGCGCAGAACCCGACCGCACTCGACGTAGCCAAGTTGAATTCCAAGAATGCGAGGGGCTGAGCATCATGTCGACTGACACCAAGACCCTGGAAGACCTCGGCGGGATCAAGAGCGCCGCGCAATCCGCCCCCGTCCATGTACAGAAGCTCGACGCACACGGTCGGGCCTACGCGACGGGCAAGCGCAAGGATGCCGTCGCGCGCGTCTGGCTGAAGCCGGGCCGAGGCAAGATCACTGTCAACGAGAAGGATTTCACGGCCTATTTCGCGCGCCCCGTGTTGCAGATGATGCTGATGCAGCCGATCAAGGCCGCCAATCGGGCCGATCAGTATGACATCAACGTCACGGTCGCCGGTGGTGGCCTTTCCGGCCAGGCCGGCGCCGTCCGCCACGGCATCTCCAAGGCCCTCACGTTCTACGAGCCGGAGCTGCGCCCCGTGCTGAAGCGCGGCGGGTTCCTGACGCGCGACAGCCGTACCGTCGAGCGCAAGAAGTACGGCCGCGCCAAGGCCCGCCGCTCGTTCCAGTTCTCGAAGCGCTAGGCCGCATTTGCCTTTCAGGCACTGGAGCAACCCGCCTCCTATGGCGGGTTGTTCATTTTTCGGCCCTCGCTGTGCCTTGCAAGCCTCGGCCATCGATGCCACATAACCGCGCAATTGACCGCTCGCAGAGAAACCTTGCCGGGAGGCGCGGCCTCCACACCGGAGGATCTTTCGCATGGAAAGCCTTGCGTTCAGCGCCGCCACCATGATGACCGACCTGATGACCGAGATTGGTCTGCTCTTCTCGCCGACATGGTGGCAGACCAACGCGGTTGCCCTGTTCAACATCCTGATGATCGACCTGACGCTCGCCGGCGACAACGCCATCGTCGTCGGCATGGCGGCGGCGCGGGTGCGGCCAGACCTGCGTGCCAAGGTGATCTTCTGGGGCATCGCCGGTGCAGTCCTGCTGCGCATCTTGTTTTCCGGCGTTGCCCAGCAAATGCTGCAGGTCATCGGCCTCACGCTCGCAGGCGGCCTGCTGCTCCTCTTTGTTGCCTGGAAGATGTACGGCCAGATCATGGAGGGCCACGGTCACTCGATCGAAACTGTCGAGGCCAATCTCGCTTCCGACCGCACGACCGGCAAGGAGACGGGCTTCTGGGGCGCGCTGTGGACCATACTGATCGCCGACGTCTCGATGTCGCTCGATAACGTACTCGCCGTCGCTGGCGCTGCAGGCGATTCAAAGCTCGTTCTTGTGATAGGCTTGGCGGTAGCGATCCTGCTCATGGCACTCGCCTCCACCTACATCGCCAAGCTGCTCTCGCGATATCCGTGGATCGCCTGGCTCGGACTGATTATCATCCTGTTCGTCGCTTTCGACATGGTCTACCGCGACAGCCACCAGATCGCCTGTCAGGCTTACGGCATCGGCTGCTCCGACACCATATGGGATGGCATCAAGCATCGCCTCGGCTTCGGCGCCGGCACCTAGAATATGAGGCGTCAGCCATGACATCGACGAAGGCAACGCCCAAAGCCGCTACCCGGAGCACTGCCGCCACGCCGACCGTCTTCATCGATGGCGAGGCCGGCACAACAGGTCTTGAGATCCGCGAGCGTCTGGCCGGCGCCACGGACATCGCCGTCCGTTCCATCGATCCCGACAAGCGCAAGGATCCCGCAGCACGCGCGGCCTTGATGCGCGAGGTCGATCTCGTCGTCCTGTGCCTGCCCGACGACGCCGCCAAGGAAGCCGTCGCGCTGGCCGATGGCTTGGGAGACCACGCACCCCGCATCGTCGATGCCTCCACTGCGCATCGCGTCGCGCCCGACTGGGTCTACGGCTTTGCAGAACTCGATGAGGCTCAAGGCAAGCTGATCGCCAATGCCAAGCGCGTCAGCAATCCCGGGTGCTATCCGACCGGCGCCATCGCCCTCATCCGTCCGCTGGTCGATGCCGGCCTGTTGCCCTCGGACTACCCTGTCACCGTCAATGCCGTCTCGGGCTACTCCGGTGGTGGCAAATCCATGATCGAAGCTTACGAGGTGAAGAGGACCGCGCCGTCATTCGAACTTTACGGACTGGGCCTCGAGCACAAGCACGTACCCGAATTGCAGAAGTACGCCAATCTGACCGCCCGCCCGATCTTCGTGCCCTCGGTCAGCAACTTCCGTCAGGGCATGCTCGTCTCGGTGCCGCTGCATCTCGACACGCTGCCCGGCAAACCCTCGGTCGGTGACCTCACGGCCGCACTCACCAAACACTACAAGGGCTCCAAGCTCGTCAGCGTCATCAACGCGGAAACGCTGAAGGGCCGCATCGCCGCGGAGGACTTGAACGGCACCGACCAGATGCAGCTCGCGGTGTTCGGCCATCAAGCGCACCATCAGGCAGTGCTGGTCGCGCGCCTCGACAACCTCGGCAAGGGCGCATCGGGTGCCGCAGTGCAGAACATCCGCCTGATGCTGGGCTTGTACGCCTGACCACACGAAGACGATTGCGCAATCGCGACCGACTCTTGCAAGACCTTCTCTGAACTTGAATTCAAGTCACGCACGCCGCCGCGCAGGCGAGCGGCTGACGCGATGCAGGTGCGCGACAGCCAGCGCAAACACCACGGCCGCTACACCCTGGTGCGCGAGACCTAGCCCGATTGGAATTGCGCCTTTGGCCGAGAGCAACGTCCAGATGCCGAGCCCCACCTGAACCGCAACCGCCGCCAGCACCACGGCCGCCGAACCAACCAGCCCGCCATCGTCGACACCGCGCAGCTGCAACACCTGCCACGCCGCAACGCCGCCGATCACATACGCCACCATGCGGTGGTTGAACTGCACCGTCGTCACGTTCTCGAAGATGTTCTGGTACCACGGTTGCAGCGTGAGGAGCCCCTTTGGAATGAATTGCCCGTCCATCAGCGGCCACGTGTTGTAGGTCAGGCCGGCCTTCAGTCCCGCAACCAGCGCACCAAGCAGGACTTGCAGGAAGATCAGCCCGACGAGCATCCACGCGATGCCGATCGCGCCACCTCCGACGGTCTGCGATCGCACCTGTGCCGCCGAGGGCAATGTCTCGCGCGCCAGCCAGATGAGCAGTCCGAGAATCACGAACGCCGTACCCAGATGCAGCGCCAGACGATAGTGACTGACATCGACGCGATCGACGAGACCCGACTTCACCATGTACCAGCCGATGAAGCCTTGCAGCCCACCCAGTGCCAGCACGCTGACGAGCTTGTAACCGAGCCCGGCCGGCAATCGTCGCAACGCCCAGAAGACAATGAGCGGCAGCGCGAAAGCGATGCCGATAAATCGTCCAAGGAACCGGTGCGACCACTCCCACCAATAGATGAACTTGAAGTCCTGAAGCGCCATCCCCTTGTTGACCTGATGGTACTCGGGGATCTGCTTGTACTTCTCGAACGCTTCCTGCCAGTGCGCTTCGCTGAGCGGCGGTATCGCCCCCAGGATCGGCTGCCATTCGGTGATCGAAAGCCCGGAATCGGTGAGCCGGGTCGCACCACCAACGACGATCATCGCCATCACCAGCAGTGCAACGCCATACAACCACAGGCGCACCGCGCGCGCTCCGTTCGTTCCCACCTCGGCGGCGCCAGACTTTGCCTCCCCCGCCCGCGAAATCGATGTCATCTCTTCCGTCCTTGTACTCGCCAGCAGTGTCTGATTAATGGGCTGGGCACCTGCGATCAATGGGACTGTCCGACACAGCCAGATCGACGGCGGACGCCTTCAAGGCTGCGCACGACGCCGAACCGGAGAAGCCATGACCATCCGCACCCGCAAGCTGATCGGCACGATCATCCTGCTCGCGCTGTTTCTGATCGTCTACGCGCTCATGGCTATGGCCGTCGCCACCATCCTCGAGGTCAATCAGGCTTCCAAGTTTGTCGTGCTGGCCTACTACGCCATTGCCGGCCTGCTCTGGGTTATCCCGGCCGCTGCCATCGTCAGCTGGATGGGCCGGCCAGATCCACAGACCAAGTTGGACGGCAATTGATCCCGCCGTCACCAAAACCAACGTGCATCGCAAGCAAACGGTTTGATCGCGAGGCACGCCGAGTGCTCGACTGCGTCTTTCTCAGTCGATGACCTTCTTGCGCAATCAACTCACGTAGCCGCGCGAGCAGACGCCACCCGCCCCACCGCAGTCCACAATCGGAACGGCATGCCCGAAAGCATGACCTTCACATAGCGCGCATCCTGAAAGTCGCCATTGAGCGAGAACCGGGGCAACGCCATCAGCTTGTCGGCGTGCGCAGCCTCGATGTGACCCTTGCGCGTGGTGACCGCACTCACCACTCCCAACTCGCTGGAAAGCTCGAACTCGCGCTCGCCCGCGCTCAGCTCGCACCCGTAGGGATAGCTGAAATGCCGGCACGGCAGACCCAGTTCCCGTTCGATGCGATCGATTGATGCCTGCATCTCGTGGCGCGCTTCCGCTTCGCCCAGTCTTGCGAGCGCCAGGTGCCGGCACGTATGCGCACCGATTGTCACAAGCGGATCGGCGGCCAGACTCCTCACCTCCTCCCAGCTCATGATCATCTCGCGGCAAAGCTCCTCGGCACTAAGACCACACTGCTCCGCGAGTGAAGCGACGATCCGCCTCGTTTCCTCTTCCGGCAGACTCCGTAGCCACCAGTAGATCTCGTCGTAGGCAAACTCCTTTTCCTTGACGCTGCGCGTGTCGAAAGCTCGTTCGGTGCCGGCAATCCGCACGCCAACGCATTGTGAAGAGCTGATGACCCGCTCCAGCATCAACCACCACAGATCGCCACGACCGTCAGCGTAGTCCGTAGGAATGTAGACGGTGAACGGCACACCATAGCGCTTGAACACGGGCAGAGCGTACTCGAGATTATCGCGGTAGCCGTCATCGAGCGTGAAGCATGCAAAGCGGCGCGATCGCTTGCCATCAGCAAGCCGCTGCGGCAGTTCGTCCATGTGCAGCAGGTCGAAGCCGGCCTCGATGACCTGACGCACGACCTCTTCAAGGAATTCGGGCGTCACCTTGAGAATGCGGTTGGGCTCGAATGCCTCGACCGGTTCAGGCGTTACCCGGTGCAACATGAAGATCACGCCTTCGCCCCTGGTGTAGGGTGCGGCGAGCCCGTCCGCCCCGGAATAGTACAGGGCCGACAGAGCAGCCTTGATCATCCTGTTGGAGCGGCGGCTCATCGAGCGGCATTTTCTCTGTGATCACGGGTTTCGCATTATCGCTGCGACATCCCTATGCAATCGACATGCACAGTCCCGCCCCGGAGCGCTCATCGGGGGCGACATGATTGATGAAGGGTTAACGTCGTTGGATCTTCGCGGTGAAGCGGGCTCATTTCCGGCCCGCGCCGGCTCCTGCGCCTCAATGAACCGCGCTGCCCGCCACCGCTCGGCGTTCGCTCCTTACAGTGGCCGCACGTCGTTGACCGCAGCCGCACCACGTCGCAAGATTCGCTGCGTGCCTTGCGGATTTCCCTCCGCGCGGCAGAAGCGCACCAGTGTGATGTCTGTCACCTCAAAGCCGAGGAATGTTCCTGGTGGGTCCTGCAATGTTGCGGCACTGCGTAGCCCGCTGGTTACCGTCACGCCGGCATCGAAACGGCCCTGGATGGCCTCGAACAGCGTCCGCGCATCGGCGGGTCTCGCCACCACGATGATCTGATCGTAAGCCTCGTCGAGCGCATCGAGCAGCAGGTTGAGCTTTTCTGAATCGATCACCTGATCGACCGCGCCACCGCCAAGCGATGCTCCGCACGGCACAACATGCACCTGGCTGTCGGGGACGCTGTGAATGACATCCTCGAAGCTCGCATCGCCTCGTGCCAGATCGTTGAAACCCGGCACCGCGGCAAGCCCGATCCGTCGGCAGAAGCCATTCTCGTTCACGCTCCAGTCGACAACCACAACCTGTTGCCCATCGCGCATCAATTCGTCGGCGAGCGCCAGGCCCTCGATGCTGGCATCAATCCCGTTGGTGCCTCCCGTGATGAGCGTGCGGAACCCGCCCTTGAACGGCGAGTGCGCACGGATGTGGCGCGCAAGCTTGGCGATGGTGACAATCTCCGCCCCCCCGTTCACGTCGACAGTTTCCTCATTGCGCGTACTGAGGTCGATCCGCGCCCCATGCTCGACCGGCTCAAGTCGTTCCACAGCCTTTGACGGCACTGCCTTGCGGCCAGCCTGTCCGACTGGAAGTGCGTCGTGCGGCAGCTCGAGATCGTTCGGCCGGCGCATCGGATGTGCGCCCCTCGACTGCGAACGCGCACCCGATAGCAGTGCCCGCGTGACCACCCAGGCGGTGCCGAGCAACAGCGTCGCAAGCGCAACAAGCGCCGCCATCGGCCCCTTCTTCGGAAACACGGGAACGCTTGAAGGCATCGCATTTGACAGGATCTTCACCTCGATAGGCACCACCTTCTTGTGCGTCTTGATCTTCGCTTCCTCAAGATCCTTGAGCGTGCGGTCGAGCTCGTTCTGTTTCGACTTGGCGATGTCCTCCAGGCGGTGCAGCTCGACCCTGCCGCCCGATCTCTTGGCATCCTCCGACTTGATCTGTTCCAAGCTCTTGGCAATGGACTCCTCGCGCAGGCCCGCAACTTTCGCTTCCCTTTCCAGGCTGTCCACCAGCTTCGAGATCTCGCCCTTGAGCTGCTTCTTCAGTCCATCCAGATCCGATTGCAACTGGCGCATGCGCGGATGCGCGGGAAGCAGCGTTGCCGACAATTCCGAGATCTCCCGCTCGAGCCGCACGCGCTGCTGCACGAGAGCCTGGATCAGCGGGGATTTCTGAGCGTCAGGCAGGGCATCAGCACTTCCCGAGCGCATCAGTTCGCGCGCCGCGCGTGCTCTCGCCTCGATCTCGCTGCGTGCCGCTTTCGCCTTTGTCATTTCGGCTGTCAGCTCACCCAATTGCTGCTCGGGCAGGCCGACCTTCGATTGGCCACCCTTGTAGAGATCGTGCTTGCTCTTGTAGTCCTCGACTGCGACCTGCGTCTCGGAGGCTTCCTTGCTCAGGCGCTGAACCTTCTCCTCCAGAGCCTTTTCGACCTCGTCGATCTCGTCGACCGTCTGATCCGCCAGCGATGCCCGATAGGAACTTGCAATGTGGTTGGCAACCTCCGCCGCCAGCGCGGGATCCGAGGAGGAAAATCGAATGCCGATGAAACGGCTCTCCTTGGCGGTATAGACCTCGAGCCGCTTGTAGACGGCGTTGAGCACGCGGTCCTGCTCGCTCTCGCCGGGGCGCGGACCCGAAAGGCCGGCAATTCGCATCAGCGCATCGATCTTGTCGGTGCTGCCCAATGCGCTGTTGAATTCGTTCATCGTGTTGAGCTTCAGCTCGTCGGCCACACGACGCAGCAACTCCGGCGACTTCAACGCGCGCACATGCGTGTTGACTGCCGCCGGATCGACCAGCGCGTTTTGCGCGTCGGACTGTCCACCAGCGCTCCGCGGAAACGGATTGGCGGGATTCTTGGCCGTCACCGTGAGCTGCGCTTCCGACTCGTATCGCGGCGCCATCAGCGACAGGACGGCAAACGTCAAGCCACCGGTCAAAAGGCTGGCGAGCACCAGCGACTTGCCGCTGCGCTTCAGCGATCCCCAGATCGATGTGATGTCGATGTCGTCGGGTGATGCCTGCGTCGTGCCGCGCATGATGTCGCTCGCGAGATCCATTAAGACTTGTCCCGGATTAGATCGGGCACCGGTAATCAATTCCTTAACCTCGCGACCCGTGTCTCAAATAAATGCTTGTGCTCAGCCTTTTTTAACTTTGCGGGCATTAGATGGATCGAAGTCGTCCAAACCATCGAACGGATCGCACTATGTTTGTCAGTCGCGTTGCATTCCCCGTCATGGCTGCACTGATACTCGCCGGATGCGCGCATGACCTGGATCTCTTTGGTGAGTCCGGTGCCATTTTTGGCGATGGTCCGGCGCCTGTTGTGGATGCAGGTTCACACTCCGCAAACGGCTATCCCGAACCGGTCCCCGCCCCGGTTGTAACCACCACGACCAAAGTCGCCTTCGGCGAACCCGCTTCACCGCCGATGCTGCCGCCAGGCCCGCACGCGGTTGCCGAAAGCGATGGACCCTACCTTCTCGATACCGGCGACAAGCTGCGGGTCTTCGTCTACGGACAGCCCAATCTTTCACGCATCTACACCGTCGACCACGGCGGCATGATCACCGTGCCGCTGATCGGAGCCGTCAAGGCACGCGGCCTCACAACCTTCGATCTGGAAGGCGTGATCCGTCGCCGCCTCGGCGCCGAATACGTCCGCAATCCGCAGGTCACCGTCGACATCAACCAGAACCGTCCCTTCTTCATCCTCGGCGAAGTCCGCAACGCCGGCCAGTTTCCCTATGTTTCCGGCATGACCGTGCAGACGGCCGTCGCCATCGCCGGCGGCTACTCCGAACGCGCCAGCGACCGCCAGTTCCGCATCACGCGACGCATCAACGGCTACGTCGAACAGATCGAGGCGCCCTCCGACTATGTCGTAAAGCCGGGCGATACCATTCTCGTGTACGAACGCTTCCTGTGAGGGCACGGCGATGTGACGGGCCCTCGCCCAGATCATGACCGAAAGCTGATGTCGTGTCCGCTTCCCTGAAAATTCTGCACGTCCTGCGCGCGCCGGTGGGTGGCCTGTTCCGCCATGTCGCCGACCTCGCCCGCACGCAGGCCGCGCGCGGGCATCAGGTCGGTGTCATCTGTTGCGCCGAAGCCGCCGACCGCCTGACGGAGGAGCGGCTGCAGGCACTCAGCTCTCATCTCTCGCTCGGACTTTTTCGCATCCCCATGGCGCGCGAGATCGATCTGCGCGACTTCACCGCCACACGCGCCACACGCAAGCTGGCGGCGCGGCTGGGCGTCGAAGTGTTGCATGGCCACGGCGCCAAGGGCGGCGCCTATGCGCGTCTGGCCGCGGCTCGGCTAAAACGGCGCAGTCCCGGCAGCATCAAGGCCGTCTACACGCCGCACGGCGGTTCGCTTCACTATGCGCCGGGTTCGCTCAAGGGCCGGATCTTCATGGGGCTCGAGCGGCGTTTCGCTCGCAGCACCGACGGCATCATCTTTGAAAGCGCCTACTCATCGCTCGTCTACGCCCAAAACGTGGCGCCGCGGACTGCGCTCAACACGCGCGTCATTCCCAACGGTGTCGGCCCTGACGAGTTCGCCCCCGTGCCACCCAACGCTGACGCCACTGATTTCGTATTCGTCGGCGAGCTTCGCCACTTGAAAGGCGTCGACGTGATGCTCGACGCGCTCGCCGGCCTGCGCCAATCACACAACCCCACCGCCGTCATCGTCGGCGACGGACCCGACGCAACGGCATTCCGATCACGATCTGAAACGCTCGGCCTCACCAGCCATGTCCGCTTCCCGGGCGCCATGCCCGCCCGCGACGCCTTCGCGCTCGGCCGCTCGCTGGTCATGCCCTCGCGCGCGGAAAGCTTCCCCTATGTCGTTCTGGAAGCCGGCGCCGCCGCGTTGCCGATGATCGCAACTTCGGTTGGCGGCATCCCGGAGATCATTGCCGGCAGCACCGTGAAGCTTGTCGCCGCCGAAGATGCCGATGCCCTCGCCGCAGCCATGCGACGCCATCTTGAGGATCGGCAAGCCGTCACCGCCGATGCCTTGAGTCTCCAGAACGTCATCGCCCAGCGCTTCACCATTGCCGCCATGGCGGATCAAGTGCTGGCGTTCTATGACGAGCTGATGTCCGGTTAACACGACTTTTACGTTAACCGCAGTTCGCATCCTTAACGATCCGAATACGCCGCCAGTTGGCATGCACAGTGCTTGCGCTCCCAGCAACGAAGTGGAGCGACCAGAACCAGCATGTCCAACAAGATGATGCGTGCACAATCCATCACGGCGGGGCAGCACGCGACGAGCATGGGGCCGAGGGCAGGCCTGACAGTAGAGATCCCGCCGCTTGCAGACTTTCGCGCAGGCGACCGATCGAGCCTCATATCGCGACCCGTGTTGAAGGGGACCGTGAGAACCTTCGATGTCCTCATCACCGCGCTGATCGGCCTTGGCGTGGCCATCGCCTACGTCGGCGAGCCCGACCTGCTGACCGAACCCGCATATCCGCTCGCCTTGCTGTCGATGAGCATCGCCACGCTCGTCATGTTCGAACTGCTCGGGCTGTACAAGGTCCGCGCATTCTCGTCGCTCGCGCGACAGATACCGCGTGTCGTGATGGGCTGGACCGCCGCCTTCGCGGTGCTCATCGCCACCGTCTTCTTCTTGAAGCTTGGCGAAGCCTTCTCGCGTGTATGGCTCGCGGCGTGGTTTGCCGCCGGCGGTTTGGCACTCGTTGCAGGACGATTGGGCCTAGCCGGCCTCGTTCACCACTGGGCGAGACACGGCCGCCTCTTTCGCCGCGCCATCATCTACGGTGGCGGCGAGGTCACCGAACAGCTCATCAGGCACCTCGAGACCGAAGCTGCCGGCGACATCCGCATCTCCGGCATCTTCGACGAGCGCGACGAAAACCGTGCCGCTGCCATGATCGCCGGTTATCCGCGCCTCGGCGGGCTCAACGAACTGGTCGGCTATTGCCGCAAGACGCGCATCGACCTTGCCATCCTGGCCTTGCCGATCGCCGCGGAGAACCGGCTTGTCGACGTGATGAAGCAGATCTCCGTGCTGCCTGTCGACGTCAAGCTTCCCGCCGCCGCCACCGCACTGCGCTTCAGCCCGCGCACCTACTCGCGCATCGGCAACGTCGCTATGATCGATCTCCACGACACGCCAATCACTGATTGGGCGCGCGTCTCCAAGTGGACCTTCGACAAGCTGATCGGCGGCCTGGCGCTACTGCTGCTGGCACCCGTCATGGCCGCTGTTGCCATTGCCATCAAGCTCGACAGCCGCGGCCCGGTCTTTTTCCGGCAGAAGCGCTATGGCTTCAACAACGAGCTGATCGAGGTCTACAAGTTCCGCTCGATGTACGTCGACCGCTGCGACGCCACGGCCTCCAGGCTCGTTACCAAGGACGATCCGCGCGTCACGCCAATCGGCCGATTCATCCGCAAGACCAGCCTTGACGAGCTGCCGCAGCTCTTCAATGTCATGACGGGAGAGCTATCGCTGGTCGGCCCGCGCCCGCACGCCACCCACGCCAAGGCCGCCAACGAACTCTACGATGATGTCGTCGAGGGCTACTTCGCGCGTCACAAGGTCAAGCCCGGCATCACCGGCTGGGCGCAGATCAATGGCTGGCGCGGCGAAACCGACACGCGCGAGAAGATCCAGAAGCGCGTCGAGTACGACCTTTATTACATCGAGAACTGGTCGGTGTTCTTCGACCTCTACATTCTTCTGAAGACACCCTTTGCGCTGCTCAAGACGGACAACGCCTACTGAGCTGAATCGCCTTTGAGTTCCCAAACCGGCGCGATCCCTCGCGCCGGCCATGGCATCCGCACCAAGATCTCGACCTGCTGGCCCCACCCGCACACGTCGTCCTCTCGCCTCTCGCGGCACGTCACTTGCGATGCGTTTGCCCAACGCGCGCGGAAGTTAATTGCAGCGCCAATCTGGGACAGCCGCACGGCGATCGCGAACCATGAACGCAATGCATTCCAATACCGCGCGTCGCGTCACCCATTTGATTTCACGCAACCCCGCGCCTCTCGCTACTCCGCAAGCGCTGGCCGAGACCCTGAACCGCCGCGCTACCGAAAGTTTCGTGCATCGCGCCTCGTTGGCCTTGGTCTGGCTGGCGATCGCATCGGGCGCATTCGTCTTCACCGAACCAGCCCCAACGGACCTTCTGACGATCGGCTTGATCGTGCTGCTGCCCGTGGTCGGCTTGACCGCCATCCGTCCTCCCTTCGCGCTGCTCGGCGGTACCCTCGTATCGATCTGCGCCTTCGGATTCATCTCTGCACTCGCCGCCTCCGATGCCGCGAAGTCCACCACCCATATGGCGATCTCGCTCTATCTGTCGCTGGCGGCGGTGATCATCGCCGCTTTCGTCGCACGCAATCCTGAACGTCACACGCGCCTCATCCTCAACGCGCAACTCGCCGGCGCGTTGTTTGCAGCCGCCGCGGGTCTGATCGGCTATTTCGATTTCGTGCCGGGAACCGCCGACCTGTTCACCAAGTTCGGCCGCGCCAGCGGCACCTTCAAGGATCCGAACGTATTCGGGCCCTACCTCGTACCGGCGATCGTCTACCTGCTGCACATCTGGCTGCACCGGCCACTCATCCGTGGCTTGCCAGCCGCCCTCGGACTGGTCGTGCTCTCTTTCGCCGTCCTGCTCAGCTTTTCCCGCGGAGCATGGGCCGGCGCCGCAATCGCAATTCTGATCTACCTTTACGTGACCTTCGTCACGAGCCCGCGGATGATCGATCGCGTCCGCATCGGCGCGCTCGCCATTGTCGGAACGATCTCCCTGTTGACCGTCGTCGCCGCCGCAACGCAGTTCGACGCCGTCGCCGAACTCCTCAGTCAGCGCGCCAGCCTCGCGCAATCCTACGACGTCGGCCCCGAAGGTCGTTTCGGCGGCCAGTTGAAGGCATTCGACGTGCTGCTCGGCCACCCCTTCGGCATCGGCGCGCTGTCTTTCCCCGACGCCTATCACAGCGAAGACGTCCACAACGTCTACCTGAGCATGTTCCTCAACGCCGGCTGGCTCGGCGGTCTGTTGTTCATTGCCTTGGCTCTCGTGACGCTAACCCGCGGTCTCCGTCGCGCCTTCTTGCGCACGCCCATCCAGAGTTACTACCTGATTGCGTATTCAGCGCTCGCCGCAACATTCCTTCAGGGCCTGCTGGTCGACATCGACCACTGGCGTCACTTCTACATCCTGCTCGGCCTCGTATGGGCCCTGATGGTGACCGGCCGCACCCGCAAACGCGAAGTCCGTATCGTCTCTGATGTCAGGCCGCTACTGCTCAAGCCTGTCATTATGCTTCCCCCGCCCACACGCAAGGCTCGCATCATCTGCACTATACCGGCGGTCATCGAATTGCTGCCCCGTCGCCAGCGCCACATGGGTGAGTTCAACCGCATGCCACGCATCAACGGACCGGTGACTTTGCGCCGCATGCCGCGGTTGCGTCTCATTCACAATGCACCATCATTACGACTCGCAACGACGTGCAAAGACGAATAACCTTCGGCTCGACGTTGACCAAAATCAATCGAGCGCCTACTCCTCACTCCTAGATTGATGGGGCTGCACCAGGTGCCCCTCTTCCAAGGCCGGCTCGTGAGGCTTCGGCCACAGCACCACACGACGTCGGATAGGTCGCGGTTGCACCGGTGCGGCAACCCAGCGTTATACAACTGGCAATGGGTTCTGGACGGAGGGCCAATGCAACCAGAATTGCTGAGGCGCTATGCCGCTCCGGTTCCGCGCTACACCAGCTATCCGACAGCCCCGCACTTCTCGCCGTCCGTCGACGGTGAGACCTATGGCTCGTGGCTGGGATCCCTGGAAGACGGCCTGCCACTGTCGCTTTACGTTCACATCCCCTTCTGCAACGAGATGTGCTGGTACTGCGGCTGCAACACCAAGATCACCCGCCAGAACGCACCCATCGCCCGCTACCTGGCGGCACTTTACCGCGAGATCGATACCCTCGCCGCGCGCATCAAGACCCGCCATCAGGCTACCCACATCCATTGGGGCGGCGGCAGCCCGAGCATTCTCGAACCCACAGACATTGCTGCCCTCGCCGGCAGGCTGAAGCAGCGATTCGCCTTCGCCAAGGATGCCGAGTTTGCGGTCGAGATCGATCCGCGCGGCCTTGATGAGCCGCGCATCGCAGCTTTTGCCGAGGCCGCCGTCAATCGCGTCAGCATTGGCGTGCAGGATTTCCACGAAGAGGTTCAGCAGGCGATCAACCGCAAGCAGTCGTTCGAGTTGACGGCCTGGGTGATCAACACCTTCCGCGCTCACGGCATCAATGCCATCAACATCGATCTTGTCTACGGATTGCCGCACCAGACCCTCCAATCGGTCGACGAGACCATGGGCCGCGTCCTCGAACTCAATCCCGATCGCATCGCTCTGTTCGGCTATGCGCATCTGCCGCAGCGCATCTCGCACCAGCGACTGATCGACGAAAGCGCGCTGCCCGGCACAGCCGAGCGCTTTGATCAGGCAACCCGCGCCGCGGAACTGTTGAACGGCGCCGGCTATGTCACTGTCGGTCTCGACCATTACGCCCGCCCCGGCGACTCGCTCGCTTCCGGCAAGGTCCACCGCAACTTCCAGGGCTATACGACGGACAAGGCCGCGGCCCTGATCGGGCTGGGCGCCTCGTCGATCGGGCGCCTTCCGCAGGGCTACGTCCAGAATGCCACGCCCATCGCCGACTACGAGCGGCGCGTGTCTGATGGCGGACTGGCGACCGTGCGCGGCCACGCCTTGTCCAAGGAAGACGCCGCCCGCGCTCTCGTCATCGAGCGCCTGATGTGCGACTTCAGATTCCCGACGGACGAACTGCGCGCCCGCTACGCCGAGATGGCCGAACCGCTGATTGCCGAGGCCAACGCCATCCACAAGTCCGACACCGAGGACATGACGGCTCCGATGCCGGACGGCGAAGGCTTCTTCGTTACCGACAAGGGTCGCATATTCGTGCGCTCCATATGCGCGAAGTTCGATACCTACTTCGGCAAGGGCACCGCCCAGCATTCCGCCGGCGTTTGACGCGCATGTGGTGGCCCTTTCTCAGTCCGATGCCAAACCGCCTTTACGGCTTCGCCGACTTCGGACCCTCCACGACCAGACGAATGATGTCGGCAACCTGCTCCGTGGGGTTGACCTCACGCGCGCGCTCGTAGGCCCGCAACACCGCCGGACGCATCCGTATGGCTTCGAACCACCGCGCCAGGTTGGGAAAATCCTCCAGTTTCTGCCCCTGCCGCTCGAACGGCACGATCCACGGAAAGCATGCCATGTCGGCAATCGAATAATCTCCGGCAAGAAACTGCCGATCGGCAAGCCGCGTGTTCATGACGCCATAGAGGCGGCTCGTCTCCTCCACGTAGCGATCGATCGCGTAGGGAATCTTCTCCTTTGCGAACAGCCGGAAGTGGTGGTTCTGCCCGGCCATCGGACCGAGCCCACCCATCTGCCAGAACAGCCACTGCATCGTCTCCGTGCGCCCCCGCAGATCCTTGGCCATGAACCGGCCGGTCTTCTCCGCCAGGTACTGCAGGATGGCGCCCGACTCGAAAATGGAGATCGCAGCGCCGCCATCGACTGGCGCATGATCGACGATCGCCGGAATGCGATTGTTGGGGGCGATCTTCAGGAAGTCGGGATGGAACTGCTCACCAACGTTGATGTCGACTGGCTTGAACCGATACTCGAGCCCGAATTCCTCCAGTCCGATGGTGATCTTGTGCCCGTTGGGCGTGGTCCAGTAGTAAAGATCGATCATCGCGTGGCATCCTTCTAACGCAGGGTTCTCGTCGGCGGTTGTAGACCGTTTCACACGTCGCGTCGGCAGAAAAAGGCAATGCGCGTCCGATGCGCAGATCCGACACGGACGCCTTCAACACCATCGTTGATGAGCACAAAGAGGCCGCCAGAGGTCATGGCACGCGGCAGGCGCGTCTTACGTTCCAACACCGACGCGCTTGGCCGGCGCAATACCCACTGCCAGTTCGCGCATGTCGTCGAACAACACCGCGTGCGAAATCTCATCGAGCGGCGACTTGCGATAACCGCCTGAGAACAGCGCGAAGCGGACTCGCGCGGCCGCTGCAGTATCACCATCGATCTCGCTGTCACCGACGTAAAGCGCGTCGTGACGCGTGCCGCCAAGCCGATCGATCGCCAGCAACAGCCCTTCCGGATCCGGTTTGCGTGTCGCGAGCGTGTCGCCGCCGATCACCACCCCGAAGTAGTCGGCGAGCCCGAGGTCGACCAGCGCCGCGCGCGACAGGTCCTCGGCCTTGTTGGTGACGACCCCAAGCCTGCATCCCGCCTGCTTGAAGGCTGCCAGCGCCTCCTCGACACCGGGATAGGGCCGCGTGCGCACCGCCGGTTCCTCGGCATAGAAGGCCTTGAACTGGGCGATCGCGTCATCGAGCGACACCTTTTCGGCCGGCGCGCCGGCGCTCGCGAGGCATCGCTCGACAAGCTTGGGAATGCCGTTGCCGATGTAGCTCGTGATGGTCGTGAGATCGAAGCTCGGCAGCTTGAGCGCCGCCATCAGCCGGTTGGCCGCCGCGTGGATGTCGGGTGCGCTGTCGATCAAGGTGCCGTCGAGATCGAACACGAGCACGCGAACCGCAGTTGCATCACCACTCACGCGACATCCTTCCACTTGATCGAGCAGCCCATCGACGGCACCTGGTCTTGCGGGCCTTTGCCTGTTGCCGCCACCTGCTTCATGGCCAGGAACAGATCGCGCCGCAGATCCTTGGGCCCCGCTTCACGTCGCGACGCATCGAGACGGCCGCGATACTGCAGCCCCAGGTTCGCATCAAATCCGAAAAACTCCGGTGTGCACACCGCCTCATAGGCGCGCGCCACCTCCTGGCTCTCGTCATAGAGATAGGGAAACGTGAAGCCCTGGGACTTCGCCAGCTTCTTCATGTTGGCGAAGGAATCCTCAGGATAGGTCTTCGCATCATTTGATGAGATCGCCACCACGCCGATACCCATCGCCTGCAGCTCCGTGGCATCGCGCACGATGCGGTCGATGACAGCCTGCACATACGGACAATGGTTGCAGATGAACATGACGAGCGTGCCGCGCTTGCCCTTCACATCGGCAAGGCTCCACGTGCGCCCATCGACGCCGGGCAGCGCGAAGGCCGGCGCCTGCCAGCCGAAATCACAGATCGGAGTTTCAACGGCCATTGGAACCACCCTCCAACAAGCGCTCACCCGCCGTCACAAGGATCGATGTGAGGACGACCCGCGCCAACCTTGCGTCGTCAAGCATCACTCTTGCACCGGCTGGACCGAGGTCATCCCGAGCAGAGCGGACGGCACAAACGCGTCGCGCTCGACCTAGGCAGCAGCAGAGCGCATCGCAGCATTCGCCGCATTGCGGATAGCAGTGATGTTGGCGGCGTAGGAGTCCCGCGTGCCGCCCTTGAACACCGCCGAGCCTGCAACGAGTACATTTGCACCCGCCGCCACCACCAGCGGCGCCGTCTCCGGCGTCACGCCGCCATCGATCTCGATGTCGATCGGTCGCTTGCCGATCATCGACTTGATGCGCCGCACCTTGTCCACCACCGAGGGTATGAAAGCCTGGCCGCCGAAGCCGGGGTTCACCGTCATCAATAGGATCAGGTCGAGCCGGTCGAGCACGTACTCGATGACGTTCTCGGGTGTGGAAGGATTGAGCGACACGCCGGCCTTCTTGCCCAGATTGCGGATCGCCTGCAGCGAGCGATCGAGATGCGGACCCGCTTCTGCGTGCACGGTGATGATGTCCGCGCCGGCCTCGGCAAATGCTGCCAGATAAGGATCAGCCGGCTCGATCATCAAGTGACAGTCGAACACCTTCGGGCTCGACTTGCGGATCGCCTTCACCACCGGTGGGCCGAACGTGATGTTGGGCACGAAATGACCATCCATCACATCGAGATGGATCCAGTCGGCGCCAGCGGCATCGACGGTCTTGACCTCATCGCCCAACTTGGAGAAGTCGGCCGACAGGATCGAAGGTGCAATGATGACGTTTCCGCTCATTCCTTTGGTCTCCCTGGTCCCATCGGGTCGTCGAGCCCACCCGCGAACACACGGCTGGCGCGAATGTCGACCTGTGATATCGTCGAAAGTGCCTTGGCGTCCAGCGGTCCTGTGGACGTCTCGAACAGCCGGTTGGCCTGCCGCAGGCGAGCTCGGTCGAGCGCATTACGGATCGACCGCGCGTTGGCAAAATGTGGCTGCGTTCGCCGCTTCTGGATGTACTCGCGCATCGCCGCCTTGGCCGGCTCGTCGAACACATAGTTCTGCGAGGCCAGCATCGACTCGGCGATCGAGTAGAGCTCGGTATCCTCGTAATCGGGGAAATCGATGTGGTGCGCAATGCGTGAGCGGAACCCCGGGTTCGAAGTGAAGAACCGGTCCATGCGATCCGCGTATCCGGCCAGGATGACGACCAGATCGTCGCGATTGTTTTCCATCACCTGCAGCAGGATCTCGATCGCCTCCTGCCCGTAGTCGCGCTCGTTGTCGGGCCGGTAGAGATAGTAGGCCTCGTCGATGAACAGAACGCCGCCCATCGCCCGCTTCAAGACCTCCTTGGTCTTCGGAGCCGTGTGACCGATGTACTGGCCGACAAGATCATCGCGCGTGACCGATACGAGATGGCCCTTGCGCACGTAGCCCAGGCGATGCAGAAGACCCGCCATCTTCATCGCGACGGTCGTCTTGCCGGTGCCCGGATTGCCGGTGAAGCTCATATGTAAGGTGGGGGTGTCGTGGGCAAGGCCCATCGACTTGCGCGCCCGCT
This sequence comes from Hyphomicrobiaceae bacterium, assembly GCA_044222395.1. Lineage (GTDB taxonomy): Bacteria > Pseudomonadota > Alphaproteobacteria > Rhizobiales > Hyphomicrobiaceae > JAEUMD01. The sequence continues at coordinate 10,645 of JBGANK010000033.1, read as the reverse complement.
CGACAATGAGCAGTGCTGCAATTTCGCGGATCCGCTGCTTGACCGGCTTCAGGCCGACCAACTCACGGTCGAGGTCTTCCAGGATCTCCGCCACGCCGGAGTTGCGGAACTCCTCGGCGAGATTGACCTGCGTGACTTTGTTGTCGGCGGCGGCTGCTGTGTTGCTCATCGGATTTGCCGTTGCCAGTTTCTATTGGCGCCGATCAGCGCGCTTGTTTCGTTAGCTTGCATCCCCGATCGCCGGGGCCGCTGAAGCGGGCGGCCCTCAAGACCGCCCGCATCTTTCGTCATGTGAGGCTGCAACAACTGATCGTCAAGCCTTCACTGCCTTCCACGAATAGGCTTGGCTGCGGCTGCGCACATCTGTCCGCGTCATGTCGAGCTTCGGCTCGTTCTTCGGCCGGTTGACGATGAACGACGTGCGAACGGTTTCCCAGCCGCGCGTCGAATCGAACGCGTTGATGCGGATGTAGCTGTCGGCATGTGCCTTACGGCACTCCGCAATCTCCATCATGATACCCTTTGCGTCCTTCAGGTCGAACATGGGATGACCCCACATCTCCCAGAAGGTGTTCCGCGGATGGGGGTCATCCGTGAACTCGATGCCCACCGCCCAGTTGTTGCGCAGGCAGTATTCGAGCTGTGACGAAATCTCCTCGTCCTTGAGATCGGGCAGGAACGAGAAGCAGCCTTGTGTGATGCGCATTTGGTTTTCTCCTCTGCTCTCGCTTTATCAGTTGCTCACGCCCGGGGTCGGCACGAAGTCCGACGTGTCCGTCGACGTATAGTTGAAGGTGATGTCGCCCCAAACGTCGAGGGCGGCCTCGAGCGGCTTGCACCACTTGGCGGCGCGGCGCAGGATTTCCGGGCCTTCATTCTTGATGTCGCGGCCCTCGTTCCTGGCGAACACCATCGCTTCCAGCGCGACGCGATTGGCCGTCGCACCAGCCTGGATGCCCATCGGATGGCCGATCGTGCCGCCGCCGAACTGCAGCACCACGTCGTCGCCGAACAGGTCGAGCAGCTGGTGCATCTGGCCGGCATGGATGCCGCCAGATGCCACCGGCATGACCTTCAACATGTCGGCCCAATCCTGCTCGAAGAAGATGCCACGCGGGAGATCGACCGCATTCTTCAGCTCGCGGCAGACGTTGTAGAAGCCCTGCACGGTCAGTGGATCGCCCTCGAGCTTGCCGACAGCGGTACCGGTGTGCAGATGGTCGACACCGGCCAGACGCAGCCATTTGGCGATGACGCGGAACGAGATGCCGTGGTTCTTCTGGCGCGTGTATGTGCCGTGACCCGCGCGATGCATGTGCAGAATCATATCGTTCTGGCGGCACCACTCCGAAATCGACTGGATCGCCGTCCAGCCGATGATGAGATCGACCATCACGATCACCGATCCCAACTCCTTGGCGAGCTCCGCACGGCGGTACATCTCTTCCATCGTGCCGGCAGTGATGTTGAGGTAGTGGCCCTTGACCTCGCCCGTTTCGGCCGACGCCTTGTTGACGGCCTCCATGCAGTACAGGAAGCGTTCGCGATAGTGCATGAACGGCTGCGAGTTGATGTTCTCGTCGTCCTTCATGAAGTCGAGGCCGCCCTTGAGGCCCTCGTAAACCACGCGGCCGTAGTTCTTGCCGCTGAGGCCGAGCTTCGGCTTCGTCGTCGCTCCGAGCAGCGGCCGGCCGAACTTGTCGAGGCGCTCGCGCTCGACAACGATGCCGGTCGGCGGACCCTTGAAGGTTTTGACGTACGCTACCGGAAAGCGCATGTCTTCCAGTCGTGCCGCCTTCAGAGGCTTGAACGAGAACACGTTGCCGATGATCGATGCGGTAAGGTTCGCGATCGAGCCCGGTTCGAACAGGATGATGTCGTAGGCGACATAACAGAAGTATTCGCCCGGACGGCCCGGCACCGGATCGACCTTGTAGGCCTTTGCGCGGTACTGGTCGGCCGCAGTCAAGCGATCCGTCCAAACCACCGTCCACGTCGCCGTCGAGCTTTCACCAGCCACAGCGGCAGCCGCCTCGATCGGATCGACGCCTTCCTGCGGAGTGATGCGGAAAAGTGCGATGAGATCTGTGTCCTTGGGTACGTAACCCGAGTCCCAATAGCCCATCTGGGCGTACTTCAAGACGCCTGCCTTGTATCGTGCTGCGCCCTTGATTTCAGTCTTGCTACCTTCGCCCATCGTTGCGCTCCTTTCGCGCCTGTCTTCTCTCTTTCGCTTCTGTCAAACTTGTTGAATGCGGGCCCTCAGGCCGCCTTCGCCACGCCGGTCTTCGGATCGAGCACGCCCTTCGCGTAGAGCTTCGCCATCTCGCTCATCGGGATGACCTTGATCTTGGAGGCATTGCCGGCGGTGCCGAACGCCTCGAAGCGGTCCTTGCAGACCTTCGTCATCCCATCCATCGCCGGCTTCAGGAACTTGCGCGGGTCGAACTCCGATTGCGCCGTCGTCGCCACCTTGCGGAATGCAGCGGCCGCAGCAATCCTGAGGTCGGTATCGATGTTGACCTTGCGCACACCCATCTTGATGCCCTTGACGATCTCCTCGACGGGCACGCCGTAGGTCTCTTTCATCTTGCCGCCGAACTTGTTGAACTCGGCCTGCAGATCCTCGGGCACCGACGACGAGCCGTGCATGACGATATGCGTGCTGGGCAGCCGCTTGTGGATCTCGGCGATCACGTTCATCGCCAGGATGTCGCCTGTCGGCTTCTTCGTGAACTTGTAGGCGCCGTGGCTGGTGCCGATCGCGACCGCCAGCGCATCGACCTTGGTCTCCGCGACAAACCGCATCGCCTCGTCCGGGTCGGTCAGCAGCTGCGAATGATCGAGCTTGCCTTCCGCACCATGTCCGTCTTCCTGGTCGCCCATGCCGGTCTCCAGGCTGCCGAGCACGCCCAGTTCACCCTCGACCGAGGCGCCGACCATGTGCGCCAGCCTTGCGACTTCACGCGTTACGCCGACGTTGTAGGCGTAGTCGGCCGGCGTCTTGGCATCCTCCTTCAGCGAGCCATCCATCATCACCGACGTGAAACCGTGCTGGATCGCCGACAGGCAGGTGGCGACACCGTTGCCGTGGTCCTGATGGATGCACAGCGGGATCGCCGGATAGATCTGCTCCAGCGCTTCCATCATCTTGGCCAGCATGATGTCGTTGGCATAGGAGCGCGCACCGCGCGAAGCCTGGATGATGACGGGCGAGTCGGTCATCTTCGCCGCCTCCATGATCGCCAGCCCCTGCTCCATGTTGTTGATGTTGAACGCGGGCACGCCATAGCCGTGCTCTGCAGCGTGGTCCAGCAACTGGCGAAGTGTAATGCGGGCCATCTCGAGGCTCCTTCCGTTTGCGACTTGAGGATCAGGATTTGAGTGCGGCAACGCCAGGTAGCGTCTTGCCCTCGAGCCATTCGAGGAACGCGCCACCCGCCGTGGAAACGTAGCTGAACCGGTCTGCGGCTCCCGCAGCGTTGAGTGCTGCAACCGTGTCGCCGCCACCCGCCACCGCAAGCACTTTGCCGGCCGCTGCAAGCTCGGCCGCACGCACGGCTGCTGCGTTGGTCGCCTTGTTGAAGGGCTCCAGCTCGAACGCGCCGAGCGGACCGTTCCAGACGATGGTCTTGGCGCCTTCGAACCGCCGTGCGATGTCCTCGATCGTCTTGGGGCCGGCGTCGAGAATCATGGCGTCGGCCGGGCACACATCGGCCGCAACGATTTCGCTTGGCGCATTTGCCTTGAACTCGCGCGCCACCACGACGTCGATCGGTAGCACGATCTCGCAGCCGCTCGATTTTGCGTCGGCGATGATCTTGCGCGCGGTGTCGGCGAGATCGTGCTCGCACAGCGACTTGCCGACCGGCTTGCCCATCGCGGCGAGGAACGTGTTGGCCATTCCGCCGCCGATCACGATCTGGTCGACCTTCTTCATCAGGTTGGAGAGAAGGTCGAGCTTGGTCGACACCTTGGCGCCGCCGACGACTGCGATCACCGGTCTTTTCGGCGAAGACAGCGCCTTCTCCAGCGCCACCAGTTCTGCTTGCATCAGGCGACCCGCCGCCGAGGGCAGCTGGCGCGCAATGCCTTCCGTCGAGGCATGAGCCCGGTGCGCGGCGGAAAACGCATCGTTGACATAAACGTCCCCGAGTGCCGCCAGCTCCTTGGCAAAGCCCGCATCGTTCTTTTCTTCGCCGGCATGGAAGCGCACGTTCTCGAGCAGCAGCACCTGTCCCGGCGCCAGCGCCTGAACTGAACTACCGCCAAGCCCGTCACCGTTCGCAAACACGACCGGAGCACCGATCGCGGCCTCCAGCGGCTCCCGCAGGATGCCGAGCGACATGCTCGGATCGGGCTTGCCTTTGGGGCGGCCGAAGTGCGCCATCAAAATCGGCTTGCCGCCCTTGGCGAGAATATCGCGCACGGTCGGCACAATGGCGCGGATGCGCGTGTCGTCCGTCACCTTGCCGTCCTTGACCGGGACGTTGATGTCGACGCGCACCAATACGCGTTTGTCCTTGAGATCGAGGTCGTCGATCGTCCTGAAGCTTGCCATGTTCGCTCTCCCTCAGGCCGCTGCGACCAGACGGCGCGCTGCTTGCGCCGCCTTCTCCGCCGTGATGCCGAAATGCTCGTAGAGCTTGGGCGCAGGCGCCGATGCGCCGAACCCGGGCATGCCGATGAACACGCCCTTCTCGCCCAGCCAGCGATCCCAGCCGAAGCGCGAGGCCGCTTCCACGGCAACCCGCGGCGCCGTACCCAGCACAGCAGCGCGGTAAGCCTCGTCCTGGGCCTCGAACAGAGCCCAGCACGGCATCGACACGACCGCCGCCTTGATGCCGTCCTTTGCCAGCAGCTCGGCAGCAGCGACTGCAATCTCGACTTCCGAGCCGGTCGCCAGCAGCGTCACATCGCGCTTGCCGCCGGGATCGCGCAGCACATAGGCGCCCTTGGCGGAGAGGTTCTCGGCCGTGTGCGTCGTGCGCAGCGTCGCCAGGTTCTGACGTGACAACGCCAGCACCGACGGCGCCTCCGTGCTATCCAGCGCCGCCTGCCAGCATTCCACCGTCTCGACTGCGTCGGCGGGGCGGAACGTCAGCATATTGGGCGTCGCGCGCAGCATCGCCAGGTGCTCGATCGGCTGGTGCGTTGGTCCATCCTCGCCCAGACCGATGGAGTCGTGCGTCATCACGTAGATGACACGCTGGTTCATCAGCGCCGACAGACGCATGGCGCCGCGCGCATAATCGGTGAAGGCCATGAACGTGCCGCCGTAGGGAATGAACCCGCCGTGAAGCGCGATGCCGTTCATGGCTGCCGCCATGCCGTGCTCGCGCACGCCGTAGTGCATGTAGCGGCCAGAGAAGTCGTCGGGCTTCACGGAGCCCAGACCCTTGGTGATGGTGTAGTTGGAGTGCGTCAGGTCGGCCGAGCCGCCGAGCGTCAGATCGGTTGCTGCGTTGATCACTCCCAGCACCATTTCGGAGGCCTTGCGGCTGGCCACTTTCGGCGCCGTCTCCGACATCTCCTTCTTGTAGGCGACGAGCTTGTCGGCGAAGTCACGCGGCAGCTCGGTGCGCGCCTGCACCCTGAACGCTGCGGCCTTGGGAGATTTGTCGAGACGGCCGGCCCACGCCTTGTGCGCGGACGCACCGCGGGCTGCAATCTCGCGCCATGCACCGATCACCTGATCGGGCACCACGAACGGCTCATGCGACCAGCCGAGCTTGGCGCGCGCTCCGGCGATCTCCTCGCCACCCAGTGGCTCGCCATGCGCCTTGGCGGTGCCAGCGCGCGTCGGGGCGCCAAAGCCGATCACGGTACGGCAGGCAATCATGGAAGGCTTTGTCGTCTCGGCGCGCGCGGCCGCAATCGCCTTCTCGACGGCCGCCGCATCGTGACCATCAACCGCCAGCACATGCCAGCCGGCCGCCTCGAAGCGCTTCATCTGATCCATCGAGGTAGCGAGATCGGTCGGACCATCAATCGAGATCTGGTTGTCATCCCACATGACGATGAGCTTGCCGAGCTTCAAGTGACCGGCAAGGTCGATCGCCTCGTGGCTGATGCCTTCCATCAGACATCCGTCACCGGCGATGACGTAGGTGTAATGATCGACGATATCGCTGCCATAGCGTGCGGCGAGCAATCGCTCGGCGATGGCCATGCCGACGGCCGTCGCAATGCCCTGGCCGAGTGGACCTGTGGTCGTCTCGATGCCGAGCGCATGGCCGTATTCAGGATGCCCCGCCGTCCGGCTGCCAAGCTGGCGGAACGACTTCAGCTGATCGAGATCCATGTCCTTGTAGCCGAGCAGATAATGCAGCGCATACTGCAACATCGAGCCATGGCCCGCCGACAGCACGAAGCGGTCGCGATCGGGCCAGGCCGGATCGGACGGGTCGATTTTCATGAAGCGCTTGAACAGCACGGTTGCGACATCGGCCATGCCCATCGGCATTCCGGGATGCCCCGACTTGGCCTTCTCGACCGAATCCATCGCCAGGGCGCGGATGGCGTTGGCCATGTCCTTCATATTCGCCATAGAGGCGGTATCGACAGCAGCAATTGTCATTTTTGTAGTCCCCAGATCACGACGAGCGCTTCTTGATTTCCATCAGACGATGGATCATCGGCGTCAGAATGAGTTGCATGGCAAGATCGAGTTTGCCACCCGGTATCACGATCGAGTTCGCGCGCGACATGAAGCTGTCGTGCAGCATCGACAGGAGATAGGAGAAGTCGATGCCACGCGGGTCCTTGAAGCGGATGACAACCAGCGACTCGTCAGGCGTCGGAATCCAGCGTGCGACGAACGGATTGGATGTATCGACGGTTGGCACGCGCTGGAAGTTGATATCCGTGTGCGTGAACTGAGGACAGATGTAGTTCACATAGTCGCGCATGCGGCGCAGGATGGTGTCGGTCACCGCTTCGGTAGAATAGCCGCGCGACGCCCGGTCGCGATGTATCTTCTGGATCCATTCGAGGTTGATGACCGGCACCACGCCGATCTTGAGGTCGGCATAGCGTGCGATATCGATACTGCCGTCCACGACCGAACCGTGCAGGCCTTCGTAGAACAACAGATCCGACTGGTCTGCAAACTCCTTCCAGTCGGTGAAAGTTCCCGGCGGCTTGCCGAATTGTTCCGCCTCGCGGTCGTCATGGATGTAGTGGCGTGTGCGGCCCTTGCCCGTCTCGCCGTAAATGCGAAAGACGTTCTCCAGCTCCTCGAAAAGGTTGGCTTCAGGGCCGAAGTGGCTGAAGTATTGGTTGCCAGCGCCTTCGGCCTTCTTCTGCGCTTCCTTCATCGCGGCGCGATCGTAGCGGTGGAAGGCATCGCCCTCGATGGAAACGTGCGAGATGCCCTCGCGACGGAAGATCTGCTCGAATGTATGCTTCACCGTCGATGTGCCGGCTCCCGACGAACCGGTGACGGAGATGATTGGATGGCGTGTTGACATGTTTGATTTTAGCTCCCCTCAGACCCGGAACAGGCCACGCACGTTGAACAGTGGCGAGCTCTGCTCGCGCGAGGGCGCATCATTATAGTAACGCACTACCCGTTTCACCTTGTCGGCGGAACCGAATATCAGCGGCGTTCTTTGATGCAGGCCCGTGGGCACCAGATCGAGAATCCGGTTCACACCATCGGTCGCAGCTCCGCCCGCCTCCTCGAAAACGAGCGCCATCGGATTTGCCTCGTAGACGAGCTTCAACAAACCGTTCTCGTAACCGCTGCGGCTGTCGCGCGGATATAGATAGATTCCGCCGCGCGTGAGTATGCGATAGGCATCGGCCACCATCGAGGCCATCCAGCGCATGTTGAAATCCTTGCCGCGCGGCCCCTCCTTACCGGCCATCAGGTCGTCGATGTAGTCGCGTACCGCGCGCGGCCAATAGCGGTGGTTGGATGCGTTGATCGCGTATTCGTTGTGCCATTCGGAAACGCGCACATTTGCGCGCGATACATAGAATACGCCGTCGCGCGGATCGAGCGTGAAGATGTGCGTACCCGCACGCAACGTCAGCACCAGTGCCGTCTGCGGCCCAAAGATGAAAAATCCCGCCGCGAGCTGGTCGCGCCCCGGCTGCAACAGCGCCGTATCGTTGCTGCCGGTTCCGGAAACCGGAACGGGAAAGATGGTGAAGATGCTGCCGGCCGTCAGATTGGTGTCAATCTGGGACGAGCCGTAGAAGGCGTTCATGGCCACCGCCAACGGTCGGCCTGCATTGATCGTCTCGGCGTTCTCGCTCGACTTGTCGCCATAAACCGCAACAGGCGCGCTGGCGAGCGTCGAACGGAAAATGCTGCCGGCTTGCTTGTCGAGCAGCCTGCGCTGCGCACCGCCCGCCACCTTGGCGTCGTCGGCCGCGCCTTGCGTTTCGATCTCGACGAACAGCGGTGCGGTGGCAATGGCCTGCGCCATCTCGCGTGCCCCCGAGGCGAGCGCTGCAACCGCAGCCGCCACGTCCTCGCGACCACCGCTGGCGCGCCAGTCGGCCAAATGCTGTTCCAGTGACTGCAAAGTATTCGTCACGGCGCTCTCCCTGGATATTTATTGCGCGCTTCGAACTATGCTCCACCATGTCGTGCAACATGCAGAGCGGTTCGTCGCAGCGTTTGTTCCACCGACTATCGCGGCGGTTATCGGCTTACCTTATGTCCCACTGGCGCAGCAAGCAAAACTATATTATCTTTTCCAAATGAAAAGAAAAACTTCACGTCGGCCGCTGGCCGGAATCACCTTGAAGCAGTTGCGCGCACTCACCGCCGTGGTCGAGGAGGGCTCCAACGTCGCCGCGGCTTTGCGCCTCAATGTGACACCTCCCGCCATCGCGCTCCAGCTCAAGATCATCGAGGAAGAAGCCGGATTGCCGGTGGTTGACCGCACGCCCGAGGGCCTCAAGCCGACAGCCGCGGGGCTTGAGATACTGGCCACCACCGCGCGCATTGAAAGCACGCTGGAAGAGTGCAGCCAGGCATTGAGTTTGCTCAGTCAAGGCGAAGGCGGACGCGTCTCTGTCGGTGTCATTTCGACCGCCAAATATTTCGCGCCGCGCGCTTTTGCCGCGTTCGCACGCGCCCACCCCGATATCGATCTCGACCTGTTCGTCGGCAACCGCGCCGACATCGTCTCGGAGCTGGAGCGATTTCACCGTGACATCGTCATCATGGGGCGCCCGCCCGAGCATCTCGATCTCGTCACCGCCACCATCGGCACACATCCCCATGTCGTCATCGCAGCACCCGGCCATAAATTCGTCGGCAAGAGAGGGGTGAAGCTCACTGCGCTCGCCGGTGAGAAGTGGCTGGTGCGAGAGCAAGGCTCGGGCACGCGGTTATTGATGGAGCGCTTGTTCGACGAAGCCAAAGTCGAGCCGCGCATCACCATGGAGATCGGTTCCAACGAGACGATCAAGCAGGCCGTGATGGCCGGACTCGGCATCGCCTTCCTTTCCGCGCACACTGTCGAGCTGGAATTGTCTGCGCATCAACTCGTCGTGCTCGACGTCCGCGGTCTGCCGGCCTTGCGCAGTTGGTTTGCTGTGCGCCGGGCCGACAAACGCATGCTGCCGGCCACCGAGATGCTGTGGAACTACCTCACCACGCGCGGCAAGGACTTCCTGCCCCGCATTTCGTGACTGAAACCAATTGGCCGCCGGTCCATCCAAAAGCTCGCCACAGCAAATTTGCGTTTGCGGGCGTGGTGTCCGATCGGTCGCCGATAGCACTGCGGCCGCGATGTTGGATACGAATTCCACGACAGGTCGCCGGCCATGCGCGCAGACATCAAGCGGGTTTTGACGATGGAGCTTCGCTCGGCGTGATCGCGCTCATCGGCTCGTTCAGCACCATCAGCAACGGCGTGAGGCCCTCTTCCTCGACGACGCGGAAGATCTCGATATCGCGGCGCGCGCCCTCGCTCCACCCGGCGATCGTCAACGCCCGCTCTGCCTTGGAGAACAAGCCGTGGTTGCGCAGCGGCTTGGCGTCGCGGAAGGACTGAGATTGCGGGTCGTTGACCTCGATCCCCTTCTTCTCGAGCGCCTTGATGTGGGCCTGGCGTATCTCCGTCAGATCGGTGTCGCTCTGCAGCTGCTCCTCGGCCTTGAGCACATCGAGCTCGCCCTTCTCCCACGGCTTGTACCAGCGCCCTTTCTTCGGCCAGCGCACCAGCCCGAGATCGTCGAGTACGCCGGCCAGCTGGTTCATCGCCAACGCGCGCGCCGCCTCGTCGTCGTTGGTCGGATCGACGCTATAGAGGTTTGGTATCACCAGATACGACGCCTTGTTGTGATGCAGGAAATGGCGGCGCACCCACTCGAGGTTCTTGGCCGCGTCCTCCTCTGGCACCCGCTCGATGGCGGTCGCGATCGCCTGCCTTATCTGGCGGCGCATCGCGTCGGGCATGCGGTGCCGGTCGGGTGGCGTCGCGGGCGGATTCAAAGCTGTCAGCGCGAATAGCCCCAGATCGATGCCGACGGTCGCCAGCAACGCAATCAAATCGCGACCGGTGATGGGCTCGCCGCCAGCCGTGCGTGTCGGACTGACGTTGCCGCCCGATGTCACATAGCTGACGAGACTGCCGGCATAGGCCCCCATGTTGGCCCATAGAGTCTTGATGGCGTTGGC
>JBGANK010000032.1:0-36791 GCA_044222395.1 Hyphomicrobiaceae bacterium | reverse complement strand
TCGCAAGAACAACAAGGCTCAGGTGTAAACGAATGCTCGAGATCAAGAACCTGCACGTGAAGATCGCGGACGAGGACGCGGAGATCCTCAAGGGCATCGACCTCGTCGTGCCGAAGGGCGAGGTGCACGCCATCATGGGCCCCAACGGCTCGGGCAAGTCGACGCTTGCCTATGTGCTCGCCGGCCGCGAGGACTACGAGGTCACCGACGGCGACATCCTCTGGAACGGGGAATCGATCCTCGGGATGGAGCCCGATGAGCGCGCCGCCAAGGGCGTGTTCCTCGCCTTCCAGTATCCGATGGAGATCCCGGGCGTGGCGGGTCTGACGTTCCTGCGCACCGCTGCCAATGCAATTCGCAAGAAGCGCGGCCAGGAAGAGCTGACGACGCCGGCCTTCATGAAGCTCGTCAAGGAGAAGGCCGGCAAGCTCAATATCGATGTCGAGATGCTGAAGCGTCCCGTCAACGTCGGCTTCTCGGGCGGCGAGAAGAAGCGCTCCGAAATCCTGCAGATGGCCATGCTCGATCCGACACTCTGCGTTTTGGACGAGACGGATTCGGGTCTCGACATCGACGCGCTGAGGATTGTTGCGGACGGCGTCAACGCGTTGCGCTCGCCCGACCGTGCAATGCTCGTCATCACCCACTATCAGCGGCTCTTGGACCACATCGTCCCCGACAAGGTGCACGTGCTGGCCTACGGCAAGATCCGCAAGTCGGGTGGCAAGGAGCTGGCGCTGGAGCTGGAGAAGTCCGGATATGCCGAGTTCCAGAAGGATGCCGCCTGATCGCCCGGCGCGGGCCGAGCACGCCCATAGAGTTCCGATCGAAGCGCTTGGGAGGCGCAGTATGAACGTTGCAGTCATGAAGACGAAGGCCGAGACGGCGCTGACGGAAGGCTTCGCCGCCGTCGCGGATCTGCTGCCGGGCGGCGACAAGGTCAGAAAGGCGCGCGCCGATGCCATCGGCCGGTTTGCAGCCAGCGGCCTGCCGCATCGTCGTATCGAGGAATGGAAGTACACCGACCTGCGCGGGGCACTGAAGGAGGCGCTGCCGCTGGCCGTTGCCGACCAGACCAAGATTACCATCGCCGATGTTATCGTCGCCATGGGAGCCCTCGGCCGCATCGAAGCGCCGCGGTTCGTACTGGTCAACGGCCGCTATCGCAAGGAGCTGTCCAACCTCGATGGCCTCTCGGGCGTATCTGTGACGCCGATGTCCGACGCATTCGCCAAGGATGCGCCAGCTGCCGCCCTTGCGCGCATTAATGAGGATGCCGCCTCCGACGCCGTTCTTGCGCTCAACGCCGCCTTTGCCACCGACGGTGCAGTGATCGACGTTGCCGCCGGCACCAAGCTCGACAAGCCGTTGCTGGTCGTGCACGTGCGCGCCGGCGGCACGCCTCAGCTCGCCGTTGGGCGCCACAAGATCAACATTGGTGCGGGTGCCGAGCTGACGATCGCCGAATTGTTCGTCGCGGTCCCCGGCTCAAGCATTGAAGGTCAGACCAATTCCGCTACCGAAGTCCAGGTCGGCAAGGCCGCCCGCGTCAATCACCTCAAGATCACGATGGATCTTGGCAGCGTAACTCATCTGTCGAGCTGGCTCGTGGAGCTTGCAGCCCAATCGACCTATCGCGGCTTCCAGTACACCGCGGGCGTAGGATTGGCCCGCAACCAGATCCGCACCAAATTCATTGGCGAACACGCTAAGCTCGATTTGTCGGGCGCATTCCTGGCACGCAAGTCCGAACATATCGACACGACATTGCTGGTTGATCATGCCGTGCCTCATGGCGAGAGCCGGGAGCTGTTCAAGGGCGTTCTCGACGACGAGGCGCGGGGCATCTTCCAGGGCAAGGTCATCGTCCGGCCGGATGCGCAGAAGACCGACGGCAAGCAGATGGCGCAGGCTCTCATGCTGTCGGAATCGGCAGAATTCGATTCCAAGCCGGAGCTGGAGATCTACGCCGACGACGTGGTCTGCGGTCACGGCTCGACTTCGGCCGATCTCGACCAAGACTTGTTGTTCTATCTGCGCGCCCGCGGCATACCATTGGCCGACGCGCGCGCCCTGCTCATACACTCGTTCATCGGCGAGGCCATCGACAAGGTCGACAACGACATGCTGCGCGAGGCCCTGATGAGCGAGGCCGACATCTGGCTTGCCGCCGGTGCCGCCAAGCGCGCTTGAACATTCAGGTTCGACCGCAAGTGGAGACATGCGAAAATGGACGGTCAGGAATGGTGATCGACACGCGCGAAAGAGCATCAGCGGCCCACGGCCTTGCCGCCGGCACCTACGATGTCGAGCGAATCCGCGCCGACTTCCCGATCCTTTATCGGGAGGTCTACGGCAAGCCGCTCGTCTATCTCGACAACGGTGCCTCCGCGCAAAAGCCGACACCGGTCATCGAGGCGATGGACCACGCCTACCGCTTCGAGTATGCGAACGTCCACCGCGGCCTGCACTATCTCTCCAATACGGCGACGCAGAAGTTCGAGGACGCCCGCGAGGCCGCCCGCCGCTTCCTCAACGCGCCTTCCACCGATGAGATCATCTTCACCCGCAATGCGACGGGCGCCATCAATCTCGTCGCCAGCTCGTTCGGCGGCATGGTGATCGGCCCCGGCGACGAGATCATCCTCTCGATCATGGAGCACCACTCCAACATCGTTCCCTGGCACTACCATCGCGAACGCAACGGTGCGGTGATCAAGTGGGCGCCGATCGCCGATGACGGCGAGTTCCTGCTGGATGAGTTCGCGCGGCTCATCACGCCGCGCACCCGCATGGTCGCCATCACCCACATGTCGAACGTCCTTGGCACCGTCGTGCCCGTCAAGGAGGTGATACGCATAGCGCATGATCGCGGCGTGCCCGTGCTCGTCGACGGCAGCCAGGCCGCCGTACACATGCCGGTCGACGTCCAGGAACTCGATTGCGACTTCTATGTCTTCACCGGCCATAAGACCTATGGCCCCTCTGGCATCGGCGTGCTCTACGCGAAAAAGCAGCACCTCGATGCGATGCCGCCCTACGAGGGCGGCGGCGAGATGATCGAGAGCGTCGCCGTCGACCGCATCACCTACGGCAAGACGCCACACAAGTTCGAGGCCGGTACACCCGCGATCGTCGAGGCGGTAGGGCTCGGCGCGGCGCTCAACTACATGATGCAGATCGGCCGCGAGCGCATCTTGCGACACGAGACCGAGCTGCGTGACTACGCCCATGCCCGGCTCGGCGAGCTCAACTGGCTGAAGATCCACGGCAGCGCACCAGGTAAGGGTGCCATCGTGTCCTTCACCATCGCCGGGCTGCATCCGCACGACATTTCGACCCTCATCGACCGCTCCGGCGTCGCCGTGCGCGCCGGCCATCATTGCGCTCAACCTTTGATGGAGAGGATCGGCGAGACGGCAACCTGCCGCGCGTCATTTGCCATGTACAACACCAAGTCGGAAATCGACGCGCTGACCCAAGCCCTGATCAGGGCACACGAGTTGTTCGCATGACCACGACGGAAAAGGAGGGCGGGATGAATAGCGCCCGCACCCACCACACCATAGGCACAACGAGCCCAGGTGGTGCCGCCAGCCCCACGCCGGTCAAGGACGAGCCGGCAGCCGCGCCGCTCGAGCGGACGCCCGCTGCGGGCGGGGCACCTGCTGCTGGCCACATCAATCCTGGCTTCCAGATGGAACAGCCGCGAGAGCTGGCGCCACGCGCGGCGCCGGCAGCGGCTCTGTCAGCGGAGGCTCCTGCTGCCGCGCCTGGCGTTGCCGAGGGCGGCACGCCGGTGCCCGGATCCGCGCTATCGCGCGAGCAGCTCGAGCAGATGACGAATGACATCATTGGTGCGCTGAAGACGGTCTACGACCCGGAGATCCCCTCCGACATCTACGAGCTTGGCCTGATCTACAAGATCGACATCAAGGACAACCGCGATGTCGAGATCGAAATGACGCTGACGGCGCCGGCCTGCCCGGTGGCGGGCGAAATGCCGCAATGGGTCGAGAACGCCGTCAACTCCGTGGCAGGTGTCGGCGGAGTGAAGGTCAATCTGGTCTTTGATCCACCTTGGGAAATGAGCCGCATGTCGGATGAGGCACGACTTGCGCTGAACATGTTCTAGTGTTCTGGATCATAAGCTTGATTCCCGGGCGGAGGTCGTCAAGCGTTTGTGAATCCAGAACACATTCAAAAAGAATGACTAGGGTTCCGGGCTGACATGCAGGCGACCGTAGGGAACCACGTGTCAGAGTCGGAACATTAGCTTGATCGACATTGGCCACTTGCGAAGGCTTTCACGAACGCCGAACAGTCCCTACATCACAGACGGATCACCAGAGCCCCCGCGAACTGCGGGTCTGCCCGAACGAGAACGAACCATGAGCACGCACCGAGAACGACCCAAGGTTGTGACCCTGACCGATGCCGCCGCAGCGCGCATCCGCGCGATCATGGCGCAAAAGGGGGAAGGCGTCGCCGGCCTCAAAATCGGCGTCAAGAAGGGCGGCTGCGCCGGCATGGAATACACCATGAGCTGGGCCGACAGCGTCGGCAAGTTCGACGAGGTCGTCGAGCAGGATGGCGCCCGGCTGATCATCGATCCATCAGCCGTCCTCTACCTGCTCGGCACGGAGATGGATTTCAAAGCCGACAAGTTGTCCGCTGGCTTCGTCTTCAACAATCCTAATCAGCAGAGCGCCTGCGGCTGCGGCGAGAGCGTCAATCTGCTCCCCGCGTCACAGGAGCAGCTTTCGGCGCTGAAGGGCTGAACGACCCCAATCGTCTAACGTTGATCTCGATCAATGCCGCGGGCGCAGCTAATCATGATATCGCGCCGGCTGACGTTGGGTCTGTCCGATCGAGCTGGCGCTCTTGGGCATCTGGCTAATGGCCGGTGGGGAGTGCGGAGGCACACGGGTGATCTTCAACACGCTCTTCTATTGGGGCACGCCGGCGAAGCTCTTCCATTGGGCTGCCGCCGCCATGATCTTGTTCCTCTACGTCCATGGCCTGTGGGTCGGCGACGAAGGCGATCCGGCACTGGCTGCCGCCAACAAGTATCAGATCTTCTTGCACGCTGCGGTCGGGGTGACGCTCGCTGTGCTGATGTTCGGACGCTTCGCATGGCGTCTCATCAACAAGATCCCCATGTTGCCGGCCAAGACTCCAGAGCTGGAAAAGCGTCTGGCCGGCCTCGCACATATTGGTCTCTATCTTGCGACGGCAGCCACGATCGTTGCCGGTTGGTTGCTGGCTGGCGCACGCAACCCAGCGGTTAATGTGAAGCTTCTCGGTCTCCTGCCGGTGCCGACGGTTTCGCTGGGCAGCGATAAGGCGACTATCGATCTGCTTGTCCTGGTTCACAAGTTCTCCGCCCACCTGCTGATCCTCATCGTTGCGGCGCATGTCGTCGCGGCGCTTTGGCACCACTTCGTCCAGCGCGACAGCGTTTTGCAGCGCATGTTGTTGCGCGGCAGGAACCGCACACGCCAGCAGCAGCGCTGAACTGCATCAGTGCTGCCAGAGATTTCATCGTGACGGTTCGCACACTTTCGAAGGTCCTGCGAACTGGTCGAGCGGCACCTTGAGATAAGCCACTCCGTTGTCTTCAGATGAAGGCAGCCGGCCGCCGCGAATGTTGACCTGGAGTGCATCAAGCATGAGGTGAGGCAGCTCGAGCTCCGCGTCGCGCGACTCCCGAATTCGCACGAACTCCGCTTCCGACGCGCCGCCACGCAGGTGGATATTGCGCGCACGCTGCTCGCCTACAGTCGACTCCCAAAGCGGCTTGCGCCCGCCCCTGCCATAGTCGTGTCCGACATAGATGCGCGTCTCGTCCGGGAGTTCGAGAATGCGCTGAATTGTGCGATAAAGATCGTGCGCACTGCCGCCAGGAAAATCGGCACGCGAGGTGCCGGAATCCGGCATCATAAGTGTGTCGTGCACAAATGCTGCATCGCCGATCAAGTAAGTGATGGAGGCCAGCGTGTGACCAGGTGAGAAAATGACGCGCGCATCCAGGTCTCCGATCTTGAAAATCTCGCCATCCGCGAACAGGCGATCCCATTGCGAGCCGTCAGCTGCGAACTCAACACCCAGATTGTAGATCGACTTCCATAGCTTCTGCACGTTGACGACTTGCTCGCCGATCGCCGTCGGCGCGCCAAGCTTGGACTTCAGGTAGGGCGCGGCCGAGAAGTGGTCGGCATGAGGGTGCGTATCCAGGATCCAGACCACGTCGAGGCTGGCATCCTTGACGTAGTGAAGCAATTCATCGGCATTGGTCGTGCAGGTGCGCGCTGACTTTTCGTCGAAGTCCCAGACAGGATCGATGATGGCGGCCTTGCGGGTGCGCGGACACGACACGACGTACTGGATCGAACCAGTCTTGGCGTCATGGAACCCTTTGACATGCGGCCGAGCCGTAGACGGCATGGCAGTCTCCGTATTTTGTCTGTCGCGGGCCTGATCGGTCGGACATGAATCGAGCGTACCGACCGCGCAAGACGAGCGAGCCTGCTGCGAAGATGTTTGATAGAAGAGATAGGTCGCCTGGCCTGTCGCGCAAGTAGTCCTGTCGCGCAGGTGATCTTGGCGCTAGGCTGGGATCGCTATCGGAGTTCGGCGCCCGGTCTCGCAACCGCACTTCAAGGCGACGTTACGGCAGAGCGAGCGAGGAGTTCCCATGTCCGTCAGCAAGGACTATCTCGATCATGTGCGCAACTTGCTCGGCGCCGTGGGCAAAGTCGATGCGCGGCGCATGTTTGGCGGCGCCGGCCTCTATGCGGACGGCGTCATGTTCGCCTTGGTCGATCTTGACGTGCTCTACCTTAAGGCTGACGACGTGACCAAGCCGATGTTCGAAGCGGAGGGCCTTGCGCCGTTCACGTTCTCTTCGCAGGGCCGCACCATGACGACGAGCTATTGGCGCGCGCCAGACCGAATCTTCGACGAACCTGAGGAACTGCGGGCGTGGGCGCGCCGAGCACTCAGCGCGGCCCGCAGGGCGGCGGCAAGATCCCCCAAAAAGGACAAGGCGGGCTCGGCGTCCAAGAGCAAAGGCAGGAAAGCCGCCCCGCCCCCGATCGCAAAGCCTGCCGCTGCACCGAAATCGAAATCACCCGCGACATCCGCTCGGCAGCGTTCCGGGAAATCGCCGGGCGGCAAGAGCAGGAAGCGCTGATCAGAGCTTGCGATAGAGCAGGCGCGCGCGGATCGTGCCCGGCATCGACCTGAGCTCCGCGAGGATGTCACGCGCACCGGACAGCAGGTCGTCGCAGTCGAGCACCACGTAACCGACTTCGCCATCGGTCTGATAGAACTGCGCGGCGATGTTGACCTTGTGCTTGGCGAACACCTCGTTGAGCCGCTGCAGCTCTCCAGGCAGGTTGCGCTGCACCTGGATGAAGCGCGTTCCGTGCGCGCGCGGCGCCAGCTGCACCTGCGGGAAGTTGACCGCACCCACTGTCGAGCCGACGTCCGAATACTCGACGAGCTTGCGCGCGACCTCCGAACCGATGCGCTCCTGCGCCTCCTCCGTCGAGCCGCCGACATGCGGCGTCAGGATGACATTGTCGAGTCCTTGAAGCGGCGAGACGAACTTGTCGCTGTTGGATTTTGGCTCGACCGGGAACACGTCGATGGCGGCTCCCGCGAGGTGCCCGTCAGCGAGCGCTGCGGCAAGCGCATCGATATTGACCACCTTTCCGCGCGCGTTGTTGATGAGATAGGCACCCCGCTTCATGGCCCTGATCTCGGAGTGCCCGATCATGCCGCGCGTCTCGGACGTATCGGGTATATGCAAGGAAACGACATCCGAATTGGCAAGCAGCTCTTCCAGCGACTGCGCCGGCTGCACATTGCCGTGTTGCAGCTTGTCGGTGCGGTCGAAATAGATGACGCGCATGCCAATCGCTTCGGCAAGTACGGCGAGCTGCGAGCCAATGTTGCCATAGCCGACGATGCCGAGCATCTTGGCGCGCACCTCGGTCGATCCGGCCGCGGTCTTCTGCCAGCCCCCCGAATGCGCAGCCATCGACTTGGGGAAGATCCGGCGCAACAGCATGATGATCTCGGCGATCGTCAGTTCCGCCACCGAGCGCGTATTGGAGAACGGAGCGTTGAACACCGGCAGACCGATGTCGCGCGCGAATTCGAGAGCAACCTGGTTGGTGCCAACAGAGAAGCAGCCGATCGCGATCAGCGACCTCTGGTGATCGAGCACATCCTTCGTCAACTGCGTGCGCGAACGGATGCCGACCATGCTGGCAGCCGTCAATGCCGCGCGCAGCGCTTCGCCCTCCAGCGCTTTCGCATGACGCTCGATATTGGTGTAGCCGGCGGCATGAAAGGTCTCGACCGCGGTTTCCGAAATGCCTTCGAGGAGCAGGATCTTGATCTTGTCCTTGGGCCGCGACAGCGGCATTCCGGTCGTCGAGGGCATCGGCATTACTCGCGTGAGAGGAGACGCTGCAATGGCATGAACCGCGAGCGCCCATCAGAGGCGAAGCGCGCCGCTCGCGTCATTGCCGCGCCCTGATCGCCAATCTGACAGATCGGGTCAATCGCCAGTTAGGCTAAGGCATCCGCGCACCGTGAAGGCGCACATTGTAATGATCGTGCAGTGAGCGCCTCTGTTGGCGGGAAACAAAAGTCACGCCGCCGCCGTGGTCGCGGAAGCGGCGTGCGTTGACGTGCTGCTGGGGAACGACTACTCGCTTGCCACCTTCTGTCGCCGCGGCAGCGGACGGCGCAGGAACGCAGGCACGTTGTCGGCAAAGCCCTTGGCCGAACCGCTCACCGGCTCGACATCGCGCTGTGCAGGACGTCGCTGCGGCTGGGCTTGTGCAGGCTGCTGCGAACGCTCCCTCGGACGCATGTCACCCGAAGGTCCGCCACGCGCCTTGCCCTTGTCGTTGCTTGGCGCCGGCTGGGGCCGCTGATCGATCCTGGTGGTGTCGCTCTGCCTTGCCGGTGCCGCGCGCGGCGCCGCTTGTGGCGCGTGCTGCGCATCGCCGGGCACAGCCGCTGTCGTGCCGTCGGCTGCATGTCCTTCGCGCGCCCGCCCTCGGCCGCGACCGCCACGCCGCCTGCGCCGCTTGGCGCCATCGGCATTGTCGTCGCTTGTCGACGAAGCAACCAAGGGGTTCCAAATCGTCATGTCAGCATCACCGGCTGCAGTCTGGAAATTCGTTTCAGGCTGTTCCCCCATTCCGGGAAGGTCAGCCACGTCCGTGCGTGCTGGCCGCGCCTGTTGAGGAGGCCGGCTGGGCTCCGTCGGACGCTCGCCGCGGCTGCGCTCCATCGGCCGTTCGCTGCGTCCACGCTCGCGCCGTTCGCTGAAGCGTCCTCCTCGTCCACGACGGCGCTTCCCAGCGTTGGCGATGTCGTCCTCTGTCGGCGGTTCGCCGAGCCACTCGACCGCGTCGCCCGTGATTCTGCCGATGTCGGCGAGCAGCTTCAGGTCGTCCGGCGCCACCAGCGAATAGGCCGTGCCGCTCTTGCCCGCCCGGCCCGTGCGGCCGATCCGGTGCACGTAGTCGTCAGATTGCCATGGCAGGTCGAAGTTGAAGACGTGCGACACATCGGGAATGTCGAGCCCGCGCGCGGCGACATCGCTCGCCGCCAGGATCTTGATGTCGCCCGAGCGGAACTTGTCGAGCGTTTCCATGCGGCTCTTCTGGTCCATGTCACCATGCAGCGCGCCGGCATTGAATCCGTGCTTGAGCAGCGACTTCAACAGAATCGCGACATCGCGCTTGCGGTTGCAGAAGACGATGGCGTTCTTGAAGTTGGCTTCGCTGAGGATCAGCGAGCGCAGCTCTTCGCGCTTCGCCCAGTCCTCGCCATTGGTGCAGAATCGGAACCGCTGCGTGATCGTCTTCGCCGTCGTCGCGGGCTTGGCCACTTCGATGCGCACTGGCGTCTGCAGGAACTGGTCGGCAAGCCGCGTGATCTCCGGCGGCATGGTGGCGGAGAAGAACAGCGTCTGGCGCTTGGGCGGCAGCAGCCGGCAGATTTTCTCGATGTCGGGAATGAATCCCATGTCGAGCATGCGGTCGGCCTCGTCGATGACGAGGATCTCAACCCCCATCAGCATGACGCGACCGCGCTGGAAATGGTCGAGCAGGCGGCCCGGCGTGGCAATCAGCACGTCGACGCCGCGGTCGAGCTTCTTGACCTGGTCGTCCATCGACACGCCGCCGATCAGCAGCGCCACCGTGAGTTTGTGGTTGGTGCCGTACTTCTCGAAGCTCTGCGCCACCTGAGCGGCAAGCTCGCGCGTCGGCGCCAGGATCAGCGATCGTGGCATCCGTGCCCGCGCGCGACCCGTTTCGAGGCGCGAGATCATCGGCATCACGAAGGCAGCGGTCTTGCCGGTACCCGTCTGTGCGATGCCCAGAATGTCGCTTCCGGTCAGTGCCACCGGGATTGCGTCGGCCTGGATCGGCGTAGGCGTCGCATAACCGGCGGACTCGATGGCCGCCAGCACCTTGGAGCTGAGCCCGAGCTCAGCGAACGTCTTGGTCGTCAATGAGAATCCTCTCCATCTACGTACGCTGGTCCGACCTCACATCCCGCTTGCCGCCACAACGGCCGTTGCCGGGGCAGATCGGGTGGGGGACCTAGGACTAAGCGCAGGGGAGAGCAGTGCCGGAAAAGCGGCAAAATACTGATAAGGCGTCGAAAAGGGACTAAGCTAATGAGAGCTTTCGAGAGGACAGCTCTCGGACCCCTGCGCTAACGCCAGGGCTCTGCTGACACAGCTCAAAGGCAAAAGCAAGCAAAAGCCGGGCGCAGCTACTATTCTTGTGTCAGATCGCCGCGGATTTGGCTCGCGGCCCTGTTCGCTGAGGGCCCGCCACCCTGGCAGACAACGGGAGAACTGGGATGCCTGATCGAAACCTCGTGCTGATTCCCGGGCTGCTGTGCACGAGAACGCTTTTTGGCAGTCAGGTGCGTGGGCTCGCAGACATCGCCCGCATCACTGTGGCTGACAACCAAAGCGCCAATTCGATGCAGGCGCTGGCGGCTTCTGTTCTGGCGAGCGCCCCGGATACGTTTGCACTCGCCGGGCTGTCGATGGGTGGCTACATCGCCCTGGAGATCCTGCGTCAGGCGCCCGATCGCGTGGAGCGGCTTGCCCTGCTCGACACCAGTGCCCGCCCCGATCTGCCCGAGCAGAGCGAGAATCGTCGTCGTCTGGTGGCATTGGCCGAGAAGAAGGGCATCGAAGTCCCGATAAGAGAAATGTTTCCGAAACTGGTGGCGCCGGCACGCGCGAAGGATGCCGTTCTGACGGCAATCGTCCTGGACATGGCGCTGGCGGTCGGTGTCACAGGCTTCGCGCGCCAGCAGGCGGCGATTGCCGCGCGGCCCGACAGCCGTCCGGGCCTCGCTGCGATCAATTGCCCTACGCTGGTCCTGGTCGGTGAAGAGGACCAATTGACGCCGCCACCGATCGCAGAGGAGATCGCAGCCGGTATTGCCGGTAGCCGGCTTGTTATCGTTCCCGGATCCGGACATCTGTCGACGCTGGAGGCACCCGATGCGGTGACCGCCGCGCTACGCACGTGGCTCGCGGGTTAGCCGACCTGCCGAGCTTGCTTCATCTCACGCGTATTTGCGAAACTCGGATGCAATCCGATGTGAATTCCGGTCCGCAAAGTCACCGTGGCGCATAAGGTGCGAGCTGCCGGCGGAACATCGACAGGATGATGTCGACTTCTTCCGGCGACAGGCGTCCGTGGTTGCGCAGGAATTCCGTGATGTCGCGATAAGTGTAGCGTCCCTCCAGCACACCTTCGCGTTCAAACAGCCTGAGCCGCGCCAAAGTCGACGCCCGGTCGTGGCAGCCGATGCATTTGTCTTGATAGATAAAGCCGGTCTCCAGCATAGCGCCGAATTGTTTGACGATCGCGTTGGCCTCTGCGCGTGGCAACCCGCGCGGATGCTGGTCCAGGAACAGCTCGAGCGGCGCATCGCTCGCCTTGAGCACGACGACGCCGTTCTTGAGGGCAAGCGACGCCTTGGCGAGACCATGGGCGTGCGGCTCATGACACTGCGCGCAGCGACGCTCATAGACCTCGTGCGGATCGAGAGGCACTTGTGCAGAAGCGGAAACGGGCAGCAGGGCGAGTAATCCGAATGCGGCGGCAAAAAGCACCGTGACAGGGCCAACAGCTCGGGCAATAGAACGCATGGCAATCCATCCGATGTTGAGGCGCAGCGAGAGCGCCATGCACGAGAGCAAGTAATTCACGCTAACACAACGATCGGATTTGGCCTTGATCCGTCGCCCGTCACAGGCGCGAAATGGTCGCAGTTCAGGTCTCGTGGGACAACCGCGAAGCTCACGAGCTGTCGAACGCGCGAAGATCCGCAAACGACAACGGCGGGCCCGAACTCCGAGCCCGCCGTCGGGTTGTCATGCAGTTCGCTAGACGCTTCGATCGCTCGACTTAGTGCCTATTCGTCCTGCAGCCAGCTGCCGATCAACCCTCCCACGACACCGCCGACGATCGGTGCCACCCAGAACATCCACAGGTTGGCAAGTGCCGTGCCGCCAGCGAAGATTGCCGGCGCGGTCGAGCGCGCGGGATTGAGCGAGGCGTTGGTTACCGGGATCGAAACCAGGTGCAGCACCATCAGCGCGACGCCGATCGCCAGCGGCGCAAATCCGGCAGGCGCGCGCTTCGACGTCGCCCCCATGATGACGATCAGGAACAACGCGGTGATGACGACCTCCATGAGAAACGCAGCCAAGGCGGAAAATCCACCGGGTTGGCCGAAATTGTTTGAGATCGCCGAGAATGTGTTGAACTCGACCTTGCCGCCGCCGAGATAGCCGCCGAGGATGACCGCGAAGATCGCCGCCGCGGCGACCCCGCCCAGCACCTGCGCAATGATGTATCCGGGCGCCTTTGCCGCATCGAAGCGGCCGCCCGCGACAAGGCCCAGCGTGACGGCAGGATTGAAATGTCCGCCCGAGACGTGACCGACCGCATAAGCCATCATCAGCACCGACAGGCCGATCGCTATCGACACGCCAACAAGACCGCCGCCGGAAGGTGCGGAGAAGAGTGCAGAGCCGCAAGTCGCGGTGACGAGGGCGAACGTGCCGATGAACTCGGCTCCCAGTGCTCGTGTCGACATTGATTATTTCCTCCAGGAATGACCGGCATTGCGAGGGCAGCCGGCGATTTTGCCCAATAGGCGAGGTTCAAGAAGACGCCGCGATCGCAGATCCCCCACGCCGCTAAAGTCCGAATCCGCCGAATCGGCTCGGACAAACGCAAAAATAGCCGCCGCACAACGCAACATTCCGTCGGCTGCAAGAAGAACTGTCTTGTTCAGCTGGACGCAATCACGCAAATCGGTAGGCTACGCCGAGGCAGTGCAGCCGAATTCTCCGGACCGATCATTACGTCGGAATTATGCGAGAGGATCTGCTTGGCACCGCCCCCGAATAAAGGTGCAGGAGACGAGCGTGACGAAGCGCATGAAGGACTGGTCCCACCCCACGCAGTGGACGCGGGCCCAATTATCGCGGCGGACGTTTCTGAGTGCGGCCGGCACGCTCGGCAGCGCTGCGGCAACGGGTTTGCTGGGCTCGGGCACGATTGGATTGCCTGCCAGGGCAGCGGACGCCACCGCGCACAGCTTCAAGCTTGGTGACTTCGAAATCGTCGTCGTCTCCGATGGGCATTTGATGCTGCCCGCGCGCCTCGCCGCTCCCGATGTCCCCGACGCCGAGCGCAATGCGGCGCTCGCGGAAGCCGGTCAGACCGGCGACATGTCTCAGCCGCCCACCAATGTCACGGTCATCAAGACAGGCAGTGATGTGATCCTCGTTGATGCCGGGTCAGGACCGAACTTCATGCCCACTGCAGGCAAGCTTTCCGCAAATCTGGAAGCCGCCGGCATCGAGCCCGACAAGGTGACAAAAGTGGTTTTCACGCACGGCCATCCCGATCATCTTTGGGGTGCGCTCGACGACTTTGAGGAAAAGCCGCGCTTCCCGAATGCGCAACATTTGATGGGAGCGACGGAATGGGATTACTGGATTTCCGACAACGCCGAAAAGGGTCTGCCTGCCGATCGCGCCACGTTTGTCGCTGCGGCTCGTCGCAATATTGCGGGCATAGAGTCGAAAGCTGAGCGCATCAAACCCGGACAGGAAATCGTTTCCGGCTTGCGCGCATTCGACACGCCTGGTCACACACAGGGACATGTCTCACTCGAGCTATCGGCGGGCGGCGAAACGCTCGTCATTCTTGGTGACGCATTGACGCACCCCGTCATCTCGTTCGCGCATCCAGACTGGCGTCCCGCGTCCGATCATGTGCCCGAGCAGGCTGTTGCGACACGCAAGAAACTGCTCGACAAGCTGGCCACCGAGAAAGCGCGTGTTATCGGATATCATTTGCCATTTCCCGGGATTGGCCGCGTCGAAAAGAAAGACGCCTCATATCGCTTTGTCGGCCTTTGAGCTCATCGATAATTGACTGAATCGCAGCGCGGACGGGGGCAACTTTGCACCCATCCGCTGTTAACCTTTGGCGTAAAGACACCATCGCAACCGGTTGATCTAGCGCATTCACGAAAGACTTCGTTATAGTTTGCTCAGCATCAAGCGACGTGCCGCGCGACCGATTGGCAGCGGCTCCGATAGGTGTCGCAGGAATTGCTGAAGCGGGATCGCCCGCGAGCGCGACGCAGGAATTGCGCACGCCTGCTGCCACCACTGGTGCCGCATCTCAACACGAGGTCTTGGTCAGGTTTCCCCATGTCGAGCATCGAGACAACCGCCAATTCGCCCGACGCAGCAAACGACGGTGGTCGTGGTCTTCGGTCCCGCGAGATCCAGCGACTGAAGTCTCGCGACAACCACACCAACTTCTTCCACTTGGGCTTCGCCTATCTGGTGATGGCGGCGACCATCGCCGCGACCTTGTGGGCATTCTCCGCAATCAATGCGTCTGGACTGTCCTGGTGGTGGAATTTGCCCGTGCTGTTCCTGGCGGTCGTCACGATGGGCGCATCTCAGCATCAGCTCGGTGGCGCCATCCACGAGGCGACCCACTATATGCTGTTCGACAACAAGAAGTTGAATGAGCTTGCCTCCGATCTCCTTGCCGCCTTCCCGATATATACGTCGACTTACGCGTTCCGTCTGCATCACCTGGCGCACCACCAGTTCGTCAACGACCCCGAGCGCGATCCCAACTTCGACCAGGCCAAGGACAGCGGCCATTGGCTCGACTTTCCCATTGCCCACATCGACCTCCTGATCGCGATTGCGAGGCAGCTCAATCCAGTGCTTCTGGTCAAGTACATTATCGCCCGCGCACGCTACTCGGCGCTGGGTGTCGACACCAACCCCTATGCCGATACCAGTCGGAAGGGCTCGCCATGGGCGATCCGCCTCGGCGTGTTGTTCGCCGTCGGCATGCCCTTTGTCATCATCCCGATCATCGCGCTCGGCCGCTACGGCAGCTATCCGCTCGGTACCATGGTCGTCATCGCGACCGCTGTACTACTCGCGGCTGCGGCGGCCGTGACCTATTATTACTGGCTCCTCCCCGAAGAAGACTATCCGCAGAGCCGCATCAATCCGGTCATCTCCCATCGCGCCACGGCGATCGGCCGCATCGGCTTCATGACAGTGCTCTATGCCGCGCTGAACATCGGCGAATACGTCACCGATCAACCGGTGTGGGGCTACTACGCGCTGTTCTGGATCTTACCGCTGTTCACCACGTTCCCGCTGTTCATGATCCTGCGCGAATGGCTGCAGCACGGCAACGCCGACCGCGGACGCTACACCAACAGCCGCATCTTCCTCGTCAATCCGTTCGCGCGTTATGCGATCTTCCCGTGGGGCATGGACTACCACCTGCCGCACCACCTGTTCGCATCCGTCCCACACTACAAGCTGAATGAGCTGCATCAGTTCCTGCTGGGTGATCGCGAGTATGCCGAGAAGGGCTTGGTCGTCGAAGGCTGGTCTCACAGGAAGTCGGGCGGCCATCCCACGATCGTCGACGTGCTCGGGCCGGCCTTTACGCCCAAAGGCAATGCCACGCACGTCGATGATGCAACTCTGGAGAACGCCGACGTCAACGATGTCGCCGGCATCGCGCGACACTCCGCCGATTCCTTGCGCGGGATATCGACCCGGAACGGCAAGCCCGCAGGCTAACCTAGCGCCCGCTAGGTACGCCAGCGCCCCAACGCGCCCTAACTTTTCGTGATCGCGCTGTTCGGCATCCGATAAGCCGAGGCGATATGCTATTCTCTCGATCGTTGGTCTGCGGATCACCGGGGCCGCAATTCTGCCGCCCGCAATTGCGCGTCCTGCGTGCAATTCCGCTGGCGTTCATCGGGAGGGGATCTCTTGCCAATGCCACGCCTGCCCTGGCGAGAGTGCCGAGCCGCACCGGCGGATCGCGTCGTGCTCTCCATCGCATTGGCTGTGGGAGTGGCTGTGGCGGTGGTGGCCAGCGCGTCGCTGGTCGACGCCGCGGGCGGGCTTCCGCAATACGGATCGAGCGCGACAACGAACTCCACCGGTGGCGTCGACACAGCGCTCATCGTTTCGGTCGACGTATCGAGCTCGGTCGATGAGCGCCGCTATCAGATCCAGCTCGAAGGCATCGCGGCGGCCCTTGAGGATCCCGCGGTCATCGACGCAATTTTGTCGGGTGGCAATCACGCGATCCTGCTGTCGGTCATCACCTGGGCCGATCGGCCGAAGATCTCGCTGCCGTGGATGAAGATCGCCAGCAAGGAGGATGCACGCCTCGCCGCCGTGAAGGTACGCACCATGCGCCGCGAAGGTGGTGACTTCACGTGCCTCTCCAAGATGTTGCGCTTCATCTCCGACAAGATCGTGCCGCAGGTGCCTGAGCGCGCTGCCAAGATCGTCGTCGATGTATCCGGTGACGGCTCCGACAACTGCAATGCCGACGAACCTGCAATGGCGGTGCGCGACGACATCACGGCGCGCGGTACCGTCATCAACGGTCTGCCGATCCTCGAAGGACGCGAGGCAGCGACCTTGGAAGGCTGGTACCGTGACAACGTGATGGGCGGGCCGGGCTCGTTCATACTGCCGGCCAATGGCTTCGAGGATTTCGGTCGCGCCATCCGCCAGAAATTCGTCGTCGAGATCAGCAGCGCGCCGGCTGCATCGGGCACGCTGGCGAACACCGTCGGGAGAGGCGCTATCAATCGGTGAAGGCACGATCGAGGTTCTTGGCCGATTGCAGGCCCTTGGCCGCATTGCGCCCGCGAAGCCCCACTAGTCGAGCTGAATTGACATCGGCACCAGAAAAATCAGCACCGCCAACCGTGGCGCCGGCTAAGTCGGCGCCGCCCAGCTCCGCGCCCATCAGATTTGCGTTGGACAAATCTGCCTTGCCGAGCCGGGCGTAGTCCAGCACGACGCGCGCCAGGTTCGCATTTCGGAACGAGGCGCCCTCAAGATCGCACGACTTGAATACGCCTCGCATCAATCCCATCGACTGGTTCTTCATGTCAGCGGAGAGATCGGCGCCGGTGAAATTTGCAGCCTTGAGGCTCGCGCGCGAGAAGTCTGCGGCGACTCGTGCACCACCGAAGTCGGCGGCATCGAGCTTGGCACCCATCAGTTGCGTCGAGAACAAGCTCGCACCTTTGAGCGAAGCATCCGACATGTTGGCATCAAGTCCCCAAGCCTGATCCAGCACCGCCCCATCGAGCTTCGCCTTGCTGAGATTGGTGCCGTTGATGCGCGCCGATTGCAGATTCGCCTCGCTGAGGTCCAGCCCCGACAGATCGAGACGGTTGAGTCGCCGCGCAGACAAGTCGATGCGTTCGCCCGGCTTGCGCGCCGCGATCAGTGCCTCGATGTCACCGCGCGTCATGTCGGCCTTGGTGAATTCATCGGATTTCAGGTCGAGGTACTGCGTCATATCCTGCGCCAACGCAGCGGGGGAAGGCAGCGCGCAGTGGTGGGCGAGAAATACGCCCATAATCGCCAGCGCAGGAACCAAGCCGCGCCACCGCCGTAGACGAAATCCTGGTCGCATATTCGAGTAACAGCATCGCATCGACGAGATTTCACCAATGGTCGGCCGCTTGCAGGATGCAACACGCGGCAAGCACTCTAGTCCCATACGCAACACGACGCCCGGATGTTACAGCCCGCTGGGCGCGTCCGAAAAATTTCAGATGTCCTCGTCGCTGGCAGCGCCACACCGCCATTTGACGATGCGCCAGCCCGGGTGCTCCTCGGCCCATTTGCCGAAGTGCGGCGGCGCGTGCAGCGCGCACATGTTGGGATCGATGCCGCTCAACAGCGGGATCTTGTAGTCCTTGCAGACATCGGGATCGCTGATCAGGCAGGCCGATATGATGATGGCGATCATGACAACGGTCGCTCGATAGGACGATGGCACCATGCTGCGGCGAGCCTACCCGCAAATGATCGCCAACGCGCCCCACGAGTTCGTGAATTCCGCCGCATGCCTCGACGGGTGCTGCAACCGATCACTGTTCACGAGGCTCATGCCGTCAGCAGCAGCTCGCCCTTGCCGAAGATCGCGAGATCGCCAGAGTATTTGTGGACCTTTGCCGGTAGCGCAGGCGGCGCAAGCGGTCCGAGGCGTCCGCTGAGATCGCGAGAGAGTATCCTCAGAACGGTGAGATCGTGCCAGCCGCCGTCCCCGAACGTCGTCAGCATCCGCGTGACGCTCGGCCCGATCAGCGTGCCGCGCCGCATCTGGATGCCCGGCTCGTCGCCAAATCCCTTGAGTGCCCATAGTGTGCCGCCCATCATGCGGGCACCCGCCCATGAGCCGAAACGCCCGCGCGCGATGATCGTGCCACGCCGCATGCGGTCTCCAGCGCGTTGGCCGATGTCGCCGTCGACGACGATGATGCCGCCCTGCATGCCGTACTGCGCGCCTGCACGCACGCCGCCGGCAAGATTTCCGAGATTGCCTTTCACATGCACGACACCGCCCTTCATCGCCGCGCCGAGACCTAGACCCGCATTGCCGCCGATCTCGAGCTGGCCGCCTTTCATGTCTGAAGCGGCGTAGGCGCCAACCTCACCGGTGACGATGATCGTGCCGGTGTCGAGCTTCGCGCCGACGAAGTCGAGGCGATCCGAGCCGCCCGCGATCGTCAATCGATCTCCAGCCGATCCGGACAGGTCGAACAGATCGCCGACCATGACCGGAGACTTCGACGCACCGATCCGGAACTGCGCGATCTCGCCCGCGCTCTTGCCCGACAACGAACCGGGCGTCAGCTCTGACAGGTCGAGCCGCTCTGGCGGCGCGGATCGGAGCGTCAAGGTGAGGCCGCTCATGGCAGGAGATCCTTCAGGTGATAGTGATGCTGGCCGAGGTTGCCGCCGTAGTTTCCGGCCGAGATGCGCGTGACGCCCTTCGTGGCACCCGTATCCGTGATGGCCTTGATGCCCGCACGCATCGCCTCTGCGACGGACTTTGATGTCAACCCGTCGATGACGATCTCGAGCACCGCGAGCGTGTCGGGCGACAACTCCGATTTCACAGCACCACGCAGCGTCGGGCAGAACGCATCGTTGGTGGACGCGATGACGCCCTTGTATTTCGAGCCGACCTTCGAGCCCGAGCGCACGATGCCGCCGGGAAACGGCGTGATCACGTCGTTGACCTTGGCCATCGCCGCCACGGCCGCCTCGCAGGTCTCCAGCAGCCCCGCGCGATCATTGCCAAGCACCAGCAGATTGCCGCCACCGACGGCCTCCGTCGTCACGCCGACTGTGTCCTCGGCGATGAACTCGCCGTCCATCACCGGCACCCGCCAGAATCGACGCTTGCCCAGTTTCTTGGCCGTCTGCCACCCATCGCCGAAATAGCGAAAGCCGGTCGACAGCTTGATGCGGGTCTTCGCGTCAGCAAGCCCGTCGTAACAGGCCGAGCCCGGGCTCGTCAGCACGCACTGGCCGACCCGCGTCTTCAGTTGACCCGCCACCATGTCGGGCGAGAACGAGAAGACAAGGCAACGCACGCCCGGCCGCCCATCGGGTGTTTCGTCGGGCGACAGCTCGCGGTCGATGCCGCACTCCGCGCCGCAGCCGATCACCGAAGTTCCGAAGCCGGTCATGGTTATCGCAGCCTGCATCGCCCACTTGGCGCTGTCCGCCGTGATGACGATACCCGTGCCCGTCATGCCGAACGCCTCGGCAAACGTGTCGTCGATCGAGACGCCATTGATGTTGCGAGCTTCCCTCATCATCACGCGCGCGCCCCCGTCGGCTGCACGACGACACTGCCGCGGTCGTGGTCGATGATCTCATCGTCGGCCACCTTGAAGTTGTCGAGGCTGACGGTGTGGTAGCGCGTGAAGTAATCGCGCAGTGACTTCTCTATGCCGGAATCGTACTGCGGCCGCGCAACGTGCGTCGCCCCCTGCACGACCTTGACGATCTTTCCGTCGCGCACAATGAGTTCGCCGTTCTTGAAGACGTATTCGGGCGTGGTGAACATGCGCTCCTTATCCACGT
The DNA here is from genome assembly GCA_044222395.1 of Hyphomicrobiaceae bacterium. Classification (GTDB taxonomy): domain Bacteria; phylum Pseudomonadota; class Alphaproteobacteria; order Rhizobiales; family Hyphomicrobiaceae; genus JAEUMD01. Next base: position 16,237 of record JBGANK010000032.1, on the reverse strand, counting down.
CGTCTTTGTAGACGGTGATGTCGCCCCACGCTCCCGGAGCCAGGTGGCCGCGGTCCATGAGGCCGAGCGAACGCGCCGGCCCCGCGCGCGTCATGATGGCGATCTCGTAAAGCGAATACTCACGCTCGAGCGAGGCGAGGATCGACGCCTTCTGCGCATCCGGGTGGATCTTCTGCATCATGTCGCGGCGGAAGCCCTTGTCCATGAGCAGCCGGATCAAGTGCGGATAGGTGGTGAAGGGTGCGCCGTTGGGATGGTCGGTGGTGAGGAACACGCGCCAGGGATCATCGACCAGCAGGAAGATTTCCAGCCCGATCGCCCATTGCAGCGCGTTGACGAAGCTCTTGTCCTTGTACTTCATCGGCACCACGCCGCAGCCCGCGTCGCACTCGATGTCCATCACCACCCACTTTTTCGGGCTGGCCGACTTCGTATTGCCGTACTGGCGCATGGAATCACCCGACGCCGTGCAGGTCTGGCCGAACAGGATCTGCCCGACGTCGATCGATATGTTCCGGTGCCGGTTCACGAGTTCGGCGACTTGCGCCGCGCCTGAAGAAAACTTCTGGTCGCCCTCCGTGCCGTAGGAGTGGAACTGGATGTGCGTGAGGTGAACCGGCAGCCCCTCCATCGCGCGGATCGTCGCTAGCGTCGTGTCGACGTTGCCCGGTACGCCCAGATTGCAGCCGTGAACGTGCAGCGGGTGCGTGACGCCGAGCTCTTTCAGCCCGCGCGACAAGGTTCTCAGAATATCGCGCGGCGTGACGCCGTAGTGGGAATGCTGCTCGTCGAGGTCGAGCTTGCGCTGATTGAACTTGAAGGCCGAGATGCCGCCCGGATTGACGACCTTGACGGCGATCGCTTGCGCCGCGTGCATGGTCCAGGCGATGTAATCCTTGATCGCCTCGAAGTCCTGGCGCGCCGCCATCTGCCTGAGCAGGAAGTCATCCGAGCCCAGCATCACGAACGCGCCCTTGTCGATCATCGGCGTGTCGCCCATCTCCATGTGGGCCTGACGCGCGTTGGCGGGCAGCATGGCGGGCTCGAAGCCGGCCGTGTAACCCATCTCGGCATAGCGGTAGCCGGCCGCCAGCGTCGACGGCACCGCAAACCCAGTGCCTGACCGTGTCAACGCGGTGCGGTGATATTCATGCCCGCGATGATCCTCCGGCAGCATCATGCGCCCGATCGTCATTTTGCCGCCGCCGATGTGCGTATGCGGGTCGATGGCACCGGCCATGACGACGCGGCCCGTCACGTCGTATTCTGCATCGACCTTCGCCGATGGGTCGGTGGCGACGATGCGCCCGTCGCGCACGAAGATGTCGCGCACCTCGCCATCGACTCCGTTCGCGGGGTCATAGACACGGCCGCCTTTGAGCTTGATCAGCATCTTGTCTGTCCCGGTCCAGTCAGGCGTCACTTGAGATTCAAAGGGCGGCTTCGATGCTGCGCGCGACATCTTGCAGCCGCGCTAGAGAGTTTTGACGAAGACGCCGTAACGGCAGCGAAACGACGCTGTCGCAGCGCACCAGTCGGCCCGAGTGGTCGAGACCTGGTGTCCCGACTGGGATGAAAATGTCGGGTGTCTTCGCCAGGCTCAATCCCGGCGTGCCGAGCACGATCGTCGGAACGCCGGTCGCGGGAGGCCCCTGTGGATCGGGTCCGATCGACGACACCCACACCAAAAGATCGCCCTCGCCTTGAGAAAGCATGCGAGCGATGTCGTAGCGGAAGGGATCGTATTCGGGCGCGCCGGAGGCGAATGACACGCGCAAGGGGTAGCCCGATTGCCAGGAGCAGACGGAGGCCGCACTGGCAGCGCCGTCATTGCCGCCAAGCGATAGGCCGGCAAACCGCGTCGTCTTGTTCATGTCGCGGACGATGTCGCAGATGATCTGCACGGCAAGATCGGCGCCGTCGAAGGTCAGTGCTTGCGGCGCCCACACGACCACGCCGTAGTGCGCTGCCTTGCATCGATTTGCTAGGTCGCCGATCACCTGAGACGAGATGCCGGCCGGTGCCGCTGCAACATTGGGCGCACCCTTCAAGCCCGCTCGCAGCGCGCCGAGCACCGCTGGAATATCAGCCGCCGCGCAGTCGACGTCGATCACCTCGCCGATCCGCGAGCCCGTCACTCCGGCCGCTGCCCCCTTGCCGCATCCAATGAGAACGATCGTACGCTTGTCGGCGCCGTCACCGAACATGGCCTCCGCAGGCGAGGCGATCCGCTCGAAAAATCGCGGGTGCAAGGTCGCAAGATCCGAGCCGACGATGACGATGAGATCGGCGCGGTTGCGCGTCTCTGTCAGCGTCGACATGAACCAGCCCTTGGTCTGCAGCACGCCGGTGTTGCGGTATTGCGCGGCACTCAAGGCATGATCGACGACGCCGCCGGCCTTGTCGGCCAAGGCCATCACGGCCCGCATTCCTTCGACATCAGTGCCAAGCCCGCCGAACAGCGGTAAACGCGCTGCCTTGATCCGCGCCGCCGCCTCTTTGATGGCTGCGTCCAGGGCGACATCACGACCGGCGACTTGCGGCAAGGCGGCGGGCACACCGCGCTCGAATCCAGCCTTCGCTCGCGCACAACCATTCCGCTCGACGCTGAGCCGTCCGCGGTTCGCCGACACGCCAAGATCATCGCAGTGCAACCCGCAGAATGGGCAGGTTACGCCGTCATGGTTAAGCTTGTCGGTGTCAATCGTGGTCGAGATGCCTTTCTGAGTACCCGGCATTCTTGTTTTTTCTCCCGATCCTTGGGCGAAGACAAAAGCACGGGAAGGGACGAAGCACAACAGGGGTCGCGCGGGCTTCGGCAACAGATCTGCGAGGCCCGGAAGTGGCCGTCCCGAATTGCGCCGCGATGACGAGCTGGCTATGGTCCACAAACGAACTTGCCATGTCGTGAACACGACACGGTGCTGAGGAGGAATCGAATGATGATGAGAATATTGTCCGTGTCCATGGCTCTCGCGGTTGTTGCATTGGCCATGACTCCGATCGACGCGCTGGCGCATGGGCCATCGCGTCAGAAAGTCAACAAGACGATCGAGATCAACGCGCCAGTCGACAAGGTCTGGAAGATCATCGGCAACTTCCAGGACATGGGCTGGCATCCGGCCATCGAGAAGACCGAAGGCACCGGCGGCAACGACCCAGGTGCCAAGCGCACCTTGACCTTGAAGGGCGGCGCCAAGATCAACGAGCAGTTGTCGAGCTTTGATGCCGCCGGCCATTCGCTCAGCTATGAGATCACCGAGGTGGACGTGAAGGTGCTTCCCGTCAACAACTATTCCTCGACGCTCTTGGTTGAAGGCGATGCGAGCAAGTCGGTCGTCAAATGGCGGGGCGCGTTCTATCGCGGCTACATGAACAATGATCCGCCGCCGGAGCTGAGCGACGAGGCCGCCGTCAAGGCCGTTACTGGGATCTACGACGCTGGCCTCGCGGCAATCAAGAAGGCAGCAGAGGCGGGCGGCTGAGGCTCCTCTTAATTGGAAATGCAAGCCCCCGACCCAGCCCCGCAAGCATTGCCGCGCCGGCACGTCCTCGTGCGCGCCCTTTGTCCGGTGTCCGCTATTGCACTAGCGGTGCTGGCACTGACGAGCGTACGGGCTCCGGCGGAAGGAGGCGGAGCTGCTCCAGCCGCTTCGCCGCCGGCAGGCGTGGCGTCTGCGTCAGCGAACCCAACCTACGCCTTCGTCACCAACCAGAACTCGGAGACCATTTCCGTCGTCGAAGTTGGGCAGGGCGAAGACCCGATGCAAGTCGTCGCCACAATACCCGTGCCGGGAAAGCCGGCCGGAATCGCCGTCTCGCCCGATCGCCGGACGATCTACGTCACAGCCCCCGAGGCCAAGGAGATGGTCGTCATCGACGCTCTGCAGCGCTCCGTGACGCACCGCGTCAAGGTCGGCGAAGGACCACTTGGCATCGCTGTCGACCCCAAGACCGGAGCCGTTCTGGTGGCCGACTGGTACGAACACAAGTTGCGCGTCATTGACCCTGGAACCTTGGAGTTAAAGGCCGAGGTCATCACCGGGCAATCGCCCTCTGGCGTTGCCGTCACGCCTGCTGGCGACAAGATCCTGACTGCTGATCGCGACAGCAACCAAGTCTCCATCATCGACAAGGCTACCTTGAAGGTGATCGCAGTTGTGCCCGTCGGCGAGCGCCCGTTCGGCATCACCATCGATGCTGAAGGCGCGAGGGCCTTTACCGCCAACGTCAAATCCGACGATGTCAGTGTCATCGACATCGCAACGGCGAAGCTCGTGGCAACCCACAAGGTCGGCCGTCGTCCGTACGCGGTGGCGCTGACCGGTGCTGGCCCGGCGGAACGAGCCTTCGTCACCGACCAGTATGGCGGCACAGTTACCGTCATCGAAACGGCGACGGGACAGCAGATCGCCAAAATCCCGGTCGGCGATCATCCAGAAGGCATTATGACGTCCGCCCCCGATGGGCGCTTCGCCTATGTGGCCTGCTGGATGGACAACACCCTGGTCCGCATTGATACGGCGGCCCTGCGCGTCAGCGGCAAGGTCGAGGTCGGCGACGGACCACGTGCCTTTGGCCAATTCCTGTTCGACCTTCCGGCGGCGAGCCGGCCGCCATCACCGGCTGCCGAAACGCGTTGATGCGAGCAAGTGCGCGACCTCACGCGGATTTGCTGAGGCCGATGCTGCATTGCCGGCGCACCTCCCGGCCGACCCATTGTATAGCTTGTCGCTTGATTGCGCTGGTATTGGCACCCAATTGCCGTCTAGAAAGCCACGCTGGCGGACCCGGCAGCAACCGGTTCTGACTTAGGAAATCACGAGTTCGGAGAAAATCCGGCTGACCTGGAGGTTAATGGCGACATGGTGAAGAAGTTCATTTGCGGGGCAGCAATAGCAATCGCGGCGATCGCCCTACCCCTCACGCCTCCAAGGGCGGCGACCGCCGGACCCGCAGCGGGTTCTGTGCTCTTCGAGACGCCGCATTTGGCCGACGTCCATAAGGGCGATGTCCTGGCCTATCGCCTGACGCGCGCTGCTTCCGAGCCCAAGATGCTCGGCGAACCGTTTTCCGATGACATCAAGGTCACGATCACGGATGAGGACCAATCCGGAACACGCGACCTCGTGGTCGACGTTTTCTCAGGCGAACGCGGTCGGCCCCCGCACCCGATTTCCGGCATGACCGGCAACCCGCTGCTCGTCGTCTACCTTGACCGCGTCGTCAACAACACCGCGATGCTTGCAGGCGGCAGCCGGCCATTTCTCAAGCAGAAGATCAAAATGAGCTTCGCCAACGACGCCTTCATTGCGCCGGCCGAGATCACCTACAAGGGGCGCTCAGTGCCGGGTCACTGGATCAAGGTACGGCCATTCGTTGGAGATCCCAACGCGCTCAAGATGATGGGATATGACGGCCTGACCCTTGAAATCGTCGTCTCCGACCAGGTGCCGGGCCACCTCGTCAACCTTTCATCTCACTATTCGAGCCCGATGAAGGGTAGCCCCGAACTCAACGAGTCGATCACTTTGGAAGGCGTCAGCGAGATCCGCGGCGGAGGTGCGCAATGATCCGCAAGCTGGTGACGCGCATCACCGCCGGCTCCGGATCTGGTCTCATGGCGCTGCTTGCTCTGCTGCTCCCCGCAACCCGCCTCGGTGCCGCCGAGCTGCCGCCAAACGACTATCCCACCGCTGCCCGCGCCGACTATGTCTTTGCGTGTATGCAGGTGAACGGCCAGACCCGCGACAACCTCATGAAGTGCGCCTGTTCCATCGATGTGATCGCGGAACTGCTGCCGTTCAGCGACTACGAGGAGGCGGAGACGATCATGTCGGTGGTCCAGAAGGGTGGCGAAAGCGTCTCCATCTTCCACACGCCGCTCTACGAGGAGAAGATCAGGAAGATGAAGCGCGCCCAGGTCGAAGGTGAACTGCGCTGCTTTTGAGTTCCCGGCCTGCCATCAAGCCGGACGATCCTCTCAATCTGGACCTCTCAAGTACAGCGAAGGCGCCGCGATATGCCGGCGCCTTTGTTGTTTTAACTGGCTGCTGCTAACGGTGTCACGAGCCTTTGGGCGAATGGCGAACCGTGAACACCGAGCCGTCGGTATCCTTGGCCGTCACCAAGATCTCGTTGTCGCCGTTTGGCGCATAGCTGAAGCGGATGTTGGGGTTCTCGGACAGCGAGATGCCACCTTCCATCGTGAACACGACATCCGCACCGCGCTTGACCTCGATCGATTGCACGTACTTGGCAGGAATGTAGAGTCCCGTCAGCTGGTTCATTTGCATCCCCGAATAGTTCGGGTGCCGGATCATGATCTGCGCCTCCTGCTGGATCGGCGACTGCTGCGGCTCGTGCAAGCGCACTTTCATCTTGCCGAGCTCCGCAAGCGCCTGTTCCGCGTCCTTGAGTGCAGGTGCCGAGCATCCACCGGCCGCCTTCACGAACTTCGTTGCCATATGCAACTTTCCATCGTTCGTCTCCAGCACGGCCCGCACGTTGGAATACATGTCGACGCGAACGCGAGTCGAGATGACCCGTTCGCCCGAACCCGCCGCAGGACCGAACGTGAAGGTGGCAGCGACGGGCATCGGGTTCTTCTCGATCACCAACGTGAGCGCCTTGGCGCCGGCTGCGACCTCGGCAGGTACGCGCATCGTGATGGGCACCACCGCGGCGTCGTCGGCCCGCACCGGTGCCTCCAGCGCAACCGCACCATCCTCTTCGGCAATCGCGCGCTGGGCGTAAAGCTCTTTGCGGATGCCGGGCCAGAGGTCATCGTCCTTGGCGTCTTGAGCCGCTACAGGCTGGCCGGCGAGACCCGCGCTGACCAAGAACAGTGCGAATAGGGCGACCCGCAAGGCGGCAACGGGCTGGGCGATGTTCGACACGGCAATTCCTCCGAAGTTCTTTTGCTCTGCAATCGGAGAGCCTCGATTTGGCATTCTCCGATACAGTAAGGCAGCCGGTTTGCGCAATGTAACGGGGTTCGCCTCAAAACGATAGCCGCAGCCCGGTCGCAGTACTATTCCCATTCCAGTTCGGCAAACGCTGCCGAAACGTTACGGCCGTTGAATTCGTCGAAAAGCTCCCAGGACGCCCGCTCATCCTGCGCCACCGTCTTGACGGCTTCAGCGATCGTCCGCCCCTCCTTGATGGCTTGCCGGACGCCTCCGGCCACTGCCACAAGATATCTTTTCAGGGGACCTGAAGCGTCGGTCCACGCCATCGCCGCCGGACCATGCCCGGGCACGATCCGCTCCGCCGGCTGCAGCGCCAAGTCGTCGAGCAGGGCGAGCCAGCCGCGGATTGAGCCATCCAGCGTCGGCACGTGCCCGGAGAAGATCAGATCCCCGGCAAACAGCGTGTCCGTCTTGGCATCGCGGATCGTCAGATCGTTGTCGGTATGCGCCGTAGGGCGCGCTTCCAGCGTCAGCAAACGCCCGCCCAGGTCGATCTCCATGCGGTCGATCACAGGCAGGCTCGGCAGCACGATTTCGGTGCCCTCAAACGCTTCCGACCCGACGGCAGCCTGATTGAAGGCGAGGTATCGCTCGGCCCGCGCCGACAGCGCTGCAGCGAGCTTGTGATGCCCGACGAAGGCCGGATTCTCAGGCCTGAAAGCGGCATTGCCGAGCACATGGTCGGGGTGCATATGGGTATTGATGACGTAGCGGATCGGACGCTCGGTCAATGATCGGATCTGCGCCAGCAGCTCGCTGCCGATTTTCGCCGTCCCCCCTGAATCGACGACCGCAACCGCCTGCTCTCCGATGATGAAACCGGTATTGCAGATGTCGCCGCCCGTCGCAGGCGAATAGACGCCGTGCTGGCCGCGGTGAACGAAGACCCCGGCGGCGACTTCGGTCAATTTCTCGCCGCCAACGGCATCGCCGCCGCGTGGCTTCGGGCCTGCGGCTTCTTTCAAGTCTTCAGCTTCTGCAAGAATTGGCAAGGCAAAGCCGCCGAAAGAGCCGAGCAATCCAGTTGCAGCGCCGCGCACGATCATGCGCAGGAACGTCGTGCGTGTGATGGTGCCGCGCATGACTAGCGATTCATTCACGCTGCAACTCCAAGCGATCTCCGCGTTCTTGCACAAGCTTCGATATTCGTCATTCGCGATATGATTTCCAGCCTCTGCACAACGACTTTCGCGAATGTCAATATTGCTTGCACACGCGCGGCGCAAACTTTCCTTGGCGCGCTTCGCGGTGCGAGTGCAGTGCGAAATGCTTCGGAAATATGCGCGCAAAATAGGTCAGCAACATTGTCCTATCGCCAAGGGTAAACACGCCTTCACCGTGCCGCTCGATTTTCATGTCGACCTTAGTCTTGCAAGCTGCAGGAAAAAGTGTCTAGATGCCGCTCGGTAGCTGCGACTTCAGGACTCATCACGATCAAGTGACACGGGTCCGTTTCGTAGGTCCGTCGGAGCAATAACGAAAAACAGGACGCACCTTGACGTCCTCTCCCGCGGCCCGTGACACGCTGACGACAGCTGCCACCTTGCAAGCGTGGCAAGAACCTTAAGGAGGAAACGCGATGCGAAAGAGTGCACTCACCGGTGCATTGCTCGCCACAACGTTCATCGCTTCGCCCGCGTTGGCGAACGACGACGTGCTGAAGCAGACTGCCAATCCAAATCAGTGGGTGCTTCAGACCGGCGACTACTTCAACCAGCGCTATTCAAAGCTGGATCAAATCAACAAGGACAACGTGAAGAACCTGAAGGTCGCGTGGACCTTCTCGACCGGCGTGCTGCGCGGTCACGAGGGATCTCCCATCGTGATCGGCGAAACGATGTACGTTCATACCCCGTTCCCCAACATCGTCTATGCGCTTGATCTGAACAACGAAGGCAAGATCCTCTGGAAATATGAGCCCAAGCAGGATCCCTCCGTCATTCCCGTCATGTGCTGCGACACCGTCAACCGCGGTCTGGCCTATGCAGACGGCATGATCTTCCTGCATCAGGCCGACACGACTGTCGTCGCGCTCGATGCCAAGAACGGCAAGGAGATCTGGAAAGCGGTCAACGGCGACCCGAAGAAGGGTGAAACCAACACCGCAACCGTGCTTCCGGTCAAGGACAAGGTCATCGTCGGCATTTCTGGCGGCGAGTTCGGCGTGCAGTGCCACGTCACGGCCTACGACATGAAGTCGGGCAAGAAGGTGTGGCGCGGCTACTCCATCGGTCCAGACGATCAGATCCTGGTCGACGGTGAGAAGACCATGTCGCTCGGCAAGCCGGTCGGCAAGGACAGCTCGCTCAAGACCTGGCAGGGCGACCAGTGGAAGATCGGTGGCGGCTGCACCTGGGGTTGGTTCTCTTATGACCCCGCTCTGAACCTGATGTACTACGGTTCGGGCAACCCCTCGACCTGGAACCCGACACAGCGTCCTGGCGACAACAAGTGGTCGATGACCCTTTGGGGTCGTGACGTCGACACCGGCGTTGCCAAGTGGGTCTATCAGATGACCCCGTTCGACGAGTGGGACTACGATGGCATCAACGAGGTCATCCTCGCTGACATCAAGGTCAAGGGTAAGGACCGCAAGGTCGCCGTCCACTTCGATCGTAACGGCTTCGGCTATACGCTCGATCGTGGCACGGGCGAGCTGCTCGTCGCCGAGAAGTATGACCCTGCCGTCAACTGGTCGACCGGCGTCGAAATGGATCCGTCCAAGCCGAACTACGGTCGTCCTTATGTCGTCGACAAGTACTCGACGGCGAAGAACGGTGCTGACGTGAACACGAAGGGCATCTGCCCTGCGGCACTCGGATCAAAAGACCAGCAGCCGGCAACCTTCTCGCCGAAGACTGGCCAATTCTATGTGCCGACCAACCACGTCTGCATGGACTACGAGCCCTTCAAGGTTTCGTACACGGCTGGCCAGCCTTACGTGGGCGCCACGCTCTCCATGTATCCGGCACCCAACAGCCATGGCGGCATGGGCAACTTCATTGCCTGGGACGCTGGCGAGGGCAAGATCGTCTGGTCGAAGCCTGAGCCGTTCTCGGTCTGGTCCGGCGCTCTGGCGACTGCTGGCGACGTCGTCTTCTACGGTACCCTCGAGGGCTACCTGAAGGCAGTCGATCCGAAGGATGGCAAGGAGCTGTTCAAGTTCAAGACGGCTTCCGGCATCATCGGTAACGTCATGACCTATGCTCACAAGGGCAAGCAGTACGTCGCTCTGCTCTCGGGCATCGGTGGCTGGGCAGGCATCGGTCTCGCAGCCGGCTTGACAAACCCGAATGACGGTCTGGGCGCTGTCGGTGGCTACGCTGGTCTGAAGAACTACACCGCGCTCGGTGGCGTTCTGACGGTCTTCACGCTGCCATAAGCCTAAAGACTGAGGCACTATTTGCCGGCGCGGGGTGCTCCCTCGCGCCGGCTTCCTTATAAAATACGAGAGGCGCAAAATTCGAGAAGCGCGCCAGTGTCAGCCCTCGGCGGTTGGTTTCCGGTCCCCTTGCTGCTCATCGTCTTGCACGGGGACGTGACAGCGGGCACGATGCATCAATGGCTCGACATCTGAGGCAGGGCTCAGGGACTTCAGCAGAATTTGATTTCGGCAGGCAGCACTGGAGAAGCCCAAGTCGCCCGATTGCCGTAATGTAGTCAGCTAGGGCAGTTAGCATCTGTTATCAGAACAACCATCGGGACAGATCGGGACAGATCGGGACAGTCAGAACAACAAGAAATGAGAACAATAAGAACCGACAACAAGAAAAGCTGAAAGCGATAGAGAGGAAGCGCGTGAAGAAATTTGGTTTTCCAGCGATCGCCGTAGCCGTTCTGAGCCTTGGCGTGGTTGGAGTGACGGTGTCGTCCGCCATTGCGGCCGGGCCTGAAATGGTGACTCTGCCGGATGGCGCCAAGACGCAAAAGGGCGCCAAGGAAGAAAACGGAAAGTGGACGACGCCCGACGGCGACCCGACCTACCGTGTCAAGGCCGACGGCATCCTCGACTGGTACGCGTATTCCGGCTTCCGCCGCTATCATTCGGAATGCCATGTCTGCCACGGTCCGGAAGGCGAGGGCTCGACCTACGCTCCGGCCCTGGTCGAGTCGCTCAAGAACTTGAGCTACGGCGACTTCGTCGGCGTTGTCGCTTCGGGCCGCGAGCGCACGACGCCTGATGGTGCCAAGAGCGTCATGCCGGCGCTCGGCGACAACAAGAACGTCATGTGCTACATCGACGATCTCTACATCTACCTGAAGGCCCGCGCCGATGGGGCACTCGGGCGCGGTCGTCCCGTCGGACGTGACGACAAACCGGCGGCCGCAAACGACTACGACAAGGCGTGCTTCGGTGGCTAGAACCGTTGCGACGCTTGTCCTGGCACTTGCGATGACTGGTTTCGGCGGCATGTGCCCCGCCGCAGCCGTAGAGGGGCAGCACGCCGACCTGGTAAATCGGCGCGTGCTTCGCGTGTGCGCAGACCCTGCCAACATGCCCTTCTCGAATCAAAAGAGCGAAGGCTTCGAGAACAAGATCGCTGACATCGTTGGCCAGGCGCTGGGCATTCCCGTCGAATACACCTGGTTTCCGCAGGCCACCGGCTTCATCCGCCGCACGCTTTTTGCCAAGGCGTGCGATGTCGTAATCGGATACGCCCAGGGCGACGAACTGGTTCTCAACACCAATCACTACTACCGCTCGACCTACGCCATCCTGTACCGCAAGGGCAGCAAGCTGGAAGGGGTCGAGAGCCTCGATGACGAGCGGCTCAAGGGACAACGGATTGGCATTGTCGCCGGCACGCCACCCGGCGACATCATGGCCAGGATCGGCCTGATGACGACTGCGAGGCCCTATCCGCTGACCGTTGATCGCCGCTTCGAATCGCCCGCCGAGCGGATGATCGAGGATATCCGCAAGGGAGAGGTCGATGCCGGCATCCTGTGGGGTCCGATTGCGGGGTACTTCTCCAGGCAGGGCGGCGAGCCGTTGGTGGTGAAGCCGCTGATCAAGGAATCGATCGGACCGCGCATGGCCTATCGCATCACCATGGGCGTGCGGCAGGGTGACGACGTCTGGAAGAAGCAGCTCAACCAGGTCATCGCCAAGGAACAGGGCAAGATCGACAAGGTTCTGCTCGAATACGGCGTGCCGCTGCTCGACGAGGACAACAAGCAGATCACCGAGCCGCGCAGCTAGTGCTTCAACCCCCCGGACGGAATCGCCTTGCAATTTGTCCGTTGAATAACGTTGCTCTAGACGTTTCAACTGCGCCTTTCGCGCGGCTCGTGTACTTGAATGGCGCCGTTTGAGCCTCAACGCAGCTCGAGACTTGGTTCTGGACCAGGTCGCGTACCCAAAGCGGATCATCCCCGCGCGGGACGTGCCCTCCAATCCCTAAGCCTATCCGACATGGGTGCATGATGGTCACGACAACAACGGCGTGTGACGACATTGGCTCAAGATCGGCTCTGCGGGACGTCCCTCGCCAACCCGCGAGCGCACTCGTCATCACCGTGGCGTTTGCGGCAGTCATGTTCGCCACACCCATTACGCTTGATGGTGACATGGCCTGGGCACGGGCCCACGCGCAAGAGCACAGTACGGCGCCGATTGAAGTGGCCGAGCCCGATGACTACCGCATGGACGACTACCGTTCGCCGGTGCCCAAGACGCTGCGAGGAGCGCGTGTGGTCTCCGCCGAAGAAGCCGCCACCTTGCGCGACAAGGAGGGCGCCATCTTCCTGGATGTCTATCCCCAGGCGCCCAAGCCTGCTGGCCTCCCAGCCAACGCCGTCTGGCGAACGCCCAAGCACGACAGCATAGAGGGTGCCTTCTGGCTTCCCAACGTAGGTTACGGCAGATTGGCCCCGGGTCCTGAAGACTATTTCCGCAAGGAGCTGCAGCGCCTCACCGGCGACGACAGGACGAGGCCGCTGGTCTTCTTCTGCCTGCGCGATTGCTGGATGTCATGGAACGCTGCCAAGCGCGCCCTGTCGTGGGGATACACCGCGGTCGTCTGGTTTCCTGAAGGAACCGACGGCTGGCGCGAGATCGGCCGGGACACCAAGAACGTGGAACCGCAGCCGGGCTTCCAATAGCTCAGTCTCTCAGTCGCCGGCTTGGCCATGCTCAAGCAGCGTCGCTGGCGCACGACGACTACATCGTCAACCTGAGACCCGTCAGCTCCTTGGCGATCGTGTTGAACGCATCGCGCAACTCGTTGCCGTTCTTCGCGTCGAAGAAGTACTTCGCGTTCGAACTGCAGTACTGCAGCACCGCAAGCGCGGCTGGTGGCGCTTCGAAGCCGACCGTGAACACCTTGATGCCTGCGGCCTTGATGTTGTCGCACAATTTCTTGCCCTGGTTGGACGAGTTTCCATTTCCAGGTTCGAATGAGGTATTGAATTCACCGTCCGTCATCAGGATGACGGCCTTGAGAGCTTCCGGATCGGAATACGGCTTTGGCTGGCTCGCGGCTGGCCACAGCGACGCCCAGTTCGGCGAGATGATATACCAGGCCCAGGCGATGCCAAGGTGGCCGGCGGTGTTGCCGCCTGCCGACAGCAGGTTGATTTGATCTTCGAGCGACTTCAGGTCGCTCGTCAGTGGCACCACCGGACTGTTAGTGCACGAGAGCGATTTCTTTCCCAACGGAGCCCCGTTCGGGGCCTTATCGGTAAAGGCGTGGATGCCAGGGCGCTCGGTCACGCACGTAACGACCGGAGCTTTCGGATTATTCGTGGCAGCCTGAGCGAATTCGCCAGCGTTGACGGAGGTGGAATAGGGCGCAATGCCGATCTTGTTCTTCGAAGGTCCACGCGAATCGTCGAGAATGATCTTGACGAGATCCTTGGCGGCATTCCGCAGTTCTTGGATTTTTGCTCCGCCCATCGATCCGCTGACGTCCAGCATCATGCCGAGTTCGATGTCGCGAGCAGCATAGAGCGAGCCGGCCACAAGGTGCGAACGGAACTCGTTGACGTGGAAGAGGCGCCCGATGACGGTCGGCAGCACGACATCAGTGGAAACCGTAACCGCGCTTTTTTCGCGGTTGATGACGATGTCCAACTCCTCGACCCTGCCCTCGGTATGGTTCTGCGCGCGCAAATTGGCCTCGAAATAGGCTTTCGCAAGAGCCTTGAGCTCCTCATCCGTCGCCGTGTCAAGTCGCAGGGACTTTGCCGTTGCAAGTGCCGCTGCATCGAGCGAGGCGGTCACCTGCGATCTGACGCGATTGATCCGGGATGTATCGAAGGCGAAGCCCACGCAGGCCATGAGCGTGAAGAAGACCAGCGTGAACATGAACGCAACATTGCCCGCCCGTTCCTTGCTGAAGGAACGAAGCAGAACTCCAATGCGCTTTCCGATCGAACTGTGCATCACCACGGACCTTCAGGCATTCCGCACGCAATTGTGCCAATAGCAGCCTTTGGGAGACACTAGCGGTGAAACCAATTGTTGTAATCAAAAGCCTCGTTTCTAGGTTCTCAATCGATTAATCACTACGCGCCAAGCGCGCAATCTGTCGGACAATGTTGGATGACGCGCGTACTGGTTGCACGAATCGTTCGAATACGGTGCGGCACGAAACCTTTTCGTAACGATCCAGCGGCTCCGCGGCAGCAGACGAGATTTCGCTCAATCGGCCATCAAGGCGCGGATGGCCTGCGCGAGCGCAAATGCGCGCTGCTCGATGAGGACGGGAATCTCGCAAGCGATCGGCATGTTCTTCTGCCGCTCCTGGAAAACGCGCGCATCCCAGTCGTAGCGCGTCTGCGCCTCCTGGGCGAGGCGGGCTGCGTCCTGGTTCTTGAGGTCGGCTTCCGCTGTCTTCTGCAGCTCCGCAAGCGCGGTGCCATCGGTCTCGAGCTTTTTCGATCGCAGCACCTGGCTACGCTGGAACCTCTCGATTCCATTCATCACGGAAGACCGCGATGTATTGATTTCAGCAAGCACCGCCTCGAACAGCTCCGCCAGCTTTGCATCGCGTTGTTCGCTGGGCAGGGAGTCGGCAAACGTCTTGATGTCCTTGGCTGCTTCATCGAGCGGGATGCGACGGCTGACGAGAACAGGGACCAGCTTGCGGACCTGCTCGTCCTCCGAGCGCTTGCCATCCGCTGCGACCTCGCGGCCATCCCACATCTGCGCTGCCGTCAGCACCGGCTGCTTGTGCTGCACGCAAGGCCAGTCGGCGTTCGATGCCAGCGCTGCTTCGGCCGCCAAGCGCGCGGCTTCTTGGGTGACTGGCTGGTTTGCCTCACTGGCTGGCGGCTGCTGCGCGCCAGCCTGTGGCATCAAGGTCATTAGGACCGCAAGCGCCGCGCTCAATGCAACAGGCAGCACGCGCGTCGGGCGAGCGATGCGAATGGTGGGAGCGATTTGCATGATTGGTGCCTTCAATTCCACGATCAGCCGTTGCCTGGTCCGCCGCGCCGCGCGATCAATCCCTTGGATGGATTGTAGGCGAAGATGGCCGCGCTAAGGAACACCACGGTGCAACCCACGACGATGATGAGATGCGTGAGGTCGGTGCCACCGCCCTCCAGCTGCGGACCGAACTGACCATATAGGGCGAACCGAATGAGCTCGACGGCGTGCGTGAATGGGTTGGCGGTCGCCAGCGATGCGAGCAGCGGGCTCGACTCCCGCAGGCGCCAGATCGGATAAAGCGCCGACGACATGAAGAACATCGGGAAGATGACGAAGTTCATCACGCCCGCGAAATTCTCCAGCTGCTTGATGAGCGACGACATCAGCAATGCGATCGAGCCCAGCATGAGCCCGGCCAGCACCAACGCAATGAGCACCGTGGCGTAGCCCATGGGCGGCGGGTCGACATTGGTGAACTGGACCAAGGTCTGGCCAAGATTGGCGGCGAGCGCACGAACCATCGCGGCCAGGCTCTCGAAGATCGCGTCCCACCGCCACGAGCCCGACAGAGCATTGTCCCAGGTCCAGCTCTCCCACAGGCGAGCCACGAACAAGAACGTGTAGGCTTGAAGCACAGCCACCAGTACGCCGCCCAACAGCTTCGACGTCAGCAGGAACGAGCGCGGAAACGGGCTCACCAGCAGCGTGCGCATCGCGCCCGTTTCGCGGTCATACACCATCGACAGCGACGACTGCATGGCGTTGAAGAGCAGGATCATGCCAACGAGACCCGGCGTCACGAACGTCTCGTAGAGCACGTATGTCGTGTAGGGCGGAATGATCGACACGCCGAGCACCTGGCGGAAGCCAGCCGCAAATATGAAGAGCC
>JBGANK010000031.1:0-37032 GCA_044222395.1 Hyphomicrobiaceae bacterium | reverse complement strand
GGTCAGCAGGCTCGCAATCATCAATGGCAGCGCGGCGTTCTTCGCACCCGAGATGGGTATAGTGCCTTCGAGGCGCTTGCCGCCAACAATCCTGATCCGGTCCATGTTCGTCCTTCACTGCCCCCAAGTATTGTGCCGGGTGGGTACCCTGCGGCGCTGCGACCGCAGCAAACCTGCCTCGTAAAGCGATTTGGTTAGCCAGCGTTTACCAGCCCGGCACGGCATTCATTCAGCATCCCCGCGTTCAGCCTGCGGCTCGGTGGCCGCTGGCGCCTCGTCGCCGACCGATGTGGCAGTACGCGCGCGTGCCTGCTCCTTGCGCCGCTTAAGGTTGGCGCGCAACTCAGCCTCGAGCCGCTGCTCGCGACCGGGGCGCGCGGATCCTGCAGACTTGCGTTCCTTTTCGACCGCCATTTCAGCACTCCGGTGTGTCATTCACGAACTTGGCCGCCTGGCCCTGCAAGAGGAGCCTGCGAGCCTATGAGGCAGCAGGCGGCGGGCCGGTACGCCTGACACGGAACATCGGCCGCCATTCGGGCGACCTCATATCACGAACCGGCACGTCGGAGGCCAGCGGATTCACGTCCGAGCGAGCTCAGTTGCGGCCTGTGGCGGCATCGAACCCACATTCAATCTGAAGGTACTGGTCGGGCCGGATTTTCGGGTGCGGTGGTTCACCGGGATTGTCGGTTGACAGGGGCTGATGCGCCTTGCCGGGCAGCGGTGGTTGTGGCAGTGTGCGCGCGCTTCGGCAACCCGGTTGTCGGAGCAGGGTTTGTGTTGTCTTCCAATTCGGCCATTGGGTCGATTGCAAGCACAGCGCAACCGTCTCTGCTGCCGTAGCTCAGTGGTAGAGCACTCCCTTGGTAAGTCTTTGCCAGCTCAAGCGGAAACGCCTGGGACAACAACCGCTCAAATTCGGGGAAACCGACCGGCTTCCAGGTCTGGAAGCGACCGACGGCAATCCCGAGCCAAGCCCGCAATTCAATACAGTCCGCGGGAAGGTGTAGAGGCCAGATGGGCGGCATCTAAGGGCTTCACGGCCGGCTCCGGCCCGATGCCTATGATGAAGGGATGGTCCAGCGCACGAACGTCCCGCCTCCGCGATCGGAGGGCTCCAGTCCTGGAGCATGGCGGCGGCCCGAAACGGGTAGTGTGATGAAGGGAGAGGCCGTGAGTTCAATCCTCACCGGCAGCACCATTTTCGCTTGCCTGTTGCCACACCACAGGCTGCGCGCATAGTCGTATCAGCGATGGCGGCGAAGACTTGCGCTGCAGGAGTTCAAGACTTCGGCTCGACAACGACCGTATCGTGGCGTTTCGCGGTGTCGGCCAACTCCGGCTCCTATCGTCACATTGATCTGCCAGCGCTTGTTCTTCCGCGCTTCCTTTGACATCCGCTCGTGCTGCGCGCACCGGTCCAGACGACACGTCGAAGTTGCTCGTCGACCGTCACGATATCTTCGCGCACGGACATGCCGTTGGCAAATGTCACAATATGCGCGCCCGGTTCGAGTCGCGTATCGAGGACAAAGCCCGGTACCAGCCGCGTATGGAGCGCGCCGACATCGCGCAAGGCAGCCCAAACCAAATCAGGCGAAGCCCTGGTCTCGATGACCTTGCGGATTGTTGCCATTTCTACCTTCCGTGAAGCGGAGATGCGCGCTCATCGCAGAATATTCAACTAAAGGGTTGACAGTCGGCGCAGGCCCGTCTACATTCAACCATATGGTTGAACAACAAGTAATCAGGCTCGACGCTACCTTTCATGCTCTTGGCGACGCCACGCGCCGACGGATGCTGGAGGAACTTGCAAAGGGCGAGCGCAGCGTCGGTGAACTGGCCGAGCCGTTTTCGATGTCACTCGCGGCGGCATCGAAGCATATCAAGGCACTGGAAAATGCGGGTCTCATCAAGCGCGAGGTGCGCGGCCGCAGCCACATCTGCCGTCTGGAGCCCGGTGCGCTCGCCTCGGCGCACGAGTGGCTCGGCTTCTACGAGCAGTTCTGGACCAGCCGCCTCGATAGTCTCGACGCATTGCTGAGAAGCGAGCCCAAGCGTGCATCCCGTCCGGCGAGGAAAGGAAAGCGCAAATGACCCGTTCAGTGTCACAACGCGACTACGGCACCTTGATCGAACCGGCCACGCTGAAGATCGAGCGCCTGTTGCCCGGTCCCATCGAGCGCGTGTGGGAATATCTGACGGACAGCGATCTGCGCCGCAAGTGGCTCGCCGCCGGGCATATGGATGCGAAAGCAGGAACACCCATCGAACTCGTCTGGCGCAACGACGAACTGACGAAGCCGCCGGGCCAGCGACCCGCAGGCTTCCCGGACGAGCATCGCATGATCTGCGAAGTCGTCGAATGCGATCCGCCGCGCAAGCTTGTGATCACATGGGCGGGCAGCGGCAATGTCTCGTTCGAACTGGAACCGCGCGGCGACAGGGTGCTGCTGACTCTCATTCATCGCCGCATGCCCGATCGCAATTTCTCGCTCATGTTCGGCGCCGGCTGGCACATGCATTTGGATATCCTTGCAGCGCGCATCGAAGACACCGAGCCGGAACCGTTCTGGGACGGCTGGAACCGCCTCAAAGGCGAGTACCACGAGCGCTGGCCGGCCAGCTAACGAACTATTCAAGTCTGAATTCGCCAACCGGGGGACGCCCTCCCTCGCAACGAAGGAGCATGCCATGACAGACCGCAGCTTCACTGTCGATTTCACAGTCGCAGCATCGCCAGAAGCGGTCTTCGCCGCCATCAACAACGTCCGCGGATGGTGGTCGGAAGAGATCGAAGGACAAACAGACAAGATGGGCGGCGTGTTCTGGTATCACTTCAAGGATCTCCACCGCTCCACGATCAAGGTCACCACGCTGGTGCCATGTGAGAAGGTCGCCTGGCACGTGCTCGACAACTTCTTCAGCTTCACAAAGGGTACGAACGGGTGGACGGACACCGATGTCGTCTTCGAGATCGTGAGGAAGGGGAAGCAAACGGAGGTTCGTTTCACACATAGCGGGCTTGTCCCTGAGGACGAATGCTACGACGCCTGCTCCGATGGTTGGAGCACGTACATCAAGAAGAGCCTGCGTGACCTGATCCTAACCGGGAAGGGACGTCCCAACGTGGGGGAGGCGGTCACCGAGACGGAACGGGCACTGGCAAATTGAGATGGAGGTCGCCATGCGCAAGTTGATTGCTGCGTTCAAGACGTCGCTCGATGGCAAGATCGAAGGGCCGCAAGGGTTCGCCGACTGGGTCGAGGCTTGGTCCGAGGACTATGGTTTGACGCCGGAGATCGATGCCTGCCTGCTCGGCGGCCGGATGTATCCGGGCTACGAGCAGTACTGGACCGCGATCCAGACCGCGCCAGACATGCCGCTGCCGATGACGGGAAGATTGCCGACGCCGGCCGAGGTTGCATGGAGCCGCATCGCCGCCCGGACGCCGCACTATGTGCTGTCGACGACATTGACGTCGGCACGTTGGCCGACGACGCGCTTGCTGCACTCGATCGATGACGTTGCGGCTCTTCGACGGCAACCCGGAAAGAGCATCTACGTCATGGGTGGAGCCAGCATTACCTCGAGCCTTATGAAAGCCGGATTGCTGGACGAGCTTCGCCTGATTGTCCATCCGCTGCTGGCCGGCGAAGGCAAGTCGCTGTTTGCAGAGTCGTCCCACCGTCACGCGCTAAAGCTGAAGTCATTGCAGGAACTCGCGGACGGTCGGCTCGCCATCATCTACGCGACGCACGCGCAAACGTTTGGGAAGAAGGCAGCCTGACCATGGCGGCGACTCTTTGCTAATTCGTGCCTGCCGGACCAAGTGCATGTTGAGCTGAAGTGCAGGCGAAACAGCGTGAAAAGCATGCTCAAAACAGAGGCCAGAGCGCGTTTACGATTCTATCAAAGGCGAACAAGCTCCAGGCAAGACAATGCAGGGAGGTCATGCCGATGAACCTCAAGTTCTTGCAAGGCGCCCTGATCGTCGCCATCGCTCTATATCTCGTGCCGACGGGCGCGCATCTATTCGAGTTGCCGGCGAAGTTGGCTTTGCCGGCTTCCGAGTATATGACCGTGCAGCGCATCTACGATGGCTGGCAACTGTTCGGCTTCGTCATCGGCGCCGCCCTGCTGCTGGCGCTTGCCCACGCCTACCTCGTTCGCCGCTCTCGCCCCGCGCTTATTGCAGCAATCGTCGGCTTCGTCGCGCTGGCCGCTGCCTTGGCGGACTTCGTGCTGTTCACATTGCCCGTCAATGTCGCGACGGCATTCTGGACGGTCGCGCCTGAACCGTTCGAAGCCGGGCGCCGCCAATGGGAGTACTCGCACGCTGTGGCTGCCGTGCTCACCTTCGTCGCCCTCATAGCGACGCTCGCTTCGATCCTGCGCTATAACGGCAACAGGTGAAGGAGCCATCGCCATGGCAACTGCAAGGGATCTGCGGCGACTTGCATTGGCGCTCGACGGCACGACAGAAGCACCGCACTTCGACCGCGCCGCCTTCAAGGCCACCCGGATCTATGTGACGCTCGCTGCCGACGGCAAAACCGCCAACTTCAAGTTCACGCCGGACGAGCAGGAGTTGAAATGCCTGACCGCGCCGGAGGCATTCACCCCGGTGCCCAATGCGTGGGGCGAGCAGGGCTGGACGACAGCTACACTCACCGCACTCGATCTTGCCGCATTGAAACAAGCACTCGAGATGGCGTGGCAACATGCCCATCCAAAGACGGCAAGACGATCAAAGTCGCGTCGTTGACCCGAGCAGCTGCTAAGCCTTCAACCCAACGAGCGGCCAAACAGATAGAGTGTGCGACCATGGATTGGCAGGACACCGCATTGATTGTCGCCGGATTGATCGGCAGCGTCACAGCTATCATCCATGGCGTCCTCATGCAGCGGCTGATGGTGCGGCCATTGGCGCCGCTGATCGCCGACGACAAGCGGTTCAGGCGATCGATCCGCATTCTGGTGCCGGCTCTCCTTCACTACAGCACGGTTACGTGGTTCGCTGGCGGCCTCGCACTGATCGCCGCTGCGTTGTGGTTCGACCGCAGCGCCCGAATGGCGACCGGCGCGTGCGTGGCGGGGCTCTACCTCTACGGTGTAATCGTCAATTTCTGGGGCACGCGCGGCCGCCATCCTGGATGGGTGCTCTACGCGATAGCGCTCGCCCTCATCGCCTACGGACTGGGCAAACCATCACCCTAGCGTTGTGGATCGAACGTTTGATTCGCGGGCGAAGGTCGTCAAAATTCGTAAATCCAGAACAGTAGATCCTGACTAGGGAGGCGAAGAAGCGTACAGATCGATTGCCGTAGCCCTACCGCATCTTCGCGGCACCTGCGCCGGCCGCATCGAACCGGTCCATCAGCCAATCGTGCAAGTCTTCGGCCGCCTGTGGGCAGTAGACGAGTGAGCCATGCGCGCGTGGGGATGGGGGCACATGATCTTCCGTGCCGACCAGAAGAGCGGAGCGCCGGTAGATCCAGCTGTAGAACAAGGTGTCATCGGCGGCGATCCACGCATTCACTACTGCGCAATTGAATCTGTGCGGCTCGATGACATAGGCGGCCGCGAGCAGATCGAACGGGTAGAAGCCGTCACGCCCGATCTGCCGTTCCCAATAGCGGAGCCAGCTTTGCGACCGTTGCACGATCCACGCGAGATCCGTGCCTGCAGTGGCGAGCCGTTCGAGGTCATGACTTGTCAAAGCCACGTGACGCGCAACGTCATACGGCACGAGCGTGATCGGCAATCCGAGCGCAAGAATTGCGGCAGCGGCGTCGCGATCCAAATCGAAGTTCATGTCCCGGAACACAGGGCCGTGACCGAGAAGGCTTGTTGTGGGATTTCCCTCTGCCGGATGAAAGATGTGTCCCGGCTGCCGCCCCATTACCGCAACGATCCGGCCGACATTGAGCACCAGATCGGGTCGATCGCGAAGCGCCATGGCGATATTGGTCAGCGGCCCTAATGTGACGATGATCGTCAGCGGGCCCTGACGAAGCGCGTCCTTGAGAGCGTTGACGCCTGGTGCATTCTCTTTGTTGCTCGCGATCGCCTTCGATGAGCCTCGATAGACGGGAGCGGTCGTGATGCCGCTCGATGCTATTGCTTGGGCAAGCTCTCTTGTGGTGCGGTCCGTTGCTGTCAGTTCGGCATTCCCGAAGATCGTCGAGAGTCCGACGATGCGCATTCCAGGCACCCTCGCGAGAAGGGCAATTGCAAAGCAGTCGTCGGGATCGGCGCGTTCTGCGACACCGCAAGCCGCATCGGTATCGATCCAGAGCCGGGACGCGATATGAACCTCGGGGCCGCCGACGACAACGCGGATCTGCGGAACAGGTGCGCGACCGGTGCGCCAAGATTCGATCGGCATGGCCAACGTCAGGATGAGCGCGGTGACGAGTACCGCTCCGGCAATCAGCGATTTCGCTGCGAGGCGCATGATCGATCCACATCAGGGCATTCCGCTCAAGAGCCGGCGCGCCCTGGCGCGGACCGCCGCGCTTCCTTCACGTGCGCGCCGTTCCAACTCTGGCCGCAGCCGCTCACGCAGCCCTGCATCGCTCCTAGACAAATCGAACAGGGCCTGCAGCGCCATTGTGGCGACGATCCGGCTGTTGTCGTCAAGGTAGGCGTGCATCGCGCTTATGACCTGCTTGTGCTCGCGCCGGCCGAGGTCGAGGCGGGGAAGCATCTGCGCCAAATGCCACCGCATCTCGGCATCCTGTGCGCTCGTGAGCAGCGCCAACAGTTCGACCTTGTAGGGCTCCAGCCAGCCCGGGTGCCGCGCCGATATCTTCTCGGCGGCGTCGGCACAGCGGCTGCGCACGATCCGGTCGGGATGACGGAGACCGGCCATCAGTTCTGCAAACAGATGAGGCTTGGCAAGCACCTGCGTGACAACGCGGTTCGACGCACCGATCGATCGGAGGTCGCCTCCGGCGAGCGTTTCGACAATAGGACGCATTTCACGCCCTCTCACGTCAGGCCGATCATACTCCAGGGGCCGCTCCAAGGTCTGCGAACGGCCTTGAAATGCCTCGCGCCTCAGTGCGAGGTTTCGGCAGGCTTTGAGAGCCCAACTGTCTTATTTCTCAGGTATTTTGGTGGAGCTGAGGGGAATCGAACCCCTGACCTCTACAATGCCATTGTAGCGCTCTCCCAACTGAGCTACAGCCCCGACCGGTTGGGAAGACACCGGAAACCGGCGCCTCGATAGGACCGCTTGCATAGGGCCTTCGTCCCTAAACTGCAAGCGCGAAATTGACCCGCGCGGACATTGCCAAACGTTCTGTCATGCCGCTCAACGAAGACATCGCTCGCGTGACGGGCAACCTGATTCTACGCAGAAATTCGTGTTTCAGGGCTCCTCGCCGCCGCTGCGACCACCGCCGACGATGTTGGTGACGTCGCCGCCGTCCTCCTCCTCGTCCTCCAGGAACGTATCGTCGGCCTCGTCGTCGACGCTGTCGTCGTCCTCGATCTCCTCGATCTCGTCCTCGACTGCATCCGCTGAATCTTCGTCTTTTGCGACTTCCTTCTTGACCTTGCGCTGCGGCTTCTCCTCATCCTTGAAGAGAATACCCACCGGGCCCGACGCAATCACGTAGATCGTGCCGCAGATCGGGCAGACGATGGGGTCACGGTTGAGGTCATAGAAGCGGGCGCCGCATTCGTCGCTCTGGCACGTGCGCTTGGTGCCGCGCGCTTGCTTGGTCGTCGCCATGGGTAGGGCCTCGAGCTTGTCGGAGAATGAGGCAGCGGTCTGCCACAGCCGTCAAGCCTTGTCAAAACCAATATCCGGTCCTGCTACCCAGGCCCCGGCCAGCCATCGGGGATGGCAGGCAAAACCTGGTGCGCGGCATTGACAGGCCAGCCCGCGGGCGGCTGAATGCGCGCCGAAAAGCCCCTGCGTCAGCTCTTTCCTTCGACGCAATTGCGGTCTCGCCAGGAATTTCTTCCGTGTCACATGCTGCTCCCCGTCCCCTGTCGGCCGTGCGCGCCAAGGCTCTCAGCGGTCGCGTGCGCGTACCTGGGGACAAGTCGATCTCGCACCGCGCGCTGATGTTCGGGGCGCTTGCCACCGGGACCACGCGTATCCGCGGGCTCTTGGAGGGCGAGGACGTCGTCAACACCGCCAAGGCCGTGACGGCGCTTGGCGCGCCGGCTCACAAGGAGGGCGACACCTGGGTGGTCAAGGGTCGCGGCGTCGGGGGCCTTGCCCAACCGTCCGGCCCGATCGACTTCGGCAACTCGGGGACAGGCACGCGCCTGATGATGGGAGTCGTCGCCGGCAATGCCGTGACCGTCACCGTGACCGGCGATGCATCTCTCACCAAGCGTCCCATGCGGCGCGTGCTCGGGCCACTGAAGCAGATGGGGCTGCAGGTGGCCGAGGATCGCGAAACGCTACCGCTGACTCTGACCGGCAGCGACACACTGGTACCGATCGTCTATGAACTGCCGGTGCCGTCGGCGCAGGTGAAAAGCGCGATCCTGCTTGCCGGATTGCATGCTGCAGGCGAGACGACCGTCATCGAGAGCGAGCCGACGCGCGACCACACGGAACGCATGCTGGGGTACTTCGGAGCCGAGGTTCGCACCGCGGTCAAGGACCGCAAGACTTTCATCACGGTCAAGGGTGACGCCGAGATGGTGGGCCGCGACGTGGTGGTGCCCGGAGATCCCTCCTCGGCTGCGTTCCTGATCTCGGCGGCGGTGCTGGTGCCGGGCTCGGACGTGACGGTCGAGGGTGTGCTCGTCAACGATACACGCATCGGCCTCTATGCGACATTGCAAGAGATGGGTGCCGACGTGACGCTTGCCAACCGGCGCGAGGAAGGCGGCGAGCCGATCGCCGATATCCGCGCACGGCATTCCAAGCTCAAGGGCGTGACCGTGCCGGCGGCGCGGGCACCCTCGATGATCGACGAGTATCCGGTGCTGGCTGCGGTTGCTGCATTTGCGCAAGGCGATACCGTCATGCATGGGCTCGCCGAGCTGAAAGTCAAGGAAAGCGACCGCCTTGCCGCCACCGCCGCCGGGCTCAAGGCCAATGGGGTCCGCGCTAGGATCGACGGCGACACGCTGATCGTGCATGGAACGGGCGGAAACGTGCCTGGCGGCGGCACGGTTGCCACGCATCTCGATCACCGCATCGCCATGGCGTTCCTGACGATGGGACTGGCGAGCGAGGCTCCCGTCACGGTCGACGATACCGCAATGATCGCGACGAGCTTCCCGCAGTTTCAAAGTTTGATGGAGACGCTCGGCGCAAGCTACCGGTAGCGCGCGTAGCAGGTGCTGATCGCGCGTGCATTGTCGCGAATTCGATGGTGGCGCGGCTTGATAGATTCGCTGGAAACCTGGACTGCATCAAGCAGGCATGTCGGCGGAATTCGCAAGATCCGTCGCAGATGCTCTAGGCGCGTTTCGTGATGCACTCACCCGCTGGGACCGTGATGAGCTTCAATTCCATTGCAGCTCTATCAAAGGCGTGCTCCAGCTGTGACGCCTTGTGCAGCATGTCTTCGATCGAGGTGCTCTCGTTGGCCATGCGCTCGAGGCTCGCAGCCAGCCGGGACGCCTGCATGGCGCCAATATAGGCGCACGCCGACTTGAGGCTGTGTGCAGCAGAGCGCACCTTGTCGCGGCTCTCTTCCGAGAGACCGTTGCGGATCTGCTCGATGCTCTTGGGCGCGGTGGCGAGGAAGAGCTCGGCAAATCGCGCGGCCATGCCAGCCTGCTGCTGCTCGACCTCGGCGAGAACTTGGGGGTCGAAGTCAAGCGCTTCACCGGCCTCGGCCGCATCACCTTTGGACTGGGTTGGGATGACCAACGAAATCGAAGATGGCGCGAGCACCTTATCCGGCAGCCATTTGGCAAGTACCGCTTCGAGCTGGGCAATGGTGAACGGCTTGGGCAGGAAGTCGTCCATGCCGGCTGCCAGGCACGTGGCGCGATCACTTGCATAGGCATTGGCCGTTACGGCGATGACGGGTACGCGCGCGATTTCCTTGACGTGCTCGATCTCGCGGATGCGGCGGCAGGCCGCGTAGCCGTCCATCTCCGGCATCTGGCAATCCATCAGGACGACATCGTAGGCACCACGCTCGAAAGCCGTGAGCGCACGCACACCGTCTTCAGCGACCACAACCTGGCAACCGAGCGTGCTGCAATATTCCTGGGCCACAGCCTGATTGACGGGATTGTCCTCGGCGATGAGCACGCGTACGCCATCGAACCGGCGCAGACTCTTGGCTACGGCTCGCTGGCCATCACCTGCGGAAAGGTCTTGTGATTGCGATGGTGCCGGCGCCTTCAAGCATGCGCGGACATTCGCCAACAGGTCATCACGGCGGATCGGCTTGTTGAGATAGCCATTGAAGCCCACCGACCGGGCCAGCGACTGGTCTCCGTGCCAGTTCATGGACGTGACGAGAAGCAATCGCGGGCTACCAAACGCCGAATCGCTGCGAATTCGACGAGCCACCTCGATGCCGTTGACGCCGGGCAGCACCATATCAAGGACGACCAGTTCGAACGGTCTGCCTTCAGCCTCACGCTGACGCAGTAGGCTCAGCGCTTCCTCGCCGGAACTGGCGCTGTCGACCGATGCCCGGCAATCGCGCAGGTAACAAACAAGGATCTCGCGATTGATCTCCCGGTCGTCGACCACAAGAACGCGACGGCCTTCGATTACATGGACGCAATCCTCGCGAGGTGCCGGCACATTGGCGCTCACGTCAAGCGGTATGGCAAATGAAACAGTCGTGCCCTTGCCGAGCTGGCTTTCCAGGCGAAGTTCTCCGCGCATGAGCGCTATGAGGTCGTTGGCAATCGTGAGCCCAAGTCCTGTCCCGCCAAAGCGGCGGCTGATCGTGCTGTCGCCCTGCGAGAAGGGCTTGAAGAGCAGCGCCTGCGTCTTCTCATCCATGCCGATGCCAGTGTCGGCAATCGAGAAGCGAAGCTCGGCGGTTGCGTCGTCACGAGTTTGTGCCCCGACGCGAATGATCACACCGCCGCGGCTGGTGAACTTGACTGCGTTGCCGATAATGTTGACGAGAACCTGGCGCAACCTGCCCGGGTCTCCAAATACAAATCGCGGCAGCGAGGGCGGCATCAAGAGGCTGATCTCGATGCTCTTGCGCGCCGCCTCCTCGGACATCAGTTCGACGGCACTTTCGACGCATTCGCGCAGGTCGAACTCATGAATGTCGAGTTCCAGCTTGCCGGCTTCGATGCGCGAGTGGTCGAGGATATCGTTGATGATCAACAGCAGCGTGCGCGCCGACTGGTCGATGGTCGAGAGCAGGCGGCGCTGGTGGTCGTTGAGTTCGGTGCGGCCGAGCAGATCTGCCATACCGAGCACGCCATTCATTGGCGTGCGGATTTCGTGGCTCATGCTGGCGAGAAACGCCGACTTCACCTTGTTGGCGACGCGGGCCTCCTCGGCAGCCTCCTCGGCCGCAGCCGTTCGCTCCTCGACCACCCGCTCAAGATTGGCGTTCAGGACCCTGAGTTCTTCGTTGGCCGTGCGTGCTTCCTGCTCCGCCTGCTCTAATTCACCCAGCGTCTCATCGAGCACCTGAAGCGGAAACCAGCTCAACACCCATAAGCAGCCGATGCCGAGCAGGGCCGAAAGCACGAGGACGTAGGAGGTCGCCAGCGCGGTCGGCTGGAGCGACGTTTCCAGTCGAAGTTCAGCGACCTGGGTGCCACGCACGCTGACCGGCGCCGTCACGGCAAGCGACGGCCAGCTGATCGGTTGACCGACAGTGACTATCGACTCACCCTTCATGTCGCGAACGACTTGCTGGATCGGCGCAACCTGGGCCGTACCAAGGTCGATCAATTCGGAGATGCGGACCGCCTGGTAGCGCCACATCTGGTCGGACGTGAAGATCAAACGGGCGATGCGCCCCGCATTCAGGTGCGCCTTGAATTCAAGCGCCTCGGTTTCCGCTGCTACCCGCTGATGCCAATAGACAAGTGGAGACAATAGCGCCACGAGGATGGCCGCGGTGATACCCAGCCGCCTGAGCAAGGTTCGTATCGGCATTCCCGAAGCTTCGTGCGACTTGACGTTCATCACTGTGTCACGCGCGTCGCTTCAGTTGATGTCGGCAGGCAGCCTGCCGCCCGCAATACCTCGATCCCCTTGCTCGATTTCAAGAAGGCAACGAATGTCTCGACTCCCGGGGAAGGCGTCTTCGATGTCACGAGAAAGAGTTCGCGAGCAAAGGGATAGCGGCCGCTCTCCAACTCGGAGAGTGTGCCTGTCCGTCCGTCGATCGGAATCGCGCGGAGGTCGGGGCGCTCGAGAATGAGTTGCATGAGCGACATGCCGGCGAGAGAGCCGGACAGCTTCGTCGCCAGGTTTGCATTGTCCTGATCGTTGATCGCAACGGGGATCTCGGGGCGCTGGCGCGCTTTCTCGATGGCATCGGCCACACCTGGAAACAGGCGGCCGATCAGAAGATTGTCAGACTCGTTGCGCGGCCGGAGCACGACATTGATCGGTGTGCCGTCGTCCCATTTGACTTGCGGATCGGCATAGAACTTGGCGATGCCATCGAGCGCGACGCTCTTGGGATCGCGATACGACGTGACCAGGAGGAAGGGGGTCTTCGCTAAGCTTGCTTCGTTCAGCTGCGCTGCTTCCTCGGGCTTCAGGTGCCTTGCCGCTATGGACAGGTCGAGTGCCCCATCGCGCACCGCAAGTATGCCGCCGGTACTGCCGAGGCTGGGCATCACGGAGAGGCTATGGCCAGGGTGCGAAGCCTTGAATGCCTCGTTGAGCTTGTTGAACAGCTCCGTTGCAGAGCCCGTGCCCCCGACCCGCACGACCGTTTCGGCTCTGGCGAGACTGGCCGTGAGCATGATCGAGGAAAGCGCGAAGACTGTTGCCAGGCACACGAATGCGCGGCGGTCCATACGTTGGAACATGTGGTCGACCCTTAAGACATGGAGCCTCGATTACGGAGCCCCCACAGCCTGTCAGGATCAGCTTTCGAAACAATTAAGCATAAGCCACTTTGCGACGTGTCTTCAGGAGTTCGAGACCATTTGTCCGGCCACCAGCAGGACCGAACGGACGTGCTCGCCGAAGGCCGTCCAATTGAGGGGCTTCAACAAATAGGAAGTTGCACCAGCCTCCAGGGCCTTCTGGATCGAGCCGCGATCGTCCAGGCCGCTGAGCACGATCACAGGCAGATGCCGAAGCTTGGGGTGCGAGCGGATGCATCCCAGCAGCGCGAACCCATCGATGTCGGGCATGTCGAGATCGAGGATAACGGCGTCGACGCCACCGTTCATCAGCAGAGCAAAGGCTTCGCTGCCGCTTGAGGCCTCGATGATTTGCGCGCCGAGCAATTCGAGCCGCTTGGACACCATCGCTCGCGACAACGGCTCATCGTCCGCGACCAGTACGCGGCAGTGCGAAATGCGTTTGTGTGCGTCGAAGGATCCCATCGGACAACTCGGGCTTGTGTACAAAGTTGCATGCAGAATAGCCGCAAGTTATTGACGTTTCGCTCATCCTTGCGCGGTGTTTGCAATTGGGTTTCCAGGGCCTTGAGCCGTTCCGTCGAAATCGAATCAATTTGTCGGATGGGGGCGCGCCAAGATCGAGCGTGGCAGCAGCGGAACCCGGCGAGCGAGCGAGAAGCCCATTCCGGCGGGCGCGAGCGGCTGGACTGCCAGCCGCACCCGTCAGCGCAATTGCTCGAAGAGATTGGTACCGCCTCCCTGGCTTGAACAGGGGACCTCTAGATCCACAATCTAGCGCTCTAACCATCTGAGCTAAGGCGGCACATGGCTCATGCCAACCGTTTCCGCGGGCGGCGCACCACCGGCGGCAAGCCGTGTGTAAAGCCGGAAGCGGGCGGTCGCGTCAAGAGAAAACAGGGACGGGCAAGAACGCTGTCTTGCCCGGAGGCCGGCGCCTCGGGAAACCGGCGGCAGGCATTTCCCTCTTTGCTCTGTTGAACAGCTCTTTCGAACAGGACCCGACGCTTGTGACCGATCGAGGCGGATCAGGTGTTCTTGGTCGATTTCTGTGCCAGATCGGTCAGCAGCTTGCCGATGTCCTGGGCCTGGCGGTTGAAGGCCTCCAGCTGCGACTGGGCGTACTCCGTCTGTAGTTCCATATACTCCTTCAGATCACGCGCGCGCACCATGCGGCTGGCATAGTCGAAGCTCGACTGGATGTTTTTTTCTGCAAATCCAAGCGCCTTGGATTGGATGTCGAGTGCGCTCGCGGCCATTGCGCCTTGCGACTTGACGACCTGCTCCTGCGCCTTGCGTGCCAGTCCCATGAACTGATCGTAGGCTTCGCGCGCCCGGGTGACGTTCTGCTCCGCCATATCGCGCACGGATTCCGGGATTTCGAACTCGGAGGGCTTGTTCATGGTGGACTCCTTACCTTCTAGTGTTCCGACTCCGACGCTTGGTTCCCAAGCGTCTCCGCCGGAACCTTAGCCAATCTTTTGTTTGTGTTCTGGATTCACAATCGCTTGACGACTTCCGCCGGGACTAAAGCGATTGATCCAGAACACTGGCCGAGGTTTCAGGGTAGCATGTTTGGGGTCGCGCGGCGCTGGCGGAGCTACGCAAATCTTCGCGGATTTCCTGCTGCGGCGCAGTGTACCGATGCGGCAGGCTGGCACGCCAGAGATCGGAGCCGGCGCACTATAATCGCAAGTATTTCACCGGCTCAGTCCGTATTCTGGCGGCCCGATCGGCAACGGTGGCGACGGCGACCCCAGAAATGCTCATGGACGCAGCGAACACAAGTGGCTAACAGGTTCCCTGTACACGAGGTTTCCGGCTGATGAATGAGCGGCGGACAGGAAACGACATGGGGGCATCGACCGACAGCATTGCCGTTTGGCTCGGTGCTGCTCGCGGGCCGGCGTTCGTTATCTCACCCGCCGATGCGTCGGTGGTCGCCGCCAATTTGGCCGGTGCCCAAATGCTCGGGTTTGCGACCGGATTCGATGGGCCCGAGGCGCTCGACAGCGCCATGCCGGCCGTCATGGCGCTGCGGCGTACGGCGGCTGGCGGACAGGGTGTGCGCCGCGATCCCATGCAACTGGTGTTCTGGACGGCAGAGGGCGTCGCCCGGCTGACCTGCCGGGTTGTCATTAGAGACATGGACGATGCCAAGCGTTACGCGCTGATCGAGGTCGAAGGTCCGCTGCCATGCAAGCCGGCACGCAATGGGCGCGAACAACAGCGCTCACCGCAGGCGCAAACGGAAGTCGAGCCGCCACAACCCGATCTGTTTTCGGCTGACTTGATGGGGGCCGATCGGCAGAACGCTGCTTCGGTTGCACCGGAGCAACCGCAGGAGGCTGGCAACCCGCACCGCGCGTCGCAACACACGCCGAACGTCGCCGAGCCTCGATCCCGCAAGCTTCCGCCATATCGGGCGCCGCCACCGGCGCAGATGCCAGCAACGGCGGCTGCCGCTGAACCTGTGCGCAGCGACGAGGAAACGCTGAAGGCGATTGCGAAACAGATCTTGTCCGGGCGTCGCGGCCGAGCCAGCACGCAGCATTCCCCGGCGAAGCCTGCAGGCGAGGCCGCCGCTCCGCAACAGACGCGCGAGAGCCCCGCGAAGCCTGCCGAGCGCGCAGCGACCGAGGCTCTGCAGAAGCAATCCGCGGCAATGGCCAAGCCCAGCACGGGCCGAGCGAAAGCGCCTCTCACACCTGGCCTGAAAGGTGGAACCAATTCCGGACCGGCCGATCGCGCTCAGCCACTGGCTGCCGCTCCAGCGACAGTGCCGGCGACTGCCAGACACACCGCACGCGACGTGCGCCGCTCAGAAGTGGCGGGGCGGCGTTCCCAAGCAGCCAGCCGCGACGAGGCCAAGCCGATCCCTGTGTCGCATGCTGAGCGTCTGACCGACAAGGGTGTTGCGTCACCTCCGGCCGATAGCGCAGGCGCCGATCCACCGGGCGATGTGACGGCGGGGCGCGATCCGGCCAAGCAAGATGCCGTCGGCGACAGCACTGCCCGGCGAACCATGGTTCGGCGCCTCGCGCACGAACTCAAGACCCCGATCGGCGCGATCGTTTCGGCCGCCGAGATCATGAAGGACGAACGGTTCGGGCCGATCGGCGACCAGCGTTATCTGCGCTATGCGCGCGACATCCATGAAAGCGCGCGCCACGCCCTGGCCGTGGTCGAGCGCATGCTGGGCCAACGGCAACTGCAGCGTGAAAGTCTCGAGCTTTCGTTCACCAATCTCGATCTCAATCAAGTCGCGACCAGCATTCTGTCGAGCATGGACCTGATGGCGCGGGATGCCGGACTGGAGTTGCAGCGGCTGCTCGCTCCCCGATTACCGCTGGTGGTTGCCGATGCGACGTCGGTGCGCCAGATCGTGCTCAATCTCGTCACCAATGCGCTGAAATTCACGCCGCGTGGCGGGCGTGTCGGCCTGTCCACGGCGGCAGAGCCCAACGGGCCGCTGACGTTGACCGTGAGCGACACCGGGCGCGGCATGAGCGAGGAAGACATCGCCCAGGTCATGGAGGATGCCTACGAGGACGCGCCGCAAGTGCCGCGGCCAGGTGGCGGCTTCGGCATCGGCCTGCCTCTGGCGCGCGCACTGGCCGCGGCAAATGGCGCAACGATCTCGATTGCCGCAAACGAAGCGGGTGGTACAAGCTTCACGCTCAGCTTTCCGGTCAGCCGGCAGGTGCCCGTTTGAGGCGCCGATCCCGTCGGCTACAGTAACCTAAATCGCAGTATGTGGCCCACTTTGCAGGCCGGCGCATAGGCCCTAATCTGCCCGTTCATCGACAACGATCCTTGCCGCAACCGGATTTGTGAATGCCATCCGAAAGCCGCCTCGGTCCGCAGCCCATTGCCGGCGGCTACAAAGCGTGGCGCGCGCGGCGCCCGCGCAACCTGCCGTGGCTCGCCAGCGTGATCGCAATCGTCGTCCTGATGATGCTGCCGATCGCGACCACGGTATGGCTCGCCTTCTCTCCCAAGGAGAACATATGGCCGCACCTGATGCGCACGGTGCTGCCGTCATCGCTGATGCAGACACTGGCGCTCATGGTCGGGGCCGGTGTCCTGACGCTCGTCACCGGGACCGCTGCGGCGTGGCTGGTGACGATGTACCGCTTCCCGGGCCGCGCACTTGCCGACCGGCTGCTGGTCATTCCGCTGGCGATGCCGACCTATATCGTGGCCTACTGCTACGTCGAGTTGCTCGATTTCTCTGGTCCTGTGCAGAGCGGGCTCAGGGCACTGTTCGGCTGGCAGAGCGCGCGCGACTACTGGTTTCCCGACATCCGCTCGCTGCCTGGCGCGGTGTTCGTGATGGCCTCCGTGCTCTACCCTTATGTCTACCTGTCGGCGCGGGCGAGCTTTGTGCAGCAGTCGGTGTGCGCCTTGGAAGTGGCGCGCACCTTGGGCCGCACACCGCTGGCAACGCTGTGGTCGGTCGGGCTGCCGCTGGCGCGACCGGCGCTGGCGGCCGGGCTGGCACTGGTGTTGATGGAATGCCTCAACGATCTGGGCGCCGTGCAGTACCTTGGCGTGCAAACGCTCACACAAAGCATCTATGCTACCTGGCTACAGCGATCGAACCTGGGCGGCGCGGCGCAGCTCGCCGTCGTCATGCTGCTGCTGATCGTCGTCCTGCTTGCCGCCGAGCAACGGGCGCGCGGCGGCGCGAAGGTGCACAATACGACCGGACGCTATCGCTCGATCCCTTTCCAGGAGCTCAACGGCTGGCGTGGAACGGCGGCCAGCTTGTTCGCCATCATGCCGTTCGTCATCGGCTTCCTGCTGCCGTTCCTGCAGCTCGCACGACACGCTGTCGTCTATGCCGATGCAGGATTGCGCAGCGGATTCTTCACCGCTGCAAAGAACTCGCTCACATTGGCGGCGATCAGCGCCGCGGTGGCGATCGTCCTAGCCCTTGTGATCGGCTATGCGAAGCGTGTCGATCCGAACCGGTTCACACGACTTGCCGCACGGATGTCGGGGCTGGGTTATGCCATTCCAGGCACGGTGCTTGCGCTCGGCCTGCTCATTCCTCTTGCGGGTCTCGACAACTTCGTCGACCGCTTCTTCCGATCGACGTTCGGCGTCTCCACCGGGCTGATCATCTCCGGCACGATGTTGGCGCTGGTTCTGGCCTATGCGGTGCGGTTCCTGGCAGTCGCGCTCGGGGCCATCGAATCGGGTCTTGAAAGAATTTCGCCCAATCTCGATGCCGCCGCACGTGCGCTCGGTGAAACGACCCTATCGACGCTGAGGCGCGTGCACTTGCCGTTGTTGTGGCCGGCCCTGGGCGCAGCGGGACTACTGGTGTTCGTCGACAGCATGAAGGAACTGCCGGCAACCTTGCTGTTGCGACCGTTCAATTTCGAAACGCTTGCGACCCATGTCTATTCGTTTGCGGCGCTGGAACAATTCGAGGAAGCCGCACTCGGCGCGCTGACGATCGTCATTTCCGGGCTCATTCCGGTGCTGCTGTTGCACAATGCGGTTGCCGGCGGACGGGCGGGGTCACGGCCCGTTTCCGGTAATTTCAGCGACCGGAAAGAGACAACCGATTGACGGCACCAGCGTCGACGTCAATCCGCAGGGCGGCGATTCGTGTGCTGATCGACGCATTGCCGGCACGACTGACCTGGCGCGGACTCCGTCGCTGCGAGCGTTCAGTTCAGTAACACCGCCATAAGATGCCCTGATCCAGAGCATCTGCGCGCACCCGGTTTCGGTCAGCTCTCCGACAGGCATCGACCAGGCCCGCGACGGCCACTGTCCCAGCGCGCGCACCGATCTTCGAGCTCAAGTGACCGATGTGCCACTGCGCATTCTCGACGATTGTCGTGCACTCCTGCAATCCGTCCATCCGCTTCAACGCACACGGCAATTCTCGGTACGAGGCATGTGTAGCAAGGCCAGCGTCGCCAAGCAGAAAATGAGAATTCCGATCAGCTGAACAATTGCACCGCAACGGCGCGATCAACGCCACAATGCGGCCCGCACTTTCGGCGAGAGACGACGCCGCGACACGACCTGTGCAAATCGTCCATAAGCATTTGTTCAAACGAGCGACCACGGCCTTTGTCGCTTGCCAGTGCCTGGGGTCCGCCCTAATAAGGTTGAATGCATTGAAAGACAGGTTGGACTTGCCGGCTACTCCCGGTTCTCGCCACGTCGGTTGTCAGACGACGTCGGCGATGTCGCTTTTGGCTCCACAGCAGCAAACTTGATGACCCTGAAAAATCAGAACTCGCGTTTTCGGGCTGCCGCAGCGGCTTTGCTCGCTGTCATTGCGGGACTGGGCCTGGCTGCAACTTCATTGCTCGATTCGTGGTTCCAACAATTGCCGTTCACGCCTGCTCCGGTCGAGGCCGCGACTCGCGAAAGCTACACATTGACGTCGGCGGTTCCGCTGCCACTCATGCCCAACGTCATGATTGAAGGCGGCAAGCTGTCGATCGACAAACCTGGTCGGGCGAATGACGGGCTTTCCGGCAGTCAGGCCATCAAGCTGCTGGCCGCCGGTGATGTGAAGCTGCTGCTCGACGACGCGGTTCTTTCGATTGCGCCGACCCAATCGACCGATCCTGCCACCGTCAAAGCCGGAGGCTCGCTTGCTCCAATTCTTTCCGCGCTCATGAAGCTGTCCTTCTCCACTCTGGAGCTGCGCAACGCATCGGTGAAGCTGGGACGGGGCGTCGAGCCGTTCGCCACCCTGGCCGACGTCGACTTCAAGATCACCAAGCCCAACACCGCGCAGGCCCGCGCTGTGGGATCATTCAAATACCGCGATCGACCTGTTACGTTCGACATCATGATCGGTGCCAATGCCGAGTTGCAGGCCGAGCAGGCGCGCGGCACGACGACCATCGGGCGAACTCTCGACATCGTCTTCAAAAGCGAACTCTTCAGCCTGACCGGCTCGGGGATCCTTTCGGCAGGTGACCAGCCGCAGCTGACGTCAAAGAGCGCGACGCTCATGGTCGAAGACCTGCGCCAACTGGCGAACTGGATCGGCTTCAAGCTCGGCGATGGCACCGGCGTTGGCGGCGTATCCAAATTCCAGGCCCAGGGTCTGCTCGACTTTTCCCCCCAATCGATTGAATTCTCCGAAGCCAAGCTACAGCTCGACAGCAACGATGCCACCGGCGCAATCAGCTTCAACTGGGGCGGAACCAGGCCGTCTCTCGACGGCACGCTCGCCTTCAAGGCTCTCGAACTTTCAAACTACCTGCCTGCCGCCAGGCCGGATGCTGCGAAGGGATTCGATTTGGCGAGCCTGTTGAAACTGCGGCCTGAAAGCAAATCGCCGTTCCCGCTGGTCAATCAGATCGACGCCGATCTACGCGTCTCATCGGCCCGGGTCAGCCTCGGCTCAATGAGTTTCGGCCGCGGTGCCGCATCACTTTCGCTGAAGGATGGAGTCCTGCTCGCTGATGTCGCCGAACTCGAAATCGGCAAGGATGGCCGCTGTGGCGGTCAGTTCGGATTCCAGATGGAAGGCCAGGTTCCCAGCTACTCGCTGAGGGGAAAGATCGAATCGATCGATATTTCCATGCTGATGAACGCGCTGTGGTCCTACAGTATCGTGTCCGGCAATAGCGATGTCACGATCGATCTCAAGGCAGCCGGCGACAGCAAGGAGAAGATGTTGTCGTCACTGCAGGGCAGGGTCGGGGTAATCCAGCCGGGGAGCGGCCAGATCGGGCTCGACCTCAGAACGCTGGCGGCGACCACGCGTGCTCAGATGCAGAAGGGCTGGGGTGGTGCCACGCGCGGGCAGACCGCGATCGACGGGCTCGCTGCGGAGTTCTTCCTCGTCGACGGTCGGTTGGTTGCGGAAAAGGTCGGTGCACGCGCTGGCGATGCCGTGCTGAGCGCGGTGGGCAGCATCAATGTTCGAGACCAGGTCGGCGATCTCAAGGTGTTCATCACACATCCGCAGCGCGATGCTAACGCAACCGACGTTGCGCCGCTGGCTGCACGCGGGCGGGAAGCTGCCAACAGCAATGAGCGCGGCAACGCGGCGGGCGCGGCGGGAGCCGAGCCCAAGGTTTCTGGCGGCGGGCTGCAGGTGAAAGGCCCGCTGACGTTGCCTGAAATCCGCTTCATTCCGCTGTCGCCACCACCGGCAAGCAACGTACAGCAGCTGCCTTCCCTGCCGCCGTCAGACAATGGCAAGAGCTGAATTCAGCGTTCGATCCGCGAGAGTTTGGCGTAGTTTTGCGACGTCATCGGCGCGCAATGACCTTGCGCGCGCGCTGCCGTGGGGATAACCACGGTTGCGGTCGCCGTTGTTCCAGCTGCCGTCTTCAGTTCGCCGCCGCGGCGCACTATGGTCCGACCTGCAGCGGGCTCATTCCGCGGCTACCAGATTGAACGGCCCGGAGAAACCACCTCATGCTGATGTCTCGACTGTTGGTCGGCTTCGCCCTCCTGGCCGTGGCGACTATCGAAGCTCGTGCGCAAGCACCTGTCTCACCTGATGCTGCCGTAGATGCCGGACAAGAGCGCTCCAATCCAGCGGCGCAATCGGCTGCGGAAACTCCAACCGCGCAGCCACAGCCCAAAGTAGATGCACCGCGCACCGAAGGAACCGCCGCGGTTCCGGCAGGTGAGGTGGCGCCTGCGCCGGAGAGCGGGCGGGATGCGGCAAGCCCAGAACATTCGAATCTCTCGACGACGACGGAAAAGCCCGCCAAGGATGCTGCCTCAAGCGATACGCATTCCAATGCGTCCACTTCAGACGCGATGAAGGATACGGCGAAGACAGATGGGCCGGCTGCGCAGCCGTCGCAGGCTGCGATCGAAAGAGCCGAGCCGGAGGCAGGCAAGGATCAGTCCGCCGCGGCCACCGCCCCGCAGCCCCCGGCACCGACCAAGCCGCGGCTCGCCATCACTTCCGGAAGCGGGGCGTTTGCCGACGCCTTCCGCATGAGCGTGCTCGATCCCTTCACGACAAAGACTGGAGTAGAGATCACCGCAGCCAATTCTGACAGTGCTGCCTCGCCAGACGTTTTGCTGCTGGATGCTGCAGAACTCGACAAGCGTTGCACAGCTGGCGAACTCGCCAGTCTCGATGTGGCCGAACTGGTGCCGACGTCGAGCGGGCCATCGCTGCGCGATGACTTCATCGACGGCGGATTGAAGCCGTGTGGCGTCGCTACCCTCGCGTGGTCGAACGTGTTCGTCTACGATCCAGGAAAGTTCGAGGCCAAGCAGCCGCGCTCGCTGAGCGACGTGTTCGACGTGAAGAAATTCCGCGGGGTACGTGCTCTGCCCGCCAGCGGCCGCGGGCTGTTCGAGGCGCTGCTCCTGGCTGACGGTGTGGCGCCACGCGATGTCTACAGGAGCCTGGAAACCAGCGAGGGCATCAGCCGCGCCCTGAGGCGCCTGCGTGCGCTCGGCTCCAACCTGCTTTGGTACGAGAACACCTCGGAGGCTATCGCGTCAGTCCGCGCCGGCAAGGCGTCGATTGCGCTCACCTCGAATGGGCACGCCTTCATAGAGCAGGCACGCGGCGGGCCGTTGGGTCTGATCTCGGATGGCCAGATCGTGCATGCGTCCTATCTTGCCGTATCAAAGGCAGCACGCGATGCCGCGCACGCCCGGGATCTCGTCGCGTTCGCAACCGGCACGGAGCAGATCGCCGCGGTTGCGCTCCAGATTCCCTATGGTCCCATGCGGCGCTCGGCGATCGAGCAAGCGATGCGTGGCCGCCATCCTGTGACGGGGCAGGATCTGGCGCCCTTCCTGCCGACTGCACCCGACAACCTGCGAAACGCAGTGACCTTCGATGCGGTGTGGTGGCAAGCCAATCAGGAGCGTATGACCGTCGCCTTGAATACCGTGCGGTTCGGTCCGCCGTTGCCGACGCGGCCGTAGAGCAGATTCATTCCTGGTCGAGTGGCCGCAGCCGCGGCGGCCCTTCTGCCAATCGCACCGGATGGCCGTTCGAGCCCGTGATAGGCGCCCTCGCTGGAACCGCATTCAGTTCCAGCGAGGGCGACCGGGCTCTAGCAAGCCGCGGATTTCCTCGCAGACCTCCAGCTACCAGGTGCGGCGCGGGCCCGTGTCGATGTGGTAGAAGCCGAGCGGGTAGCGCTTGACGCCGCCGACGTCGGCTCGCTGCTCGAGATAGTCGAGCAGACCGGGTTGGCGCCCGGTGACGCGGAAGTCGATGGCCTGGCAGCGCAGATGGAAGGATTGCGGCGCACCACCGACGCGGCGGTTGCGCTCCGGATCGCGGAAGGTCGACAGGACCTGCACGTCGCCGAACCGCTCGGCCACATCGTAGATCACGTTCATGAGTTCGGTCGGCAGGCAGCGGTTGGGCGTATCCGACTGAAAGTGAACTTTCTCGATGACAGCTTTCGGTACGCCAAGCTTGAGGGCATCGGCTGCGCGACTTGCCGGCGACGGCGGAATGGATTCGATGATCTGCACGCGATCGCGCGCGGCATCGCTCCTGACCATGCCATTGCCGAGGCTATTGGCGGCGCCGCCGAGATAGGCGACGCGGGTCGGCATGGGCCGTTGCATGACATCTGCGTTGGGGATGCGCGGCCTCATGGCGAACTGCGCCTCATCGGAGGCGCCGCGCATGGTGGCTGGCTCGAATGTTCGTGTGCGAAGACCCAGATCCGCGGCGGTCAACGGCTTGGCGAGGATCGTGTCGGCGGGAACGACATCGGCAATGCGCGGCTTGCCATGCCCGCTCAATGTGTCGCTCGTCAGCCGTTCAAGCTTGTCGCCGCGGGCGAGCGGACGAATTGCGGCGACGTCGAGATCCTGGCGCGGGGCGGCGGGCTTGTCGTCGGCAGCGAAGGCCGAGGCCAATTGCGCCTTGGTCGGCACGATCGCGGCCTGGGCGACGCCGCTGGTGCGACCGCTGATGCTGCCCTGAGCGACGACGAACCCTTGCAAGGCAATCGAGGAGGCGGCGAAGAGACCGATGCCGGCCATGGTCGAGCGCTCGATCGACTTGGGGTCGAGGCGCGACAGCACCATGCGGGCGGCCAGTTGCTGCCTGCGCAGCGCACGGCGTGCCAGCCGGTTGATCCTATTAAGGGACGCCTGTCGCACGATACGTTCAACCTTGTTCGCCAAAGTCTTACAAAGGGGCGGATCGGTACGCAGG
This sequence comes from Hyphomicrobiaceae bacterium, assembly GCA_044222395.1. Lineage (GTDB taxonomy): Bacteria > Pseudomonadota > Alphaproteobacteria > Rhizobiales > Hyphomicrobiaceae > JAEUMD01. Next base: position 12,851 of record JBGANK010000031.1, on the reverse strand, counting down.
GACGAGGACCACTACCCATCATCCGCGGAAATCGTTAATGCCACGTTAAATGAGCGACCAATTTGCAACAGTGCGGTTTGGAGTCAGGTTGCAATTGCCGTGGTACGCTGTCTCGGCCGGCGGGAAGATTTCACAGGGGTCGTGACCAATCGCCAATGACCCTCAGCCGCGCGATGACAGGCAGAGCGCGATATCAGCCTCACACTTCGCGCGGGAGAGTGCGGGAATGTCGAGGCCCGTCTTGGTCCGGCGCCACAGGATGTCTGCAGGAGTCCTCGCCCACTCATGTTCCCGCAGGTAGAGCACCTCGCGTTCGCTCAGGCCGCCACCCAGGTCCTTGCCCAAGTCTTCGAGCTTGCGGGCATCCCCCAGTACGATCGATGCGAGCGTTCCGTAGCGGCGCAGCAGCCTTTTGATGACCGGCGCGGGAAACTGCGCGTGGCTGGCCACAAACGCGTTTACAAAGGCATCGAAATCGGCATGGGCAATGTCGCCTCCTGGTAGCGGCGCATTCTTCGTCCAGGCAGGCGCCAGGTCATGCCCCACATGAGGGCTCAAGAGCTGCAACGCCGCCTCGGCCAGGCGCCGGTAGGTCGTCACCTTACCGCCGACGACCGTCAACAGCGCCGGGCCGTTTGCGGGCACATCCAGCGCCAGCTTGTAGTCGCGCGTCACCGACGACGGATTGCTGCTGTCGTCGTCGTAGAGCGGGCGGACTCCGGCAAAGCTCCAGACGATGTCGTCGTGCGACAGCGGTGTCGCCAGGAACTCGTTGGCGACGCCGAGCAGGTAGGCCTCCTCGTCTGCCGAAATCGCTGACGTCGCAGGATTTCCGGAGAACGGCACGTCGGTCGTGCCGATCAACGTGAAGCGCTCGGCGAATGGCAGCAGGAACACCACGCGACGGTCATTTGCCTGCAGGAGATAGGCGGAATCGGCTCCGGGGATGCGCGGGACGACGATGTGGCTGCCTTTGACGAGGCGAACAGGCACCTCGGTCGACACCTTACCGCGGCGGATCGCACGCTCGGCGAGTCGGCCCGCCCAGGGGCCGGCTGCATTGACGAGGATGCGGGCGCGTGCCTCGAATTCGACGGGACGTGCGGCCGCACTTTGTTCCGAACCGATGGGTCGCTCGGCCAATCGCAACTGCCAGTGACCTGCCTTTGCAGACGCCGCGATGAGCGCCGTCCTGGTCCTGATGCGGGCGCCGCGGGCAGCGGCCAATTGCGCAACCAGAACGACGAGGCGGGCATCATCGACCCAGCAGTCCCAATAGGAAAATCCATTGGAGAAGCGCGCAGCCAAGACGCGCGCCGCTGGATCGCGGCTCATATCGAGAAGGCGCGAGGACGGGATGCGGCGGCGGCCGGCAAGATGATCATAGATGAAAAGTCCGGAGCGGATGAGCAGCCGGGAGCGCATCGCCGGCACGTGCGGCACGACGAAACGCAAGGGCCAGACGATGTGCGGGGCATTGGCGAGAAGGACCTCGCGCTCCTCGAGCGATTCCTTGACCAGCCGGAATGCGTACTGCTCGAGGTAGCGCAGCCCGCCATGTATCAGCTTGGAGCTTGCCGAGGAGGTGCCGCTGGCCAGGTCGTCCTGCTCGACGAGCAGCACCTTGAGGCCGCGGCCAGCCGCATCCGCAGCTATGCCGCAGCCGTTGATGCCGCCGCCAATGACGGCCAGATCGTAGAGCGTTGCATCGTGTCGGGAATCACCCATGGCGCGGTATCATACACGCGTTGTCAATCCGCGAATCCGGCTGATGAGAGAGACGGCGTCGGCGCCAGGGCGCGGCGTGATTAAAGAGACGACGGCAATCACGACGAGGCCGACAAACGCTCCCAGCGCGCCGGCGGCGACATTGCGCAGGCCCCACCAGTTGGCGACCGCGCGGGCGGCCTCGTGCAGCGCCTGGCGTGCCGCCGGCAGATCCGCTTCGGTGGTTTCGGACAATGCCTGCTTGGCCGCGTCGTAGTCGGCAATGGCGCCATAGCCGGCCGACGAAATGGCGCTCCACAGCTCGTAGAACTGCGGCGCGAAATAGCGCGTGGCGATGATGTAGTAGCACGTGATCGCGAGTCCCGAGAGAACTGCGAGTGCGGCCGCGACAGGGGTTGCGCGAACCCACCAGATGCCGACCAGAACGACGGGTGCGAGACCCGCTGCTGCCAGACCGAGCCCCCAGGCGATCAGCGTCGTCGTCTCGGCAGTGCGAGACAGCGCAAGGAGCACCGCGCCCACCGCGGCGGCGAGCGCCGTCACCGTCGCTGCAAGGCGCCACCAACCCGATCTGTGACCACCTGCATTCGCGGATCCGAGCGTCACGCCAAGCCATGCGACCGCGAACAACGATGCGGCAGCGACAGCAATTGCCAGGACGAGAGTGGTGAGAACCGGCAATCCCGCCAGAACCGGCGATGCGAGTAGGACGCTGTCGGGAGCAATGCCGATGTCATCGAGTCGCAACTCCTGGGGCGCGTCGGGCAGCGCTGCGCAGGCCGCCACCGTTGCTTCCTGGGTTCTTGCCGGTGCGCCGCAGATGTCGATCAGGCCCAGTCGTCCGATTTCGAATACGGATGCGGGCAGACTTGCAGCCTTGCTGCCGGCCATCGATATTAGGACGGCCTGACGAGCCAGCGCGGCGAGCGGCGGAAGTGCCAGGACGGCGACCAGTACGAGCAGCAGCGCGGTGGCGGGCATCAGCCGCGCGCCTTCATAGGAGCGCGCCAAAGCCGGTCTGCGGGTGATATGGGGCATCGCGGCCAGTCCCAAGGCAAGCGAAAGCGCGAGCAATATGCTGCTTGAGATTGTCGCGGTGGTGAACGGGCGCAAGTAGGCCTTCAGCGTCACCGGATCGGCCAATCCCTGCTCCAGCAGCCGCAGCTCGGCAGCCGAGATCGCCTGCAACGTCGTGCCGTAGGTGAGTTGATTTGGAGCGGCGCCGGAACTGGCGAGCGCAATCAACGCCAGGGGCATGATGAGCGCTGCGAACAGCAGCGGGTAGACCAGTGCTTGTACCTTGGAACCAGCCAGGGGGCCGGCCCGTGATGCCGCGACGACGAAGACGGTTGCGGCGAATAGAACCGCGCCCTCGCGCGACCACGGCATGTCGGGAACCAATACCGAGGCCGCCTTGACGATCGCCTGCATGTTGGCCGCGAGCAGTAGCGCCGTTGCCATGGCTGCTGCCAGAAGCGCCAGCGTTCCTACAATGGTGCCGAACCGCTGGGTGATGAATTCGATCAATCCGGCGGAGTTTCCGCGGTGCAGATGCGGGCCTACCAGTGCGCCGCCGAGCACGATGCCGCCACACAGACCGAGCAGCCACGTCAGCCCGTCGTGGCCAAACGTGTAGAGCGTGCCGGCCAGGCCGATCAATACAGCGCCGGAGAGCCAGTCGGTGGCCATGGCAAGCGCGCCCGCCATTCCCGGCAAACCGCCCTTGCGCGCCATCGGTTGTGTCGGGCTGACACCGGGGGGATGCAGGCCGCCGTAGAGATAGCGGCCATCGATGCGCCGCTGGCGATATGCAAACCAGAAGGCCGCGATGACCAGCGTGATAGGCAGACCCTGAGCGCTCGCGTAGTAGCCGAGGGGTATGCCCATGACAGCGATCACTTCGAGCTGTGCAGCGGCCTGCGGCAGAAGCAGCACGAGCACGATCCAGGCGAGCACGAGCCAGACGGCCAACCGACGCGTCCGCTGCCAATAGCCGGCTGCCGCTCCTGTCATGTCGCGAACGAACCCCCTCTTTTCGCTTCCCCCATGCCCGGCCACGGAGCGGGAGCGACGCTCTACCTGCGCCGCCTTCCGGACCTAAATCAATCTACCGGGTCGGCGCAGCGGATCAAAGCCGCATTGCCCTGCCAGCGTCGAAATTGGCTCGACGGTGTGATGGCTCGGTCGCGCCAAATATCTGGACATGAACCCATTCATCGCAAGACCTCGGGTCGAACTGGTTCACGGCGACCGCAAAGCCGCGAGTGCTGCGGCGGCGCCGTTCGCCATGTAGCGCACGTCGCTTTGCAGCGTTACGAGGCGGAATCCCTCAGAATAGCGCAGGCGCGCAGTGGCAGGTCCGTCGGTATGGATCGCGGGTATCAGCCCGGCGGCGATCGTACGCTTGAGGACGCGATCGATTGAGGAAACGACATCAGGAGCGGTCGGATGCATGCTCGGATCGCTGCCATAGGAAAGCGACAGATCACCAGGACCGACATAGATACCGTCCAATCCGGGGACCGCGAGTATCTCATCCAGATTGTCGACGCCCGTGCGTGTTTCGATCATTGCCAGCAGTAGAATCTCGCGATTTGCACCGCGCCAATAGTCGGAGCCTGAATATTGCACGGCCCTGTTGGGACCGAAGGAGCGGAAGCCGAGCGGCGGATAACGGCAAGCCCCGACGAAGGCCCGTGCATCGCCGGCGGAATTTATCATCGGGCAAATGACGCCCATTGCGCCGGCATCGAGGAGTTTCATCAGAATTGCGGGATCGTTCCAGGGCACGCGGACCATGGGCATCGCCGGACTGGTCGAGATCGCCTGCAGCATGGCGAATGCGTCGGCATAGTCGATGGCGCCGTGCTGGAGGTCGATGGTGACAGTGTCGAAGCCAAGGTGCGCAATCACCTCGGCAACGTAGCTGCTCGGGATCGAGCACCACGCGTTGACCGCCCGCCCTCCACCTTCCAGCGTGCGTTTGACCGCATTCTCTCGTGCCATGCGCGATCCGTCCGCCGGTTCCAGCCGGTTCAACCACGACCCCGAAAAAGCGCAGGGGCGACGCTTCTCGCATCGCCCCCTGCTCGTCTCCCTAGACTCGGGACCGTTTGTTGTTTTTCTTGCCCCTGACGCGGCCCGGCGACCAAGGTGAGCGCACAATGTTGAAGCTGCGACCTTCTGTCAAGCCAAGAGAAAGCTTGACGTCTTGGAGTTGCCGCACCTCAGCTTCGACAACTGATTCACGCGCCAATTGCGCTCCTCCCAGGTGGTCCTGATATGCCGTCCTACATCCTCGCCATCGACCAAGGCACAACCTCGAGTCGCGCGCTCATCTTCAACGAATCGGCTGATGTCTGCGGATTGGGGCAGCAGGAGTTCAAGCAGCATTATCCCGCCTCGGGGCTCGTCGAGCATGACGCGGAGGAGATCTGGTCGACAACGCTTTCAACAGCGCGCCAGGCGATCGCTGCTGCAGATGTTTCGCCGACGGACATTGCAGGCATTGGAATCACCAACCAACGCGAAACAACGATCCTGTGGGACCGAAGCACAGGGCAGCCGATTCATCGCGCCATCGTCTGGCAGGATCGGCGGACGTCGGCGATGTGCCGGCAGCTTGCTGCGGATGGACTGGAGGATCTGGTCACGGCGAAGACCGGGCTCAGGCTCGATCCCTACTTCTCTGCAACCAAGATCGCGTGGCTGCTCGACAACGTCGCGGGAGCGCGGACTGCGGCGGAGGCCGGCCGGCTCGCCTTCGGAACCGTCGACTGCTGGCTGCTCTACAAGCTGACCGGTGGCCGCGTGCACGCGACGGATGCGACCAATGCGAGCCGCACCGCGCTCTATGACATCCATCATGGTGGCTGGGATGACGAACTGTGCGCCGGGTTCGGCGTGCCTCGGAGCGTATTGCCGGAGGTTCGTTCGTCGAACGCAGACTTCGGCACGACCGATGGCGGACTGTTTGGAGCGGCAATTCCCATTCTCGGCATTGCGGGCGATCAGCAGGCGGCGACGATCGGCCAGGCGTGCTTCAAGAAGGGCATGATGAAGACGACCTACGGCACGGGTTGTTTCGCCGTCCTCAACACCGGCGCGGACGCCGTGCACTCGCAGAACCGGCTGCTCACCACCATCGCCTACGAGCTCGACGGAGTGCGGACCTATGCGCTCGAAGGCGCGATCTTCATCGCCGGGGCTGCCGTGCAATGGCTGCGCGACGGGCTTGGCGTGATCGCCAAGTCGGGAGAGACGGAGGCACTTGCAGCAGCGGCGGATCCCAACCAAGGCGTCGTTCTGGTGCCGGCATTCGTCGGACTCGGCGCGCCCTACTGGCAACCGGAAGCACGCGGTGCGATGTTCGGCCTCACGCGCAACACCGGACCGGCGGAACTTGCGCGCGCGGTGCTGGAGGCCAATGCGTTCCAGACGCGCGATCTGTTGGAGGCGATGCGCAAGGACTGGACGGACGCGGCGCAGACGACGCTCAGAGTCGATGGCGGCATGGTCGCCAACGACCTCCTGCTGCAAATCCTGGCTGACACCATTGGCGTGCCGGTCGAGCGCCCAAGAGTGCTGGAGACGACGGCGATGGGGGCGGCGTGGCTGGCCGGTTCGAAGGCCGGCGTGTGGCCTGACCAGGAGGGCTTCGCGGCGATGTGGCAGGCCGATAAGCGCTTCACGCCCACAGGCGATGCTGAAATGCGCGATCGCGTCTATCGGCGCTGGCAGCACGCCATCGCTGCCGTCATCAGCTTCGCGCAGGCAGAGCGCGACGAGGGGTGACGCAGCGGACTCATCGCGCGTCGTTGTGACACCGCCAACGCACGATGCGGCGGCCATTTGCGTCAATGCTTGTGATCGGCTCCGTGCTTGCCGGACTCATGTCCGGGCTGGTGATCCATGCCGTGCGGCCCCTTGGCGCCGATCGGCTCGACGGTGGCCTCGATCTCGATGCTGCCGGCCTTCTCAAAATCGAGGGTGAGCGCGACAAGGTCGCCCTCCTTGAGCTGCTTGGAAAGCTCGAACATCATCAGGTGATGGCCCGAGGGCCCGAGCACGACGGAGGCGCCTGCGGCGATCGGCAAGGCATCGAGCTTGCGCATCTTCATGATGCCGTTCTCGTGCTCGTGGGTGTGGATTTCGACCCGGCCGGCGACGTCTTTGGCGCTTGCTCCAATCAATTTGTCTCCGGCGTCCTTCGATGCCTTGATCTCGAGATAGGCGGCTCCCACGGCTGCACCTGGCGGCGTTGCGCGCGCCCAAGGATGTGCGACCGTGATCGACTTGCTGGTAGCCTCGTGCGCGGACACGCTGCGCGGGCTGTTTGGAAGAATTGCCAAGGTGGCGGCACAAACGGCAAGAGATAGTGCCCGCAACGAGTTCAATGTGCGGCTTGCAGGCTTCGGCGACCTTCTCATCGGCATGACTCGCGGATACTCCCTTGGGAAGAAGTGGACTAAGTTTACAGCAAATGAACTTCACGACGTCGGCCGGCGACACTCCTCGTCTGGCGGCAGCGGATCGCAGCTGTCGTCACGGACGCATGTTACCAGCGCCTGGCGTAGTTCCTCCGTTTCCAGCCCGTCGATCGGCCCCTTGAAGAGGCCGTGAGCCTCCAGTCCGCACTGGTAGAGCTTGACCAGCTTCTCGCCACCAAAGCGCATCGCCAGCAGATAGTCCGACAGCGCTTTCTGGGTCCGCCCGGCGACCTGGTGAAGGTGGGCGCGCGTGTCAAACGCGTGAGGACTCCACGGCGCGATCTTCAATGCCTTCTCAACGTCGGTCATGCCTTCCGCATAGCGCTTCAGCTTGAACAACGCCCAGGCCCGGTTGTTGAGGGCGACGTCGAATTCGGGTTTCAGGCGGATCGCCTCGTCGTAGTCGCGCAACGCCTCGTTGAACGCGCCCTGCAGCGAGTAGGCGAGCGCGCGCATGGCGTGGGCGAGGCTTCTTTCGGCAACCGACAGGGACGCACCGCCCTCGAGCAAGGCCGTGCAGCCCGGAATGCGGCGCGTGCTGTCGTCGTTGAAGCAGTCGCTGGCAAGGTCAGAAGGAGTTGCATCGGCAAACGCGGTTGCCGGAACGAGCGCTGTCACCAGGGCAGCCGTGAGCGCAACGGCCCGCAGGCGCCTCGCAAATCCCCGTCTCGATGTCAAAGGCCTTTCGAACATATCGCCCCCGGTCAAAATGCACCTTGAAACCGCCCCGCGATCACTGGCCGCCCAATGCCACCGTGCACATGCCTTAGCATGGCCAGAGGCCGGAATTGCGACCCAAAATTGCCGCGAACTGCGCTGCCTTTTCCGGTCAGGAACGCCGATAACCGCAATTGCGGCTTAACGTATTGTCCCGCCTCGTGTGTTATGTTGTGACCCCAGACCAAGGGCCGGCCAGCGCCGGCGAAGCAACCGGCCTTGGCGAGCGGTCCTTCCGCGCACGTCCGTGGCCCCCTACAGCGTAGCTCAAGACAACCGTGACTCACAGGCGCATCGTCCTCATCATCGGCGGCGGCATTGCCGCCTACAAGTGCCTCGACCTGATCCGGCGCCTGAAGGAGCAGGGTATTGGCGTGCGTGCCCTGTTGACTCGCGCGGCCGAGCAGTTCGTGACGCCGCTGTCGGTCGGGGCGCTATCAAACGAGCCCGTGTTCACCAACCTGTTCGATCTCAATGCCGAACGCGAGATCGGCCACATCCGGCTATCGCGCGAAGCCGACCTCATCGTGGTCGCGCCGGCGACGGCCGATCTGCTGGCGAAGATGGCGGGTGGACATGCAGACGATCTCGCATCGACGGTGCTGATGGCGACAGACAAACCCGTACTGGTGGCGCCGGCGATGAATCCGCGCATGTGGCTGCACAAGGCCACCCAGCGCAACGTGGCGCAGCTCAAAGCCGACGGCATCCTCGTCATTCCTCCAGCGGTCGGCGAGATGGCGGAACGCGGTGAAGCCGGCCCCGGGCGATTGCCGGAGGTTCCAGATCTCGTTGAAGCCATCCTCGGCGCGCTTCGCTCACAGGGCAAAGAGCCACCGCGATTGGAAGCCGTCGCGGCAAACAGCAAGCCGGCTCGGCTGCCGCTCACCGGACGGCACGTGCTGGTCACGAGTGGGCCGACGCACGAGCCGATCGACCCGGTGCGCTACATCGCCAACCGCTCGTCGGGCAAACAGGGGCACGCGATTGCGGCGGCGGCGGCGCGGGCTGGCGCGCGGGTGACACTCGTCTCGGGCCCGGTGACGCTTGCCGATCCAGACGGTGTCGAGGTCATCCGCGTGGAAACCGCAGCTCAGATGCTGGAGGCGGCCCGCGGCGCGCTGCCGGCCGATGTCGGCATCTTCGCAGCAGCGGTGGCCGACTGGCGCGTCGTCAATGCCGAAGTGCAGAAGATCAAGAAAAAGGCGGGCAGCAAGGCGCCGGCGCTGACGCTCGCCGAGAACCCCGACATCCTGAAGACGATCGCGGCGAAGGGTCGCCACAGACCGCATCTCGTCATCGGCTTTGCTGCCGAAACCGACAACGTCACGGATTACGCCTTGCGCAAGCTCAAGAGCAAGAATGCCGACTGGATCGTCGCCAATGACGTTTCGCCGGCGACCGGGATCATGGGCGGCGATCGCAACAGCGTGCATCTCGTCAGCGAAGCGGGCGTGGAAAGCTGGCCGGAGATGAGCAAGACGGACGTAGCGCAGAAGCTGATCCAGCGCATCGCTGATCGATTCGGCGCGCGTGAGGATGCTGCGGAATGACAGCGCGGAAGGTTCTCGACGTCGGCGTCGTCCGCCTACCTCATGGCGTCGACCTGCCGCTGCCCGCCTATCAGTCCGACGAGGCAGCCGGTGTCGACCTCGTCGCCGCGGTGGCCGCCGACGCACCTGTGAAGCTTCTGCCGGGCGAACGCGCGCTGGTGCCGACCGGGCTGATCCTGGAGTTGCCGAAGGGAACCGAGGCGCAGGTGCGGCCGCGTTCCGGGCTTGCCTTCAAGCACGGCGTCACGGTGCTCAACAGCCCGGGCACGATCGACAGCGATTATCGCGGTGAGGTCAAAGTCTTGCTCGTCAATCTCGGCGCGGAGCCGTTCGTCATCACGCGCGGTGAGCGCATCGCGCAGTTGGTGGTGGCGGTGGTGACACGCGTGCGCTTGAAGGAAACGCGGTCGGCCAGGGCGACGCGACGTGGCGTCGGCGGATTCGGCTCGACAGGGATCGGTGGCAACACACCGGCCCCGGACAAACATGCTTCTCGATCGGCGAAAACGGTGGCAAATGGCGGAAGCGGCAAAAGAACCGCTGCCGGCCGGGCAAAACGCAAGCCAGGTTCGCGGCTGGCCAAATCGGCAGAACGGCGCACGCGCTAAATCTTCACTCCCGGCAATGCGCTGGCACCAAACGCGGTCCTGACAGGATGAACCGGTTGACCGGCGCACCTTGAGGTCCCGAGCAATTGCTGCGAAAAGCAAGGATCGAGGCTGGTGCCGAATTCCACAACGCGCGCACGCCAGCCATACAGCATAGCATTTTTTGTAGGGCGACATTTCCATGAACGAGATGCCGGACATCAAGACGCTCGCGGCCACGCAGTCCTGGGGACGCGGACGCGTTTACGACAACATCACCGAGACCATCGGTCATACGCCAATGGTCAAGCTCGGCAAGGTGGCGGAAGCTTCCAAGGCCAAGGCGAGCGTGCTGTTGAAGCTTGAGTTCTTCAATCCGTTGTCGAGCGTGAAGGACCGCATCGGCGTGTCGATGATCGATACGCTGGAATCGATGGGCAAAATCAGGCCGGGCGAGACGACGCTGGTCGAACCGACGTCGGGCAACACGGGCATTGCGCTCGCCTTCGTCGCTGCGGCGCGCGGCTACCGGCTGATCCTGGTGATGCCGGAATCGATGTCGATCGAGCGGCGCAAGATCCTTGCTCATCTTGGTGCCGAACTGGTGCTGACGCCGGCGCCCGAGGGCATGGGCGGCGCCCTGAAGAAAGCCGACGAGATCGCGGCGACGATCCCCAATGCCGTCATTCCCGCGCAGTTCGACAATCCGGCCAATCCGCTGGTGCACGAGAAGACAACCGCGGAGGAAATCTGGAAGGACACCGGCGGCAACGTCGATGTGATCGTCGTCGGCGTCGGCACGGGCGGCACGCTGACCGGCTGCGGGCGCGTGCTGAAGCCGCGCAAGCCCGATCTCAAGATTGTCGCGGTGGAGCCGACCGCGAGTCCCATACTGTCACGGGGCGAGAAGGGTCCGCACAAGATCCAGGGCATCGGCGCGGGTTTCGTACCCTCGATCCTCGATCGCGGTCTCATCGACGAGATCGTGACGGTGCCCAACGAGATGGCGTTCGAGGTGTCGCGGCTGCTGGCGCGAATGGAAGGCATTCCGGGCGGCATTTCGACCGGCGCCAACGTGGCCGCTGCGCTGACGATTGCGGCCCGCGACGAGATGGCGGGCAAGACGATCGTCACGTTCGCACCGTCGGCGGCGGACCGCTATATCTCCACGGACCTGTTCGCCGAGCCGCAAAAGGCCGGCTAGCATCCGCGTGGACGACATCGAAGTGGACAAGCACGGCGAGGATCGCCACTTTCCTCTTCGTGCACCACTTTGAGCCTGGGCGGCCAAGCGGCAGGTCGTCTCTTCGATGACGCCACCAAGACGATGCTGACACCGGAAGAAATTCAGCGCTACAAGCGCCACCTCGTGCTGAAGGAGGTGGGCGGCCAGGGCCAGCAGCGGCTTAAGGCGGCACGCGTGCTGGTCGTCGGCGCCGGCGGGCTCGGCTCGCCGCTGCTCATGTATCTGGCGGCGGCCGGCGTCGGGACGCTCGGCATCATCGACGACGACGTTGTATCGCTCGACAATCTACAACGTCAGATCGTGCACGATACGGCCCACGTCGGCCGGCCTAAGGTCGACAGCGCCCGCGACATGATCGCGCACCTCAACCCTCACGTCGCGGTGGAGACCTACAACGCGCGAATCGATGCGAAGAACGCGCTCGACATCATTTCGCGCTACGACATCGTGTGCGACGGCTCGGACAATTTCGCGACTCGCTATCTGGTGTCGGATGCCTGCTATTTCGCCAAGCGCACGCTGGTGTTTGCTGCGGTCGGTCCCTTCGACGGCTACGTGACGACGTTCAAGCCGCACCTCAACGATTCGCACGGCGATCCCTATCCGAGCTATCGCTGCATTTTTCCGGAGGCGCCGCCACCCGGCACAGTCGCCAACTGCGCCGAAGTCGGCGTGCTCGGCGCCGTCGTCGGCGTCATCGGCACGCTGCAGGCGACCGAGGTGCTGAAGGAAATCTCGGAGGCCGGAGACAGCCTTGCCGGACGGCTGCTCATCTACGACGCCAAGGGCGGTCGATTCGAAAGCGTGCGCGTCGCATGGGATCCCGACAACGCGCTTTCAGGGGCCAATCCCTCGATCCGCGATCTATCCATCCACGAAGCCTCCGCACCAGCTGCTGCGTGCACTGGCGCTTGAAGCGAGATTACGAGCTCGAGCGACTGATGACTAGCGCCAGCGGTAGACGGCCGCTGGCGCTAGCACGGTTATTTCCTCTGCTGGCCAGGCCTGTCAGGCTTCGGCGGCAGAGGCGGCTTCTTGCAATGATTTGGACCACAATATCTCGCACTTGCCTCTCCGGTCGCCGAGGAAACGCCGGCAATCCCAGCGGCAACGGCGATCAGTACCGTAGCGAATGTCGGCAGTGCGAATGCGAGGTGTCGTAAAGTCGAACGGTGACAACTTCCTGTTGAGCGCATGAATGAATCCTTCGTTTTGATCATGGTTGCGTCGGCCGCATTCGTCAGACGGCCACCGGCCGCACGGGCTAACATTTACGTCAGCCACAAGCTGCGCTCGGAGGTTCAATCGTGCACTAATAATTCAAAGGCAAGGGTTCCGCAGGGAACACTACGATGTTCAATCCTGAGGCTCCTCCGCACCGGCAAATTGGCCTGCAGAAGCGCATCCGCACGCTGCAGGCGAACGAGGTACTGAAGGAAATCACGGAGGCCGGCGACAGCCTTGCCGGACGGCTGCTCATCTACGACGCCAAGGGCGGTCGATTCGAAAGCGTGCGCGTCGCATGGGATCC
>JBGANK010000030.1:0-38946 GCA_044222395.1 Hyphomicrobiaceae bacterium | reverse complement strand
CAGGTAGCGTTTCCATAGGTCAGGCGCAGAGCGCCCTGACGCGGCGCCGGTAGTTCTCGAAATTGCGGAACCCGAAGGCGCGGCGCTGGATCAGCAGGTCGAATATAATCAGCGGCAGAGGCGGCGCAGTCAGTTCGGCTGGCGGCCATGCGTCGCTGTCAGAATGAAATCCCGCTACGGCCTGCCGTGCGTCTTATGCAAGGCGTGAATGCTGCTGATGGTACATATTTTGCTGCAACATCGCCGCAGCATATGGATCTCGTGCGCGGTATGCTTTCAGAGCGTCTCGTCATGGCGGAACGCCTCGACCTGGGCCGCGTGACCCTACCGGAGTTCTATGCCGAGATTGCCAAAATCGAAGCCCGCGCCATAGCGCAAGCCAGATCGCCCGATCAATCGATGCTTATGGCCCAACAAGCGGCCTCGACCACAATGATATTGCAAGGAGCGGCTATCATTGCACGATCGGCAACACCACCATCCGAACCAATACGTGTTCCACCAGTGCAAGGGCGAACAAATTGCAACGTCTGCGGAAGCACGGTCAATTGCAGTTCATGGTAATCTTGCGTTCGGTCGGCCAAATTTACTACACACCGATTTTCGAGAGCGCTACCATCTTTCCCAACAACCCGCCTCGCGTTCGCGCAAGCCGGTGGTTGATCTCGCGATTGATGTCGCGTGCCAGGGCGGCGCGTTCGGGCATCAGGCTTGCGAGACGCGCCGCTGGCATTTTCGATGTTTGGTTGGTCTGCTCATGACCCTGGCTGTTCTCTGATTCCGGGTCTGGCGTCAGCGTGACGCTGCCGAAGCGGCAGACCTCGAACAACAAGCTCAAGGGCTTCTTTGTCAAAGCCGACTTCCGCTACATTGCAGCTGAGGACATGTACATGTGCCCGGCCGGTGAGGCATTGTTGTTTGCCTCGCACAAGCGCGAGACCGATGGCCTGAGCCTCCGACGCTATGCGATACCGGCGTGTTCGAGGTGCACGCTGCGGAAACGTTGTACGACCAGTTCGCATCGCTCGATCGCACGGTGGGAGCATGAACACGTCCTCGAAGACGTGCAGCGGCGGCTCGATGAAAATCCGCAGGCGATGCGCGTGCGACGCGAGACGGTCGAGCATCCGTTCGGAACCATCAAAGCGCGCCTGGAAGCGACGCACTTCCTGATGAAGCGGCTGAAGAACGTCAAGACCGAAATGGCACTCGCGGTGCTCGCCTACAACCTGACGCGGGTGATGAACATCATCGGCATCAGGCCGCTGATGCAGGCGATACGGGCCTGATACAGCCCACGCGGCGCTCGCAGCGCGACATGTGCCCGACAGATGTCATCGGACACGCCAGCAGATGTCGAGGTGGACCGATTGTGCCAAGATCCATTCAAGCGGTGGTTCTGGGGAACGACGGAAGCGTTTTCCCACGACCAAGACCCGAAGCAGACCTGAGCAGGTGCGCATATGGGGCGCACATCAGAATGCACCGTAGCGTTTGGGCACATCCCCATTTCAGGAAGAGCCGTGTGTAATGCCAACTAGCACGACGGCAGCAGGACACCAGCGAGCGGGCACAGTCAAAACTCGACGGGTTCGGCCGGTACGATAATGCACTGCAGTAACGGGCGTGGTAGTGGCGCCACGCATTGTACTCACTTGCGTCGCGTATACCCTATTTGGGGGGCGCGAGCACAACACGGCCTCGATAGCTTGGCTGACTGAACACGGTGTGTTGCGGAAATTTTGACTTCATATGTTTGCCAGTGCCGATCCCGGCGAACGCTCGAAGGAGTGGGTTGCCGGGCTGTAGACTTTGCTGGTCGCTATCCTCCGCGCACATCCAGGCATCGCCAGCGCCCGACTGATCTGGGCATGTGCTTGTGGAGTGCACCATTAATGTTGGGATCCTTCCATCGCGCTACGAACAAGACGGCCATGTTTAGGCCGGTCCGACCGATGGTGGTGATCGCTGGATTGGTCGCGATCGGACAAATTTGTCACCCTGCGCTAGCGGACGACGCAGACGGCTCGGGTCTCAGTTTCAGCCAAGCAACCATTCTGAGCCCGGACGCGCGCTTCGTAACGTGGGACAGCAAGCAGTCGACGACAGGGCAGCGCACCAGCAGTGGCCATCAAGTCTACGTGCCTCTGGGTGTTCAGACGACACTCGCCAACGAGTCGATGAAGTTGGAGCTGCTGGCGCGCTCCGGCTACGTGTGGACGCGCAACAATGTCTACTCCGCCGAGGAGCCGAAACGGTTCGGTGAGATTGAAACTCTCACTGACACTTCGCTCTCGGCAACCGCGAGCTTCTTTCATATCGCCGGTATCCAGCCCTACGTGCAAATGGCAGTCAACCTGCCGACCGGAGAAACGGTGCTGCGTGGCGACCAGAGGCTCGCGATGGTCGATTCCGACCTTGTCCAGCTCGCCGCGTTCGGCAGTGGTGTCAACGTCGCGCCGACCCTCGGCGCCAATATTCCCTTGAGCGAGACGGTCGTTGCAACGGTATCGCTCGGCTACAACAAACGCGGGCGTTTCGATCGCTCGGTCCCCGGCGATAACGGCATACAGGCATTGGCGCAGATCGATCCCGGTGACACGTGGACGGCCGGACTGGGGATCAGGTTCCAGAAGGATGCCTTGTCGGGCTCGCTCAATGGCTCCATCATCGATGAGTCCAAGACGACCTTCGACCACAATCCGTATTCGCGCAATGGACTGGGAACAATCCTCACCGGTGGGCTCGGCTACGCGTGGAGCCCCGGCTGGTCAAGCGACCTCAACGTGAGCTGGATGCACTTCAAGCGCAATCACGTCCTCAATGGCGAACTCAACGATCTCATCCCCGAACGCTTCAATTCCAATAACCATCTGGCCACCGTGCGCTTGAGCACGACCTATACCGACGGGCCGTGGTCCATCACGCCCGCTGGCGGCTTCATCTGGCGCGAACAGAACGACTGGGATCCAGCAACCTTCCAGTTCGTTCCTTCCAAGCGCATCTGGTCGGCGGGGCTGTCGGCCCGCTACGACCTGACCGACATGGTCGCCATCACGGCCAGCGCGGAGCGCAGCTGGCTCTACGAGTTCGAGAACCCGCCCAAGTCTGGTGGTGGTGGGCTTGGAGACTCTCCACCGATCGATTCCGATGTCTGGCTGTTCACGCTCGGCGGTAGCGCCAGATTCTGAAAGGACAAAATATGGCGTTCCACCCGCAAGGCCTCCTGCTGGCCATCATCTTGAGTGCAGGCGCAATGACCGCCGCCGAGGCGCAGTCGGCTGCGGCGACAAGACCAAATGTTTGCACCGAAGGCCGGCTGTTGAGCGGCGAATGCGTGGCTCCGTCAGTGGCGCAAGTCGCCCGTCGCCGCGCGCTCATTCTGGCGCAGCCGAAGTTTTCCTATTCGGCACCCAATCGCCTGCCGATCGATGACTTCGATCCGGCAGTGCCCAGACCACACATCGAGGACCTCAACAAGCTCTACAAGGACGATTTCGGGTTCTGAGTACGGCCCTATTGTACGGCGATCGGTTGCCGAAGCAGGGCAGAAGCAGCGCGGCATGACCGGAGCAAACGATAAAAATGCGGACACGAGTAAGCAATTCGAGAGGACCATTACGGCACGCAACCGCGATCGCCGCAGCGCTGTTCATTTCGGTGCCTTCCGACGCACAGGAAAAGACGACTGAGCCCGCTCGCGACGGCGCTTCAAACGCTGCAATGGGTCCATCGGGTACGACCACACCGCCTTCCCTGGTCAAGGGACTGGAGTATGGCCCCAAGGGTGCGAAAGGGGAAACCGGCGCCCACAGCGAGGCAACCACGAAGATGGAGCGCCGCAAGCAGGAGGAACAGGGCAAGGCGAACTTGCCGCCGAGATCTGATGAAGGCGCCCACAGCCGCGCCACCACTACGATGGAGCGCCACCGGCAGGAGCAGATGGGCAAGGCGAACTTGCCGCCGAGATCCGATGAAGGCGCCCACAGCCGCGCCACCACTACGATGGAGCGCCACCGGCAGGAGCAAATGGGCAAGGCGAAGATGGGACCGAAGAGCGATTACGGCGCCCACAACGTCACCAGCTCCAAGGCCCAACAGATGAAGCCAATGCCGGAGGCTAAGTCACCGAAATTGTGAGGACATGTAATTCGCACGCGGCGCTTGGGAACGCTGCATCGACGAGGTCCGGGGCTGGAACAGGAAAGGCACGACCATGGCGCGCAAAAGTCATTGGATCATCACCGCGGTGGTGCTGGCATGTGGAACTGTACAAGCCCAGGAGAATCCAGGAGTTCTCACCAAGCCTGCCAAGATCGAGAGGCCGCGGCCGGAAACCTTCAAGCCGCCGACGAATAGCGAGATCAAACGCACTGATGGCGAGATCAGTGGCTCTGGCCCAGGCAACCTCGTTCGCAGCAAGTCCAGCGGACCGATCCTCGACAAGAACACCAATACGGGTAATCCCAGTACTACTCGCGCGGGCATCGAGAAGGGGCCGAAAGGTCCGGCACGATTGCCGAAAGGCGAGAAGGTCAACAATCCTACCCAGACCGAAGACGAGGTCTATGTCGGAGTGAAGCGCACCGGCGGGGAAGCAGCGGCGTCGGGCCCCGGCGAAAGTTTCAGGAAGAAGCCCAGGGGGCCTGGTCGCAAGAATGCCCGCAGCGGCAGCGACGAGGGCGGAGATGTCGAGGATCTGGAGCTGCAGAGATGAACCGTGTTGTAGGTCTTGCAATCTTGCTCGGCACCCTCCTGAGTTCACCAGTTCCGGCAGCGGAAACGATGGCGAGGAATAGAGCGGCGATCGGAAAGTCGTCCGCACCAGCCAGCGCCGCACAGCCCTCTCGCCCCGGCGGCAACGGCGCCTCCCGCAACACCAGCGATGGTGGCGATCAGTTGTCTTCCGAGCAGAGCGCAAGATTGCAAGAGAGCCTGCAGAAGCAGAGGGCCAACGAGCGGATGATGAGCAATGTTTCCAAGAGAGCTTCCGATACGACCCAATTCGTCACAAGGCCGATAAAAGATTAGACCGAGGCCGTCGTCCAACGGGACACTGTTGGGAACGAGGCGCCGTAAGATCGATTGCACGAGTGCGGCATGCCGCCTCGTTATCTTCTTGGCGAAAATCGCGAGGAGCGCTCGCGACGTGAGTGCTAGGCGCGCGGCCATATGGGTCTGCGCGAACGATGGAGTTCGGCAAGCCCCCCCGGGGAAGTCGCAGGGACCAGAGAAATGATTCGCGCGCAGCTGCCATGGGTCCGGGCAATCAAGCTGCGCTGTGGAGGAGTAATATGAAGGTCTATTCGATCATCCAACATCGTGCCATTGCGCTGGCCCCAGTGGCATGTCTTGTGGTTGGCATCTTCGCCGGAACCTGCGAGGCCGCTTCGCTTCAGCTTGTTCGCAGCAGCGTCAGTAACGTCACAGGCGGAGTCGTGCTCGTACAGGTTCCTCCCGCCAGCAAGTCCGTGCCCGTTCACCAGGGATCCGAATCCTACGGCGCAAGCAAATTGCCTCGCCCCAAGAGCGGCGCCGAGCGTCCGTTCCAGCACAACGGCGTCACCACAGGAGGCAGCAAGTCCGTCGACAAGCCACAATTGAAGGGCAACGAGAGACCCTTCCAGCACAACGGTGTCACCACGACCTACAACAAGGGTGTCGACAAGCAGAAGGGGGTGGAACGGCCGTTCCAGCACAATGGCGTCACCACCTCCTACAACAAGGGCGTCGGCAAGCCCAAGGGAGGAACGAAGCTACCGTTCGACCATAACACCATGACGTCCGGCGCCGGCAACAAGACGCCGTAATAACTGGAACACCACCACGCTATGCGCGCAACATGCCGCAACCTCGGAACAAATTGCCGCCCGGCGTTCTGCCGGGTGGTCGTCATTGCCCTTGTAACGCTGCTCGTGGTCCTTTCGCTCGGCACGTCGACGCGTGCCGGCAGCGGACTGTCACTCCAAACGAACGAGCAGATGCTCGCCGACGTACGAGCGCCGGCATCGCTGCCCATCGATGATCCGCGCGTGATGTTCGGTCTCGTCCTCGCGCAATTGCCCGAGCGCGTAACGGTCTACCCGACGGAGAACTACTACTACTTTGCCTTCTTCCATGCCGGGCTGCACTACTCCGGCAACATCCGCCTCGACTTGCGTGATCGCGATGACGGCTATGTGCACTTCGCCTATTTCGAGGACTATGCGCCGTGGCGCGAGCCGTCCCCGACACATTATGCCCGATTGGGTACGGAAGACGGCGTGCGCGTGGAGTGCTCCGGCCGGCTTTCCTATCGCATAACTGCCAATGGCCGCACCGTAACGTTCGTGCTCAACGACTTGTCCGCGGTGAAGCCTTCAGCGGGCCAGCTGGCAGATACGGAAACTTTCATCGGTCCGATCTTCGATGAGTCAGGCGTGCGCTTCCTGCTCGCATACGACCGCACGTTCAAGGCGTTTCGCTATGTTCTGGACGAGAGCGACGGCGTGCCCGACACGCTCGTGCCATCGGCGCGGACGCCCCGCATCCAGATTGGTTCACGCACCGGCTTCGCGTTCTATGTCGACCACCACCGCCCGCGCAAGATTCTGATCGGCGTCCACGATCACAACGCGAGCCACAATACGTTCTATGATGGCCCCTTTGACCAATTGCCCGACAATTTTGTCGTTGGCGACACGCTGCATGATGCGATGATCGAAGCTAATCCCTCGGCAGCGGGCAAGATCAGCCGGCTCGGCCATTACGGCGATTCCAACGACCGCTTCCTGATTGCGCCCTACGCGCTGTATCGGACCGTCGACGACCTCATGAGCTACCACCACTGCGCCTCGAGTCGCGAGGTTCCGACCGAAGCCTACCTTGGCTGCTTCGATTCAGAGAAGGGTTCTGCTCCGGACCGATGAGGGCGTCGATGCAGCGTTACTGATCGGTCCACGGCAAGCGAATGCACGATTACAATCGTATGGGCGGCATCGCCTTCAGCACGGTCTGCACCAAGTCAACTTGTCGGCTCGTTCCCGTCTTCGTCATCAGCCGCTTGAGATGTGTGCGCGCCGTCATTTCCGTGATGCCGAGTTCGCTCGCCACCATCTCGATCGTGCGTCCCTGCAGCAACGGCATCAGGACTGCAACCTCGCGCGGTGTCAGGGAAAACAACTGCGCCAGATGCTTGCCGATCGGTGGCAACTCGTCCTCTGTCCGGTTGATTATGACTGCGTGCAGCCCCGATCGCGCGTCGGCCATGAGAACCGCTACGATAAGGCCGGAGCCGGCCAGATCAGTCATGGGTATTAGGACCGGCTCGCTGACGCCAGCGGACAGTGTGGCCATTAGCTGGCGCTGTGCCTCCGCATGGGTCAAGTATATTCGCCCTGACTTCTTAGCCGCGGCTAGGCCGTCCTCACACAACGCCTCCGCGGATGGATTCATGCGAACAATCGCCCCGAAGCGATCGACGAGCAGTACGGAAGCGGCCAGATGCTGCATGACACTTGCGAGTGCGCTAGTTTCCATCGCCCGCCGTTCGAGCAGTCCGGAAATGGTAACCGCGCGTCGAATATGCGGCGCGATCAAACCGACGAATTCCCGGTGCTCGCTGTCGAACCGGCCCTTGCTGACATGGCGGGCCGTCGCGAATGAACCAACTTCACGAGGTCGCTTTGCAATCAGCGCCCCCATGAGGTCATGGTAGCCCTGCGGTGCGCACCATTCCTTGTAAAAGCGGCTTTCGACGTATTCGTCCTCATCCACGAAATCGAATGCGCCGATGGGCTGGTCGACATCGGCCACCAGCACCGCCGCTCCGATCGGGCTCATGGCTCCGTAAGTCGACATCAACAGTGCCGTCCATGCCGGATCGGTGCCGTGCTCGAGGTACATCGAAACCTTGCCGTCGATGGGATTGTTGACATTGATCGAGGCCGCCTTGGCATCGAGCATTTCGCAGATGCGAGCAAGCACTCCATTCCAGACACCCGGATTGAGTGCGGCATCATAAATTTCGCCGACGAGCGTAGAGAAACCCTTCGCCGATTGCATATCCATGCCCTCCGAAGACGAGCAGCCGAAACACAGCGGTCTTCAAAAATGACTGATTGAATGCCAAACGTCTTGGCGTCTTGTACGATATCAGTCAGCTTTGCCCAACCGGCGTTTGTTTCGCTCAAACGCCTTCTTTATGCACGTCGCCTTTCTTCTATTTGAAACATTCAGATCCCGCATCGAAGGGGTTGCTGCTTGTCATCGTCCGACGCCCGCTCAATTCGCATCATCGCACCGGTCGTCAGCCTCTTCGTTATTGCTGCACTCTTCGGCGGCACCCTCTTCGCAGGTGCCACAGCCGTCGCAGGCGGCTTCCACAGCCCATATCAATCGACGACTGCGATTGGGTCAGCATTCGCGGGTGCGTCAGCGCGCAGCGACGATGCGGGTTTCTTTCTCTACAATCCGGCGTCGATCGCGAAAGTCACGTCGGCGCAATCCTTCGTCGACGTGCGCGCTTTCTTTGCCGACGTTCGCATCACAGCCAATGAGGCCGTATCGCCGCTTGGCACCCCGCTGCTAGCCGAAGGCGACAGTGGCAACCTCATGTCACCGGCCCTGGCACCGGGCAGCGTCAGCGTCGTTCCGCTCGCGCAAGGCGTCGTCCTCGGACTGGGGTCGTCCGCACCGTTTGCAACCGATGCCGAGACGCGCAACTCCTGGGCGGGCCGATTCCACCTGCAGAAGTCCTACATGGTCGGCACGAACATGACCGGAGCCGTCAGCTGGCAGGCTACGCCGTCGCTGGCTCTTGCCGGTGGGGTACAGATCCAGCGCATGGAGAACCAATTCGCCAACAGCGCGGTGGTACCGCTCGGTGGTGGTGTATTCGCCAGCACAGGCGCATTTCTCGAGGCGACGAGTTGGGGTATGGGGGCGGTGGCTGGCCTACTTTGGACGCCGACCGAAGGCAGCCGCATCGGCCTATCCTGGCGCTCGGCGATGACACACCGCATGAAGGGGTACACAGGTGCTGCCGTAGCCGGTTTGCCGATCGAGCAAGTAAGATACGATCTCGATCTCCCCCACCATGTTGCTCTCGGCGTCGAACAACGGCTCGATCATCGCTGGCGGCTGTTTGCGGAATGGCAATGGACCGGCTGGCAACGCTTCCAGGGATTCGAGTTTTCCTTCACCTCGGGCAGACCGCAAGAACGGCGGCAGATTGCGTGGGAGAATACCTGGCTTGCGGCTCTCGGTGTCGGGTACAGGATTTCTGCTGCAACGGAAGTCACGCTCGGAATCGCACTCGACAAGGGCGCATCAAAAAATGGCAGCGGCTCGACGCTCAGTCCCGATAGCGACAAGATTATCGCTGGCATCGGCATCATTCAGGACGTTCCCGGCATCGGCCGTTTCTCGTTGAGCTGTGGAAGGTTGATGCTGGAGCCTGGCCCAGTGAAGGCGAGCAATCCGGCAAGCGGCACGCTTGAGGGCCGCCTTTCTGGTCATGTCGATATGATCGGCGCCGGATACACTTACAATTGGTAGTGATTTGGGTATCGTGGTGCCCTACCAGTTCCTTCTTGCCGGTCGCGGCAAACGAGGCTGCGGAGGAGGAAGGTGGATCTGGTCTACGGGCGAACCGGGACGTATCTCGCAGCGCCAATCCTGCAAGGCGACTCGTGGATCGAGAGCGCCGTTTGCAGCCTCGCCATCGACGTCGAGACGCCGTCGATCGCCGGAAGAATAATCAACCTCTGAACGGCTGACATAGTGCCTCTGGTTGCGGAAGTGGTTGGCGAGGCCGTCCGCGACGCCGACTCTAGGTCGCGTACTCATAAAGGATTCCCAAATCAGCGGGAACGTGATTCAAACTCTACAAAGGAGATTGGATCATGGCCAGATACGACCTCACCGACTTCGAATGGCGTGTGTTCGCGCCGCTGCTGCCCAACAAGCCGCGCGGTGTCTGTAAGTGCCCGCGGTGTGCGGGGCGTTGTGCTGAATGGTCTGCATGTGGGTCGTCCGTATTTTGGACGACGGCACCACGCCTCGAAATTCAGGGCGCTACGCGATACAACTAGGTCCGTCGATGTCTTGGATATCGATGTGAGATTTGCCGCCGCTGCCGGTTGCCGCCGGGGCGGCGGTGCTGCTTTCAGACTGCGCCGTCGATGCTCGTCAGCCGCTCGAGTTCGGAGCGCGGCACGAGCATTCTGCCGGCGACCTTGATGAGCTTCAGCTCACCGGTCTTGACCAACTCATAAAGGCTGGTGCGGCCGATTCCGAGCGCATAGCAGGCGTCTTGGACGCGATAGGCTCGGCTCGGGCTTCGCCAACTTGGCCACCTGCAAGGCGTTCAGCTTGTAGATCTCTCGCGCCATAGTTCCCTCCCCTCGCCAGGGCCCCAACTTGGGCCCCAACAAAATACCCGGTTGTGGAAGGATGCGGAGGAACAGATGTGGATGTTCTAGGCGGCTTTCCTCTGTGAATTCAGTAGATCGTCGGACGCTCGCGGAAAGCCCTGGAAGTGAGTTTGGCGGACATAGGGACCGCCACTCGATTTCCATGAGGCTGCACGATCTATCCGACGTTGCTGTGCAGGCGCGGCCGCGACCGGAGTCCCGCGCGTGCCACCTCCTCAGATATCAAGATCCTTGGCGAAGGCGGCACGGTCCTGGATGAAGCGGAAGCGGGCCTCGGGCTTCGATCCCATCAGCGCATTGACGGCCTCCGACAGCTCGCTTGGATCGCCCTCACCGATCTCGACGCGCAACAGCGTGCGAACCTTGGGGTCCATCGTCGTCTCTTTCAGCTCCGAGGCGTTCATTTCGCCCAGGCCCTTGAAGCGGCCGATCTTGGGCTGCGGTGAGGGCTTGAATTCCTTCTTCAGCAGCTCGTCGCGATGCTTGTTGTCGCGCGCATAAAGCGACTTGTTGCCCTGCGTGATCTTGTAGAGCGGGGGGGCCGCCAGATAGAGGTGGCCGTTCTCGATCAAGGCCCGCATCTCCTGGTAGAAGAACGTGATCAGCAGCGAGGCGATATGCGCGCCGTCGACGTCGGCGTCGGTCATGATGATGACGCGCTCGTATCTGAGTTCTTCGTCGCGGTACTTGGCGCCAAGGCCGACACCCAAGGCGGTGACGAGGTCGGAGAGCAGCTGGTTCTGCGCGAGCTTGGCCGACGAAGCATTGGCGACATTGAGGATCTTGCCGCGCAACGGCAGGATGGCCTGGGTCTCGCGCAGGCGTGCGCTCTTGGCGGAACCGCCGGCTGAATCGCCCTCGACGATGAATATCTCGGTGCCGGCCGCCTGCTGCACGGTGCAGTCGGCGAGCTTGCCGGGCAGGCGCAGCTTGCGAGTGGCGGACTGGCGGCCAACTTCCTTCTCGCGGCGGCGGCGCATGCGCTCTTCTGAGCGCTCGACGGTCCAGTCGAGCAGCCGGGTCGCCTGCTGCGGATTGTCGGCGAGCCAGTGGTCGAAGGCATCGCGCAAGGTGGTCTCGACGATACGCGTGGCTTCCTGGGTGGCGAGCTTGTCCTTGGTCTGGCCCTGGAACTCCGGCTCGCGGATGAAGACGGAGAGCATCGCGGCAGCGGTGCCCATGACGTCGTCGGAGGTGATCTGCGGCGCCTTGCGGTTGCCGACGAGGTCGCCATAGGCGCGCAGCCCCTTGGTCAGCGCCTGGCGCAGGCCCGTCTCGTGCGTGCCGCCTTCCGGTGTCGGGATCGTATTGCAGTAGGAGCGGGAGAATCCGTCGCGGTCGGCAATCCAGGCGATCGCCCATTCGACGTTGCCGTGCCCGCCGGCTTTTTCGACGCGTCCGGCGAACAGATCCTTGGAGACGCGAGTGGCGCCGTCGATCGTCGCGGTGAGAAAGTCCTTGAGGCCGCCAGGGAAGTGCAGGACCGCTTCGGCGGGCGTCGTCTCCTTGTCGGTGATGAGTGCGGGTTCGCAACTCCAGCGGATCTGCACGCCGCCGAACAGATAAGCCTTGGAGCGCGCCATCGTATAGATGCGTTCCGGCTTGAAATGGCAGCCCTTGCCGAAGATCTGATGGTCGGGCTTGAAGCGCACTTTGGTGCCGCGGCGATTCATGATGGCGCCGAGCTTTTCCAGCTTGGTCTCGGCGTGGCCGCGCGAGAACACCATGCGGTAGAGCTGCTTGTCGCGTGCCACCTCGACTTCCAAGGTTTCCGACAGCGCGTTGACGACAGAGACGCCGACGCCGTGCAGGCCTCCGCTCGTATTGTAGGCCTTGCCGTCGAATTTGCCGCCGGAGTGCAGCGTGGTCATGATGACCTCGAGCGCCGACTTGTTCTTGAACTTGGCGTGGTTGTCGACGGGGATGCCGCGGCCGTTGTCGGTGACGGAGAGAAAGCCGTCTGCACCCAGATACACTTCGATGAACGTGGCGTGGCCGGCGACCGCCTCGTCCATGGCGTTGTCGATCACCTCGGCGAAAAGGTGGTGCATCGCCTTCTCGTCCTTGCCGCCGATGTACATGCCGGGGCGGCGGCGGACCGGCTCCAGGCCCTCCAAGACCTCGATGTCGGCTGCCGTGTAATTGTCGGATGCGT
This sequence comes from Hyphomicrobiaceae bacterium, assembly GCA_044222395.1. GTDB lineage: Bacteria > Pseudomonadota > Alphaproteobacteria > Rhizobiales > Hyphomicrobiaceae > JAEUMD01. The sequence goes on along the minus strand of JBGANK010000030.1, from coordinate 26,376 downwards.
CGCCCGACCCGCGAGTGCGTGCGCTCAACTTGTTGCTCATGGCCTTGTCAGAGGTGGAGAAGAGATCGCCAGTCGAGTCGTCCATGGTCGTCGTTCCAGGTCAGTTTGGCACCGCAAGTTGGCGCGGCCCGGAGCTGACGCGGAACGAGGCGTCGGGCGAATCTGTTTTGGTCCTTCGATCGGGTTCAGATGGCACGCGGCGCTGCAGGTTGGCAAGCCGGGGTGGAGGTGCGCGTGGCGATTGCGCCACGGCAAACCGGGACTGCGATCCTGAAGATGCTGAAATCCCCAAAGTTTTTTTGCGGGGCGGCGATCGCGCGGAGCGGCCCGGTTATCGCGCCCAGTGGCGGATCATGAAGGCGAGGGCGCCGCCGATCGCTCCGATCACGGCGGCGGCGATGAGACCCGTGTTGAACGCGCTCATTATGTCGCCCGCCCACATCGCCTTGCCGATGACGTAGGCAGGGCCGACGATGGCGCCGAGAATGGCGCCGTAGACGATCTCGGCCTGTGGTCGTGTCATGGCATGGTCTCCGGTCACTTGCAGCTGCAGGCGGTGCGTCGAGGAATGCTGTGGCTCATGATTTCCGACGCGGCACCGGCACGTTGTCGATCAGGCGCGTCGATCCGAGCTTGGCGGCGGCCAGCACGCGGCCCGGCCGTCCGCTTTCAGGTTTCCATGGACCAAGGGTTTCGGCATCGGCGACGGCGACGTAGTCGATCGGGCCGAAGCCGGCACGCTCGAGCGTTACGGTGGCGGACTTGATGGCTGCTGCCTGCTTGCCGCCGCCGGCAACACCGGCGGCGACGGCGCGAATGGCTGCGTTCAAGGCCGGTGCTGCAGCGCGTTCCTCGGGCGAGAGATAGGTATTGCGCGAAGACAATGCGAGCCCGTCCTTCTCGCGCACGGTCGGTACGCCGTGGATGGCCAGCGGCAGGTTCAGGTCGCGCACCATCTGGCGGATGACGCAAAGCTGCTGGTAGTCCTTCTCGCCGAACAGTGCGACGTCGGGCGTCACCTGGCTGAACAGCTTGCAGCAAACTGTGGCGACGCCGCCGAAGTGATGTGGCCGGAAGGCGCCCTCTAGTCCTTCCGCGGCGCCCCTCACCTCGATGCGGGTGGCAAAGCCTTCGCCATACATCTCATCGGCATTGGGTGACCAGACGAGATCGGCTGAAACCGTGCCCAGCTTCTTGAGGTCGCCAATCTCGTCGCGCGGATAGCGGGCGAGGTCTTCGTTGGGCGCGAATTGCGTCGGGTTGACGAAAATCGAGACGACGACGCGGCTGGCCTTTTTCCTCGCCGTGCGCACCAAGGTCAGATGCCCCTCGTGCAGCGCCCCCATCGTCGGGACCAGTGCGATCGTCTCGCCGGCCTTGCGATAGTGCGCGATTCGCCGGCGCAGATCCTTGAGTGTGCGGGAGATCTTCGGGGTCGGCATGATGTGTGCGGCCTTGGCAAAATTCCAATTTCCCGTGCCGGCAGCAGGGCAATCCGCATCGCCAACGCCGGCCGGACCGGCAAGCTCGGCCGTTGATCGGGCGGCGTCAAGAGGCTCAAGGCGGTGTGAGGAGCTCCGCATGCAATCACGAATCGGGTGCCGCCGCCTTCGATTTGCTAATCTGCGGGCGCATTCGAGTCGGTGGGCGGCTCGAAGCGGCGGAGCTGTGGCGAACCTCAAGCCGTGGCGGTGCGATATTGGCGAGGTCATTGCCGGATGGTGGGCTTCAAGACGATGCGAGAGACAGCGCAAGCGGCCGAGCCGCCGGCGCACAGCGATCCTGTGGCGTCGCGCGATGAGATCGCTGCCTATCATCTCCACGAGGAGCCTGGACTGGTCGGAGCGCTGATCGAGCGATCGGCGTGGACCGAGGACGAGGCGCGTCGCACAGCGGAGCTGGCACGGCGGCTGGTGACTTCGGCGCGTGGTGCCAAGGCGCGCGCCAAGGGCTTCGACGCGTTCATGACCGAATATGGTCTGTCCAGCGACGAAGGCATCATCCTGATGTGCCTGGCTGAGGCGCTGCTGCGCATTCCCGACAGCGAGACCGCGGACCGCCTCATCGCCGACAAGATCGGCGACGGGCAGTGGGCGCGGCATCTGGGCCAGTCTGGCAGCTTCTTCGTCAATGCGTCGACGTTCGGTCTGCTCATGACGGGGCGCGTGGTGAAGCTCGGGGATGCGGCGGGGCGGTCGCCGGTCGATGCGGTCAAACGCATGGTCGCGCGGACCGGCGAGGGCGTGATCCGCACGGCGCTGCGGCGCGCGGTGAAGCTGCTCGGCGAGCAGTTCGTAATCGGTGCCGACATAGGCACCGCGATCCGGCGGGCGAAGGCGCTGGAGGCGGACGGATACCGCATCTCCTACGACATGCTCGGTGAGGCGGCGCGCTCGGACGCCGATGCCAAGCGCTACTTCGACCGCTACCTCAGTGCCATCGAGGCGATCGGCAAGGCAGCAGGGCCGGCGCCCAACCAGCATGCGGACGTGCTGATGGCGCGGCCCAACATCTCGGTCAAGCTGTCGGCGCTGCATCCTCGTTTCGAGCCGGGCAAGGAACGGCGCCTCAAGCACGAACTCAGTCCGCGCCTCATCACGCTTGTCCGGGCAGCGCGCGAACGCGGCATTGCCGTGATGATCGACGCGGAGGAGCAGGACCGCCTCGATCTCGAGCTGGAGACGTTCGCGCAGATGTTCACCAATCCGGCGTCCAACGGCTGGCATGGACTGGGCATTGCGGTGCAGGCCTATTCGAAGCGTGCCATCCCTGTGCTGCGGTGGCTCAGACGCCTGTCACAAATGGCCGGCAAGCGCATTCCGGTGCGGCTCGTCAAAGGCGCCTACTGGGACAGCGAGATCAAGTGGGCACAGGAGCGCGGGCTTGCCGACTATCCGGTGCTGACGCGCAAGGTTCATACCGACCTGTCGTACATGGCCGCGGTGCGCTACATGCTGGCCGACCCGGAAGCTTTTCATCCGGCGTTCGCTTCGCACAACGCACAGACGTTAGCTGCGGTCCACATCGCCGGCGGCAGCAGGACCTTCGAGCTGCAGCGGCTCTATGGCATGGGTGAAGCGCTTTTCGACGAGGTCAAGGGCGGGGCGGCGCTGGGACGGCCGTGTCGCGTCTATGCGCCGGTCGGCGATCACGCTGATCTGCTGGCCTATCTCGTGCGGCGACTCATTGAGAATGGCGCCAATTCCTCGTTCGTCAACCAGCTCGCGGACGAGACGGTGTCGATCGGCGAGATGCTGAGCGATCCGGTTGCGACATTGACGGAAGCGTGGGCAAGCGGCGGGCGCGCCGGCATCGAGCGCGATCTGCCGCTCAAGGCACCGCGCGATATCCTGAAGCCGGAGCGCCGCGTTGCCGATGGTCTGGCGCTCACCGAACCGACGATACGGGCGGGGCTCATCGCGGAGATCGGCGCCAAGCTCAAGGAGCCCTTCACCGCCGGGCCGCTGATCGACGGCAAGCCGGTCAAGGAGGAGGACGAGCCGCGTCTTGTCCTTTGTCCGCATGACCGTCGGGAGCGTCTGGGCACCGTGCAGTTCGCCTCGCGACTGTCGGTGCAGCGGGCGATTGCGTGTGCCGAGGCGGCCGCGCACCGCTGGGACAGGACGCCCGCCGAAACGCGCGCCGACATGCTCGATGCGGTGGCCGACATGTTCCAGCGCGATCGCGCGCGGCTGATGGCTGTCGTCATCCGGGAGACGGGAAAGACGGTGGAGAACGCGCAGGCGGAGCTGCGCGAGTCGGTCGATGTACTGCGCTACTATTCAAGCGAGGCACGCCGCATCTTCACCGGGCCGAAGCTGCTCAAAGGGGCGACCGGCGAAACCAATACGATCGACCTGAGGGCACGCGGTCCGATCGCTGCAATCTGTCCGTGGAATTTTCCGCTGGCGATCTTCACGGGTCAGGTGGCGGCCGCACTTGCCGCCGGCAATCCGGTGCTGGCAAAGCCGGCCGAACAGAGCTCGATTGTCGCCTGGCTGGCGGTCAAGCTGATGCACGAAGCGGGCATCCCGGCCGATTGCGTGCAGCTGCTGCCGGGCGGTGGCGATGTCGGTGCGGCGCTGGTGCGCGATCCCAGGATCAACGGCGTGCTGTTCACCGGCTCCAACGAGACGGCATGGGCGATACAGCGGATGCTGGCGGAGCGTCGCGGGCCGATCGTGCCGTTCATTGCCGAGACCGGCGGCATCAATGCGATGGTGGCGGATTCGACAGCGCTGCCGGAGCAAGTGGTGCGCGACGCGGTGCGCTCGGCGTTCGACAGTGCCGGGCAGCGCTGCTCGGCGGCGCGCGTGCTGTTTATTCAGGACGACGTCGCCAACCGCATCATCGATCTTCTGGCGGGGGCGACGGAGGCGCTCGATATCGGCGATCCGCTCGACTATGCGACAGACGTCGGCCCGGTGATCGAGGAGGAAGCGCAGGACCGGCTCGATGCGGCCAAGCTGCGACTATCACGGTCGCATCGCACGATCATCGACATGGCGCTGCCGGAGCCGTGCCGGGTCGGCACCTATGTCACGCCCGCCATCTTCGAGGTTGGCCGGCTGGAGGACGTCGGCGGCGAATTGTTCGGTCCGATCCTCAATGTGATCCGCTTCCAGCGAGGGCATCTCGACAAGGTGATCGCTGCCATCAACGGATCGGGCTACGGGCTGACGCTGTCGGTGCACAGCCGGATCGAGGCGGTGGCAGAAAAGTTCGCCGAGCACGCGCGGGTCGGCAACATCTACGTCAACCGCAACCAGATCGGTGCGGTGCCAGGCGTGCAGCCGTTCGGCGGCGAGGGGCTGTCGGGCACGGGGCCGAAGGCCGGTGGACCGTGGATGCTTCCGGCACTTGCCAGCGAGCGTGTGCTTTCGGTCGACATCACTGCGGCGGGCGGCAACGCGGCGCTGCTGTCTGGGCCGGGTCGAGGGGCTGGTGCGCGCAAGCCGAAAGGCGAGAAGGGGCCGGGCTGATTACGGCACGCAGGACGGACCCTAATTGCGACGACATGCTTCACTCTCATTGGCTGCCGGCATTGCAGGTGTGCCGGCGGCTCGCCATGTTCAATCACGTTGGAAGCGACGTGATCCGTTCGACCTGCACTCGCGATGGCCTCTATGAGCAACACGAAAAAGCCAGACGTTGGCGATCTGCCGTCGACATCGGTGCGACCGGCGTCCGGTGGGGCGGTGCCGGATGCCGGCGGTCGCGCCGACGCTTTGCCCGGCCAACAGCGCACCGGCGATGCGGAGGTGGCGGCGTTCATCGAGAAGATGAAGGCGGTCGGGCCGCTGGCGACTGGCGAGCTCGGGCGGCTGATCTTCGCCATGGACGCGACCATGAGTCGGGCACCGACGTGGGATATGGCGTTGGCGCATCAGGCGGACATGTTCGAGGCGGTGAAAGCTGTCGGTGGGCTTGACGTGCAGCTCGTCTATTTTCGCGGGTTCGGCGAGTGCCGTGCCTCCAAGTGGGTGTCGGATCCGCAGGCGCTGGCACGTCTGATGACGACGGTTGAATGCCAGGGCGGCAAGACGCAAATCGGCAAGGTGCTCTCACATGCGCGCGGCGAGGCGGGGCGCCATCGTGTCGGCGCGATGGTCTATGTGGGCGATTGTGTGGAAGAGGACATCGATCAGCTGGCGGCAAAGGCGGGAGAACTGAAGCTGGTCGGGATCCCGGTGTTTCTGTTTCAGGAAGGCCGGGACCAGAACGCCTCGACGGCATTCGCGGAGATCGCGCGGCTGTCGGGTGGCGCGCACTGCCGCTTCGATCAGGGATCGGCGGGGCAATTGCGCGAGCTCTTGACCGCGGTTGCAGTTTACGCAGCGCGTGGCCGGAGCGGGCTCGAGGCCTTGGGCGACGGTCGCGGTGCGGCCGGTGCACGAAAACTGCTGGCCGCCCTGCCGCCACCCAAGAGGCGTCGCTGATGCGCACCTTCCTCATTGCCAGTGCCGCTGTCGCCGCGGTCGGTTTCCTGCTGTGGTGGTTCCTGCGGACCAGTCCGGCGGTGATGGCGCAGAGGATCAGGCAAGTTGCCGGCGGCGCGGCGCTGGTTGCCGCCGTCCTGGTCACGCTGCGCGGGGGGATACAACTTGCGGCGCCACTGGCAATGCTCGGCCTGTGGCTGCTGGCGTCGGGCGGCGGCGGCCTGTTCGGGCCAGCGGGTCGCAGCAGCGCGCAAACCTCGCTTGTCGTCACCGATCACTTGGAGATGCGGCTCGACCACGAGACGGGGCGGATTTCGGGGCGGGTGCTGAAGGGCATATTCCAGGGCCGCGCGATCGAAAGCCTGAAGGCGGAAGAGCTGGCGCTGTTATGGCAGGACTGCCGCATCGCCGATCCGCAATCAGCGCAGATCATCGAGACCTATCTCGATCAGATGCAGCCGAGCTGGCGCGAGGACGTCAAACGTGGCGAGGAGCGGTTCTCCGGTGGGCCCGGTGGGCGGATGGGTGTAGATGAGGCTTATGAAATCCTTGGGATTGCGCCGGGGGCGAGCCGCGAGGACATCAGGCGGGCGCATCGCGAGCTGATGCTGAGACTGCATCCCGATCGCGGCGGGTCGACCTATCTGTCGGCGAAGATCAACGAAGCCAAGGATGTGCTGCTCGAGGCCGCCGACGAGGCATGAGGGCAGCGCTTCAAATGATGCGTCGCGGCTGCGACTTTCAGCTGTCGCTCAGGGTGTCCGGCTGACGAAGCAGTCGATCGACTGGCGCCGCAACTCCTGACAGACGGTGGTTGCGGAGCTGGCGTCGAATCCTGCAAACCGCGCGCGAAAGTAGCGGCGCTCCCCTTTGGTGTAGGACTCGGTTACCGGTGCGGCGCGGCTCAAGAGCTTGGCTGCGCGCGCACGGACGGCATCGAGCTTGCGCTGGGCTTCAACCTCACTGCCAAAAGCACCGATCTGGACGTAGTGGGTTCCGGCGGCGGCAGCTTGCGGGTTGCCGTTTGATTGCGTGGCTGGCATTTCGGATGCGGTCGTCGCCTTGCTGCTGGCTGATTCCTTCAGGGCAGCAGGTCGATTGGAGGCAAGGATGCCGGACAACTGCTCCTGCAATGTCGAGGGCGACCTGCCGGCTTCGGGCTCTGGCGCAGGACGCGAGGCGAGGCCAACCGGCGTAGCGGCACTGGGCGCGGGCGTGATGGCGCCGTCGACCTGCATGCCAAGTGCGCTCGGCTTGTTGTCGGACGGGGCGCTGGCGGTGGCGGCGATGAGTTCGGCCAGAGTTTGCGGGGTACCCGATTGCGATTGTGGGGCAGGAGTGGCACTGGCCGTGGCTGCTGCGCGTGCCGCGCGGCGGCGGGCGAGGTGCTCTGCCACGCCAATGCGGCGCACCTTTGCAATGGCAATCCGGCTGGGTGATTCTGAGGTTTGATCGGTCGCGGGCGCTTCGTCGGCAGTTGCGGCTTTGCTCGCGGTATCGTTGCCAGGCGAATCCTTGCTTACCGTAGCCTTGCTGGCTTCATCCGCACGGGTTGTGTCGTTGCTGGCGGTGTTATTGGGGGCCGTATCCATGCTGGCCTTGACTGCGGACGGCCTAGGTGGACGTTGCGCGGGCGTCGGCTTTGCCGGTGCCTGCGCGACGCGCGCTGGCGGCTCGACGGGCTTGGGAGCTGCGATCAGCTGTGGCTGGCGGGCGCGCGTGCGGCGCGTCTCGGCCTTGGCGAATGAGCGATCCAAGATGGCGCGCATCTGGGCGTTGCGCTGGCCGGCGGTCTTGCCGCCGAACACGACTGCGACGAGGTGCTTGCCGTCGCGACGCACGGAAGAAACCAGATTGAAACCGGAGGCGCGGGTGTAGCCGGTCTTGATGCCGTCGGTGCCCTGATAGTGGTTGAGCAGGGTGTTGTGATTGCGGTGGGTGTCGCCCTTGAATTCGAACGACTTGGTCGCGAACAGCTTGTAATGCTGAGGAAAATCGTCCTGCAGACGAAGCGCCAGAGTGAGCATGTCGCGGGCGGTCGTCACCTGTTCGTCGTTGGGCAGGCCCGACGCATTGCGGAACGTCGTCTTTGACATGCCGATGGCGCGGGCCTTGCTGGTCATCAGGCGCGCGAAATTGGCTTCGCTGCCGCCGATGTGCTCGGCCAAGCCAACCGCGACATCGTTGGCCGACTTGGTAACAAGAGCCAGGACGGCATCGCGGACCTGGATCGTTTCGCCCGGCTGGAGCTCCAGTTTGGATGGGGCTTGGGAGGCGGCCTGCGCGGAGATGGCGATGCGGTCGGTGAACTTGAGGCGGCCACGCTCGATCAGCTCGAACGCGAGGTAGAGGGTCATCATCTTGGTCAGCGAGGCGGGAAAGCGCTGCTGGTCGGCGGCCGTGCTGTAGAGCACCTTGCCGGAGTTGGCGTCGATGACCATGGCCGAGCTGGGCGCTGCCGCAGCAGCGGCTGCGGCCGGCCAGGCGACGGCGACCTGCACGACGGCAGCGCAAACAAGCGCCGCCAAGACCGTCCGCGGACCGGCACGGCGGGCAGACTGTCTGAAAAAAATTGCTTTGAGATCCTGTGGGATCATCATCCTGTACTCGAAACGCCATCCTGTCATGCCGCGGCGTTTCGAGTCCGTACGTCTATGACGTTGTAACGTCAACGACGCCGCAAATGGACCCCGCCCCCGCGGTTGGTGCCCCTATTCCCGTCAGGAACAAGGAAAACATTGTTGTTGGGCAGCTTTTTGGCGCGGCTGCCGTCGTCAGGCCCAAGTCTAGGCACAGTCACACAAAAGCAAGGTTAACAGGGCGACGGAAATGCCGTCGCGAAGGATTTTTTGTGCGATGCAGCATTTTTTGCTTGCGCTAGTTCCAGGGCGGGACTATGTATGGGTCATGGAATTTGTGCATCGCAGCAATTCCGACCCGATAGGCGAATGATCCGGCTCCCGATCGGCGTGGAGCCCAACCCCAACGAGGTGTCACCATGATGAATGGCATTGAAGACTTCCAGAAGCTCGGTCAGTCGAACATGGACGCTGCCATGAAGGTGTTCGGTCAGTTCACGAAGGGCTGGCAGGCGATCGCCGCGGAGTTCTCCGACTACACCAAGCGGTCGTTCGAGGACGGTTCTACGACGCTGGAAAAGCTGATGGCGGCCAAGTCGCTGGAGCAGGCGGTCGACATCCAGACCAAGTACGTCAAGCGCAGCTATGACGAGTACATGCATCAGCTGGCCAGGGTCGGCTCGATGTATGCAGAACTCGCCAAGGAGGCCTATCGCCCCATGGAGAAGCTGATGCAGGCTGGCCGTTGATCCAGCGAAGATACTGATATTCGACATGAACGGGCCCGGCATAACTGCCGGGCCTTTTTTTGTGACGAAGACGCCCCAACATAAGCCTCGGTTAGGGGCCGGATCCTACGGTGTGTTGTTGCTGCGTGGTCCCAGGCGGCGAAAATCGCGGTGCATTAGGCGGATGCTACAACTGGCGACTGGCGACATGCATCGGCGCGGGCGCGCGGAGGTGAATTGCAAGGAGGGTCTTGGGTCCGGTACAAATGACGCGTGGGGCTTGTTCGGCAGACCAAGGTGCCCACATGTTTGGCCGGTTCGAGGGACGGCATGCAATGCAGTGCAACGAGTGAGCCGCGGTGGAGCGCGGAGTGATGAGCAGAACGACGGGTATCTATATGGCGGGAAAGAAGGACGACGCGAACAAGGGCGGCGACGAGGACGGCCGCACGGGCGTCGTCACAAAGACCCGGCCGAAAACCAAGCGCCCGAACCTCTACAAGGTGCTGCTGCTCAACGATGACTACACGCCGATGGAATTCGTCGTGCACGTGCTGGAACGGTTCTTCAACAAGGACCGGACAGACGCGACGCGCATCATGCTGCACGTGCATCACAAAGGCGTCGGATTGTGCGGTGTCTTTACATTCGAGGTGGCGGAAACCAAGGTCACGCAGGTGATGGATTTCTCCCGCCAGCATCAGCATCCTCTAAGATGCACCATGGAGAAGGAGTAGCAGGTCCGTGCCATCATTCTCTAAGAGCCTCGAGACCGCGCTGCATCGCGCGCTCGAATATGCCAATGAACGCAGCCACGAGGCGGCGACGCTTGAGCACCTGCTGCTGGCGCTGGTCGACGACCGGGACGCTGCCGCGGTGATGCGTGCCTGCAATGTCGATCTCGACAAGCTGCGCCAGCGCCTTACCGAGTTCCTCGACAACGAGCTCGACTATCTCGTCATGCAGTCGAGCTCTGAGGCGACGCCGACGCAGGGATTCCAGCGCGTCATTCATCGTGCCGTCGTGCACGTGCAGTCCTCGGGCCGCGAGGAGGTGACGGGCGCCAACGTGCTCGTTGCAATCTTTGCCGAACGGGAAAGCCATGCCGCGTTCTTCCTGCAGGAGCAGGACATGACGCGGTTCGATGCCATCCAGTACATCAGTCACGGACTTGCCAAGCGTCCCGGCCTTTCAGAGCCGCGTCCGGTCACGGGGGTCGACGAGGAAAACATGCGTGAGGGCGAGGAGAAGAAGACCGGGCAGGATGCGCTCAACACCTACTGCGTCAACCTCAACAAGAAGGCGCGCGACGGCAAGATCGACCCGCTGATCGGGCGCGAGACGGAGGTGCTGCGCACGATCCAGGTGCTGTGCCGCCGGCAGAAGAACAACCCGCTGCTGGTGGGCGATCCGGGCGTCGGCAAGACGGCGATCGCCGAGGGGCTGGCGCGCAAGATCATCAAGTCCGAGGTGCCCGAAGTGCTGCGCGATGCGACGATCTTCGCGCTCGACATGGGCACGCTGCTTGCCGGCACGCGCTACCGCGGCGACTTCGAGGAGCGCCTGAAGGCGGTGATGCGCGAGATCGAGCACTATCCGGGCGCGGTGCTGTTCATCGACGAGATCCATACCGTGATCGGTGCGGGTGCCACGTCGGGCGGCGCCATGGATGCGTCCAACCTTTTGAAGCCGGCTCTGCAGTCGGGCACGGTGCGCTGCATCGGCTCGACCACCTACAAGGAGTATCGGCAGCACTTCGAGAAGGACCGCGCGCTGGTGCGGCGGTTCCAGAAGATCGACGTCAAGGAGCCGACGGTCGACGACACGATCGAGATCCTCAAGGGCCTGAAGCCCTACTTCGAGGATTTCCATCAGTTGAAGTACACGAACGACGCCATCAAGGCGGCGGTCGAGCTTTCGGCCAAGTACATCCACGACCGCAAGCTGCCCGACAAGGCGATCGACGTCATCGACGAGACGGGTGCCTCGCAGATGCTGGTGCCGGAAGGCCGCCGCAAGAAGAAGATCGGCGTCAAGGAGATCGAGGCGACGGTGGCGACAATGGCGCGCATCCCGCCGAAGACGGTGACGAAGTCGGATGCGGAGGTCATCGGCAACCTGGACAAGGATCTCAAGCGCCTCGTGTTCGGACAGGCGCCGGCGATCGAGGCTCTGACCTCGGCGATCAAGCTCGCACGCGCGGGCCTGCGCGAACCGGAGAAGCCGATCGGCTGCTACCTGTTCTCCGGTCCGACCGGCGTCGGCAAGACCGAGGTCGCAAAGCAGCTTGCCAGCCTGATGGGCGTCGAGCTGTTGCGGTTCGACATGTCGGAATACATGGAGAAGCACACCGTCTCGCGGCTGATCGGTGCGCCGCCGGGATATGTCGGGTTCGACCAGGGCGGCCTGTTGACTGACGGCGTCGACCAGCATCCCCATTGCGTGCTGCTGCTCGACGAGATCGAGAAGGCACATCCGGACCTGTTCAACATCCTGCTGCAGGTCATGGACCACGGCAAGCTCACCGACCACAACGGCAAGTCGGTCGACTTCCGCAACGTCGTCCTCATCATGACGACGAACGCGGGTGCCTCCGACATGGCCAAGCCGCCGATGGGGTTCAATCGCTCGAAGCGGGAAGGTGACGATACCGAGGCGGTCAATCGCCTGTTCACGCCGGAGTTCCGCAACCGTCTCGACGCCGTCATCCCGTTCTCCGGGCTGGCACCGGAGGTCATCGCCAAGGTGGTCGAGAAGTTCATCTTCCAGCTGGAGGCACAACTCGCCGATCGCAGCGTGACGATCGAACTGACCGAGGGTGCGCAGAAGTGGATTGCGGAAAAGGGCTACGACGAGAAGTTCGGTGCCCGGCCTCTGGCCCGCGTAATCCAGGAGCACATCAAGCGGCCGCTGGCGGAGGAACTGTTGTTCGGACAGCTCGAGCATGGCGGGACCGTGCGCGTGCTGGTGGAGGGCAAGGGCGAGGACTCCAAGCTCGCGTTCGAGTATCTGCCGCTCGATCCGGCCAAGCGGCCGAAGTCGTCGAGCCAGGACGACGAGGATGACGAGGACGACAAGCCGCAAGAGGCGCTGGTCGGCGCGACGCCACGCAAGGCGCTGCCGGGACCAAAGGAGAAGAAGGAAAAGGGCGGCAACGGTCCGCGCAACGGCAGCGTGCCGAGCGTGCCGCGTCCCAAGAAGGGCGAGTGAGGTTCAGCCAGGATCGCCATATCGTCGAAGTGGGTGCCGCTTCCTGGGCACCGTTGCGAATGAACGAAGCGCCGCGGGAACCGTGTCCCCGCGGCGCATTTCTTTGTAGAGGATGGTCGGCACATCTGATGTGTTCAATACGTGCGTCCAGGCCTACAGAACTCTTCAGAATCAGGTGGCAACAGCGTGCCCCACACGTCATGTGTGGACGGTGCTGAATGCGCTAATCCTGGATGGCCGTGTCAAGCACGGCCATGGAGTGATAATTCCCTCATTTCCCGAACCACACTAATGCTTCCGAACTAGCGCCCGCTTGCGACGGATCGTTTAGGGTCGGTGGAGGTATTGCCAGCTTGGTGCCGTGAGAATGCCCGGCAGAGCAGGCGTCGAGCTGGAATGCCCGGATGTCATTTGTGGTGTGCTAGATTTCGGCGACTGCTTGTCGACCTTCGTGCAACTTGTTCGGTTGTTCGAGGGCACATCAGGAGGCGACTGAGACGTCGTCACGAACGAGAACAGCTTGAGCAATTCGTGTGACCCCCGCCGACGACTATGAACTGCCGCTGCCGGAGCCGGCTGACGAGGACTGGAGAGCGGCATCTCCGCGCCAGGCATTCTGGCGCGGCGTGCAGGTGAGCGTTACGGTGCCCGGCATCATCCTGTTCGCCTCGGCGGCGGGATATGGCGCGCTAGCGCGCGATGCTGGCTTCTCGCTCGTCAATTCCATCTACATGATGGCGGTCTTCTTCGCGCTGCCGGCGCAGGTCGTCATGCTCGACCAGATTGCGCGCGGCGGATCGCTGTGGGCGGGTGCGCTGGCGGTCACGTTCACCGGGCTTAGACTTCTGCCGATGAGCGTGGTGCTGATGCCGCTGCTCAGAGGTCCGCGTGCCAACCGCTGGCGCTATCTCGTTGCGGGTCACTACATCGCGGTGACGGCGTGGATGGAGGGCTGGCGGCGACTGCCGCAGGTTCCCGCGAGCCTGCGCATCGACCACTTTCTCGGCATCGGGCTGGGGCTCATGTTGTCCACACTGGTGGGCACTGCGTTCGGATACGAGCTGGCGGGCAGCGTGCCTGCGGTGGTAGCCGCGGTCCTGCTGTTCCTGACGCCGGTCTACTTTTTGTTGTCGCTCATAGCAACGGCGGATGGCTTTTCCGACCGGCTTGCGATCGTGCTGGGCGCCATGCTCGGGCCGCCTCTTTACATGGTGGCGCCGGGATTCGACCTGCTGCTGGCCGGGCTGATCGGTGGCAGCATTGCGCACGTGGCTGCGAAGTGGAGGGCGCAACCGTGATGCCCTCTGCAACGCTCGCGACCGCCGCCGCCGCCGCCGAAAGTGCCGCCGCAGCTGCAACGGCGCTGCCGTCCGGCTGGACCATGGCGCTCATCTTGACGGCAATCTCGCTCATCGCGCACGAGCCGTGGCGTTGGATCGGGATGTTCCTGGGGCGCAACCTCGACATCGACAGCGACGTCTTCCGCTGGGTGCGCTCGGTGTCGACGGCGCTGGTGGCTGCGCTCGTCCTGCGTCTCGTGGTGTTTCCAGCTGGAGCACTCGGCAGCGTATCAGCGGGCGTGCGCGGCGCGGCGATGCTTGCCGGCGTTTCTGTCTATCTGTTGTTTGGCCGGCGCATCTCCTATGGCGTGGCGGTGGCGGCGCTGGTTCTGGTGGCAGGACAACTCGTCGCCGGATCATGATCGGGTCTTTTCCAAATCGTACGGCCATCGAGAATCGCGTTTGCATCTGCAAGCGGCGCGCATTGCGACGGCAACGCGCGTTGCGCAATGAAAGCGGATCAATTTCGAATCGAGTGTCGATACAAGGCGATCATTTTTGCTTGCTGCGAATCACGAATGAGGAGATTAATTCCGGCATCGCTGAAGCAGCTTCGTAACTCGTCTCGCTGTTCCCACGCTCTACCCCAAGGGCGTCAGCGACGAACAGAGCAGATCCTTGTCCCCCTGCTCTGTCAGCAAGGCCGAGCCCTAGAGCTGAGGCCCGGAAAGGAGTGGTCACCCCGGCCACTCCTTTCTGTTTTTCGGGCATCCTTCATTTCGCACAAATGGCATTTCGAGAGAGCGAGGCGGGGGCGCTTCGCGCGGCCGGTACTTTCGCTAAATGATGAGCGGCGTCTTGCCGATGAATTTGCCGTCGCGGATCTCGTCGGCGATGAAGCGGGCAACGTCGGCGCGGGCAATCTTTTGCATTTTCCAGTCGCTGGGATTGGTGAGCGCGCGGTAGCTGCCCGCGACTGGCGTCGAGATAAGAACGCCGGGGCGGGCGATGGTCCAGTCGAGGCCGGAATCCTTCACCATGCGTTCCTGCACGTCCTTGTCGTCGTAGATGCGCTTCAAGAAGATCGGGAACACCAGGCCGTCATAAGGGAAGCCGATGCGTCCGCGGCTGTCGCCCGCACCCATGCCGGTGACGCAGATCAGTCGCTTTGGTCCCTTCTGGCGCATTGCGTCGACAAGGATGCGCGTGGCGCGCGAGAACAGCGTGGTGCCAGACATCACTGCGTTCAGGCTCATGGCAACACCAAGCGACTGGACGACCGCGTCGATGCCGTCGAGCGCGCGGGAGATGTCGCCAGGATCGAGAGCATCGCCATCGCGCTTCTCAAGCTGTTGATCGTTGATGGCAATGCGGTTGGCGCTGCGAGCCAGCGCGCGCACGGCATGACCGTCGGCGAGGAGCGCCTTGACGGTCTCCAGGCCGATGCCCTGGCTGGCGCCGATGACGAGTATGTGCATGACCTTCATCCTCCAGGGGTTGCAGGGCCGCTGCCAGCGATGTGTTGCGGCGGCAACATTTTTCGAAAACTAGCGCGAAAGGTGGTGACATTCTCCAAGAGCTTCGATCTAAATGCGGCGGTCGATATGAATGCTACAATCTTTTCTGGGAGGATAACGAGATGCGGAAGTTCCTGAGTCTTCTGGTGGCTGCTGCTTTTGCCACGGGCATGGCCACGGCCGGTACTCCGGCCTTTGCCAAGAAGGCACCGTCGGCCAAGACGAAGATGGGTTGCGTGAAGGGCAAAGAGAGCTGGAACGCTGGCGCTGGCAAGTGCGAGCCTGCGAAGGCTGGCAAGAAGGCGAAGAAAGCAAAGAAGGCGAAGAAGTAAGCAGTCCTCTGACGAGGATGGCGGATCATCGCGCCGGCCGGCCGCAGCACTGCGACCGGCCGTTGTCGTTCTGGCGCGAAAGTAGCAACGACGGACGCCATGACACATGGCGGTGGCGAGCGTCGAGGTTTTTATTGCCGCGCTACGCCTTTGCCTCGCCGCGTCGGGAACGGGTTGTTGTCCAGGCTCCGTCTCCGTGCGTGTTGCAGTTGGGGGCGAGGTGTGGAGACCCCAAATGACCCGGTCTAGCTACAAGTCACTTTCAGAAGAAGCTTCGCGTCTCATCGACGAGATCATGCCGTGGGACCTGCAGAAGCGTCTTGCGGCAGAGCCTGAGCTGATGGTGCTCGACGTGCGCGAACGCTCCGAGTTCGAATCCGCGCACATCAAGGGTTCGCTCAACGTGCCTCGCGGTATTCTGGAAGCTGCGTGCGAGTACGATTATGCAGAGACGGAGCCGGAACTGGTGGAGGCGCGACCGCGGCCGATCGTGCTCGTATGCCGGTCAGGCAACCGCAGCGCGATGGCGGCAGTCGTCATGCAGCTGATCGGCTACGAGAAGGTCGCTTCGATGAAGCTCGGCATCAAGGGATGGAACGACAGCGATCTGCCGCTGGTCGACTGCCGCGGGGTGAGCGTCGACAGCGATGACGCGGCACACCTGATCGAGCCGAAGCTGGCGCCCGAGCAGATCGATCCGGCGCGACGCAAGCGTTGACAGGGCGGGCTTTGCTTCCGGCGCTCGTTGTGAAATTCGGCCTATGAAACCTTCGGCAGCGCGGCGCGGATCTTGTCGGCATTGGCCTTGAGGATCTCGCCCTTCTCCATGCTGCCTTCGTGACGCTTCAACGGCACCCCGTCATGTCGCGGGATCACATGCATGTGCAGGTGAAACACGGACTGACCGGCCGGCGCCTCGTTGTATTGCACGATGGCAATGCCGTCCGCGTCGAAGGCCTGCTTGACGGCGCGGGCAATGCGCTGTGTGAACGGCAGCAGCTTGGCGAGCACCGCGGCGTCGGCGTCGAGCAAATTGCGCGATGGCGCCTTGGGTACGACCAGCGTGTGTCCCGGCGCCTGCGGCATGACATCCATGAAGGCGATGAAATCGTCGTTCTCGTCGACCTTGTGGCAAGGAATTTCGCCACGCAGAATCTTGGCGAAGATGTTGTCGTTGTCGTAGGCGGGCATCTCGTCGCTCATGCAATCATTGCTGGATGGAAAGTGGACGTCGCGTTCTTTTGGTTAGCACATTTGAGAGCCGCGTGAAGAGACGAAAGCGGCGTGCCGCGCCGGGCGGGCCTCGTCTGCCGTTTAGCAGCTCTTCTTGAATGGTCCCGATGCCGCCATATCCTCGTTGATCTCGGCAATCGCGGCGCGCTCATGCTCGAGATAGTGTGCGACGGCGCGGGCCAGAGACGGATCGGCGATCCAGTGGGCCGAGTAGGTGGTGACGGGCTGGTAACCGCGCGCCAGCTTGTGGTCGCCCTGGGCGCCGGCTTCGACGCGGGCGAGCTTGTGGTCGATGGCGAATTCGATGGCCTGGTGGTAGCAGAGCTCGAAGTGCAGGAAGGGGAGGTGCTCGGTTGCACCCCAATAGCGGCCGTAGAGGCAGTCACCGCCGATCATGTTGAGGGCGCCGGCGATCGGGCGCGAGTCGGCCTCGGCAAAAATGAGCAGGCACCTGTCGCTCATGGCTTCTCCGAGCATGGAGAAGAAGGCGCGATTGAGATAGGGGCGGCCCCATTTGCGCGAGCCGGTGTCCATATAGAATTTGAAGAAGGCGTCCCAATCCGCTTCCGTGATGTCGCGACCGGTGACGTGGCGGATGGTGAGCCGGCGCAGTGCCTCGGCGCGTTCCCTGCGGATCGCCTTGCGCTTGCGCGAGGCTAGCACGGAGAGGAAGTCCTCGAAGGACGAATAACCGGGATTGGTGAAGTGGTACTGCTGTCCGGTGCGCTTCAGGAATCCCAGGTCGCCCAATCGGCTCCAGGCCGGCTCGTCGAGAAACGTGACATGCAGCGAGGATGCCTTGGAGCGTCGCGCCAGCTCGATGGCTGCAGCAGCCAGCGCGCATTCGTGTGCATCTGGCGCGTCAGTTCGCACGAGCAGGCGAGGACCGGGCACCGGTGTGAAAGGGACAGCGCATTGCAGCTTGGGATAGTAGCGGCCGCCGGCGCGGTGGTAGGCGTCGGCCCAGCTGTGATCGAAGACGTATTCGCCCTGGCTGTGGGTCTTGAGATAAAGCGGCATGAGGCCGGCGAGCCCGTTCGCGTCTTCGAGTATCAAATGGCGCGGATGCCAGCCGGTGCCCTGGCCGACGGAGCCGGACTCTTCCAGCGCTTTGAGGAACGCGTGAGCGAGGAATGGATTGAAGCGGGCGGGATCGGGGTTGGCGAGCCGGTCCCAATCCACGGGTTCGATTTCGCTTATCAATTCGATCACACGGGCCGTCATCAAGCCTGGCGAGTCGGGTGCGGGTTCGATCATCAGATCATGCCCTGTGCACCAGATTGCCGCGACGAGATGGATGCAGCGTGGTCACGGCAGCAGCCCCTCGAAGATCGGCGCATCGGCATGTCGTGTCGCGGTGGCAAGGTCGGCCGTGGTTCGGACCGTCCAGGTGAAAACGGGCAGTCTTTGCACCGCGCGAACATACTGCGTCACCGGTGTCGGCAATGCCTTCACGTGATAGGCATAAAAGCTTGGCGCAGCAGCAGCGGATTCCAGCAGATGTGTCAGGCGCTGGGCGCGCTCGCGCGTCAGCACGTCCGCCCACCAGTCGTCATCCTTGCCGAGATAGTTGCCCGAGACGATGCCGCGCGGAACCTTGGGTGCCAGTTCGCGCAGCACGGTCATGACGTCGGGATCGAATGACATCAGCGCGATCGGACCTGCATACGCGGAGGCGAGACGCGCGATCTCGGCAAGGAAGGCGCGGTCGGGCGGCAGCCATTCGCTCTTCACCTCGATGAGCAGCGGTACGGCTCCCGAAATGAGCTTCAGCAGATCGGCGAAAGTGGGAATGCGCTCGGCGGGAGCTTTGCGAAAGGCGAGCGACTTCAAGTCGGACTTGCCGAGGCTCGCCACCGGTCCGGTTCCGGCGACAAGGCGATCAAGCTCGGCATCGTGGAAGACCAGCGGCAGGCCGCGGCGGCCGGGTCTCAAATCGCACTCGATGCCGTAGCCCTTGTCGCGCGCGGCCTTGAATGCGGCGATCGTATTCTCGACGGCGCCGCCGCCTGGAGCGCCATGCAGGCCGCGGTGGGCGATGGGTCTCAGGAACGCCTTCAGCTTGCGCATTTCAGGGGACGACCTGGTGGTTGGCATCACGGTGTCAGGTCTTGATGCGGATGATGGCATCGACCTCGACGGCACAGCCGCCGGGCAGTGCGGCGACGCCAACGGCTGCGCGCGTGTGACGACCGGCATCGCCCAGCACGGCGACCATCAGATCTGAGGCTCCATTGACGACGGCCGGCTGGTCGCCGCTGTGGGGTGTCGAAGCGACATATCCGGTGAGGCGCATGACTTGGGCAATGCGCTCAAGATCGCCGAGCGCGGCGTTGGCCTGAGCGAGGATGTTGAGGGCACAATAGCGTGCGGCCTTCTGACCGTCCTCGACCGACATGCCATCACCGAGGCGGCCGGTCAGCATGCTGCCGTCTGGGGCCTTGGACACCTGTCCGGAAACGAACAGCAGATCGCCTGCGATGAGGTAAGGCACGTAGTTGGCGACCGGAGCAGGGGCGGCAGGCAGCGTCAGGCCCAGGGCCTTGAGACGATCCGTGATTGTTGTGCTCATCGATGGTTCCTCGGATTTCGCAGGTGGATGCGCGGACCAAGAATGCGGCCGAAAGCCTCGGTTCGCGCGCCTACGCGTATCATTCATAATCTTGACGCGGTTTGTGGTCCACCTGGGGAAGAAGTTGGCTGCGGTAGCGACCGGATAACGCGCTAGGAAAATCCATTCAAGGGTACTAGGGTCGCGCTTCATTTTGCAGGAGCGGGCATATGGCAGCTCGCGCGCCTGGCGGGCAAGCCCCGCCAAACAGGGAGTAGAACATGCGCCTACATGAGGGCCGGCTGGAGATTGCCGCGGCCATGGCCTTTCTGGTGGTCTTGCCGCAGTGGGCTACGGCGGCGCCGACATCGTCGATCCAGTTCGCGCCGCATCGGGCAGTCTATGACATCACGCTGGAGCGGGCGGCGTCGGGTTCGGGGGTGGTCGAGCTGGCGGGGCGGATGGTCTATGAACTCAACGGCAGCCGCTGCGAGGGCTATACCCAGAACATGAGGTTCGTGACCCGCATCGTATCGCAGGATGGCAGTGAGCAGGTCAGCGATCTGCGCACATCGAGCTGGGAGGATGGCGCGGGCAAACGGCTCAGGTTCAATTCAGAGCAGTATCGCGACAGCAAACTACAGGAATCTGCAGCGGGGGATGCGCGTAGACCCGATAACGGCGGGCCGGTCGATGTCGAGATGAGCAAGCCCGAGAAGAACCATATCACGCTCGATGCCGGCAATCTCTTTCCGATGCAGCATTCGGAGGCCCTGCTGATGGCTGCCGAAAGCAACCAGAAGCAGCTTTACGTCGGACTCTACGATGGATCGGAAAAGGGCGAGAAGGTCTATCAGACGAGCGCATGGATCGGTGCGAAGCGCGTTGGTGATGCGACCGGCGGTGTGCCCCCAGGACTTGCGCAGGTGCCGTCTTGGCCGGTGTCGATCGCCTATTACGACCAGGGCAAGGGCAACAAGGACGAACTGCCTGCCTACGAGTTGTCGTTCCGCTTCTTCGCCAATGGCGTCTCCAACGAGATGGTGATCGACTATGGCGAGTTCGCGGTGAAGGGCCAGCTCAAGGATCTCAAGTATTTCACCAAGAGCGAGTGCAGCGGATCGCCCGCACGCTAGTGTTCCGAATTGGGCGGCAACACCGCACCCTTCGACGTCATGGCCGTGCGTGACACGGCCATCCAGGATCATTGCATTCAGCGCCGTACTTCTGGATGGCCGGATCAAGTTCGGCCATGGAGTAATGATTCCGTCACTTTCTGAACCGGCTAAATCCATTCCAAACGGTCGAGGGAATGAGACATTGCGGGTTGCGGCGGCTGTTCAGACGAACCAATCCGCCGTATGCCACAGCCGCGCAGCGCCTCGGGCGCCGCTGGCGTCGCCGTGAAGCGGCGGGCGGATGGTCACGGTGCGGTCGGCAGCGAAGATGTAGCGCTCCATGAGACGGGGCATCTCGGTGTAGAGGTGGGGCAGGTTCGATAGCCCGCCGCCCAAAACGATCACTTCGGGATCGAGCAGATTTACGACGCTCGCGAGACCGCGGGCGAGGCGGTCGGCGTGGCGGGAGAGTGTGGCTCGCGCGGCGATTGTGGTTGGATCGGCGTCGGGACTGCCGGCGCAGGCGACGATCTCTTCAGCCGTGATGTGCTGACCGGTGGCCTGTGCATGGCTGGCAGCGAGGCCTGGTCCGGATATCCAGGTTTCGAGGCAGCCTGACAAGCCGCACCAGCAGACGGGACCAGGGTGCTCGTCGGGCGATGGCCACGGCAGAGGATTGTGCCCCCACTCGCCGCCGATGCCGCGTGGGCCGTCGATGAGGCGGCCGGCGTGGACGATACCGCCACCGCAGCCCGTTCCCAGGATCACTCCGAACAGCAATTTGGCTCCGCGGCCGGAACCGTCGAAGGCCTCCGACAGGGCAAAGCAGTTGGCGTCGTTGGCAAGCCGCAGCGGGCGGCCGAGGGCGCTGGCGAGATCGGTGCCGAACGGCTTTCCGTTGAGCCAAGTCGAGTTGGCGTTCTGAACGGTTCCCGTCTTGGGCGACACGGAGCCGGGCATGGCGAGGCCGACGTGGGCAGGGGACCTGAGGCTTGCCTCGCGCTCGATTCGAGCGGTCAGCTCCGACAACGTGCGAAGGGTCTCGGCGTAGTCGTTGCGGGGGGTGGGCACGCGGATCTTGGCGAGGGTACGTCCGTCAGCAGAAAGAGCGATTGCCTCGATCTTGGTGCCGCCGAGGTCGATGCCGATGGTGGGCTCGCTGGGGGCGGGTCTGTTCTGGGCCATCGACATCGAAGTGGCGCTCAATTACGGCCCGCGGCCTGGGCGCCGGACAGGAGGGCGTGGGCGTCGGCGATCGACTGCGGATCAAGGCTGGTCTCGGCGGCGAGCACCATCAATAGCGTCTCGTCCTGCATCAGATGATCCAAAACGCCCGTTAGAACAAGAGGATCGCGGGCTTTGTGCTTGAGTTCCGCCGGCCCCAATCCGGTCAGGGCGAGGAAGCGCCCGAGCCGTTCGCCGTCCGAAGCCAGAAAGGCCAAGGCTGTCAATGCGATCGTCTCGGCCTCGTCGGTTCCGAGCTTGGGTTGTCGGTTCATCTCAGGCTTTCTTGGAAGAATGGTGACGTTTTGCTGAAAGCTTAAACTGTTGGTTACGGCTCACACCGCAAAGTGGCGAGGACCATCAGCCGGAGAATCGGTGCAAAACGGCCGAGGTACAAGGCAAAACCGTCGGGGCATGAAGGCAGGCTTGCGTTCGATGACCTACCAAGAGACCAGCATGTCGACGGAGCATCGCCCTGTCTCGGGCGCGCGCCAAACCAAGACTGTCCTGATCGTGGAAGACAACGAGCTCAACATGAAGCTCTTCCACGACCTCCTGGACGTCAATGGCTACGCAACTGTGCAGACCCGCAATGGCCTGGAAGTGCTCGACTTGGCGCGCAAGCACAGGCCCGATCTCATCCTGATGGACATTCAACTGCCCGAGGTGTCGGGGCTCGACGTCACGCGGTGGCTGAAGGAGGACCGGCAGCTTGCCGGCATTCCCGTCATCGCGGTCACCGCCTTTGCCATGAAGGGCGACGAAGAGCGCATCCGTTCCGGCGGCTGCCAAGCCTATATCTCCAAGCCGATCTCGGTCGTCACATTCCTGGAAACCGTGCGTCGCTTCATAGGTGATGCGTGAGGGTACCCGGCCGAGACGTTGAGGCCTAGCACATGACTGCCCGGGTCCTTGTCGTCGATGACATCCTTGCCAACGTGAAGCTGCTCGAGGCGCGGCTTGCGGCGGAGTATTTCGAGGTCTTGTCCGCATTCAGCGGGCAGGAAGCGCTCGACGTACTGGCGCGGGAACGGATCGACGTTGTCCTGCTCGACGTGATGATGCCGGGCATGGATGGCTTCGAGGCCTGCCGCAGGATCAAGAGCAATCCGAAGACCCACCACATTCCAGTGATCATCGTCACCGCGCTCGACCAGCCGTCGGACAAGATCCAGGGCCTGGAAAGCGGCGCGGACGATTTCCTGACCAAGCCGGTCGACGACATCGCGCTCGTCACGCGCGTCAAGAACCTGGCGCGCCTCAAGACGCTCAACGACGAGATGCTGATGCGCGCCTCGACCAGCCGCCAACTTGGATTGGCTGATGACGACGCGCTGAAGAAGGCGCTGTCGGGCCGCTCGGGCCGTGTGCTGGTGGTGGAGGATCATCCGCGATCGGGCGCAAGACTGCTCGAACCCTTGGCCAAGGTGCATGATACCTTCATCGAGGCGGACCCGCAGCGGGCCGTATCGATGCTCATGGAGTATGAGTTCGACGTCGCCATCATCAGTCTCAGCCTGCAGAAATCCGATGGGCTCAGGCTGTGCTCGCAATTGCGCTCACTGGAGCGGACGCGGCATCTGCCGCTGATCATCCTGGTGGAGCCCGGCGAAGAGGCGCGGCTGCTGCGCGGCCTGGACATGGGTGTCAACGACTACCTGATCAGGCCGATCGACCGGCACGAGCTGCTGGCGCGGGTCAAGACACAGATCAAGCGCAAGCGGCATTCCGACTTCCTGCGCAACAGGATCGAGGAAACGGTCGAGCAGGCGGTTACGGACTCGCTGACCGGGTTGCACAACAGGCGCTACATGGAAAGCCACCTGGCAACGCTGGTGCAGGAGGCGGTGGGCGCGGGGCGCAACCTTTCGGTGCTTGTGGCCGACATCGACTTTTTCAAGCACGTCAACGACACGTACGGTCATTCTGCGGGTGACGCGGTCTTGCGCGAGTTTGCAAATCGCATGCGCCGCAATACCCGCGGGATCGATCTTGCCTGCCGACTCGGCGGTGAAGAGTTCGTGATCATTATGCCTGATACGGAAATAGGCCGAGCTTATCAAATCGGCGAGCGATTGCGGGCGTGCGTGGCAGCCGAACCGTTCGCGGTGATGGGGACAATGTCGATCCGCGTGACCACAAGTGTCGGCGTTGCGACCCTGGAAGGCGTTGAAGAAACTCCGCTTTCCCTACTGCATCGGGCTGACGAGGCGCTCTATGCGTCGAAAAGTTCGGGGCGCAACAAGGTCACCACGGCGGCCTGACCTCAGATGTCAAACGATCAGCTGCCGGCTGAAGACTTGTGGCCGTTTGATACGCAAGTCATTTCCTCGTCATAAGTCTCAATCGAGATCGCGCTGCCGATCTAAACTTGATCAAAAAAAGCCGACAAAACGGCGTGTCCAAGTCGTTAAACTTGGTGGCAAAAAGTCGATTTGAAGTGATGGTGATCAGCAACGCCAGCTTGCCTTAGGCAAGGCGATCTGCCAATTTGCGCTTAATTGGAACAGGATCAAAACTGGTTCTGATCTCGGTCTGTTTTCACACTGCAAACACATTCGCGGTGGAAAAGCTGGATCGTATCGGTTCCCGCCAACCGGGTTCGCCGCATCTCCTGGTCTAGCGGGAAAGTCGTGATTGGTAAGGCAGCAGCTGGAGTAGCCTCCTCAACAGAGCTGCATTCCGAGCCAATCGCGAGACCCTACGGGGAGTCAACGCCCTCTTTGACTGTCCGTTGGGAAGGCCAGGAATTGTAGCTTTCTCGGATTCATACCCCGCTGCCGAGGCGAGTTGCGGTTCCTGGCCACACCCACCCTGCAAAAAATGCCGATAACCCACCGCCGGCTGTTTGCTCGAGCCGGTGACGGTATTTTTCGACTTGAATTGCCGTTTGAGATTTCCTTCAGAGCGATGTGCTGTGCGCCGGGAAATCCGCGGGCGGCACAAGAACGCGTGCCGACGTGGGCGTAATAGCTTAATGCGCTTACTTGATTTTGGTTTCTTTGAACTCGACGTGTTTGCGCACCACGGGATCGTATTTCTTCATGACGAGCTTCTCGGTGGTATTGCGCGGATTCTTCTTGGTTACGTAGAAGAAACCGGTACCAGCGCTCGAGAGCAGCTTGATCTTCTGGACAACGGGCTTGGCCATGATCGCCTTCAATCAGATGGGCGTTGTGATGTGCGGCGCACCATACTCCACAAAGGTGCGCTGTCAAGTGAACGTCATGTGATGAGGTCGCGGCGGAAGGTGCCACGCTGGAATCGGTAATAGGGCACCGGCGCACCGTGCTGGGGTGTGGCCAAGAGGCTCGCCAAGTCCTCGACGACGGCCCGGGTGATGTTGGGCAGATCGAGATTGCGGATCTCGTCGAGCGTAAACCAGCCGACTTCGCCCAGTTCCTCGTCAACAGCCGCTTTCCGGCAGGCGATGGTGCTGGCGTCGGCCATGAAAAAGCGCGTGTCATAACGGCGCGGGCGGGCTGGCGGGGTGATGGCGCGCGCGAAAAAAGTCAGCGTCGAGAGGCGTGGCGCAAAGCCTGTGGCCAGAAAGCGCTGCCAGGAGGTTGCGGCGTCGTCGTCCTTGCCACCCGACCACCGCTTGCGATCGGTACGTGCCAGAGCGGCGGCGCCGATGACCAAGCCGGCTTCCTCATAGGTTTCGCGGATTGCGGCCAATGCGAGGGCGCGGGCACGAGCGGCGCTGGGCCGCCCCTTCATGTCGTAGAGCAGTCGCGCGTGGTCGGTTGCCGGCAGGTCGTCGAGCGCATCAATGGTGCGATCCGCGCGGTCGACCCTGCCGCCTGGGAAGACGAACTTGTTGGGCAGGAACACCTGATCGGCACGGCGGCGGCCCATCAGGATACGCGGCTCGCCCTGCGAGTGGTCGACGAGCACCAGGGTTGCTGCGTCGCGTGGCTTCAAGGTGCGCAATCGACGGGTGGGCTGGCCGGTAACATGTCCAGTACCAGAACCCAGGTTCTCGGTCGTGCGAGCAGGCATCGTGCGATTGGCCGGACCCGCCATTGTCAACCTCGCGGCAGGCGCGCTTCCGGCGCAATCTCAACCTCGTCGGGCTTGCCGGAGAAGCCGTGCATCCGCAAGGCCCATTGCGCACCGATGAGCGCACCCTTGACGCGCGGCAACAGCCACAGGCTCAAGACGAGCACCATCGATGGCCACACCAATCCGTGCAACCAGTCCGGCCAGTCATATCCCATGGCGACGGTGAGCATGAGTCCGACGACGATGTGTCCGGTGATGAGCATGGTGAAGTAGGGCGGGGCGTCGTCTGCGCGATGGTGGTGCAGTTCCTCGCCGCACGTCGGGCAGGCGTCGTTGACCTTGAGGTAGGCGCGGTAAAGCTTGCCCTCGCCGCACGCCGGGCAGCGCTGGCGCGCGCCGCGCATTGCAGCCTGCCATACGTCACGCGCAGGCTCGGCGTTAGAAGACTGGAGGTCTTGTTGTTCGATCATGGCTTTTCATTTTGAGCATGTTCTTCACGCTGAACCGCGCCGCACTTCAGCTGAACATGCTCTATCTGCCTTGAGCATGTTCTTCACGCTGAACCGCGCCGCACTTCAGCTGAACATGCTCTATCTGCCTTGAGCATGTTTTTCACGCTGAACCGCGCCGCACTTCAGCTGAACATGCTCTATCTGCCTT
>JBGANK010000002.1:0-161250 GCA_044222395.1 Hyphomicrobiaceae bacterium | reverse complement strand
GCCCCCCACCCCCAAACTATTTCCCCCCCCACGACACTAATAACTTCAATGATCTAGTGTAACCGAGATCGAGAAGTCCGACTCGCAACCCGGCCGCAAAGTATGGTGCGGGCTTCGCGATCGCCACACTAGAGCATGTTTCGCTGAAGTGCGCAGCGGTTCAGCGCAAAAAAACTTGCTCAACGCATAGAGATGGAGCGCATTCAAGACTCCTTCAAAACCGGACAAGCTCTAGCAGCCGCCAACATTACCGCACCTTGACCGGCGCCAATCCTCGGCTGCCTTTTTTCGGCTGAGCCACGCGGCGCGTCGGCCTTCACTATTGATCGCAGGGCCAACAAACTCTCGATCGGAGCAATCCCTTGCCGCAGTTCTCCATCACGGGCACCCTGTTCGCAGGAGGCCAAGTGACAACGGCAGAACTGCACCGATCGACGCCCGATCGTATCGCAAGAATCTCCAGGGAAGCAGTCTGGCCGGCACCGCGCGTGACCTTGCGCCCTCGGTGCGCAGCCCAAACAACGATTCCGCACCACCGGCTTTGGCCGACCGCTCGTCCGCACAGGCTCGACTTGGCACAATGACGGAAACCAGGCTCTCGCGCTACTGAGAACGAATTGGGTTTCGGCGGCGTGGTCGACGATGCACCAGCGGCCGGCCTACCGGCGCCGCGATGCGTAGCGCAGGCCGTGTTGGACGAGCCGCTTGAGAGTTGACGGACAAAAACGGCAACCTCAGGGTCACCGCTTCTACACCTTCGCAACCGGTGGGCTCCAAGCGTGGCCGCACATCGCCGTACATGAAAACAGAAATCGTGAATTCGATCAGAAGGTCTTGCTGACGCCGACGGAGAGGGTTTGGGTCGTGCTGTCCGCACCTGCTACATTGCCCTCGGTCTCCACGACGATGCCCCATAAGTAGTAGTTCGTCGTCGTCGAACCCTTGGCCAGCGCGTAACGCCGGTAATCGTATTCGAGACTGAGCCGCCACGTGTCGGTGAGCGCATAATCAAGGCTCGCCGTCACATCAAGCAGACCGCCCCCCTTGAAGGCGTCGGTGAAAATGGTGTTGGTCCAGACATGGTGGTCCTCGTCGTGGGCTTGCACCCAAGGCGAATAGGTGACTTTCCCGCCGAGCGCGAAGCGGCCCAGAGTCGCCTTCGCTGCAACACCCAGATAGGGCGCTTGCCACCACTGCTCGTACTCGATGCCGAGCCCGGTCGGCAGTTCGCCGTAGTTCGCCACGCCGTTGCGGGCCTGCCAGTGCGAGCTGTCCCAGCGATAGCCCGCCAAGGCGCTTACCGAGAAGAGATCGGAAACTGGCAGCGTCACCGCAGCCGAGGCATCCAGCGCGTACATCCGCACAAGACTCGTATCCTCGTGATACGAATAGCACGTCATATCCGGACAACCGATGATCCCAAAGTCTGAATCGTCCATCAATGACCGGCCGCTCATGTTCGTGCGTCCCCGCACGCCCATCGAGAACCAGTCGACCGGCATCCAGTCGATGCCACCACCGGTGACCGCCGCACCTTTGGTTCGCCACGTCAACTGGCTGAGCTTTGATCCATCGGGATTGTAGGCGATTTCGTTGGCGACACCCCACATGTGTCCAGCGGATGCGGAAACCACGAAGTTTCCAAGTTGGATCACCCCATTCCTGGATCCAGTCGGCTCCTTCTTCGAAGCGATCCCCCAGCCCCCTCGCTGATCGAAATCGTAGCGCACTCCCGCCAGCACGAGCAGCTCTTGCTGCAGCGCCTTGCCGAGCGTTGCCGAATTCGATTCTATCAGCTTGCCGCCGAGTTCAAGCTCGAACGTTGTATTGTCGTACACTTTGTAGAAGCTTCGAATCGACGGCATCAGCTGGTAGTCCTCCCGCTGCTCCGTCTTGTACGTCATGTAGCCGACCTGCATCAGCGGACTCACGCGCCATGTTGGCGTGATCGGATAGCTCATGGAGACTTCGGCTAGGTAGCGATCGGCGATAGGGCCGTAGGCATAGCGCAGCGCGCCCGAAACCGTATCACCCTCGCGGAAGATGCCGGAGGCCACGAGCTGGCTCGACGCGAAATAGTCGGCACCGGGTGATGGGACGGCATCGATTCCGCCCGAAGCCGGCATGCCGCTCAGCCGGCTCATCGTGATATCGCCATTCCACTGGAGCCAATCGTAGATCGGCCGCGAGTAGGACAACGTCGCCGTGAAGCTTCTTGCCGTGCGATCAAGCGCCAACTGGTCGATCTCGGAGACGCTGTAGCGCTGGAACAGCTCGGCCAGTGTCGAATTCCATTGCCCCATCAGGGCATTTGACAGCTGCAGGGTTGGCGCTCGCCTGTAGTCGACCTGGAGCGATGCCACCGAGCGATCATCGAAGATCTTGCTGCCGTTCAGCAGAGCGCTTTTGATGTCATTGAAGTGTATGTCGTATTCAGCCGCGCCGTAGAGCGATTGACCGTTGTTGGAGTGGCGCACTTCCAGACCGACGGCACGACGATCGAGGAAATCCTCGCTGCGCTCCTCGATGGCATAGAGCGTCGTGTCGAGCGACTTGCTGAACCAGCTTGCATCGGCTGAGACGCCGAAGAAATACCGCTCGTGGATGAACGGAAGGTCGCTTGCACGCTCGACAGGCGAGCCGCCAATGGCGTTCATCCCGATCGTGTCGGAGAACCGATAGCTGCCCTGTATTCCATCGAAGCGGCCGAGCGCGCCGCCGGAGGTACTCGTCTGCCGGCCGATACGCGTCGTGGCTCCCGAGTCCTTGAAGCGACTTTCGAGCAGCAGCGTTGCGACACGGGTCTCGTCGACCGAGCTGCCCGTGAAATCGTTTTGCTGCGAGCCCGAGAAGCGGAAGCGGCCAGCATAGGCTGCATTGTCGAATCGGGCATCGAAGTCGAAGTTTTCGAGCAGCGAGTTCTGGTAGGTCTTGTAGGGATCTTCCCGGCTCCAGCCGAGATCGGTGCGCGGCAACTCGATGAAACTGCGCCCGCCCTGATTGAGGTTGTAGAAGATCGAGGCCGAACCGAAGGCCGAATACGTCCATTCCGGCGGCGCCTGTTGCTGAACCAGATGCGTGCCCTCGCCTGCTGGTGGCAGAGTTCCTCGCAAGAGGCCCTTGTCGTCGAGTACGACCTTGCCTTGACCGGGCGCATTGGGATCCTTGGCCACGCCACCTGCCAGGCCGTCACCTGCCGGCATTGCTCCTTCCTCGATTTGCGCGAGACGCTGGCGCACGCGGTCGGCGCCAGCACCCTTGGGATAGAGGCGGAGGTACTCTTTGTATTCTGCGCGGGCGTGAGCGAGCTGGCCTCGGAGTTCGCGTGACAGGCCCAGCAATTCCTGTGCCTCCTGGCGATCTTTTGACTCGCCCCCCTCCAGCAGCTTGGACAGCAGCTTGACAGCCCGGTCGTAGTTCTTCTTCTCGAATGCCGCACGCGCTTCCGAAAGCAGCTTGCCGGGATCGCCCGCTGGCGGCAGGGCCGCACCATCCGGTGCCTTGCCGCCCGCACCCTGTTGATCGATCATCGCCGCCGGTGCGGTGTTTGCTGCCGCGGCTTCGAGCGCCGGCTGGCAGCCTGCAGAGGCTTGAGGCTTCGATACCGAGAAGTGGATGCTCCTGAAATCACCGCCCTGCGCGACGCGCGCGGCCACCCCGCGCTTGAAATAGACGGTCAGCGTATCGGTCTTGCCGCTCGACTCGAGCTCGATGGCAAAGATGCTCGCAAGTTCGTTCTGCGGCGCGCGGAGAGCTTCGCGCATTCCGTCCGGACGCCGTGCGGTTGCAGCACGATCGATCGCGGAAAGCGTGATGCGCAGCTCGTCGCCACCCGTCGGCGCAAAATGGTTGAGGTATTGGACGCGTTGGTTGAGCCTGATCGTGACGATCGCGCAACCGGCTTTCTCGCTCACCGACACATCGGCAAGAACGTGGTCGGAGACCGGTTCCGCACCGGCTGCAGCGGAAAGCAGGCCAAGTCCCACAATTCCCAGAAAAAAGGGAACGCGACGCGAAGTCCACATGCGAAGCCACCCTCCCTTATCTGCGTTCAATGCCTTCGATGGCGGTTGCTGAGAACGCAGACGAGAACGAAGACGACAAAGCCGACGTCAGGTGGACTACGACGAAATGGCGCCGTGCAAAGTGAATGCAGCGCAAGCGATCGAACAGGACCCGACGCGAGGCTTCCGATGCGGAAGCAACTGCAATGTCACCACACAGATGAAAAACACTAGGGTGCACCGCTTAACCAAATACTAATCTGGGGTACAACTCCGGCACTCATGCGGACACGCACACGACGGGCTGGCAGCGGGCGACACCGGCGTCGACGCTCCACTATTCCAGCGATCATCAACCTAGAAACCTGCTGCCCCTACTCGGTGTTGGCTGGACCGACGCTGGGTGATCGTGCGCATCGACGGATCGGCATAGACGTGGCAGGCACCAGTGCAATCCTTGAGTTCGCTCAGTGTGTAGCCGAGCGGTGCTGGAGACTGAGACTTCAGGTGCTGCTGCGGCTTGAATGACTTGTCGTGGCAACCAGCGCAAGTTCGCGCGAACGCCGGATTTCTCCAGGTCACGCTGCGTGTATTGGTGGGGTGACATTGCCCGCACTCGATCTTTGCCGCGTGCTCGCCAGGATACATGGCGGACGTATGCTGGTAGCGCGCCGTCCAATCGCGCGTCGAATGGCAGGCATCGCAGCCAGCCGGTGTCACGAAGTGGCGGGGTGACGGCGGAGTCGCATGGCCGCGCTGACGGTGGCAGCTCATGCAGGGTCCGTTGACTTGGGCGTGATCCAGGCGCCGCTGCGTTGCGCGCCACGTCACCGTGCGGTGGCAGGTGTCGCAATTCGCCGATGTCGGCAGATGGTCTTTCGGCTTCCCGACGGCGTTCACTCCGTTATGGCAGTTCATGCACCCGCCAGTTGCCGCCGAGTGGTCGAAGCGAACGGTCGTCCAACTCCGCGTCAGGTGGCAGCTGTCGCAGACGTTCGACGTTGCCGGATGTCGACGCGGCTTACCTTGAGCGCGAGCGCCGTTGTGACAACTGATACAAGCCCCGGTGGCGGCGCTGTGATCGAAGCGACCCAGCTCGGCCCCGAACGCCGACCTTGCGGCCGGCATCTGCCCACGGGCGTCTGGCACATTCGGGGTAGCCATCGGCTTGTCGGGCGTAGGGGCAATTGAGCCACGCAAGCGCCCGCTCTCCGCGACGGACGGCACCGCAACGCGGGCCTGAGGTGTTGTCGGCGTGGCAAGCTGTGGCACAGGTTCCGGCAACGGTTGCGCGACGGGCTTGCCTGAGTTCGCGGGAAGAGCCGTGCGCGCCTGCGGTGTCACTTGTGTCGCGGTCGCCACCGACGGGCCGGGCTGCTTGCCGGGCTTGCTGATTTCCGTCGGCAAGGCGGTTCGCGGCTGCGGCGCTGTCTGCGTCGCGGACGACACCGCGGCACCTGTCGCCGATGTGGTTCCACCCGTATCGGTCGCCGCCCGAACAGAACTCCACGACTTGAAACTCGTGTGACACTTGAAGCAGTCCAGCGTGGTCTTGTCGTGCCCCGAGTTCTTGCCCTTGGCCAGGGTGCCGTTGTGGCAGTTCTGGCAAGGTCCTGCGCTTAGAGTGATACCGGCTCCGGTGTGGTTCATCGGCGTGCCAGGTCCCCAGGCAATGAAATTCGTCGGCGAGTGGCAGACCTCGCAGCTGACGCTGATGGGGACGTGCTTGGCGTAGGCGGAAGTGCCTGAGGCAATCGTGCCGTTGTGGCAGGTGGCGCAGCCCGACGTGATGCCGGAGTGGTTCATCGGTGTGCCCGGGCCCCACGCAGTGAAGTTCGTTGGCGAGTGGCACAACTCGCACGGCTTTGACGTCACCACGTGATTGGGATAGGACGACTTGCCCATCGCATTGGTGCCGTTGTGACAGGTCGCACATCCCGACGTGATGCCGGTGTGGTTCATCGGCGTTCCGGGACCCCACGCAGTGAAGTTCGTCGGCGAGTGGCACAGCTCGCACGGCTGCGACGTCACGATGTGCTTTGGATAGGACGACTTGCCCAGAGCGTTGGTGCCGTTGTGGCAGGTGGCGCAGCCCGACGTGATGCCGGTATGGTTCATCGGCGTGCCCGGCCCCCACGCCGTGAAGTTCGTCGGCGAGTGGCAAGCCTCGCAGGCCAGCGTCGTCGGCACGTGCTTGGTGTAGGACGATTTGCCGAGCGCTATGGTGCCGTTATGGCAGGTAGCGCACCCCGACGTGATGCCCGTGTGGTTCATCGGCGTGCCCGGACCCCAAGCGGCGAAATTCGTCGCCGAGTGGCATAGCTCGCACGGCTGAGTCGTCGCGACGTGATTGGGATAGGACGACTTGCCCAGCGCATTGGTTCCGTTGTGGCAAGTCGCACACCCCGACGTGATCCCTGCGTGGTTCATCGCCGTGCCGGGGCCGAACGCCACGGTCGACATGTGACAGAGTTCGCACGGCTGCGTCGTCGTGATGTGCTTGGCATAGGCCGTCTTGCCGATCGCGATCGTGCCGTTGTGGCAGCTCGCGCAACCCGACGTGATGCCGGTGTGGTTCATCTGGGTACCCGGACCCCAGGCGGTGAAGTTCGTCGCCGAGTGGCACCACTCGCACGCCTGCGATGTCACCACGTGATTGGCATAGGACGACTTGCCGAGCGCATTGGTACCGTTGTGGCAGGTCGCGCACCCCGACGTGATGCCGGCGTGGTTCATCGGCGTACCAGGACCCCAGGCCGTGAATTTCGTCGGTGAGTGGCACAGCTCGCAAGGCTGAGAGGTCGGCACGTGATTGGCGTAAGAAGACTTGCCGAGCGCATTGGTCCCGTTGTGGCAAGTGGCGCACCCCGACGTGATGCCGATATGGTTCATCGGCGTGCCCGGGCCCCACGCTGTGAAGTTCGTCGCCGAGTGGCACGCCTCACAGGCCAGCGATGTCGTGATGTGCCGGGCGTAGGACGACTTGCCGAGCGCTATGGTGCCGTTGTGGCAGTTGGCGCATCCCGCGGTGATGCCGGTGTGGTTCATCGGCGTGCCCGGCCCCCAGGCGATGAAGTTCGTCGGCGAATGGCAGCTCTCGCAGGCCAGCGGTGTCGTCACGTGGTTGGGGTAGGACGACTTGCCGAGCGCATTGGTGCCGTTATGGCAGGTGGCGCAGCCCGAGGTGATCCCGGTGTGGTTCATCGGCGTGCCTGGACCCCAGGCGATGAAATTCGTCGGCGAATGGCAGCTTTCGCACGCCGCAGTGGTCGCGATGTGGTTGGGATAGGACGACTTGCCCATGGCCGTCGTGCCGTTGTGGCAGGCGGCACAGCCTGACGAGATTCCAGTATGACTGAAGACCGCGCCTTGGAAGGTCGTGAAGCTCGTATGGCAATTCTGGCAGGGCACCGGGGTCGTGATGTGGCTTGCCGACTTGCCCAGCGCCTGCGTTCCGTTGTGGCATGTGGCACATGCCGAGGTGGTCGTAATGCCGTTGGCGGCGTGGTCGAAGGTGGCGCCCTTGAAGCTCACCGTCGAATGGTGGCAGCTCTCACACGGTGCGGTCGTCACCACGTGGCTCGGGTAGGACGACTTGCCAATTGCGTTGGTACCGTTGTGGCAGGTGGCGCAGCCCGAGGTGATCCCGGTGTGGTTCATCGGCGTGCCTGGACCCCAGGCCGTGAAGTTCGTCGGCGAGTGGCATGTTTCGCAAGGCTGCAGCGTCACGATGTGGTTCGGATAGGAAGATTTGCCGAGCGCATTGGTTCCGTTGTGGCAGGCGGCACAGCCCGACGTGATACCGGTGTGGTTCATGGGCGTGTTAGGCCCCCACGCCGTGAAGTTCGTCGGCGAGTGGCACGTCTCACACGGCTGAGATGTGGGAATATGATTGGCATAGGAGGACTTGCCGAGCGCCGTCGTTCCATTGTGGCAGCTGGCGCAGCCGGACGTGATGCCGGCGTGGTTCATCGGAGTTCCTGGGCCCCACGCCGTAAAATTCGTCGGAGAGTGACACGTCGTGCACGGTTGCGAAGTCACCACGTGGTTGGCGTAGGACGACTTGCCCAGCGCATTGGTTCCATTGTGGCAGTTCTCGCAGCCCGACGTGATGCCGGTGTGGTTCATCGGCGTGCCCGGACCCCACGCCGTGAAATTCGTCGGCGAGTGGCACAGTTCGCAGGCAGCATTGGTGGCAACGTGATTGGGATATGACGACTTGCCCATGGCTGTCGTGCCGTTGTGGCAGCTCGCGCAGCCCGACGTGATGCCGGAGTGATTGAATGTGGCGCCTCTAAAGCTCACGAAGCTCGTGTGGCAGGTCTGGCAGGGTGCCGAAGTCGTGATGTGGCTTCCTGACTTGCCGAGCGCCGTCGCCCCGTCGTGACAGGTGGCGCAGGCCGATGAGGTCGTTATGCCGTTGGCTACGTGGTCGAAGGTGGCGCCTTTGAAGGTCGACGTCGAGTAGTGGCAGCTCTCGCACGGGGCACTCGTCACGACATGGCTCGGATAAGACGACTTGCCGAGCGCCCTGGTCCCGTCGTGGCACGCCGCACAGCCTGACGTGATGCCTGTGTGATTCATCGGCGTGCCCGGACCCCACGCCGTGAAGTTCGAAGCCGAGTGGCACGTCTCGCAGGACTGCGTCGTCGGGATGTGGTTGGGATAGGAGGACTTGCCGAGCGCCTTGGTCCCGTCGTGACAGGCCGCACAGCCCGACGTGATGCCGAGGTGGTTCATCGGCGTGCCAGGCCCCCACGCCGTGAAGTTCGAGGGCGAGTGACACAGCTCGCAGGCAAGCGACGTCGTGACGTGGTTCGGGTAGGAGGACTTACCGAGCGCCATTGTTCCGTCGTGACAGCTGGCGCAGCCCGATGTGATGCCGGTGTGGTTCATCGGCGTGCCCGGACCCCACGCCGCGAAGTTGGTCGGCGAGTGACATGTCTCGCACGGCTGTGATGTCGCCACGTGATTGGCGTAGGACGACTTGCCCAGCGCGTTGGTGCCGTTGTGGCAGGTCGCGCATCCCGACGTGATGCCGGCATGGTTCATCGGCGTGCCTGGACCCCAAGCCGTGTAGTTCGTCGGCGAATGGCATGCCTCGCACGCCAGCGAGGTCGGAACGTGCGCGGGATAGGCCGACTTGCCGGTCGCAGTCGAGCCGTTGTGGCAGCTGGCACAGCCCGATGTGATACCCGTGTGATTGAAGGTCGCGCCTCGGAAGGTGGCGAAGTTCGTGTGGCAGGTCTGGCAGGGTGCCGAGGTCACGATGTGGCTCGCCGACTTGCCCAGTGCCGTTGATCCGTCGTGGCAGGTGGCACAGGCGGAGGCTGTGGTGACGCCATTGGCCGCGTGATCGAACGTGGCACCCTTGAAGCTCGAAGTTGAGTGGTGGCAGGTCTCGCACGGCGCGGTCGTCACCACGTGGGTCGGATAGGACGCCTTGCCGATCGCCAACGTATCGTTGTGGCAGGAGGCGCAGCCCGACGTGATGCCCGAGTGGTTCATTGGCGTACCGGGGCCCCACGCCGTGAAGTTGGTCGGCGAGTGGCAGGCCTCGCACGACAACGATGTCGGGATGTGGTTGGGGTAGACCGCCTTGCCTTGCGCAATCGTGCCGTTGTGGCAGGTGGCGCAGCCCGAGGTGATGCCGGCGTGGTTCATCGGCGTACCGGGACCCCACGCCGTGAAGTTGGTCGGCGCATGGCATGTCTCGCACGGCTGCGACGTCGTCACGTGATTGGCGTAGGACGACTTGCCGAGCGCCGTCGTGCCATCGTGGCAGGAGGCGCAGCCCGAGGTGATGCCGGCGTGGTTCATCGGCGTGCCAGGGCCCCACGCCGTGAAGTTGTTCGGCGCGTGACATGTCTCACACGGCTGCGACGTCGACACGTGATTGGCGTAGGCCGACTTGCCCAATGCAATGGTGCCATTGTGACAGCTGGCGCAGCCCGAACTGATGCCGGCGTGGTTCATCGGCGTGCCAGGACCGAACGCGACATAGTTGGTTGGCGAGTGGCACGTCTCGCAGGGCTGCGACGTCGGCACGTGCGTCGGATATGCCGATTTGCCCAGCGCATTGACGCCATCGTGGCAGCTGGCACAGCCCGAGGTGACGCCGGTATGGTCGAAGCCCGCACCCAGGAAGCTGAAGGTGCTCTTGTGACACAATTCGCAAGGCTGCGTGGTCGGGATGTGAGTGCCTGACTTGCCGAGCGCCAGCGTGCCGTTGTGGCAGGTGGCGCAGCCCGAGCTGATGCCGGTGTGGTTCATCGGCGTGCCCGGACCCCAGGCCGTGAAGTTCGACGCCGAGTGGCACGTCTCGCAAGGTTGCGTTGTCGGGATGTGGTTCGCGAATGACGCCTTGCCCTTCGCCTTGACGTTGTCGTGACAGCTGGCGCAGCCCGACGTGATGCCGGTGTGATTCATCGGCGTGCCCGGACCCCAAGCCACCGTGCTCGTATGACACCATTCGCACGGCTGCGATGTGACGATGTGGTTGGCAAACGAGCTCTGCCCCTTGGCCAGCGTACCGTTGTGGCAGGTGGCGCAGCCCGTCGAGATGCCCAGATGGTTCATCGGCGTACCGGGACCGAAGGCTACCGTACTGGTGTGGCAGGTCTCGCAGGGCTGATTGGTCGGGATATGATTCGGATATGCTGACTTGCCGAGCGCCTGGACGCCGTCGTGGCAGGATGCGCAGCCCGTCGTGATGCCGGTATGGTCGAACGTCGCACCCTTGAAGTTTGTCGTCGAGTGATGGCAATTCTCGCAGGGCTCGCTCGTCACCACGTGCCCGACCGGTTTACCCAGCGCCATCGTGCCGTTGTGGCAGGTCGCGCAGCCCGACGTAATGCCGGCATGGTTCATTGGCGTGCCAGGACCCCAGGCGGTAAAATTGGTCGGGGAATGGCACGTCTCGCACGGCTGCGAGGTCGGAACGTGGTTGGCAAACGATGACTTGCCGATCGCCGTCGTACCGTCGTGGCACCTTGCGCAGTTCGAGGTGATGCCGGCAGCGACGTGGTCGAAGCTGACGACCTTGAAGGTCGTCGTCGAAAGATGGCAGTTCTCGCAGGGCGCCGTTGTCGCGATATGGGTCGGCGGCTTGCCGGTCGCCTTCGTGCCATCGTGACAATTGGCGCAGCCCGTCGTGATGCCCGTGTGATCGAACCGCACGACGCTGAACGAACTCGTCGACGGGTGGCAGCTGGCGCACGGAGCCGTCGTTACGGGGTGTGTCGGTGGCTTGCCCTTGGCGATCTTGTTATCATGACACGTCTCGCAAGGCGCGCTGGTCGCCGTGTGGTTCATTGTCGCCGACTTGAAGCCGACGTTCGAATGACAGCTCGAACAGTCGGAGTTGGTCGGCATGTGATTGACAGGCTTGCCCGGCGCGCGTTCGCCGTCATGGCAGGTCGCGCAATTGGTCGACACCTCCCGGTGGTCGACCGTCAGGCTGTTGACGTGCTGCCAACCCGCCGAGGTGTGACACTTCTCGCACCGGGCGGTCGTCGGGACGTGTGTCGCCGGCTTTCCGATCGCATGGCGCCCGTCGTGGCACGTGGTGCAGGTCGCGGTCTGCTTGCTGTGATCGACATGCACCTGCTTCCAGCCATCGGTCACATGGCAATCGGTGCAGACGTTGCCAGAGGGAAGATGATTGGACGGCTTGCCGCTCGTGCGCGCGCCCTCGACCCTCAAGTTGTTGTGGCAATCGACGCAGGAATGCGGAAGGCCCTTGAAGACAGCACCGACATGGCACGACTCGCAACTGGCTCTGGTATGCGCTCCCGACAAGGGGAACGGCGTCTTTGAGTGATCGAACGAGCGATCGATCCTGATGCCGGACGGCGATGGATCACCCGCGCTTCCCGTCGCGGCATTTGGTGCAGCAGCCCCCTTTTGCGCAACCGGCGCCGTGGTCGCGGACCATCCGCCGGATGCTGATGGCGACTTGGACTGGGCAAACGCACCCCCTGCACCGACTTGCATCGCCACCACAAGAAGGAGTGCGAAGAGGTATTGGACAGCGGCCATCGCAAGACGCTGGCTGCAATAGCCAGAATCATGCGCGTTCGCGTTCCGCCTCGATAGCGCCACGTCGTTATTCTCTTGCGATTCAGGGGAGTACGCCCAAGCACTGCAACGCCAAATCGGTCACGTGCGGTGGCGCTGAAGGCGGCAAGCCAACCCGACGGGGCGGCTTCTAATGAGTCTTCAGACCACAACAACTAGCTACACGTCCGCGGGCGGACTGGCCAGCAAAAGTCGCGAGCTGAGCATTATTTCCGGATGTATGCGACGCCAAAGCTATCGGGTGTGTGGCATTTGCCACAGTCGCGTCCGAACGCCCCGCGATGCTGATCGTTGGCCTTGTGACACGCGTAGCAATTGGTCGGCAGCGTTGCTTTCTCCTGCCGCCGCGCCTTGTGGCAAGAATAGCAACCCACCTTCTCGTGGCGACCGATCAGCTTGAAGCGTGTCTTGGCGTGGTCGAACCGCGCATTCTTCCATTCCGTCACGTTGTGACATAGACCACAGTTGGCGCCGAGCCGACCGTCGTGGCTTTCGGCATTCTTCTTCTCGTGGCAGGCTTTGCAGGCGATGGGAGCGTCCTTGTAGATCTTGGTCTTGTGACACGCTTCGCACTTGGCATCTGCATGTTTGCCTCGTAGCGGGAAGCGAGAGAGCGCGTGGTCGAAGTGGGTATCCTTCTTCCAACTCGCCTCCCCGTGACACTTGAGGCAGTCCTTGCCCAGCTCGCCTTTGTGAACGTCGTCCTTTTTGTGGCAGGATAAGCAGTCCTTTTCCACCTTCACCCGATGCGGATCCTGTTGGTGGCACTTCCCGCAGGACGTTTCTATGTGCTTGCCCAGCAGGGGAAATTTTGTGTTGACGTCGTGGTCGAACGCAACATCTCGCCAGGCACTGGTCTTGTGGCAATCCGCGCACTTCTCGCCGTTGCGGCCTTTATGAACGTCCTGCTTGCGGTGACAGCTCGCACACTCGACGGGCAGGTTCTTGTAGCGCTCGCCCGCGTGGCAGGCTTGACAAGGGATCGCGCCATGCGCACCGGTCAGCGGGAATTTCGTCGCCTTGTGATCGAACCGGTTCGTCTGCCGCCAGGCCTCCGGCGCATGGCACTTCCCGCAGTCCGCACCTAGCTGGCCCGCGTGAACGTCATTCGATCTATGGCAGTCGACACACTTGGATGGCGCTTCGCGGTACTTCTTGCCGGCCGCATGACATGCGGTGCATGAGGTACTCATGTGTGTGCCCGCGAGCGTGAAGTTCGTCGCCGCGTGATCGAAGCTCTCTGTGTCGAACTTTGCGATGTTCTCCTGCCTGCCCTTGTGATCTGTGTGACAATGCCGGCACTGATTGGTGGTGACGTCCTTGCGGAGATAATGCATGCCGCGCTTGCCGGCCCGATCGGCAGCAATTGACTTGTGGCACTTGACGCAAAGCTCGTCCTGCCTCTCTCGCGAGAACGGCACGTGGCAATTCGAGCAGTCCTGTTCGAGCTTGGCGTGCTTCTCGGTCAGTTCGCCTGGCATGACGAGACGCTCGACGGCAGTCTGCGCGCCAGCCGGCATTGCGCACAAGATCGCAAACGCGAACGCGGCGACGAAGTGTGCGAACCTCCTGGGAACGTCCCTCATCGCTTTGAGCTCTTGCTGGCCTTCAATAAAGATGGACCGCGACGACGTGGCCAACAACAGCCATTACGAGAAACAGGAAAAGTGGCAGGTGCAGTAGATGCCACAGATCGAAGAGTCGCTTGAGGAAGTGCATCCGCGCTGCGCGCTCGACAGTTTGAAAGTAGCTTCTAAGCTGATTCTCGACCTGGCTGCGATGGCGGCCCAGCCGTGCAGTGGACCAGCCTTCGCGAAGGGCCCGAATCGCCAACACTGAATCACACTCGCGCAGGATCGAATCGAAGCAGCGTTTCGATCGGCGGCGCGAGATCACGACGCCAAGACTGCCAAGGAGGGTACGCAAGCGGGACT
Source organism: Hyphomicrobiaceae bacterium (assembly GCA_044222395.1). Taxonomy (GTDB): domain Bacteria; phylum Pseudomonadota; class Alphaproteobacteria; order Rhizobiales; family Hyphomicrobiaceae; genus JAEUMD01. The sequence goes on along the minus strand of JBGANK010000002.1, from coordinate 147,233 downwards.
TGACGTCGACCTCGTAGCTTGCCAGTTGCGCGTCGATTCTTGGGGCTTGGGACATGCTGTCCCCTAACGCCACGCGCACGATCCCGGAATCGGCGAAGAGCTGTACGGCATCCAGCCCGTGCTCGTTCGCACCGGCAAAGATCTTCCCATAAAGATACCGCCTCACGATGCCGCTCGCCACGATGAGCAGCATGACCACCATCGCCACCTTCCCGTTGGCCGAGCCGAGGCTGAAGTTGGAATGGATGATGACCAGCGCCGGACCGAGAAATCCTAGCGCCATGTGGACCTGGAACCAGATCCGCACCGCCCCTGCCCTTTGCAGGGGCTTCCAGAATTTCCGGAGTGGATAAAGCAGCGTAGCCAGCATCATGAGCCCGCCGGTTATCCCGAGCATGTAGCCGGTCCCCGAGCTTGGCGTGATGTCTCCACTCGTGCTTTCGGTCCAGAAATAAGCGAGGAGCGCCAATACCACGGCTGCGAAGATGAGCTCCGCGGCATATTCTGGCGAGGAAACCTCCGATACGCGATGAACCGAATCTCCTGTCCTCGCGTGCGGCGCCGGGTCGCGACTTGCATCCCTGGCGATTCGATCGGGGGTAAGGTCGTTGTGGCGGATCGGCGACAGGTGCGCCTGCCCGGCCGTGGCGCTATTCCTTGCCGATGGTTTCGCCTGCGGTCGCAAGTGACGTGCCTTCGTTAAGGTCGAGATTCATCACGCTGGAGGAATCGTCAATCCCATGCGACCTCCGTTACATGATCCTTTTGACACGGCCGATGTTTACCGGGGGTTAATGCTGAGTGATTGCCGCAAGAGGAATTTTCCCGCTCATCATTTCCCGAATTGCGGCGCTGCCCCCCCGCCATGCATTGCCTGTAAAAGTGCGATTGCGCCGCGGGTTTGCCGCCATCTCCGCAACTGACCCTGCCGCGCCGGCCCTATGGCTAACGCAAGGTCTCGGAATCGCAGCGCATTTTACTTAATCCGGTGGCCATTCCTAAACGCCTTCTCGACTATCTTCTGCCCGTCGTTGCGAGCCGTGAGACGCTGGCGCAAGGAGGCAGGGCATGTTCGTCGAGTCGTTGATGATTTACTCGGCCCCCCTGGCCGCCGTGATAGCGATTCAGCTTAGCCGCCGCCAACGTGAAAGCGAGCGCAGCAACGCAGCCAAGGCCGAGGCTGCCAAGGCCGGGCTCACCGAGCCGGCCTCGCTCCATCCAGTGATCGATCCAGCGCTTTGCATCGGTTGCGGATCGTGTGTTGCCGCATGTCCCGAAGGCAGGATCCTCGGCCTCATCGACGGCAAGGCCGACCTCATAGAGCCCACTCAGTGCATTGGACACGGCGCCTGCAAGATGGCTTGCCCCGCCGGCGCCATCACACTCGTCTTCGGCACGGAACGACGCGGTGTCGACATCCCCACCGTCGGCAGCGACTTCCAGACCAACATGGCAGGCATCTATATTGCCGGCGAACTCGGCGGCATGGGCCTGATCCGTAATGCCATCGAGCAGGGCAACAAGGCTCTGTCGGAGATCGCCAAGGCGTCGCGTGGCGGTGGCGGAGACGACTACGATCTCATCATCGTGGGCGCCGGACCCGCCGGCTTCGCGGCCTCGCTCGGCGCCAAGGAAAAGGGCCTCAAGTACCTCACGATCGAGCAGGACAGTCTCGGCGGCACGGTCTCCCACTTCCCGCGCGGCAAACTCGTCATGACGCAGCCTGCGACGTTGCCGATCATTGGCAAGGTGAAGTTCCGCGAGACGACCAAGGAGGCGCTGCTCGAGTTCTGGGAGAGCGTTCTGAGGAAGACGAGACTCAACATCCACTTCCAGGAGCGGCTTGAAGCTGTTGTTCGGGCACCGCAGCGGACTGGCTCGAAGGCGCGATTCGAGGTGCGCACGTCTGCCGGCACATACCGAACGGCGACAGTGCTGCTGGCCATCGGCCGACGCGGAACCCCGCGCAAGCTCGATGTGCCGGGCGAGGAACTGTCGAAGGTCGTCTACCGGCTGACCGACCCCGAGCAATTCAACGGCCAACACGTGGTTGTCGTCGGCGGCGGCGACAGCGCCATCGAGGCGGCGGTGAGTATCGGCCAGGAATCGAGCGCGCGCGTCACTCTCTCCTACCGGGGCGACAGCTTCAATCGCAGCAAGATGAAGAATCGCACTAATATAGAGAAGGCGATCGCAGAGGGGCGCGTTAACGTCCTGCTAAAATCCTCCGTTAAGAAAATCATGACAGATTCAATCGAGATCGCGACGCCAGACGGAAGCAAGACCCTGCCCAATCATGCCGTCGTGGTTTGTGCCGGCGGCATTCTGCCAACCAGTCTCCTGAAGGACATCGGTGTCGAAATTGAAACCAAGTTTGGCCAGCTATAAGATCCTCGCAGCCGGTGTCGCACTGGCCCTCCTCGCATGGTCGACAAGGCCGTCGCCGGCACCCGTTCGCGATGCCGCGCCCACCGCGATCCCCGCACCCGCCATCGCAACCGAAAGCCCGCCGGCCGTCGTTTCCCGACGCCTGCCAACTGGCGTCTGGACTGGCATTCACGATGCTGCGGTTCGCGGCGACGCGACAACCGCAATCCAGCTCATCGCCGCCAATCACGACATCGCTGCATTGGATGACAACGGCAACACGGCTTTGATGCTCGCTGCTCGCTTCGGCCATATCGGCGTGATCCGCGCCCTCACCGGAGCTGGCGTCACCGATCGCCACACCAACGCCGAGGGCAGAACCGCGCTGATGCTCGCGGCCGCCGAAGGCAACGGCGCAATTGTGCGCCACTTGATCTCGAGCGGCAGCGCACTGGAAACCAAAGACAAGGATGGAGCGACGCCACTGCTTCTGGCCGCCGCGGGATGCTATGACACGACGGTCGCCGCGCTTGTCGCTGCGGGAGCCGATGTTGGCGCAAGGTTCTCCGACGGCCGGACGGCCTTGATGGCCGCCGCTGGATGCGATAGGCCGCTGATCGAGAAACTGGCCACAGTCGACGCGATCAATCGCGATGTTGACAACAGCGGGCGCAAGGCCCTCTCGCACGCCGCCGCGAAGGGCAATTCCGAAGCCGTCGCCGCCATTCTGGACGGCGGCGCCTCGCCCGAGGAGGCAGACCGCGACGGACAAACGCCGCTGATGATCGCCATCGAAGCGGGCCACGACGAGATCGCAAAGCTCCTGGTCGATCGCGGCGCCGACATGAACAAGACCAGCCGGAACGGCAACACCCCCTTGATGCTGGCAGCGCGGTACGGACGACTCGCAACAGCAAAGTTTCTCATTGCGCGCGGTGTCGACCTCGATGCACGCAACGAATTCGGATACACAGCGCTGATGTTCGCCGCAGGCGCTGGCCGAGAAGACGTAACCGCACTTCTGCTTGCGAGCAATGCCAACCGCGGACTGCGCAACAACCGCCGAGAGCTGGCGCGGGATGTCGCCGCCACTGCCGGTCACCATTCTCTCGCTGAACGCCTGTAGAGCAGGTCCCAGATTGATGGACTAGCTCAAGCCGCCATGGCTTGCCGCAGGTCCCTGGCGCGAAGGCGACACGTCAACAAACACGCCTCACATACGCCACCCGCCCTCCCGGGAGCCAATCGCACTCGCGTACAGTGTCCATCGTCAGTTGAACCGATAGTTCAGGCCGATGCGAATGGTATGGAATTCCGTTTCGACATGCGTGCGCACCGGCTCACCACTCGGGCGTCCGTCAGCGAAATGGAGCGCCCCATTTGCCGAACCATCCCCCAGGTCCATGAACTGGTACTCGACCTTCAGCGACCAGCGCGGATCGAGCATGTGTTCCAAACCAGCGCCCAGAACATAGCCAGTCTTGGTCTCCTCGCTGCTCAGGTTGCCAAACGCGGCGTTGCCCGGGATGAAATAACGGCCACGATAGTCGATTTCACCGAACGCCGCTCCCGCCGTCACGTAGAGCAGGGTCCGGTCCCAAGCGAAGCCAAGCCGCCCACGCACCGTGCTGAACCACTGCAGGTCGAGCGTCGCGGTATAGTTGAATGGAGAAACATTCGGTGGAGCGAAGCTCGTCACCGACGACCCATCGATGCCCGACCATTGGATGTCGGCTTCGATGCCGAAGACCAAGCCGCCCCATTGGCGATTGTAGCCAACTTGCAGACCCGCAAATCCGCCTTCGGAATCCAGATCGTAGGGCAAAGGACCGGTAGCATAAGGCGTTCCGGATGGATTGAGGACGACGAGGTCACCCTTCCCGTCACCCCACCCATAACCGCCATTGACGCCGAAATAGAGCCCGGTCCAAAGCGGACGGCTCACCGGGGCAGGCTGGTCCTTGAGGCTGTGAGCAGGACCAACTCCAAGATCAGCCGCGAGTGCGCAAGCCGTGGAAATAGAAGATAGAATCAGCCCAAACGCCAATCGACGCAACATCACGAGCTCACTCCCCACACACAAAAAACTCTGGACCAAGATAACAGTATGCTGCGCCGCCGTTCTAGTGCGCCAAGGCAACACCCGGGGAGCCGCTGGTGGGAGTTGAGCGAAGTCAGATGGGCTCCGACCCACAAGCTATCTCTCATCTCGGTTCGTAACTGTCGCACGGCTTTGCCAACCACACGGGTGAGAAACCAACGAGGGTCAATTGGGGCGGTTCGCAACTGCGGCGGTGCAGCACAAAATCTTGGGCGACCACTAGGTGAAAGATCCGCGCGCCCGCATCGATTTTTGCGTGCACCGCCCATGGCATTGAACAGTCTTGCTGCAAATTAATCTGACCCGCTGTAAAACCGTGCATTCCTACCTCCGTGCGGCAGCATCCGCACGCCCGATTTCCGATGAGGACTTCATGCGTCTTGCAGCTTGGGTGTGCGCGGCTGCCACCTGTCTCGTGGCAGCCCCGGCGTTCGCTGCCGCACCTGTCGCGGCCACCGTCGAACCTGTCATGGTTGCGGGCATCCCCGTCGACTTCATCCTGTTCGGCTTGACGTTGCTGGGCGTCGCGCTGTTTCACCATCATACCCTGCAGGTCGCACTTGCCGGTCTCGCCTCCATCACCGCATACAAGTTGTTGTTCACGGGCTTCAAGACCGGGACCGGACCATTGGGCCTGCTCCTCCACCTGGAGCACGAGTGGGTCATCATCGCCAACCTGTTCGCGCTCTTGATGGGATTCGCGCTGCTGTCGCGTCAGTTCGAGGAAAGCCGTATCCCCGATGCGATGCCAGCGATTCTTCCGGACGATTGGAAGGGTGCGTTCGCGCTGTTGGTGATCGTGGCCGTCTTGTCGAGCTTCCTTGACAACATTGCCGCAGCACTGATCGGCGGCACCATGGCACGCGCGGTTTTTGCCGGCAAAGTGCACATTGGTTATCTCGCAGCCATCGTCGCTGCATCCAACGCGGGCGGTTCGGGCAGCGTCGTCGGCGACACCACCACGACAATGATGTGGATAGACGGCGTCAATCCGCTGGACGTTTTGCATGCCTACGCGGCAGCCATCACCGCAGTCGTCGTATTTGGCATCCCCGCAGCCCTGCAGCAGAATGCCTATGCTCCGATCCAGAAAGATCCTGTGCCGGGATTGAAGATCGACTGGTCCCGCGCCGTCATCGTGGCCATCATTCTGGTGACAGCGATCACCGCGAACGTCATGGCAAATTTGTATTTCCCCGCCCTGCTCGACAACCTGCCCGTTATCGGCATTGCCGTGTGGGTCGCACTCGCCGCTACCTCGCTGTGGCGCACGCCGGATTGGAAAGTCCTGCCCGAGACGCTGCGATCGACGATCTTCCTTTTGTCGCTTGTCCTGTGCGCCTCGATGATGCCGGTGGAAAAACTTCCGGCCGCTTCCTGGCAGACGGCTTTCTCGCTTGGCTTCCTGTCGTCGGTTTTCGACAATATTCCGCTCACCGCGCTGGCCCTGAAGCAAGGTGGCTATGATTGGGGCTTCCTCGCCTACGCGGTTGGATTTGGCGGCTCGATGATCTGGTTCGGCTCATCTGCCGGCGTTGCCCTGTCGGCCATGTACCCGGAGGCCCGTTCGGTGTTTCGCTGGATCACCAGTGGCTGGTACGTCACACTCGCCTACGTGGTTGGCTTCTTCGTCATGCTCGCGCTGCTTGGATGGGATCCCCACCCGCCGCATAAGAAAGGAGCAGCGGTGCCATCGCCGGTCACAGTGGCGTCCGTTGCGAATGGCTGATTGACGCGCCTCTCCCCGACTACGGTCGAATGCTTGACATGAGCAGCGTGAAAGCTAGCGAAAGGCCAAGACGGTCGCCCGTCCTGGCCTCGATCAATTCAGACAATGAACAGCTGCGGATCTCCCGAAGCGATCATTTCAGCTTGAACTCAGGCAGCCGTTTCGCCACCGCCATGTTCTTCAGCGTCACGTACTTGGGCATGCCGTTCTCGTAAGGCGGATACTCCTCGCCCTGGATCAGCGGCACCAGATAGTCGCGACACGCCTGCGTGATGCCAAATCCGTCCTCCGTGATGAAATCCCGCGGCATCATCTTCTCGACGTTGGCAACCTTCGACAACGGCGCCTCGCCGATCTCCCACTTGTAGGGGTTCTGCGAGGTGCGCACGATCGTTGGCATGATCGAGTTGTGGCCTTGCAGGGCAAGGTCGACCGCTGCCTTGCCGACCGCGTAGGCTTGCGCCACGTCGGTGCCCGAAGCGACGTGGCGGGCCGCGCGCTGCAGGTAGTCGGCGACTGCCCAGTGAAACTTGTAGCCGAGCGCCTCCTTGACCATGTTGGCGACCACCGGTGCCGCACCGCCGAGCTGCGCATGGCCGAACGCATCACGCGTGCCCTGCTCGGCCAGGAAGTGACCGTTTGCATGCTTTGCGCCTTCCGAGACGACGATCGAGCAATAGTCGTACTTGTCGACCATCGCCTTCACCTTGGCCATGAAGCGTTCCTGGTCGAAATCGATCTCCGGAAACAGGATCAGGACCGGGATATCATTGTCCTTGTCGGCAGCAAGCCCGCCCGCCGCGGCGATCCAGCCGGCATGCCGCCCCATCACCTCGACGACGAACACCTTGGTCGAAGTCCGCGACATTGAGCGGACGTCGAACGATGCTTCGCGCGTGGATACGGCAATATACTTGGCAACAGAGCCGAAGCCGGGGCAGGTGTCGGTGATCGGCAGGTCGTTGTCGACGGTCTTGGGCACATGGATTGCCTGCACCGGATAGCCCATCTTCTCGCTGAGCTGCGAGACCTTGTAACAGGTATCCGCCGAGTCACCGCCGCCGTTGTAGAAGAAGTAGCCGATGTCGTGCGCCTTGAAGACCTCGATCAGCCGGTCGTACTCGCGCTTGTTCTTTTCCAGATCTTTGAGCTTGAATCGGCACGAGCCGAAAGCGCCAGATGGCGTATGGCGCAGCGCGTGGATGTCGGCGTCGCTTTCCGCCGAGGTGTCGATCAGGTCCTCGGTCAAGGCGCCGATGATGCCATTACGCCCCGCGTAAACCTTGCCGATCTTGTCCTTGTGCTGTCGCGCGGCTTCGATAACACCGCAGGCCGAAGCGTTGATGACCGCAGTTACGCCACCCGACTGCGCATAGAATGCATTTTTCGCCATCTCTCGAATTTCCTCCCTGGACCGCTGTTTCGTCTGCAAGGCAATGCGCCCGGAGTGCAGGGCCCCCCTTGAGCGATCCTCGATTGCTCAAGCGATTGGACTGCGCGATGCCGGTGCGGCATGATCGATTTGGGCTCGATAGCATCGTGTCACGACACTTCAAAGCACAAGCCTTGCGGCCCATCGGCGCGGGCCGCAATGCCATTGCGCAAACCCAAATGCGAGGAGCGCCCTCGACGCAGCGGCGCGTGTCCAGTGCCGATTGCAGGGTACGAATTTCTGGCACACCTCACGCCACTATTCTGCGCCAAGTCGGCCAGGCTACAGCTGAGCCGAACTTCACCCTCGGGAAAAGCAGCGCAACGTGCGGTGCATAACAGCGTTGGCAATTCCCAGAACGAGTTTTTCCATATAATATCATGGAGTTGATTGGGCTCCGTTGGATTGGACGAGCTGCCGGTCAACCCTGCCTGCGGCCCTCCCACTCACACTGCGGCTGGATTGACAACCACTTGGCATTGGCGCATCGCATCATCATGCTCAAGACATCTTGCGGGAGCATCCTCGGTTGAAAATTCTTTTCGCAGCTTCCGAAGCTTTTCCACTCGTAAAGACCGGCGGATTGGCCGATGTGGCTGGCGCCCTGCCGATCGCCCTCGCCAACGCCGGCATGGACATTCGCCTGGTTCTGCCGGCCTATCCGACGGTGCTTGCCGCAGCGCAAGACATTGAATTGGCGACCACGCTGGGCGAGGTCCTGGCGGGACACGACGCCAAGGTGCTGACCGCCCGTGCGCCCAACTCCGGCTTGCCGCTGCTACTCGTGGATTGCCCCGCGCTCTACGACCGCGGTGGCGGACCGTACGGGGATGACGCAGGCGTCGACTGGCCCGACAATCACCTGCGCTTTGGTCTGCTGTCGCTCGTTGCGGCGATGATCGCCGGCGGCTCGGCCGGGCTGGACTGGCGCGCCGACATCCTGCACGCGAACGACTGGCAGACCGGCCTCGCGCCCGCGTACCTCCGTTTCCTCGGCGCCCCCAACACCCGCGCCGTTTTCACCATTCATAACATGCGCTACCAGGGCATCTTCCCTGCGAGCACGATGACGGTTCTCGAGTTGCCGCGGTTCGCCTTCACCTTGGAAGGCATGGAATTCCACGGCCAGTTGTCGATGCTCAAGGCGGGTCTTGCTTTCGCCGACAGGATCACAACGGTCAGCCCGACCTATGCCGAGGAAATCCTCAAGCCCGAGTTTGGCTACGGTATGGAAGGTCTGCTCTCCGCACGCCACCGCGATCTGACCGGGATACTCAATGGCATCGACGATGACGCCTGGAACCCGCGAACAGACCCATTGATCGCAAGTCGGTATTCCGCCGAGGATTTGGGCGGCAAGACGATCTGCAAATCTGCACTGCAACATGAATTGGGACTGTCGCCCGAGCCAAGGACGCCGCTCATCGTCATGGTGACGCGGCTGACGGAGCAAAAGGGCATCGACAACGTCGTCGATGCCTTGCCACGGCTGATCGAGTTGGGAGCCCAGGTTGCAATCCTCGGCGCCGGCGATGCCCGATGGGAGCAGTCGCTGCGCTCCTTCCCACTTCCGTCCGATCGACTCGCCGTCAGAATTGGCTACGATGAGGCCCTCGCGCATCGTTTTATCGCGGGTGGCGACTTTTTCCTGATGCCTTCCCGATTTGAGCCGTGCGGCCTGACGCAGATGTATGCCATGCGCTATGGCACCCTGCCGATTGTGCGCCGCACCGGAGGACTGGCCGATACCGTGGCTGAGGTGGACCGAAAGGGGGAGCGCAGCATGTCCGGCACCGGCTTCCTCTTCGACAGGTCCGAGCCCGATGCCTTGGTCGAGGCAGCTGAGCGCGCGATTTCAATTTATGTGGCAAGATCCGCGTTGCGACTTGCCCAAGAGCGCGCGATGCAGCAGGATTTCACGTGGGGCAAGGCCGCCAATGAGTATGGTTGGATTTACCGCATATTGGCACCTCACAGCGCGGCCGGGATTGGTAGATTGCGCGAGGCAGCGGCGTGAGCGAAACGGTATGGCAGAAGGCGCTTCGCAAGTTCGCGAGAGGGAACGAAGGTGAATCGAAGACGGCAACCAAGAGTACGCCGGCGAGCGGCATGCCTTTGGTCTTTGTCGGAACAGACACAGGGAACCATGCGATGCTGAGCAAGCCACTACCGGCGCTGCTGGATCCACACACAGAGTCGGAATATCTGATCCACCTTGGTGATGCCGATAGCGTCAAGCGGGCGATCATCAACTACCTCGTGCACGCGGTCGGCAAAGACCCCGCCTATGCGCTACCGACAGACTGGTTCTACGCGCTGGCGTTCATGGTCCGCGGCGTGCTGTCCGAGCGCTATATCAATACGACCCGCCAGCGATACGGCCAGAACGTCAAGCGCGTCTACTATCTGTCGATGGAATATCTGATCGGCCGCAGCCTGACCAAGAACCTCATCGACCTGCACCTGCTCGATCAGACACGCGCCGCGCTTGCAGACGTCGGGCAGGACTACGAAGCGATCGCCAACCTCGAGCACGATCCGGGCCTGGGCAACGGCGGTCTCGGACGCTTGGCGGCCTGCTTCCTCGAATCAATGGCGACACTCGGACTTCCCGGCTGCGGCTATGGCCTGCGCTACGAGTTCGGCCTGTTCAGCCAGGGCATCGAGGACGGCGCCCAAGTGGAGCATCCCGACAACTGGTTGAAGGAAGGCAATCCGTGGGAATTCCGCCGGCCCGACATCGTCTATGAGGTGCATTTCGGCGGTACCTGCCATTGCGTCGTCAGCAGTGACGGCCGCAAACTATGCAAATGGACCCCGGCGCAGAGCGTGCTGGCAACATCTTACGATTTCCCCATCGCCGGATTCCGCAATGGAACGGTCACCAACCTGAGGCTCTGGACCGCCCGCGCCACCGGCGACTTCGATCTCGCCTACTTCAATCGCGGCAACTACATCAAGTCGACCGAGGAGAAGATCACCTCGGAGGTCCTTTCGAAGATCCTTTACCCCGATGATTCCACACACGAGGGGCGCGAACTTCGGCTGAGGCAGGAATACTTCTTCGTCAGCGCCTCCATCCAGGACATCCTGACCCGCTTCTTCCGCACCAACTCCGACCTCGACACGCTGCCCGACAAGGTCGTCATTCAGCTCAACGACACCCATCCCGCGTTGGGCATCGCCGAATTGATGCGGCTCCTCGTCGACGTCTACCGTCTCGACTTCGACCACGCCTTCGAAATCACCTCGCGCACGTTCGCCTACACCAACCACACGCTGCTGCCCGAGGCGCTCGAGCGCTGGCCGATCGGCATGCTGCGCGCCCTGCTGCCGCGGCATCTTGAGATCATATTCGACATCAACCTGAAGTTCCTCGAGAAGGTCCGCACCTACTCGCCCAACAATCCGGGCAAGACCTATGCGATGAGCCTCGTTGAGGATGCCGACCAGTCGATCCGCATGGCGCACCTCGCCATCGTGGCGAGCGAGAAGGTCAACGGCGTCGCCAAGCTTCATAGCGACCTGCTGCGCGCCAACATGTTCCCGGATTTCGACAAGCTATATCCCGGCAAGTTCATCAACATTACCAACGGCGTCACACCGCGCCGCTGGCTGAAGCAATGCAATCCCGGGCTGTCGCAGCTCATCACCGAAAGCATTGGCGAGGGCTGGCCGACCGACCTGTCGCTCTTGAAGAATCTCGCGCCCTTCGCCGACAACGCCGATTTCCGCGCCCGCTTCCGTGCCGTGAAGGCCGCCAACAAGCAGCGCCTTGCCGCCTTCATAAAGAACCAGGTTGAAATCGACGTTCCACCAGAAGCCATGTTCGATACGCAGATCAAGCGCATCCATGAATACAAGCGCCAGCTGCTCAACGTGTTGCAGATCATCACCCGCTACAATCGCATCCGCGAAGGGCATATTCCGCACGCCCCACGCGTCGTCATCATGTCGGGCAAAGCCGCGCCTGGCTATTTCATGGCCAAGCTCATCATCCGGCTCATTCACGACGTTGCCAAGGTTGTCAATTCCGACCCATTGATCGGCGACCGCCTGAAGGTCGTATACCTTCCCGACTACTCCGGCACCTTGGCCGAGATCATCATCCCGGGCACCGATCTGTCCGAGCAGATCTCGACCGCGGGAACCGAAGCCTCCGGCACCAGCAACATGAAGTTCGCCATGAACGGCGCGCTGACCATCGGCACCTGGGACGGCGCCAACATCGAGATCGCCAAGTCGGTCGGCGAGGACAACATCTTCATTTTTGGACTGAAGGCCAATCAGGTTACCGAGGCTCGCGCGCGCGGCTACGACCCGCGTGGCTACTATCGCGCCAATCCCGAGTTGCACAGAGCCCTCGACATGATCGGCACCGGCTTCTTCTCGCCCAACGAGCCCGCGCGTTACGCGGCGATCTTCCACTCGCTGTTCGACGGCGGCGACCACTATATGCTGCTCGCCGACTATGAATCCTACATGGCCGCTCACGAGCAGGCATCCAGGCTGCATATCGACCAGGAGGACTGGTCGCGCCGTGCCGTGCTCAACGTCGCCGGCATGGGCTACTTCTCGTCGGATCGCGCAGTGAAAGAGTATGCCGACCAGGTCTGGCAGGTGAAGCCGCTGATCGTGAAGTGATGCCGAAGGGTAAGAATTCTGACCCGCTGCATCACTCCAACATCATGGCCGGCCCCATGGCCGGCCATCCAGAATTGCAGGCGCTGAAGCACGTTTGCTGGATGGCCGGGTCAAGCCAGGCCATGGACAAGTGGGTCAGAAGTTCGGCTCGCTGGTATGATGCCAAGCAATCTGGCAAGTCCCGCCAACATCGGGAAAGTGCGCGTGCAACCGCGACGTCACCGCGTCGTCAAGGTTTCCACACCGGCGATGATCTCGATGATCTCGCGCGTGATTGCCGCCTGGCGCTGGCGGTTGTAGCTGAGCGAAAGTTTCTGAATGAGCTCACCGGCATTGCGCGACGCACGGTCGGTTGCCGCAATGCGCGCGCCTTCCTCTGACGCCGAACACTCCATCATCGCGCGGTAGACCTGCGCCGTGACATAATGCGGCAGCAGGCGATCGAGAACACCTGGAACGTCTGGCTCGTACTCGTGCATTGGCTTTCCGTGCGCGCGATAGCTCGCAGTGTCGCTGGCACTGGTCGTCACCGAGAACCTTGCCGGAATGAGCTGCTGCGCCTTGGGCACCTGATGCAAGATCGAGTGGAACCTCGGATAGTACTGGCAGCACACGTCGAACTCGTGAGCCTCGAACGCCGACAGGATTCGCTTGGCGATCGGCACGGCCATCTCGAAGCCGACGTCCTTGTAGTGTGACTGCTCTATCGTGCCGATGATCTTCGACCCGTGCTCGCGCTCCAGGAGCCGCCGCCCCTTGCGACCGACGCAAAGCAGCCGCGCCTCCCGCCCATGCTCCTCCAGCCGCGCAATCCGCTCCTTCACCACCTTTACGATGCCGGTATTGAGCCCGCCACACAGCCCGCGATTGGTCGTGAACACGACAAGCAGATAGACCTGCTCGCGGCCCCTTCCGACGAACAGCGGTGTCCCTTCCGCCGCCGTCGGATAGCGAGCGTGGATCTGCGTCAGCATCCCGTCCAGCCGCTTCGCATAAGGCCGTGTCGCCTCGATCGCAGCACGCGCCCCGCGCAACCGCGTGGTTGCGATGAGATTCATCGCCTGCGTCATCTTCTGCGTCGACCGCACCGAAACGATCCGCTGGCGCAGCTGCTTTAGGCCGGACATGGTTGCGTGCTCACATCATGCACCGAGCATCGCAACCGGCTTGCCTTCGAGTGCCGCATGTGCAGCGGCGAGCCGCGCGATCGGCACACGTGGTGGCGAGCACGATACGTAGCTGAGCCCGATCTCGTGACAGAGCCGGATCGACTCGGGATGTCCGCCGTGCTCACCGCAGATGCCGATCTTGAGGTCGGGATGCCGCGCACGCGAATCCTGCACGGCCAGACGCATCAGCCGCCCGACACCCGATCGATCGAGCGCCTCGAACGGGTTCGCCGGCAGAATTCCCAACCGCTGATAGGCCGGCAGGAACTTGTTCTCCGCATCCTCTCGCGAGAACGAGAATACCGCCTGCGTCAGGTCGTTGGTGCCGAACGAGAAGAACTCGGCATGATTGGCGAGTTCCTCGGCAACGAGGCAGCCGCGTACCACCTCCAGCATCGAGCCGAACTTGAACTTGAGCTTCAGGCCCACGCGTGCCTCGATCTCGCCGCGCATCGCGTCGACCTCACGCTTGACCGCCGCCAGCTCGCTGGCAGAGCACACCTGCGGCACCATGATCTCCGGGTTCGCGTCGATGCCTGCCTTCTGGCATTCCGCTGCCGCCTCCAGGATGGCGCGGATCTGCATGCGATAGATCTCCGGCAGCGTCAGCCCGAGCCGCACACCGCGATGGCCGAGCATCGGGTTCACTTCATAGAGCACACGCACCTTGCGCAGCATCGCATCCTTCCGTGCGATCGCTTCGCCGATCGCGCCCTGGTCGGCGAGCGTTGGCACCTGATTCGCCGCTGACCGGTCGTGCTGCATCATGGCCAGTGCACTTCCCAGCACAGTTAGCCCCGACACCGTATCGCGCAACCGCCCGAGCTGGGCGATGTCGTCTTCGAGCTGACGCTCGGCAGGCAGGAACTCGTGCATCGGCGGATCGAGCAGGCGCACGGTCACCGGACGCGGCGCCATCGTTTCGAACAGCGCACGGAAGTCGCCACGCTGCATGACGAGCAGCTTGTCGAGCGCTGCCTGCCGCGCCTCCTTGGTGTCGGCAACGATCATCTCGACGACGTAGGGGAGACGCTCGGGATCGTTGAACATGCGCTCGGTACGCACCAGCCCGATGCCCTTGGCGCCATACTCGAGCCCGCGCCGCGCATCAGGCGGCGTATCGGCGTTCATGAACACCTGCAGCCGGCTCGCATCGTCCGCCCAACCCAGGAGTGTGGACAGCTCTTTTGAGAAGGTCGGCGGCAGCATCGCCACCTCGCCGAGATAGACGTCACCCGAGGTGCCGTCGATGCTGATTGCATCGCCCTCGACGATGACGTGGTCGCCGATACGCGCGGTACGCGCGCGAACATCGACCTCGATGCCTTCCGCACCCGCAACGCATGGCTTGCCCATGCCGCGTGCGACGACGGCGGCGTGCGAGGTCTTGCCGCCGCGGGAGGTAAGAATGCCCTTGGACGCGAAGAAACCGTGGATGTCCTCAGGCTTGGTCTCCTCGCGCACCAGGATCACCGCGGCCCCATCGCGCCCCGCCTTCTCCGCGCGGTCGGCATCGAAGATGGCGATGCCTGTCGCGGCGCCCGGCGAGGCCGCAAGCCCTTGCGCAACCGGCGAAGCCGACTTCGATGCGTCGATGCGCGGGAACAGCATCTGGTCGAGAACATCTGGCTTGATGCGCAGCAGAGCCTGCCGCTTGTCGATCAGACCTTCGCCGACCATCTCCACCGAGGTACGAACCAGCGACATGGCGTTCATCTTGCCATTGCGCGTCTGCAGGCAGTAGAGCCGCCCCTTCTCGATCGTGAACTCGAAGTCCTGCACTTCCTTGTAATGGCTCTCCAGCCGGTTGCGCAGGTCGACCAGCTGGCGGAACAGGTCCGGCATCTCGTTGGCGAGTTCATCGATGGGCTTGGGCGTGCGCGTGCCCGCCACCACGTCCTCGCCCTGCGCCTTGACCAGGTACTCGCCAAACAGCTTGTTTTCGCCAGTGTCGGGATAGCGCGTGAAGGCAACGCCGGTCGCCGACGTATCGTCGAGGTTGCCGAACACCATGGCGACGATGTTGACCGCCGTGCCGTTCGCCTGATCCGGCGTGATGTTGAATTCGCGGCGATAGTCCACCGCACGCTTGCCCATCCACGAATTGAACACCGCCTTGATGGCGAGTTCCAGCTGCTCGAAGGGATCGTCGGGGAAGGAACGGCCGGGTGCCGATTCCACAACGCCGAGGAAGCGATCGGATGTCTCGTGTAGATCACGCGCGCTCAAACCGATATCCGCCTTCACGCCGGCCTTGCGCTTCACCTCCTCCAACTCGCGGTCGAAGGCTTCGTCGGGCACACCCAGCGCCACCTTGCCGAACAGCTGGATGAAGCGCCGGTAAGCATCCCACGCGAAGCGTTCGTCCCCGCTCGCGCCGATCAGACCTTTCAGCGTCTGCACATTGAGGCCGAGATTTAGGATCGTATCCATCATACCGGGCATCGACAGCGCCGAGCCCGACCGGACCGACACGAGCAGAGGATCGTGCGCGCCGCCAAAGCGCCTGCCCGTCTTCTCCTCGATCATGCGGATATGCGAGCGCACGTCATCCATCAACCCTGCCGGCAGCGAACGGTCCGGACTGGCCAGGTAGGCGAGGCAGGCTTCGGTGGAAATGACGAAGCCGGGTGGTACATTGAGGCCGATCTGCGTCATTTCGCACAGGTTGGCACCTTTGCCGCCGAGCAGCTTCTTGTTCTTGCCGTCACCTTCCTCGAAGGCAAATACGTACTTTGTCATGTCTCGCTACCGGTATGTTTTGGGGGGTTGAAAGACGCTAAATCTGCTCGGGCTCCATGGCGATTGCGCCGCACGGACATTCCGCTGCGCAAAGCCCGCAACCTTTGCAGAAATCGTAGTTGAACTCGTAGCCCTGGCCTGGGCCGACCTTCTTGATCGCGTTGTCGGGACAGATGCCGTAACAGTTGTCGCACTCGAAGCAGTTGCCGCACGACAGACACCGCCGCGATTCGAACAGAGCGGTTTCCTCGTCGAGCCCCTGCACGATCTCCTTGAACGAACTTAGCCGCCGCGCCATGTCGAGAGTCGCCTGATGCGACTGGTCCGCATCGGAGAAATACCAGGTGTTGAGCCGCTCGTAGCCGGCCAGCTCCGGCCGTGGCGGATGCACGTAGCGCTTGCCTCTTAAGTACGCATCGATATTGCGCGCTGCGAGCTTGCCGTGGCCGACCGCAACCGTGACCGAACGCTCCGCGGGCACCATGTCGCCGCCGGCAAAGATGCCGGCCCGCCCTGTCATCATGCTCGAATCGACCTCGACCACGCCATCCTTGGAGACGACAACGCCTTCGATGCCCTGCATGAACGCCGAATCGGTTGCCTGCCCGAGCGCCAGGATCACGGTGTCTGCCTGCAGCGTCTCGAACTCGCCGGTCGGCCGCGGCCATCCCTTCTCGTCGAGTTCCATCTTCTCGATCGTGATGGTCGAACCCTCGACATCCGTGATCGTGCTGAGCCAGTGTGCCTTGACTCCCTCCTCCAGGGCCTCCGCCACCTCGAAGTCGTGCGCCGGCATCGCCTCGCGCGTGCGCCGGTAGATCAGCAAGGCTTCCTTGGCGCCCAGCCGCTCGGCGGTGCGCGCGACGTCAAGCGCGGTGTTGCCACCACCGTAGACCGCAACCCGCCGGCCGATGAATGACGGCGCGGAACCCTCCTCCACATCGCGCAATACACTGACGGCATCGAGAATGCCGCCGGCATCGCGCGCAGGAATATCGACTCTCTTGGCAAGATGCGCGCCGATCGCGACAAACGCCGCGTCGCAGCCCTCCTCGCGCATCGCCTTTTCCAGATCCTCCACCTTGCTGTTGAGGCGGATCTCGACACCCAGTCCCGTGACGCGGGCGATCTCCTGGTCGAGCACGTCGCGAGGCAGGCGATATTGCGGAATGCCATAGCGCATCATGCCGCCGGGCTGCGCGCCGGCCTCACGGATGACGACGCCATGCCCCAGCCTTCGGAGATGGTAGGCTGCCGACAGCCCGCTCGGGCCTGCGCCAATGATCAAGACGCGCTTGCCGCTGTCGGGCGCACACTCGACTTTCCAGCCCTTGCGCAGCGCCTCGTCCCCTAGGAATCTCTCGATCGCGTGGATGTTTACGGCTTTGTCGAGCTGCTTGCGATTGCAGGCGTTCTGGCACGGGTGATAGCACACGCGCCCGTGGATCGCCGGAAACGGGTTGTCCGCAACGAGCACCTGCCAAGCATCCTCGTAGCGCCCCTCTTCCGCCTCGTGCAACCACCCCTGGATGTTCTCACCCGCAGGGCAGGCGTCGTTGCAGGGCGGCAGGCGATGCACATAAAGCGGCCGCTCGGTGCGCCAGCTCCCGGTTCGGTTGGCGAGGCTCGATCCGATGTCGAGCGTGATGGCGAACGGCTTCTTCTGAGTCACGCCGCAGCCTCCCGAATGAGCTTGAACCTGCGGATGTTGCGGTCGGCGATCGCCTGGATGGCAGCCAGCGCCTGCGCATCATTGATGACGTGCCGGAAGCGCTTCTGCAGCTTCAGGTAGGCTTCGACCGGCTGCTTGCTGCGAATGGGCGTAGCATCGATCACCTCGCCATGCTCGCCCTCGAACAGCGGGAACAGACCCGTTTCGATCGCCAGCCGCGCCAAGCGGATGGTGTTGCAAGGTTCAGCGCCCCAGCCCAGCGGACAAGGCACGTGCACATGCAGGAACCGCGCGCCACCGATCGACATCGCCTTCGTCACCTTGGTTTCAAGGTCGTGCAGATCAGCAACCGATGCCGTCGCCACATACGGAATATCGTGCGCCATGGCGATCAGTGCGGGATGCTTGCCCTGACCGAACACGTTGCCCGGATGCGGCCCGACCGCCGGCGTGGTCGACGTGCGCGCGGCCGGCGGCGTGCGCCCCGATCGCTGCACGCCGGTGTTCATGTAGGCCTCGTTGTCGTAGCAGATGTAGAGCACGTCATCGTTGCGCTCGAACATGCCCGACAGGCAGCCCATGCCGATGTCGACCGTGCCGCCATCGCCGCCTTGCGCCAGAACGCGCGTCTCAGTGCGTCCCTTGGCTCTGAGCGCGGCAGCGACACCTGTTGCCACCGCAGGGGCGTTCCCGAACAACGAATGCAGCCACGCGACGCGCCACGATGATTCCGGAAACGGCGTCGAGAACACCTCCAGGCAGCCCGTGGCGTTGACGCACATGAGCTGGCTGTTGCAGGCGCGCATGGCCGCGTCCACCGCATAGCGCGCGCCGAGCGCCTCGCCACAACCCTGGCACGCGCGGTGCCCGCTGGTGAGCGAATTGTTGCGCTCGAGCGTTGCCTGCACCGTCCGGCTGTCGGCATCGAGCAGCCGGTTGCCGACGGTGAAGGTTCCGGTCTGGTAGAACTTCACGCGCTGCGTCATGGCTGGCCTCACCCGGTCTTGCGGCCAATGAGGCCGATGTCGCGCAGGATGTTTTCTGCGATCGGCCCTGAACGCCGCGTCTCCTTGGCGCGGGCCAGCTCGGCGTCGACGATCCGCCAGTCGAGATCGAGGAAATGCGGATCCTCCAGCTGATCGCCGGCCGCCTGCAACACGACTCGCTCCAGCGACGCCTTGGTGATCGGCCTTCCGCCCAGCCCCGCGATCACGGTGTAGACGAGGATCGGTGAACCGCGCAACGCCATGCGCACGTTGCTGGCGACGATGCCGCCGAGGCCCAGCGCCAGATCCTTCTCGATCACTACCACGCGGTCTGCCCCTTCCAACGCCGTGCGCAGCTCAGCCAGCGGGAACGGCCGGAACGAGCCGATCTTCACCGCACCGACCGCGACATCGCGGTCCCTCAGATCGTCGACGAGATCCTTGACCGTGCCGCACACCGAACCGAGCGCCACGATGATCGTCTTCGCACCCTCGGTCCGGTAGGGCGAGATGAGCCCGCCGCTCGCCCGCCCGAACAGTTTCTCGAATTCCGCCGCCAGCCGCGGGATCACTTCCAGCGCCTGCAGCTGCTTGTGATGCGCCAGATAGCGCACTTCCATGAACGCCTCCGGCCCGACCATCGCGCCGATCGAAACCGGATCGTTGGGATCGAGCACCTGGACCGGAACGAACGGCGGCAGGAATGCATCGACCGTCGCCTGATCGGGAATGTCGACGCGCTCATAGGCATGCGTGAGGATGAACCCGTCGATGCACACCATCACCGGGACGCTCAACTCCTCCGCCAGTCGGAACGCCTGGATGTGCAGATCGACCGCTTCCTGGTTGGATTCGGCGAATATCTGGATCCAGCCGGCGTTGGCCAGCGCCATGGAATCGGAATGATCATTCCAGATGTTGATCGGCGCGCCGATGGCGCGATTGCCGATCGTCATGACGATCGGCAGGCCTAGACCCGAGGCGTTGTAGACGGCCTCCGCCATGAACAGCAGACCCTGGCTGGACGTCGCCGTATAGGACCGCGCTCCGGCAGCGGATGCGCCGATCGCCGCGCTCATGGCGCCGAATTCCGACTCCATGTTGATGAATTGGCAATCGCCGATCTTCCCCTCGCGCACCATCTCCGCGAGCGTTTCGACAATATGAGTCTGCGGGGTGATCGGATAAGCACTGATCACCTCCGGTCGACACAATGCTATGGCCTCGGCAACGGCGTGCGAGCCCTCGGTTTGTTTGAGCATATCCTCCCGCTTTGTTTTCGTTGGCGTGACTGGTCGCCGCCAAGCGGTGCGGCACCGGCTGAAACTATAACATGTCTATGGCCGCGAAAGCCTCTGCTGCCGCTGCGCTGTTCTTGAGGCCGATCTCGCCGCCCAGCTTCTTGGCGACAGCCGACTGCACGGATTGCAGGCCAACCTGCCGCGTGACAGCAGCAAAGGCGCCGAGCAGGGCGGCATTGGGGAGCGGGCGCCCGACATGCTTCAATGCAATCTCGCTCGCAGGCACGGTGCGCACGTGTCCAGGCGGAAAGCGCGAGGTCAACTCGCTGATGCCGAGTTCCTCGACGCTGCGCGATGTATTGATGAGAAGATAGCCGCGGGGATCCATGCCGCTGAAAAGTTCGACCTGATGCAAAAGCGTCGGGTCCTGGATGATCAGCGCGTCGGGCTTTGAGATCGGCTCGCGCAGCCGGATCTCCTTGTCGTCGATCCGGCAGAAGGCCGTGACGGGCGCTCCCATGCGTTCCGAGCCGAAGCTGGGAAAGGCTTGCGCGTGACGGCCTTCCAGGAAAGCGGCAATGGAAAGCACTTCGGCGGCGGTAACCACGCCTTGCCCGCCCCGACCATGAATTCGTGTTTGGAACATGCCGGCCACTGCCACGCGAAATCGCTCAGTTTTCGCGAATAACATAACGGACATCAACCCAACTTAACATGTATCAATTCATACTAGCTGCTGAGACGTATGCGCTCGCCTCGGCCGCATTGCACCGCAGCGTGCCTTGTGCTTGGTTGCATGCCAGATTGCCTCGCCGCGGTGATTGGCACGGGTGATCACCGTTCTAACAAACTTTTGACTGGTGCAATTGACAGCAATGAGCGATCGCACGATCGACACCGGGTCCGCCGCAGCAATTGTGGCTGGTGACCACGGTGACCCGTTCAGTTTCCTCGGCCCGCACACCGACCCTCATGGCGGTGCCACGGTCGTGCGGACTTTCATGCCCGCCGCTGAAACCATGGAAGTGATCTCGATCAAGTCGGGTACGCGCACGCCCATGCGCAAGACCCATTCTGCAGGCCTTTTCGAGACTCGCGTCCCGGCAGCCGAACTCGCCTCGGGCTACCGCCTCAGCTACGCTGCGGCTTCGGGAACCCGCGAAATCGATGACCCATATCGTTTCCCTCCCGTGCTTGGGGAAATTGATCTGCATCTGTTTGCAGAGGGCACTCATTATCGCAACTTCGAGAAAATGGGTGCTCACGTCATCCGACATGAAGGCGTTCGCGGCGTCCACTTTGCTGTATGGGCACCCAATGCATCGCGGGTGAGCGTCGTCGGCGATTTCAACGACTGGGACGGCCGCTACCACCCGATGCGTCTGCATCCTGGCGCCGGAGTGTGGGAGGTCTTCGTCCCAGGACTTGGCGAGGGCACGCTCTACAAATTCGAGATCAAGTCCAAGGATGGCACCATCCTGCCGCTCAAGGCTGACCCCTACGCCCGCGCGATGGAGCCACCGCCGCGTACCGCCTCTCGCGTCACGCCAGAAGGCTCCTTTGCCTGGAGCGACCAGCAGTGGATGACTGAACGCGCCAAGCGGAACGCGGTCGGTGCCCCGATCAGCATCTACGAAGTCCACCTTGGCTCTTGGCGCCACAAGCTCGATCCACACGCGCGCCGGATGACGTATCTCGAGCTCGCCGATGAGCTCGTTTCCTACGTCAAGGATATGGGTTTCACGCACATCGAACTGATGCCGGTGAGCGAGTTCCCCTTTGATGGATCGTGGGGATACCAGCCGATCGGGCTGTTCGCACCCACGAGCCGCTTTGGTACGCCAGACGAGTTCCGTCAGTTCGTCGACCGCTGTCACAACGTTGGCATCGGCGTCATCCTCGACTGGGTCGTCGGCCATTTCCCCGAGGACGAGCACGGTCTGGTCCGCTTCGACGGCACCCACCTTTACGAACACGCCGATCCGCGCCTCGGTCGCCACGCCGACTGGGGCACGCTGATCTACAATTTCGGCCGCACAGAAGTCGTCAATTACCTGATCGGCAACGCGCTCTACTGGCTCGACGAGATGCACATCGACGGCCTGCGCGTCGATGCGGTCGCCTCCATGCTCTATCTCGACTATTCGCGCAAACCCGGCGAGTGGCTGGCCAACCAGTACGGCGGCAATGAAAACCTCGAAGCCATCGCCTTCCTGCGCCGGCTCAACGAACTGGTCTACTCCCACAATCCCGGAGCCTTCACGATTGCCGAGGAATCGACCGCCTGGCCGATGGTATCGCGACCGACCTCGTGCGGCGGCTTGGGCTTCGGCTACAAGTGGAACATGGGCTGGATGAACGACACGTTGCGCTACATCTCGCGCGATCCTGTTCATCGAAAGCATCACCACAACGATATGACATTCTCGTTGATGTACGCCTTTACCGAGAATTTCGTGCTGCCGCTGTCGCACGACGAGGTCGTCCACGGCAAGCGCTCTCTGTTGGGACGCATGCCAGGCGACCACTGGCAGCGCTTCGCGAACCTGCGGCTCTACTTCACCTATCTGTTCACCCACCCGGGCAAGAAATTGCTCTTCATGGGCGGAGAGTTCGCGCAGGCTAACGAATGGAATCACGACGTCAGCCTCGACTGGCATCTCCTCGAAAGCCCCGACCATCGTGGCATCCAGGCGCTCGTCCGCGACTTGAACCGCCTCTACACCTCGCTACACGCGCTGCATCAGCGCGATACCGAGTCGGATGGCTTTGCCTGGATCGACTGCAACGACTATGAGCAGGGCGTTCTGAGTTATCGCCGCCACGGCCGCGAGCCCCGCGACTGCGCTGTCATCATCTGCAATTTCACGCCCGTCCCCCGCTACGGCTATCGCGTGGGCATGCCTCGCCCGGGTCCGTGGCGCGAGATCTTCAATTCCGACTCAGCTTTCTATGGCGGATCGAACCTGGGCAACACCGGCCGTGTCGAGACCCAGGCCCAGAAGATGCATGGCCTTGACCAGTCGCTTGCGCTCACGATCCCGCCACTTGCCGCACTCGTGCTTGTGCCTGACTAGAACACAGGAGCGCCGATGAACGCCGACCGCTCCTCGATTGCCCTGATCGGCCGGCCGGCGCCACTCGGCGCGACGTTCGAGGACGACGGCGTCAATTTCGCCCTCTATTCGGCCAACGCCGAACGGGTCGAGGTTTGCCTGTTCGACGCTTCGGGCCTCCACGAGACCGCCCGTCATACGCTGAAGGAGCGAACCGGCGCTGTCTGGCACACTTTTGTACCAGGCTTGCAGCCGGGCCAGCTCTATGGCTATCGCGTGCACGGGCCCTACGACCCGCAATCGGGTCACCGCTTCAATCCCAACAAGCTGCTCGTCGACCCCTACGCGCGCGAGCTAAGTGGCCCGATCATCAACAACGACGCCAACTTCGGCTTCGAGCGCGGCCATCCCGATCAGGACCTGAGCTTTGACAAACGCGACAATGCCGCCTTCATGCCCAAGTGCGTCGTCGTCGGTTCCGAGGGCCCCATCCGAACCAGCAAGGCTCCGCTGACACCGTGGAACCGCACGATCATCTATGAGTTGCATGTCGCCGGCATGACACGACTGCATCCCGGCGTGCCCGAGCCACTGCGTGGCACGTTCGCAGGTCTCGCCTCCGATGCGGTTGTCGGGCACCTGAAGTCGCTCGGCATCACCGCAATCGAACTCCTGCCGATCTTTCCTTTCGCCGATGAGCCGCACCTCGTCGCCAAGGGATTGACCAACTACTGGGGCTACAATCCCTACTGCTTCTTTGCCCCCGATCCCCGCCTTTCTGCCGGCGCCGCACGCGCGCAAATGCGCAGCCTCGTGCGCCGTTATCACGACGCCGGCATCGAAGTCATATTGGATGTCGTCTACAATCACACCGGCGAAGGCTGGCACCTCGGGCCGACGCTCAGCCTGCGCGGCATAGACAATCAGAGCTATTACGCGCTTCGCCCCGACGCGCCACGCTACTACGTCGACGATACCGGCTGCGGCAATACCCTGGCCGTCGATCGCGAGCCGGGCCTATCAC
This sequence comes from Hyphomicrobiaceae bacterium, assembly GCA_044222395.1. Taxonomy (GTDB): domain Bacteria; phylum Pseudomonadota; class Alphaproteobacteria; order Rhizobiales; family Hyphomicrobiaceae; genus JAEUMD01. The sequence goes on along the minus strand of JBGANK010000002.1, from coordinate 123,070 downwards.
TCGTGCTCGACTCGCTTCGCCACTGGGTCGAGGAGATGGGCGTCGACGGCTTTCGCTTCGATCTCGCCACCACGCTCGCGCGCACCGCCACCGGCTTCAGCCCCAGCGCTCCCCTCCTGACCGAGCTCGCCGCCGATCCCGTGCTGTCGACCGTAAAGCTCATCGTCGAGCCTTGGGACGTCGGACCCGGCGGCTATCAGCTCGGCGCTTTCAAGGGACCATTCAGCGAATGGAACGACAGGTTTCGCAGTGAGGTCCGCGGATTCTGGCGCGGCGACTCCGGTCGCATGGGAGAACTCGGCACGCGCCTGACCGGCTCATCTGATCTCTTTCACGGCCACCGCCTCGGCCCGCAGGCAAGCCTTAATTTCGTCACCGCACACGACGGCTTCACGCTTCACGATCTCGTCAGCTACGAAGGCAAGCACAACGAGGCCAACGCCGAAAACAACCGCGACGGCACCAATGACAACCTGAGCGCTTGTTATGGAATCGAAGGACCCTGCGACGATCTTGCCATATCAGAGATCCGCGCCCGCCAGATGCGCAACATCATCGCCACGCTGCTCGTGTCGCAGGGCGTGCCGATGCTGCTCGCCGGCGACGAGATCGGCAATTCGCAGGACGGCAACAACAACGCCTACTGCCAGGACAACCCAATCGGCTGGATCGACTGGTCGCGGCAGAGTACCGAGACCGCTCGAACGCAAATGGAATTCGTGCGCACCCTGGTTCGCCTGCGCCAGAACCTGCCGGGCCTGCGCCAGAGCCGGTTCCTCACCGGCAGGGCGCGACCGGGCAAGACACTGAAGGACTCGTCGTGGTGGTCGCCCGAAGGCCACGAGATGACCGAAGCCGATTGGCGGCTCGACTTCGCGCGCGTCGTCGGCCTGCACATCGCCGCAGTCGACGATGAAGACCACAATCCCGACGGCGCGTCAGAAGGACTCGACCGTGGGCACATACTGATCCTGTTCAATGCCCACGATGGTGACGTGCCGTTCCGACTGCCGCCTGAGCCATGGGGCGCTGCATGGCACGTGGTTCTCGATACCGCCCACCCGAAGGGCCAGCTCCCGCAGCCAAGGCTCGATAACACGCAAACCTATACGCTTTTCGCGCGAAGCCTGGCGATACTCGTCAGCGCTAACGCATCTGGCGATTTATCCCTGCGGATCCCTGACGCAACAAGCGCTGGCCGCTCCGCAACCGCACGCCCGGTCGAACCCGCAACGCTCGACCGCCTCAGCCGAGCCGCCGGCATCGAGCTCTCCTATTGGGACCTGAAGGGCCGCGAGCGCGTCGCCTCCGTTGACACCAAGCGCTCACTGCTCGACGCGATGGGCTTTGCCACGTCATCCGAGCAGCAGGCACGCGATGCCTACCGCTCGCTCGACTTGGCCCCGTGGCAGCGCCTGCTCCCGAGCACAACGGTTGTCCGTCAGCCCACCAAGAGCCCAACCGTAATGCCGATAACGATCCCGGCGACACTCGCGGGCCGCCCGCTCGCATGGCGGATCGTGCTGGAAGGCGGCAGCTCGATTTCAGGTGAATCACTACCCCGCACACTGCCCACAATGGGCGCACGGCGCATCGACGGCGATGCCATGATCCGCTTGGGCCTGCCGCTGCCGCACGGCCTCCCCGACGGCATGCATCGGATCGATGTTGAGATCGCCGGACGTCACGCGACAGGCACACTTGTCCTGGCTCCACCGCATGCCTATCGCCCGGACTGGCTCGCCGATGGACAACGACAGTGGGGTCTGGCCTGCCAGCTCTATGGCTTGCGCCAGGGCGACTTACGGCACGAGCATCCCGACCTCGGCATCGGCGATTTCACTCGGCTGAGCGATCTGGCGCGACTTATCGGCCGCGCCGGCGGCATGGCGTTGGGAATCAATCCGCTGCACGCACCCTTCCTATCCGAACCCAAGCGAGCGAGCCCCTACTCCCCGTCGAGCCGTCTCCACCTCAATCCACTCTACATCGACATCGCTGCGGTGCCCGAGTTCGCCGACTGTGAGGAAGCCCGCGCGATGCTGTCCAGGATCGCGACATCTGTGGCAACCGCCGATCTTGTCGCCCATCCCTCCGTCGCCAAAGCCAAGCTTGCTCTCCTCGACACATTGTTCGCCGAATTCGAGCGCCGCCACCCATCGGGAATCGCAAGCCGCCGCCACAAATCCTTCGATGAGTTCTCGGCAATGGTAGGCAACGAGCTGCAGCGATTTGCCACCTTCCAGGCCCTCGAAGAGCAGCTTGGACCGCCATCAGGATGGCCCGCGTTCTACGCCACACATGAGGATTCTGCGGTTGCGGGATTTGCCAGCCGCCACGCCGACCGCTGCCGCTTCTACGCTTATCTGCAGTTTGAAGCCGATCGCCAGATGGGCGCCGCAGCACGTGCAGCACGCGACGATGGCATGACGATTGGCCTATACGGAGACCTCGCCGTCGGCGCCGCCCCCGACGGCGCCGAAGTGTGGTCATCACCTGCAGCATTTGCACGCTCGTGCCGGTTTGGCGCGCCGCCTGACCCCTTCTCCGAGACGGGCCAGGACTGGGGCATGCCGCCGATGAACCCGCACGACTTTGCGGCGACCGGCTTCAACCGATTTGCCGACCTGCTCTCAGCCAACATGCGTCACGCAGGTGCGCTGCGACTCGATCACGTCATGTGGCTTGAACGCATGTTCTGGATTCCATCCGGCGGCACCGCCAAGGACGGCGCCTACGTGCGCTATCCCCGCGAGGATCTGCTTGGCGTGCTCTCGCTCATGAGCCATCGTCACAAATGTCTCGTCATCGGCGAGGATCTGGGCACCGTCCCCGCCGGCTTCCGCGAGTGCATGGAGGCCGAATCGGTCTTCTCCTACCGCTTCGTCCGCTTCGAGCGCTCATACGACGGCCGTTTGCACCCTCCGCAATCCTATCCGAGGATCGCGCTGGCCACCCCCGCCTCGCATGATCTGGCCACTTTGCACGGGTTCTGGCTTGGACGCGACATCGACGCCATGCTGGAGTCCCGGTTGATCACCGCACAAGAGGCTGAAGCGATGATCGAGTTCCGAGCCGTCGAACGCCGACAGCTCGTCGCCGCGCTCACCGACCAGAAACTCCTTCCCGTCGATTTCCCCGTGGAAGTCGACCTTGAACCCGCCCAACTGACAGCACTGATCGACGCTGTGCATGGTTTCCTGGCACGCACTCCTTCAGCCCTGGTAATGGCAAATATCGAGGATCTTTGCGGCGTCGCCGATCAGACAAATCTGCCCGGCACAATCGACAGCTATCCCAACTGGCGCCGCCGCTTGCCGTTCGCTGTCGGAGATCCCGTGCTTGCCCGCAGGCTGCGCGAGACCGCGGCCCATTTCACCCGCGAAGGGCGCGGGCCCAACAACCTGATCGCTTGAGATGGAACCGCTTCAAGTTCCAGCGAAGGCGTGATTGAGACTCTCAAGCAAAGGCTTGGAGCAGGCCACAGCGGCTGGCGTAATTCCATCAAGATCAGACCTGCTCTAGGTACGCGGGTACTCGTTGGGGCCGGGCATTACGCCGGGCCTGTAGACGACACCTTGACCGAGCATTCGCCGGTTGACGACGACGACACCACCCTCGGTGACATGGAACCGCTTGCGATCCTCCTCCGGATCCTCGCCGATGACGGTACCGGGTGGGACGATGCAGCGATTGTCGATGATGGCATTCGACAACCGCGAGCCGGCGCCGATCTCAGCCCCCGGCAATGCCAATACGCCGCGCAGCTTGCTGCCTTCGTAGATCCTCACATTGGAGAACAGGATCGATGTGTCGAGGTCCGTGCGCTTCACCATGCAGCCTCCCGAGACCATCGAATTCTCCACATGGCATCGGCTGCCGCAGCCCACGAATTCCGCGGGAGGCAGTTGCGGGTGGTAGGTCATGATCGGCCAGTGTCCGCTGTAAAGATCAAGCGGGGGATGTTCCGACAGAAGCTCCATGTTGCCGCGATAGTAAGCGTCGATCGTTCCCACGTCGCGCCAGTAGTCGGGCAGGCCGGTCGGCCCGCTGAACACGTTGGCGTGGGCCTTGTCGCCGCGTGTCAGCACGTTCGGAATGACGTTCTTGCCGAAATCGTGCGCCGAAGCGACGTCTCCGGCATCCTCGTTGAGCCGCATGCGCAAGTAGCTCATCGAGAACACGTAGATACCCATGCTGGCGAGCGCCATGCCCGGCATGCCGGGCATCGGCTTCGGATCGGCAGGCTTCTCGACGAAATGGGTGATCCGACCGCTGGCATCCACCTCCATGATGCCGAAGTGCGACGCCTCTTCGACCGGCACCGGCGTGCACCCGACGGTCAGGTCGGCACCTGATTCCACGTGCGCGGCGAGCATCTCGCCGTAGTCCATGTTGTAGACGTGGTCGCCAGCCAGGATCAGGACATAGCCTGGGCCGTAGCTTTCGACTATGTCGAGCGTCTGATAGACAGCATCCGCGGTGCCCCGATACCACGACTCCTCGCTCACCCACTGCTGCGCCGGCACGATGTCGATGAACTCACCGTGCTCGACCCGCATGTAGGTCCAGCCGTTGAGCAGATGCTTTTGCAGCGAATGCGACTTGTATTGCGTCAGCACCAGGATGCGACGGATCTGCGAGTTGACGCAGTTGGACAGCGCGAAGTCGATGATGCGGAACTTGCCCGCGAACGGAACGGCCGGCTTGGCGCGCCAATCGGTCAAGGGACCAAGCCGGGTTCCGCGGCCACCCGCCAACACCACTGCCACTGTTTCGCGCGTAAGTCGGCTGACGAACCGCGCTCCACCGCTGGCACGTCTCGATTGCAAGTTCACATCACTCTCTCTCAAGCAAGCGTGCACGCTGCTCTGCTAGACTCCGCCCCTGTGCACGAGCGCATAGTAGCGCTTCTCCAATTCTGCCTTGTGCTCCAGCTCCTCATTCGCCAGAAACAGGAAGAGGTCGCGGATCGCACCCTCCGGAGCGGTTTGCGCAAGCTCCCCATATTCTTCCGCAGCCGCCGTCTCTCGTGCAAGCGCATATTGCAGCAGCGATTGATCATCAAGATTCTCGCCGAGCTCCGGCAGATGAACATAATTTGAGAACTTGTGGTCGGCCGCTGGCCGCGTGATCCTGTCGCGAATATGCGATTCGACGTCCGGCCGGTCCCGCAGTTCCTTGAATAGTTTGTAGTGCTGAGTTTCTTCCTCGGCCAGTTCGCGGACCAAATCGCGCATCGGCTTCGACACCTTGTCGACGAGCCCAGAATAGAACGTCTCGGCCGCCTTCTCGAAAGCCATCGCCGTGTCGAGGATTTCGCCGACCGTCGTCAGCGACTTCAGGTGCTCGCGGGCCTGCTGGAAGCTCTCCTTCACTTGCTTGCTCATGCGACCCTCCTCGATGCCAGCTGGCCGCCGGTCAACTCCAAGTCGATGCTCGTCGCGGCGCGGTGACCGGCAGCGATCGCATGCACGACGTCGGGACCTTCGACCATGTCGCCGGCTGCCCACAACCATGGCTGAGAGGTCCGCCCGGCGCGATCGATCTTGAGCCGGCCACGGCTCCACTCCAGTCCCTCGATGAGATCATGTCCCAGGTAGGCCGTATCCGCGGCCTGGCCGATCGCCTCGATGACCGTATCGGCGGCATGCGAAACCATGCATCCCTCGTCGTACTTGGGATGGAACCGCCCTTGCTCGTCCTTGAGCGAAATGCATTGCACCGTTTCCAGCGCCGCGATGCCGCCGTCCTTGATGACCACGCATTTCGGTCCCCAGGAATTGAACAGTGAGATTCCTTCGGCGGCTGCCTCCCGAACCTCTTCCTCGTCCGCGAGCATGTGCTGGCGATCTTCCAGCGCCACCACGTCGACAGCAACCTTACCGTATCGCGCATTCTGCAACCTTGCGATCGAGCGCGCCACATCGAACGCGACGTTACCGCCCCCGACCACCACGGCCCGGCGCGGCACCTCGAATTCCTTGCCGAGCGTTATCGCCTCCAGCACCCCGATCGCCGACAGCACCTTGGGATGTTCGCAACCCGGTACGCGCGTCGATCGCGGCGCCCAAAGCCCGCTCGCCACCAGCACTGCATCGCTCGACTCCCGCAAGCGGGCCATCGTCATGTCCTTGCCAATCGGCGTATTGCACAGGATCTCCACCCCGGCGGCGCGGATAACGTCGATATCGGCATCGAGGTTGCGATAAGGCAGTCGGTATTCGGGAATCCCGAACCGCATCATGCCGCCGGGCATCGCTCGCGATTCATAGATCGTCACCGCGTGCCCGCGTTTTGCCAGGTCGAATGCGGCCGTCAGGCCCGCCGGGCCTGAGCCGACGATCGATATCCTCCGCCCGGATGGCGACTGAACCCTGTCCTTGAGCGCGATTTCGCGCACCCTCTCGGCCGGCACGCTGTCCATGGCGTGCCGCTTCAGCCAGCGGATCGCAACAGGCTCGCCGCGCCGCCCCACCGAACATGCGCTCTCGCACACATGCGTGCAGATCCGCCCGCACACCTGCGACAGTGGGTTGGTGCGGTAGATTTCCTCGACCGCCTTTTCGCGATCGCCCTCCCACAGCGCGCGGATGTAATGCGGCGCGTGCATGCCCGTGGGGCAAGCTTCGTGGCACATGCCGCACTGGATACACCTTGAGGCCTCCAGCACCGCCGCCTGCACGTCATATCCGTTCGCAAGCTCGCCGAATCCATCCAGCGCCTGTTGTGCCGAAAGCAGCGGCATGTCCTGGCGCTCGTGGTCGAGAAGATCGGAGGTATCGCTCTTGGCCCAGCCCTTTTCGAATCCCTTGCCGTGCATGCCCTTCTCATCGGGCAGGATGAAGTAGCTGTCCATGTCACGGCTGACATGAATGTATTCGCGCGACAGCGACAGCGAGCCCGTGGGACAGATGTCGACGCACAGCGCGCACCAGCAGCATCGGCCATAGTCGATCGCCGGCCGGCGCGACTTGATGCCCGCCTTCGCATCGGTCGGCAGCTCGGGGATGTGCACCATCCGGATCGCGGCATTGTCGCAGATCTCCTGGCACGTGCCGCAGCCTATGCACAGTTTCCAGTCGTTCAAGTGGAAGCCGCGATAGTTGGGTGCCGCCGGCCTTGGCTCCATCGGCAGCGTCGCCGGCTCCCGCAGCAGGTTGGCCAGCGCCTTCAGCGGACGCAGCACGCTGCCCTTGTATTTCGGCGTCACATCGCTCATCGGTCGATCTCCGGCGGGCACGCGTCGAGTGAGAACATGATTTGCGCGACATCCTCGATCCGCTCACCCTCGAGCACCCGTTCGAGCACCTGCACGCCATGCATTTGCGAAGGGCCGCGGACATGCACGCGCCACGGCTTCGCACCACCGTTCGAGACGGCATAGAAGGCAACCTCGCCCTTCGAGGATTCGGTGCGCGCATAAGCTTCGCCTGCCGGCACGTTCCAGGCGAGCGGATTGGGAAGTGGCGCCCGGACAGGACCCTTGATCTGCTCCAGCTTCGCGATCACCTGCCGCAGAATGCGGATCGACTGCGCCACCTCGGCCCGCCGCACCCGCATTCGCGCCAGGCAGTCTCCCGCCGTTTCGGTTGGAATGTCGAATGCCAGCTGCGGATAGACGAGATAGGGATCGTCCCGCCGCACATCATAGGCGAGGCCGCACGCACGAAGGTTGGGGCCAGTCACACCCCACGCCAGCGCCTCAGCCTGGGTCAGCGCGCCGACACCCGTCGCGCGATTGATGACCACGGCGCTCTCGAAAAACAGATCGTCGAACTCCGGTTGCCGCCGCTCGAGCTCGTCGAGCAATTTCGACAAGCGGCCCAAGACGCCTTCGGGCAGGTCGCGCCTGACGCCACCCGGCGTGACATACATGTGATAGATCCGCGCGCCCGTGATCTCCTCGAAGATGTCGAGGAAATAGTCGCGCATGGTCACGCCCCAGAACATGTTGGTGTAAAGGCCGATCGTCGCCGCATTGCCGCCGAACGTGAAAATGTGCGCGCAGATCCGTGACAGCTCCAGCATCAGGACGCGGATCCACTGGCCTCGCTCCGGCACATCGATGCCGCCCAGCATTTCGATGGCGCGCGAGTAGCTCTCCTCCATCGGCACCGGATCGGGCACGCAGATCCGCGGCACCAGCGCCACGTTCTGAACCCACAGGCGCTCCTCCATGATCTTCTCGAAACCACGATGCAGGTAGCCCGCGTCCGTGATCGCCTCCTGCACGACGTCGCCCTTCAAGCGCACGCGGATCGCATAGTTACCTTCGATGCCTGGATGGTTCGGCCCGAAGTAGAGCTCGTACTCGTGGCTCGGCGGATGCTTGACCGGTTTGTAGTTCTCTGGCCGCATGACTACTCCTCGACGCCTCCGCCCTTGGCCTCGATGTCCCTCAGCCACTGAGGATTGTAGTCGCGCCAGGTGTATGTCGCCTCGACATGCGCGCGCGTATCGAACGACTTGAGCATCGGCGGAGGCCCGTGCCAGCTCGTCAGGATGAACTTGTTGAGGTTGGGCGCGCCCTCGAAGTGCACGCCATACATCTCGTGGATGTCGCGCTCGAAGAATCCGGCGGGTGCATGGATGTCGTAGACGGAGACGAACCGGCCCGGTGTCTTGGCGATCAGGATGTGCGCGGATACCAGCATGCGCGTTTCGTAGGACCACACATGATAGACGAGCTCGAACTGGTCGGTGTCGGGCCAGTCGACGCACGAAATCGCCGACAAGTGCAAGAAGCCGCCGTGTCCCTTCAGAAGTTGCAAGAGCGTCGGCAGCCGGTCCGCCGCCAAGTCCACGCGCATCCGCCGCTCACCCCTGGGTGTGATCTTGATCTCCGCCATCTCGTGCAGCAGATGATCGAGTGTCGCCGGCACGCTCGGATGCTTGTCGTTCATCCTGCCGACCTTTCGTTTTCACCGCGCTCCGGATAGTCCTCCGGAATCCTTTCGAGCGCCCAGGCAGCATGCTGATCCAGAAGCCGCGTGTGCGGGCCTGTCGTGCCCGGCCCGGCGAGCCCGTAGTGCTTGGCCTCCGCCACCACGTCGGTCGGCGTGTGCCAGTCAGGCCCGAACCGCGCCTGCTGATTGCCAAGATAGCGGTCGTAGTTGAGGTAGTAGTCGCGCCAGCCGTTCGCCTTGCCGGCATCGATCATGCGCATCAGCTCCTGGAGCACCTCCTGCACGGCCTCCGGCCGCGGCATGCACCCGGCCACGAACAGATCCGTCGGAATGTACTCGTCGAGCCTCTTCACCGTCGCATACGAATTCCAGTACATGCCGCCATTGATGGTGCACGAACCGAACCCGATGACATACTTGGGCGACTGCATCTGCTCGTACGACAGCACCACCCGCTTCAACGTCTTCAGCGCCACGTACCCGGTGATAAGCAGGATATCGGCCTGTCGCGGCGTCACCATCGGGCTGATACCGACGCGCTCCATGTCGAAGCGTGATGTGATCGTCGGCGGCAGTTCGATGGCACCACAGCCGGTGCAGTAGTGCAGAACGAACAGCGAGCGCGCGCGACAGGCATCGGCAAAGCGGCCGATCACCCGCTGCCATGCGGAGCGCTCCTCCGCGTCAGCGGTACGACACACATCGGGCGTCTCGCGCGCCGTCAGCTCTCTGCCACTGGATTCCTGTTTCACCATGTCGGCCAGGCTCCTCTAGTGAAACATCACCAATGCGATGCCGGCGAGCGCAATACCCGTCGGCCACGTCCACATGAAGCGGACCACCTTGTCGGTCTTGTAGCGACCATAGACGTTGGTCAACGCCACCGAGACGAACACCACCGCGAACAGCTTGGCGAGGAACATCGGCCAGTTCTCGCCGCCGCCCAGGAACAGCACAACGTAGAGCCCACCGATCGTGTAGAGCTGGAACGCCTGCATCACGAACAGCGCGCCCATGTACTTGCCGCTCATCTCCGCCATCGGTCCCGTCGCGATCTCCGCCGGCGCGACGTAGATCTCGAATGGCTCCTTGCCCAGCATCGCGTGCATCGCAATGAAGCCGGCAATCGCCAAGAGCGGCATGTTGACAGCGCCCCACGTCGCCACGCCCGCCTCTTGCTGCAAGGAAATGATGTCTGGCAGATTGGTCGTGCCATAGGCGATCGTCGCGCCGATCACCACCAGGATGAACGGCACATCGTAGGCCAGCATCGCCGTCAACGCCCGACTTATGCCGATCGAACCGTTGGGATTGGCACAGGAGCCGACACCCAGCGCCAGACCCAGCATCGGCACCATCATCAGATAGATGAGCGTGATGAGATCGGCTTGACGCGACAACCCCTCCAGCCCGGGCATCGGCAGGAAGCATACGCTGGTCGTGATGCCGCCCAGCAGCATGACGATTGCCAGGTCGTGCATCACGCCATGACTAATTTGCGTGCGTTTGGCGTATAGCTTGATGATGTCGTAGATCGGCTGCAACAGCGGCGGCCCGATGCGCCGCTCGATCCGCGCGCGCACTTTGCGCATCATCAACACCAACCCCAGGCCGACGACAAAGGCGATGATCGGCATCGCCATGAGTTCGATGATGAGCGACAGCGTCATGGCAATGCTCCTGCGCTACGCACCCACAGAAGCCCCGCGATCAGCACCGCCATCACGTAGAGCGGCGCATGTGCGGCGTCGAACAGCCCGCGCCCGACATCCCCAAGCAGGTTGACGAGCCTGACCAGGCTCGCTTCGGCACGCACGATCCAGCCGCGGTACCACGGCCCGATCACGCGTGCCAGGCCCGGATAGAATTCGTGGCTGAAATGATAGCGCAGGTCGGCGGAAAGGAAATGCCCCCCCGCATAGTTGTCATACTGGTGCACGGCGCGGTGCCGCCCGCCCAGCAGATAGAAGATGATCGCGCCCACGCCCATCATCGCCAGCATGGTGCCGACCACCCAAAGCATGTCGAGCGAACCTGTCGCCAGCGCAACCCCGCCCGGGTGATGCGGCTGCAGCGGTATACCCATCGCCGCCTGCGCATGATCGACCAGCTCCAGCGTCAGTCCAGGCATCGCGCCGGTCACGAAGCAGATTGCGCCGAGCGTCAGCATCGGCAGTGTCATCGACAGCGGCGCTTCCCGCGTCTCCCAGTGCTCCTGACGGAGCTGCCCGAGGAAGATGTTGTGAATGAGCTTGTAGACCGACAGGATCGTGCCCAGCGTCGCCACGAACGCCAGTGCCAGCAGCAGCGGCTGCTTCGCCTCCAGCAGCGACTTGTAGACCATCCACTTCGACACGAAGCCATTCATCGGCGGCAGTCCGGCGAGCCCGATGATGCCCATGAGCAGGGTGACATAGCTGAGCGGCATGCGCGTGATGAGCCCGCCGAGCCGGTCGAGATCGGACGTCCCGGCACGATGCACTACGGCAGCAACCGAGAGAATCAACGCCGCCTGATAGGTCGCGTGATTGAGCACGTGCATCAATCCGCCAGCCGTCCCGAGCGGGCTGGCGATCAGCACGCCCAGCAGCATGTAGCCGCCCTGACCGATGCCGTGCCATGTCAGCAGCAAGCGTGCATCGGTCTGCATCAGCGCGATGAACGTCGCCACCACCATCGTGATCGCCGCCACCCACATCAGGAGGTCGCGCGCATCGAACCACGTGTAGGGCACGACCAGACGCTGCAGCTCATCAGGACCCATAACCAGCAGCAGCGTCACGATCAGTGCGTAAAGCCCCATGCGCGAGGAGATCGCGTTGAGGAACGACGAGGACGCGCCTGGAGTTTCCGAATAGGCAGGCGCCTGCCACAGATGAAATGGCAGCAGGCCCATCTTTACACCAAACCCTGCCGCCAGCAGCGCTGCCACGATCCATTTCTGGCCGACGGGAATCTGCAGAACCGCCTGCCGCACATCCGCAAGACCGAAACTCGGCGCATGCACCTTGATGATGAGGATCGCAGCCAGCACCGCCATGCCACCGGCCAGCGCATAAAGCATGTAACGGTAGGCCGCGCGTGCCGCTTCACCGCCACGTTGCGTCATCATCGCAAACGACGCCCAACTCACCAGCTCCCAGCCAATGAATAAACCCAACAGGTCCTGCGACGAAACCAGGATCAGCATGGCCAGAACATTGACCGCCAGCAAGACATGCTGCCGTCGAATATCTGGCTGGCTCGCCCCCCACTCGCCACTTGCAAACCAGGATGCGAAGAACGCCGCCGCTACGGTGATGATCGCGAAATACCATCCAAGTCCGTTCATTGCCCAGCTGAGCGTCTGCCCGAGCACCTGGAACGTGACCGCCGAGACGACTTGTCCGCTACCGCCGCTGAAACTCGGCATCATCTGCGCGAGCACGACGAGCAGCGCGGCGTAGGCAAGCGTCGCCAACGGGCCCGCAATCTTGGCACGGCCGATCAGCGCCATCGCGATCCCAAGCGCCAGCGTCCCGAGCAGAAGCACGTCGAGCAGGCTCACCGGGCTCCCCGTCATCTCGCGTTCCCTTCGGCACTGCTCTGTGCGCTTCGCGTCACCGACCCCGGCAGCACGCGCGCAATGTATTGATCCCTGTTGGCGACCTCGGCAGCCATCCGATCGACACCCTTGAGCATGAATGGCGTTGCCAGCGTCGCCGCGATCACCACTGCGGCCAGCGCGGCTGCTCGCCACGTCTCGCCAAATGAAACGATGGGTGCCCGACGGCCATCCGTTGGCGCGCCGTAGATCGCGGCGACGGCGCGGAACATGTAGGCCGCCTCCACCACCACCGCGACCAGCACCACAGCCACCGCCACCAGCACCAGCGGCGATGAGTTGCCGAGTGCTGCCGTCACCAGCATGTACTTGGCCCAGAACCCCGGCAGCGGCGGCACGCCGACGATCGATAGCGCCAACAGTATGAATGTGGCACCCGCGATTGGCGCAGTCCGCGCCGCACCTGCGAGCCCCGATATTTGACCGCGCCAGCCCGCGGCAAGCGCGAAGAACGCCGGCTTGACGACGGCATGATGCAGCGCGAGCGCGATGCCCGCCGCAACCCCAGCCTTGCCCGAGATGGCAGATGCGATCGCTACGAGCCCGAGCTGCGAGATCGACGAATAGGACATCACCTGCGTCAGCATCCTGCTTCCGAACGCGGCGAACTCGCCCACCGCCACGCTGATAATGCCGATAATCAGCAGCAGATCGCGCGCAGCTTCGCCCGGAAACGCCAGCACGACGAGCCGCAGCACCATGACGGCGGCGAGCTTCGATACGACGCCCGCGAGCAGTGCCGTCACGCGCAACGGCGCCGCACCGTAGACCTCGGGAACCCAGGTATTGACCGGCGACAGCTCGGCCTTCACGCCAAAGCCCAACACGAGGAACAGGAATGCGGTAAGCCCAGTTACCCCGGCGAGTTTCTCTGGCGCAAGCCGCGCGATGTCGGCGAGATTGAGCGTGCCCGTCGCCGCATAGATGAGTGCGATGCCGAGCAGCGCCAGCGAAGAGCCCAGCGCGCCGATGACCAGATACCGAATGGCAGCGCCGGCCGCCGCGCCGCTGCCAGCGCTCGCAACCAAACCATACGAGGCGACCGCGGTGATTTCGTAGAACACGAACAGGTTGAACAAATCGCCGGACAATGCGAGGCCGGCGCCCGCCCCCATCAGCAGCACCATGAGAACGTCGGATCGCACGTCCGAAGGCTTGCCCGCCGCCCAGAACAACAGCCCTCCGGCCAGCAGCACGATCAGCAGCGCTATGGAGAGCCCGTCTGCGTAAAGCGCGATCCCGAACGGCGGCGCATATCCGCCCATCGCCGCCACCAGCGGTCCCTCAACTGCAATCGCCTGAGCCATCATGACGGCAATACAAAGCGCCGCAACTACCGCACCGATGCCGAGCCACCGCGCCAGCCCGGACGAGATCCGCGCCACCACCGGCATCAGGAAGGCGGCCGCGATCGGCAACGCGATCGGCAGAACGACAAGATCAGCGGAGCGGGTCATCACGACACCTCCTCCAACTGCCTAGTCTTTCGAGGTGCCGACTCATCAGGCTTTCCCGCTTGCCGTGCAGGCACCTGATCGCGCCCCTGGCTAGCTTCCTCTGACATCGCTTCGGCGATCCTGCGCTGCACTTCGCGCGTATCCAGCGTACCGAACGCATCGCGCACGCGAATGGCGAGCGCCAGTGCCAGCGCCAGCACGCCAACGTCGATCACGATCGAAGTGAGCACCAGCGCCTGCGGAATGGGATCCACCATCGGCGTCGCAGTCATAGCCCCGGTCAGGATCGGCGCCACCGCATCCGGGCGATAGCCGGTCGCGACGATGAACAGATTGATCGCCGACCCGATCAGCACGAGCCCGAACAGGATCCGCACCAAGTCGCGCTCGACGACCATGGCGTAAAGGCCGATCAGGATGAGACAGATCGCGCCGGCATACATCGCATGACCCAGCAGCGCGACTTCCTCGGGCGAAACTGTGGCCGTGACGGTCTGCGCCAGCATCATCATGGCCGCCCCCCGTCCGCCAGCACGCGATGCAGCAGGCCGGCAAGCTCCGAGCCCACCTTGAGGCCGATCGCAATGTAGAGCAACGGCAAGCTACCGGCCGAGAACAGCGCCCCCAATGTGCCCTTGCCCAGCAGCGGCGTCAGGAATGCTTCCCCTCCGAGCAGGCTGATCAGTCCGATGATGACGAAGCTGACGCCGGCAAAGCCCTCGATCACCGTTGCTGCAGCATGATTGAAAGTGCCACCTGGAGAGGCCAGCAGCGGCACGATGAAGGCAGCCGCCAGGATCGCACCACCTTGGAATCCGCCACCGGGCGTCAGATGACCATGCACGGCGATATAGGCACCGAGCACGAGCAGAAACGGCAACAAGAGACGCGATGCGCGCTCGATGATGAAGCCGGACGGCTCCTTCTCCCACTGCTGCGAGCCGGTACGACCCGCCCCCGACAGCACCAGGCCGGCCGCTGTCGCAGCCACGAACAGGATCGTCACTTCGCCGAGTGTATCGAAGCCGCGGTAGGCGAGCACGATCGATGTGACGATGTTCGCAGCGCCAACCTCGCCAGACGCCCGATCAACAATGGCCTGTCCGACCTGCATCGGTGATCCGCCAAACGGCAGGCTTGCCAGGATCGCCGCAAGCAGCACGCCCAATCCTGCCAGGAACACCAGCGACGCAATCCGCCGGCCACCGCCGCGCGCCGCACCGAGGGCAGCATCCGCCACAGGCCACGCCTGCGCACGAGCTTGCGCACCGTCGTTGCGGGCACCCGGTCCAGTGAGACCCAGCCTGCGGCCCGCGAGCGCGAGCAGCACACCCGAGAGCCCGGCACCAACCGCAGCCTCGGCCATCGCCACGTCGGGCGCGTGCAGCAGCGCGAACAGCACCGACATCGCC
Source organism: Hyphomicrobiaceae bacterium (assembly GCA_044222395.1). Lineage (GTDB taxonomy): Bacteria > Pseudomonadota > Alphaproteobacteria > Rhizobiales > Hyphomicrobiaceae > JAEUMD01. Next base: position 107,688 of record JBGANK010000002.1, on the reverse strand, counting down.
AGCGAGACGACCGACACCGCCGCCACGGCGGCAAGGAAGCTGTTGGCCATGACGACCACGACCGCAGCGGCCAGCATGATGACGATGCTGATGATTGCCGCGGTGATCATCGGCGCTCCCCTGGCTCGCTTGCCCCAGCGTCACGATCGCCCCGCAGCCATGGCGTGACCCCCGACCTCAAGGCCGCCCGCGCAATTGTCGATGATCCAACCGGTGACGTAATCATCACAAACACCGCGATGACCACAATCTTCGCCCACCAATCTGGATGGTGCACGAGTACGCCTGCCAGCAGTGCCAGCGTGCCAAGCGTGGTCGCCTTGGTGGCTGCCTGGATGCGGTTGAACACATCGGGCATGCGAATGAGCCCGAAGGTACCAAGCAGCATGAAGATGCCGCCGATGATCATCAGCGCATCGCCCGCCATCACTTGCAGATCGCCATTCATCTCCCGCCCCTCTGCTCGATCACACGCGCAATGGCGACGACACCGATGAACGAAAGCGCTCCATAGACGAGAGCTATGTCCAGATAGAGCGCGTTGTCATACACACGAGCGAGCCAGACGAGCCCGGCCGTCGTTATCACCGACAAGGCATCGGCAGCGACCACCCTGTCAGCAACGGTCGGGCCAAGCGCAAGGCGTAGCAACGCGAGCACGCAGGAAATACTCATCAGAGCAAGAAGTGGGATCCCAGCGTCCGCAATCCCCGCCTCGCTCATAGGACGATCTCCCGCAGAACGGCTTCGAAGTCTGCTGCGATTGCGCGTGTTGCAGCGACCTGATCGACGCCGGGCGGAACATCGATCCAGTGCACTTTGAGCATCTCGCCTTCGACCTCCACGGTCAGCGTCCCGGGCGTCAGCGTGATTGAATTGGCGAGCCAGAGCCGGCCGAGATCCGACTTGAGATCCGTGTGCACATCAACGATGGCGGGACGAATGCGCAAGTGGCCGGGCGATGCCACCCGACGCGCCACATCGACGTTCGCCAGCACGAGCGCCCAGCTGAAACGCGCAAAGTATCGGACGAGATGGAAAGGCAGGCTTGGCCTGAGGCGAATGCCGTCGAGCAGATCGAGTCGCGACACGGAAAGTGCCGTGGCGAGACCGGCGACGCCGACCCCCACGATCAGTTCCGAAGGATCGAGGGTTCCAACCAGTGCAATCCAGACAATATAGAGACCAACTGCGGCCAGTACGCTGCGCTGCAACATGACCTGCGGGCGAACGACATTGGTCATGCGAACTCCTGGTTGCGCAATGCACTTGAAATCGCGGTTGCCCGCACCGCTATTTATGAAGAAACCTGAAAGAAATTAGACGGAGTGTCACCTCATTGTCTTGATGCAGGTTAAACTACGCGTACTCGCCATTGTTCCACCAGCAAGTGTCGTAAACGACATGAGCTGTAAGGTCGTGCTCATAAGTCTTGCTGCACAGCCTGCCCGAAGCGTTCAAGTAGGCTTGCTGACGACCCGCATAGAAGCAACCCTTTCGGCCCAAAATGCTGGTATCGAACACCGGATCGATCTAATGTCGTTGCTGCTGGGATCTCCGACCCGGCTGCACCCTGCTGCAAGTGCGGATGAAAGTACCGCCATCCGGGTCATTCTCATCTTCGCGGTGAAGCTTGGTGTCGCTTGAGGCCACCGAGCGTATCGTCTTGATGCAACGCTGCGAGATTTCGCGATGTCAATTTCAACAAGGCAGGCACAAAAGTCTCGGAGCGTCCGCAAGACGCGAGTGCGTGACATGGATCGCAGCCTCAACAGCAAAGGCAATGTAACCCAGCATTTCTTCCGCAAGCTCGGCCTGTTCCACAAGCTTTCTGCCGAGCAGATTGACTATGTGCAGGCGATGGAAACGCGCGTCGCCACCCTTCCTGCAGGGGCCGACCTCATTCGCGCCGGCGAACCCTACAGCGGAGTGTACGTATTGAATGACGGTTGGGCGGTCCGCTACCGCATCCTTCCCGACGGCAGTCGCCAGATTGCCAATTTCATACTGCCTGGCGACTTCATGTGCCTCAATGCCTGCATCTTCACCGACGCCGACTTCAACATTACCGCCATTACGCCGATCCGATTCTCGCAATTCCCCACCGAAGAAGTGATCCGTCTGACCGAGATGCATCCGCTGATGTGCGCCGCGATGTTCTGGTGCAATGCGCGCGAGGAATCGATCCTTCTCGAGCATCTGGCAAGCATCGGTCGGCGCAGTGCATACAGCCGTGTTGCTCACTTGATACTCGAGCTGTGGCGCCGCCTCGAGCTGATCGGCCTCGTCGAGAAGAGCCGCAATGGTTCCGCGGGCACGTTCGAGATGCCGCTGACGCAGCAGCTCATCGCCGACAGTCTGGGATTGAGCTCGATTCACGTCAACCGCACGCTTCGTGCCTTGGAAACGGATGGATTCCTGGCCTGTGAGCGAAGCAATGGTGTGCGGCTCTTGCGCATAAGCGATATCGAAGGCCTCGCCAAAGCATCGAGCTTCGACGATGAGTTTTTGCGTTTCACGCAGATCCCGCGACAGACCGGCCGGCTGCTCGAGGAAGTCGAGCGCCGCCGCCGCACGAAGTGAGTGCGCCCCTCAACGTTTGCTCTCTCGCCAAACTCGAGCATGTTTAGCTGAAGTGTCAGCGGTCGAGCCGTGATAAACATGCTCAAAGCGAAAGGATAGAACGCGTCCGCGGTTCTATCGAAGACGGAAACTTTATGGAGTCCGAGCACATGGGAGGCTGGCGGCTCGTCGTTGACGCGGGTGGCACCAATGTGCGCTTTGCCTGTGCCGACTCCGAAGGCAAGCTCCATCGCGTGACGTCCCACACGACCGCCGAATTCCCATCCTTTTCGAGCGCGCTTGAGGCCTACCTCGACACCATCGGCGACACTGCGCGCTTCAATAGCGTTGCCATCGCCGCAGCCGGCCCCATCGATGATGGCTCCGTCACGCTCACCAATGTCAGGAACTGGACCGTCCACTCCGCCGAGGTTTCCGCGCGGCTCGCCGGCGCCACTGTCCACCTGATCAACGATCTGCAAGCGGTGGCGGCAGCCCTACCCTTTCTCCGGCCTGACGACCTTGCAAGCATTGGCGAACTTGGCTTTGCATTTCCACCGGTTCGCCCGATGCTGGCCCTCAATGTCGGCACCGGCTTGGGCGCCGCGCTGGCCCACAATCAACAAGGCAGCTGGCTGACGCAATCGAGCGAGGCCGGACACATGGCGCTCGGCGCCGTAACACGACAGCAGCTTGCCCTCCTCGACACTGAAACGTCTGTAGAGACGATCCTGTCCGGATCGGGCATTGCGCGGCTATACGCCCGCATATCGGGGTTCCACGGCCCAGTCGATGCCGCGGACGTTTTCTCGCGCGCACGAACCGACGCGAGCGCAGCCGAAGTGGTCCACGTCGTCTCCGACATCCTTGGCCGCATCGCCGGCGATCTCGTCCTTGCGACAGGCGCATGGGGTGGCGTTGTCTTGTGCGGCAGCGTCGCCAAGGGTTGGGCGGCAGTCGCCGACCACGCACAGTTTCGTCGCGAGTTCGAGCGCAAGGGCGCGATGACAACGCGCATGAGCCAAGTCCCGACTGCCCTCGTCACGCGGGCCGACGTCGCACTCTTTGGACTGGCGATGCTGCAATCCTGAGCGGCAAATCTCCACCACCCGGATCTATCTTATCCAACGGGATTTGCAGTCTGGCCACGTCATCGCAGATGATGGACGTCGAAGCCAGACTTCACTCGAGAATCTTCTCGATCATGTCTTTGGTGACAAGGCAGATTCCATTCGCAGAGCGATGGAAGCGCTCGGCATCGAGCTCCGGATCCTCACCGATCACCAATCCCGGCGGGATTTCCACGCCTCGGTCGATGACGACGTTGTAAAGACGCGCACCACGTCCGATCTTGACATAGGGAAGCACAACGGCGTTCTGCAGGTTCGCGAACGAATGCACGTGCACGCCCGTGAATAACAGCGAGCGGCGCACCATCGAGCCCGAAACAATGCACCCTCCCGACACCAGCGATTGCACCGCCTCGCCGCGCCGGCCTTCGACGTCATGCACGAACTTCGCCGGCGGCACGATCTCAGCATAGGTCCAGATCGGCCAGGTGTGATCGTAAAGATCGAGATCCGGCACCACCTCGGTGAGATCGATATTCGCCTGCCAATAGGCATCAACCGTCCCGACGTCCCGCCAATAGACCGGAAGATCCACGCGCGGACGCACGCACGAGCGCGAGAAATGATGCGCCATGGCTTTGCCGTTCTTGACGATGTGAGGAATGATGTCGTTGCCAAAGTCCCTCGACGAGTTGCGATCGGCCGCGTCCCGCTTCAGTTCCTCCATCAAGAACCAGGTCGCAAACACGTAGATACCCATGCTGGCAAGACACACGCCCGGCTTTCCCGGCATCTCCGGCGGGTTATCCTGCTTCTCGACGAAATCAATGATGCGGTCGTTCTCGTCGACCACCATCACGCCGAATGCCTTCGCCTCCTCGCGCGGCACCTCGATGCAGGCGATCGTCACGTCGGCACACGACTCCACGTGCTGACGCAGGATCATCTCATAGTTCATCTTGTAGATGTGGTCGCCGGCGAGGATTATTATGAACTCGGGATCGTAACCCTCGATGATATCGATGTTCTGATAGACGGCGTCGGCCGTGCCCTCGTACCACTTGTCGCCCGGAACCCGCTGGCTCGCCGGCAGGATGTCAAAACCTTCATTGCGTTCCTGGCGCAGGAAGTTCCAGCCGTTGTGCAGATGTCGGATGAGGCTGTGCGCCTTGTACTGCGTCGCCACACCGATGCGGCGAATGCCCGAGTTCAGCGCATTTGAAAGCGCGAAATCGATAATGCGCGACTTGCCGCCGAAGTACACGGCCGGCTTGGCGCGCGTTTCCGTCAACTGCTTGAGCCGTGTACCGCGCCCACCGGCCAGCACATAAGCCATTGAGGCACGCGCCAGGGAGCCCAGCGCCGATCCTCGTTCCATCATGAGCTAGCTCCGGATCCTTGCTCGCGTCCAAACATTGCAGGGCGAATTGCGCTGGCGACCAAGCAAGCCATCAGGAATTCAGACAAAGCCCATTGCCGGGATTGTGCGCTGCCCACCCGGCGCCGACATTGCTCCAGATTAAAAGTAAGGAGAAAGCAAAAGCCAAGTTAAACACGGCGACAATTACGCCCCTCCCTACGACGAGCTGGCCACCAGCGCACAATTGCCTCGATTGAGGGGTAGTCCGGCGGCCCTCATATAGCCCATCGAAGCCAAGGCATCGAGAAGCGAAATTTGGCCGCGTTGCCAGTACATCAAGTTTTCGTTGAATATCCATATCGCTCCTGGCAATACAAAATTGGTTCCAGGAACGGCGCCAAGGTCTCGAAATAGATAAACAATACTCCGCAATAGTAATCTTTATGGTTTTACTGATTCAATGTTGCTTTTCCTGATAGACATGTGCATCATCCAGTCCACTTAACCAACTTCCTTCCTTCTTGACCGATGGGACAAGGCGAAACCACTTCGCTTCGCTCCCAGCGGCTGCAAAAACTCACCCAGTTGTCTGAGATGTACAGTGAGGGGAAAGTATGTCATCGAGCGTACAGCGTAACCTATTGAAAAACCTCAAGCCTTCACAAAGCCCGAGAATTGCCGACCCTGACAGCACGACAACAGAGATTCTACGCAACTTCAACACATGGGCCTTCAAGCGCGAACAACCCTCCGAGCCCGAAATGCTGGCAGCCACGATCGCAAGCCGCGTCGCAGCCGACCTGCCCGTGTCGTTCGTGCTCTATTGGGGTAAGGGTCCACGCGCCCAAATCGCAGCCCCCGACTTGGCCTGCCTCGATTTCCTCAACACGATGGGCAGCCGCATCGGCCAAGCCTACGACAACGGCGCCGAATTCCACCTGTGCCTCACAGACACGCACGCGCGCCTCAACGGTCACGCCGAGGCAGCTATCGCCAGCTACTACGCCGGCATCAAGACCGCGGCCGCTGCCCGTAATATGAAGACCTGCCACTTGAGCGAACTGGTCAAGGACGAGGCTCCCGAGATCGCATGTGACAATGATCGCGAAAGCCCGATGCTGACCGCGCTCGAGCAGTGCGCCACTCGCTGGTTCCGCGGCGATGGCAAGGCCAGCGACGGCGCCCGCACCTATCTGGCGATGAACCGCGTCGAAAGCCGTGCCGTCGCCACCAATTACCCCGACAGCATCTTCCTGTCGTTCAACGGACGCGCCTTCCGCGATCTGTTCCCGGCCACGATGCCGGTCTTCTATATGTACTCCATACGCCGTGGCACGGCCGTGAAGCCCTGGTTCATGGACGCCGAAGGCCGTCCTTTCACCGATGCCGACGAGCTTGGCCACGGAAAGTCGACATGACAGAGCTGCTGCAGAACGTTTCGCCAATGGGCCTCGCCCTGGTCGGGCTGGGCCTGCTGCTCGCTGGCGTCGTCAAGGGCGCCACCGGGCTTGGCTATTCCTCATGCGCTCTGCCATTCCTGGTCTATGTCTTTGGCCTCAAGACCGCGATCTCCATCGTGCTCGTGCCGGCAATGGCGACCAACGTCGCCGTCGCTCTCGGCAACGGGCACCTGGCCGCCACCTGCCGGGCCTTCGCGCCGCTATACGTCGCGATGCTGCCCGGCATCGCGGCAGGCGTCTGGCTGTTGACCCGTGTCGACACGCACGTCGCCGTAATGGTGCTTGGCCTCACCATCCTTGTCTATGTCGCGTTCTCCTTGTTGCGACCGCAGATCGTCATGCCACCGGCCCTGGCAAGCTCGCTCCAGATCCCCGTCGGTCTCACCAACGGCATCTTGACCGGCCTCACCGGATCCCAGGTCATGCCGATGGTGCCCTTCTTCCTCGCCAGCGATCTGCAGCCCAAGCACATGGTCCAGGCCATCAACCTCGGTGTGCTGCTCGCTTCCGCGTTGATGCTCGCGGGCATGACAACGACCGGGATCGCCGATCGCAACATCGTCTTTGCCTCGCTGTTCGCCATCGTGCCGGCATTGGCCGGGGTTGAATTGGGTCAGCGGCTTCAGCACTACCTTGCGCCAGCCGCCCTGCGAACCGCGATCCTGGTGATCCTGGCGGTCGCTGGAGCCGGCCTGCTGTTCAGGTGAAGACACGCGGGAACGCCGCACGCAAGACGCCCGCAACCACACGCGATCGCGACTTGCCGGCCTCGATCAACGAGACTGGCCGGCCCAAGGCCCACCGCACTGAGCCCCTACCTCGAAGCCACCTGATGTGAGCTCGACAGCGCCGATTGCAATGACTTCACCACCGTGAACGCATCGCGCAGGTGATTGCGCTCGAAATGCGACAACTCCGACAGCGATAGGAAGTTGTTGGCCTGCTTGCCTTCCCGGATCTGCCGCGCCTGATGCCTCAACCGGGTGATCGAGATGAACTCGAAGGCGTCGAGCAGGTCGCGCGCACCGTCCTCGGATAGCACGCTCGCCTTGCGACCTGCCTCCAGCCGCCGGTGCGTGTTGACCTCCGGAATGCTCGCTTCCAGAGCGTAGATTCGCGCCAGATCGACGATCGGCACGACCCCGCTGTGTTTCAGATCGATCTCGCCCTTGTGTTCGCCCGTGCGCGGCACCGAAATGTTGCCGAAGAACCCGATCGGCGGCGTATGCGTGAGCGAATTCGACAGCATGTGCGCGATGAAAAGACTGTTGGCGCGCGCGTAGGGCAGCATCTCGTCCTGCAATGAGCGGAAGAGCGCCTCCTCCCCGCGGATGGCGCGCAAGTCGAACATGACGCTCGCCAGCATCTGCGCCATCGGCTCGGGCTCGTCGATCCACTTGCGGAAGTAGCGGCGCCAGACGGACAGCGGCTGCCGCCATTTGTCCGTGGTGGCCATCATCTCGCCGGGGCAGTAGACGTAACCCACCTCGTTCAGTCCGTCGCAGACGAACTGCGCGAACGCCTTGAAGTAGGCGCCGTGCTCCGCCTCCGAGTAGTCGTCCGACAGGATCATGCAGTTGTCCTGGTCGGAGACGCCCGTCTGCTCCTGCCGCCCCTGCGAGCCGCACGCCAGCCATAGATAGGCAACAGGCGGCCGCCCCAGCTTGTCTTCCGCGAGCGTGATGAGCCTGTTGGTGACAGAATCAGTCACACTCGAAATGATGTGCCCGATCTTGTGCGCGGACGCGCCGCTCGCCACCAGCGACACCAGGAGCTTGGGCACATCGGCGACGATTGCAGCGATCGAAGCGACGTCCGGCTTGCGGCCGATCTCGCCGATCATGTAGACCGCCGACCGCGATTGCGCGCGGATGAGATCGGTTTGCGTGAGAATGCCGACGAGCCGCCCTTCTTCGACGACCGGCACATGACTGATCGCGCGTTGCATCATAGAGGCCAGCGCATCGAACGCGAGCGCATCGGGCGTCAGCGTGATCGGCTGCTTGGTCATGATCTCGCCGACCGAGACATGGCACCCGCACCCTTCGGCCACCACCCGGTTGCGGAAATCGGCATCCGTGACGATCCCGACGATCGACTCGCCTTCGACAACCGGCAGGCACGAGATGCGCCGCTCGCGCATTTTCTTGGCCGCTGCATTGGCCGTGTCGGCAGGCGATACCGAAATCGGATTGCGGGTCATCATGTCGCGCGCCGTCAGTACCATCAGGTCGAGGCCCGCCGAAGGAGACGCCGCACTTTCAGGCGCGCCAACACGTCCAAACGGGGTGAGCCCGACCCGCTCGATGCCAACCGGTTCGAAGTGACGCTCGAACTGCGGGTGAATCTCATTGAGTTGCATGAAGGCTTCGCGCGGCAGCTTGAGCAAGAGGCCGCCCTGGATGCCGACCGCACGATAGGTAGAGCATCCCCCGCCAAGCAGCGCGCGGATACCAAACGCCTGGCCCGAGCCGATGCGGCCGAAGATTTTGCCGGTTACCGAGCGGATTTCCACCTGACCCGAGTGGATCACATGCAAATGGCGGTTCTGGTGCCCCACGTCCAGGATGACGGCACCGTCAGCGAACGGCTGCAATTCAACCACGCCTGCGATCCGAGAAATGGCTTCGGCGGGCAACAGCGCAAACGGGTGGCAGCTTTCAAGAAACGCCTCTATATCACTCTTGGATAAAGTCACAGATCTACCCCAACCTCCGGCCTCGACACCACGGCGGGCAGCGATTCCGCCAACCGCGGCAGCAACATAGCACGCCAGCGAATCGAACCAGCCTTACGCTATTGGTCGAGCCCATCGCAATCACGCGCGGTTTCCCACAACTCCGCCATTAGATCGCTATCAAATTATTTGATATAAAACTAACAGCCTTCCGATGGCCGAACGCGCCAACGAACTCCCGCACGTACCAAAACATCGATTTCGGACCGAAACATCACGCGGGAATCCTGCATCTCCCCCGAGGTCACTTCAAACCATTGAGCTGGTGGTCATTTCACGCCCGCCCACGCCGACACACCGCTCATTTTGCAGCCGAATGTCCACTCATCCACTTGTTCGAGACTTTTGACTGACCCCAGCCGATCCGACGCGTAAGTCGTGCTAGTCTGCGCAGTTAGGGAGTGACAACGCCAAAGCCGGCCCACAAAAGAACGTCCGCATTCGACGGACGCCGGGTCAGCTCCGGAGGAAATTAAATGCCCAAGTCCGTACTCGTCGTCGACGACGAACCAAACATCATGCTCTCGCTCGAATACTTGATGAAGCGCGCCGGCTACGAGGTGCGGCTTGCGCGCGACGGCGAGGAGGCCCTGGCGTCGGTCCTGGCTTCGCCGCCCGACTTGGTCCTGCTCGACATCAACATCCCCAAGCGAAACGGCTACGAGGTCTGCCAGGCGATCCGCTCCAATCCCGAGCTGAACAAGGTGCGCATCCTGATGGTGACCGCCAAGGGTCGCGAAGTCGAGATCGAGAAGGGGCTGGCACTAGGCGCCGACGGATACGCGACCAAACCATTCTCGACCAAGGACCTCGCCGAGCGGGTCGCCAAACTGCTCAACGGGTCGGACGCCTGAAATGTTCGAGCATCTGAGCCTGCGTCTGCGCGTCTTTCTATTCTTCGCGCTGATCTGCGTTGCAATCCCCATCACGATTGGCGGCGCACTATGGCTCGCGGCGCAGCGTCTCGAAGGCGAACCGATGCAGCATCTCGTGCTGTTCGGTGGCGCCGCGGCAATCACGCTCATCATTCTCGTGCTGTGGGTCTGGCAGCTATTCGATATGCACTTCGCCAGCCCCATACTGTCGCTGGTCCGCGACCTGCAGACGTTGATGCACGCCAACCCGCAGCACGAAGTCGACACCAAGTCCGGCCGCTATCTCGGCCTCCTGGCCCCGGTCGTGCACGAAATCGCCGGCGCCTTTGCCGGCGCCAAGGCCGACGTCGCCAAGGAGGTCCAGAAAGCCACGCGATCGCTCGACGAGCAGCGCGGTCAGCTCGAAGCCATCCTGCGCGAGTTGAACGAAGGCGTCATCGTCTGCAACGCCAACCATCGCATCCTGCTCTACAATCGCCGCGCGCTGCAGATCCTCGGCGTCAGCGAAGGCCTCGGACTGGGCCGGCCTTTGTTCTCCATTCTCAATCAGCAGCCGTTCATCCTCACGCTCGACCGGCTGACGAGTCGCTTTCTCGAAGGTCGCCACGCCGATCACCCCGACCACCTGATGACCAATCTGGTTTTCGCCAGATCGGATGGCAGCCTGATCCTGGAAGGCAGGATGAGCCTCATCGTCGAGGATTCTGACAAGTCGATTAACGGTTACGTTTTGACCTTTGACGACGTGACCGAAGAACTCAAGGAACTCATCAAGTCGGACCGCCTGATGCGCGCTGCACTTGAAGAGCTGCGTCATCCCGTTGCCAGTTTGCGCGCCGCTGTCGAGATGCTGGTCGACATTCCCCCCGAAGACAATGAGGGCCGGCGCGCCTTCGAGAACGTGCTGACGGAAGAGACCACCAAGCTGACCGATGATCTGGAGCGGTTCGGAGAAGAATACCGCGCCATCGTCACCAGCCAGTGGCCCATGAGCGACGTGCATTCAGGCAATCTGCTCAATGCAGTGACGCGACGCTTCCGCGATGACGAAAGCATCGTCTGCGACGTCACCGGCGAGGCCATTTGGCTGCGATGCGACAGCACCACCATCGTGGCGCTACTCGATCACATCATCCTCAAAGCGCTGGTCGAACTGGAAGCGGAAACCTTCCTGTTGTCGGCGAGAACCGGACAAAACCGCACCTACATCGAGGTCACTTGGACCGGAGAGGTGGCCAGTCCCTCGATGCTGGAGCGCTGGATCAATGAGCCGATCGAGCGCGGCATGGGGCTTTCGGGTGCCGAGATCCTGGAACATCACAAGTCGGAGCTTTGGTGCGAACCCGCATCCGAAGGTCACTCTCGGCTGCGCATGCCGCTGCTCGCACCTGCCACACTCCACACCAACTCGACCTCGACAGCCGCCCTGCCGATCCGCCTCGAGTTCTATGACTTCGACCTCTTGAAGCCGTCGTCCCTCGGTGCCATCGCGGAACGCAAGCTTCGTGAGTTGACATATGTCGTGTTCGACACCGAGACCACCGGTCTTGAGCCTTCGAACGGTGACGAGATCATCCAGATCGCCGGTGTACGCATCCTCAATGGCCGTATTCTCACCGGCGAGGCGTTCAATCAGCTCGTCGACCCTGGCCGGCACATTCCGCCCCTGGCCACGCGCATCACCGGCATCTCCAAGGACATGATCATTGGTAAGCCCAAGATCCACGACGTCCTGCCGCGTTTCCACGACTACGTCGGCGACGCCGTCCTGGTGGCGCACAACGCTGCCTTCGACATGAAGTTCCTGCAGTTGAAGCAGGACGCCTGCAAGGTGAAATTCGACAACCCGGTTCTCGACACCGTTCTGTTGTCTGCGATCGTCCACGACCATACCAACCAGCACACGCTCGATGCCGTTGCCGAGCGCTTCTCGATCGAGATCCCTCCCGAGACCCGCCACACCGCCCTGGGCGATTCGCTCGCCACAGCCGGCGTCCTGCTCAAACTGATCGACCTGCTGGAGGTGCACAACATCAGGACGCTGGGCGATGCCATCGAAGCGTCCAACAAGATCGTCGAGATCCGCCGTCGTCAGGCGAAATATTAGGGGAGCGTCGGAAAAAAACTTCTGAAGCCGACCGGAGCAACTGCGCTGTCATGCGCGTGACGATGGCCATGGCCTACCAAAGCATCATGGTCATTGGCGTGATCGGCAATTGGCATCGCGCCGCGCACCACGCAAGATTGCGCTCGAACGAGCGCACACCACGGGAAGGGCAACGTAGCCATGCCGCTGACTGGACTACTGCCGACTGATCCGCCCACACCGCCGCCTCGACGACCGGAGCGTGCGATCGCCATTGCCGCACTCGCCGTCGTGCTGCTGCACCAGCCGTTCCTCGGCATCTTCGACAAGGGTCCTAATACGACCGTCTTCGGCACACCGATCCTGTTTCTCTATCTCTTCTTCATCTGGGCGGTTCTCATCGCCTTGACCGCGGCCGTCATGGAGACGCACGTGCCGGTCGAGGACCAGGCTGACGAGCCAATGACGCCACCCCAGGCCGAACCGGTCGCGGACGGCACCGGCGCTGCGGCATCCAACAACATCTGAGGGCTTTGCGATGCTGTCCAGTTGGCTCGTGCTCGCATTCGGACTGACCTACCTGCTGGCATTGTTTGCCATCGCCTATTACGCCGACCACGTCGCCAAGGCTGGCACCAACCCTGGCCTCATTTCCAATTCTTACATCTACTCGCTGTCGATCGCCGTCTACTGCACGAGCTGGACCTACTATGGCAGCGTTGGCCGCGCCGCGACTTCCGGCATCGGCTTCCTGCCGATCTATCTTGGCCCGACCATCGTCTTCGCTCTCGGCTGGTTTCTGCTTCGCAAGATCCTGCGCATCTGCAAGTCGCAGCGCATCACCTCGATCGCCGACTTCATCGCCTCACGCTACGGCAAGAGCCAGCTCATCGCCGGCGCGGTCACTTTGATCGCCGTGTTCGGCATCATTCCCTACATCTCGCTGCAGCTGAAGGCGGTCGCCGTCAGCTTCGGCGTCGTCCTGAGTGCCTCTCCCAATGTGATGTCGTCGACCGGCGGCGCCTATGACGTGGCACTTGTCGTCACGCTTGCACTCGCAGTCTTCTCGGTCCTGTTCGGCACCCGCCACATCGAGGCGACCGAGCACCACGCCGGCATGGTCGTCGCCATCGCCGTTGAATCCATCGTCAAGTTGATTGCCTTCCTGGCGGTCGGCGCCTTTGTCACGTACATCGTCTACGACGGCTTCGGCGATATCTTCAGCAAGGCTGCGTCCAATCCGGAACTCGCCAAGCTGATGACGATGGAAAAGGCCGGCACCAACTGGTTGACGCTGATCCTGCTGTCCATGGCGGCCATCGTCTGCCTGCCGCGCCAGTTCCACGTCACCTTCGTCGAGAACACCAGCGAAAGCCATCTGAAGCGCGCCACCTGGCTGTTTCCGCTCTATCTGCTCGCCATCAACATCTTCGTGCTGCCGATCGCTTTCGCCGGCAAGCTCACGTTCGCCGGACAGCCGATCGATGCCGACACATACGTGCTGGCGTTCCCCGCTTTTGCCGACCGTCCCATGCTGACGCTTTTCGTCTTGCTCGGCGGGCTGTCGGCGGCGGCCGCCATGGTGATCGTCGAAACGATCGCACTCGCCACCATGGTGTGCAACGACCTCATCATGCCGGCTCTGTTCAAGTTCATGGCCGATCGCCTCGCCTACCGCCAGGACTTGACGAGATTACTGCTCAACATCCGCCGCACTGCCATAGTTGCCATCCTGCTTCTGTCATATCTTTATCTGACCGCCGTCGGCGACACCTACCACCTCGTCACCATCGGTCTTGTCTCGTTCTGCGCCGCCGCTCAATTGGCGCCCGTCATCTTGTTTGCGATCTTTTGGCGCGGCGGAACGCGCAATGCCGCCTTCGCCGGCCTCGTCGCTGGGTTCATCATCTGGTTCTACACGCTCGTGCTGCCATCGTTCGCCAAATCCGGCCTCATACCAATGAGCTTCGTCGACGTTGGACCGTTGGGCATTTCCATCCTGAAGCCTTACGCGCTGTTCGGCCTTGAGGGCCTCGACAACATCTCGCACGCGCTGTTCTGGAGCATGGTCTTCAACGTCGGCGCATTCCTCACCGTCGCCATGCGCGAGCGCCAATCGCGCATCGAGCACATCCAGGCGACCGTCTTCGTCGAGGCATTCAGCCAGGAGGGTGTGCAGCCCGTCTATTCGTCCCAGTTCGAGCGCGGAGGAGCCAGCGTCGACACGCTCCGCCAGCTCGCCGTCAAGTTCGTCGGCGCGGAGCGCACCGAGGAAGCGTTCGCCGGCTACGCGCGCCGCCTCGGCATTCAGCCCGCCCAGATGACGCAGGCCGACAGCGGCCTGATGCGACACGTCGAACGCCTCATCGCCGGCACCATCGGTTCGGCTTCAGCCCGTGTCGCCATGGCGTCCGCCGTGCGTGCGGAGCGTCTCAGCCTCGAAGAGATCATGGAAGTCCTCGACGAGACGTCGCACGTACTGGAGTACTCGCGCCAGCTGGAGCAGAAATCTCGGCAACTCGAGATCGCCACCCGCAATCTTGAAACCGCAAACGATCAGCTTCGTGAGGCCGACCGGCTGAAGGACGAATTCATGTCCACCGTCAGCCACGAGCTGCGCACGCCGCTGACATCGATCCGCTCGTTCTCCGAGATCCTCCAGGACGATCCCGAGATGCCCGAGGAACAACGCAACGCCTTCCTCGGCATCATCGTCTCCGAAAGCGAGCGCCTGACGCGCCTCATCAATCAGGTCCTCGATCTCGCCAAGATCGAGGCCGGACGCATGCAGTGGCGCATCAAGAATCTCGATCTCGCTCCCGTCGTTCGGGAAGCAACCCAGTCCCTGATGCCGATCTTCGATCGCGACGGAGTTGCCTTGAATGTCTCCCCAATCGCTCCGGATCTGCCGCCCGTGCGCGCCGACGGCGATCGCTTGATCCAGGTCTTGATCAACCTCATTTCAAACGCCGAGAAGTTCTGTCCGAAGCCGGGCGGCAAGGTCGATGTCGTGGTACGTCGCGAAGGCGACATGGCGCGCATCTCGGTCATCGACAATGGGCCTGGCATTCCCGACGCCGATCGCGCAGCGATCTTCGACAAGTTCTACCAGGTGAAGGATCAGTACAAGGGCGACGGCAACCCGCTCGGCACCGGTACCGGTCTCGGCCTGGCCATCTCGGAACGCATCGTCACCCAGTTCGGCGGCAAGATATGGGTCGATCCCGTCACCAGCGGAACGGGCTCCGATTTCACCTTCACAATACCCCTCGCGGTCGCCAGCGCACCCGCCGCGCAAACGCCCCAAGAAGAGGTGGCGATCTAGAGCATCTTGAGCGGATGTGTTGAGCGGCTAAGCGTGAAGACATGCTCTAAAGCGTTTCAGGAGAACGCTGAATCATATCATTACTCCATCGCCGGACTTGATCCGGCCATCCAGCCTGAAATCGCGGCGGCAATTGTTCTGGATGGCCGTGTCAAGCACGGCCATGACCCGAAAGGGCAAGTCGTTTCCACCCAACCCGGAAGCGCTCCAGCACCGCAACCCGCCGCGCGGCGTCGGAACCACCACTGGTTCCTGCGAAGGCGCAAATCAATCGCTCAAGCGATGCTCCCTGATCGCCACCAAAGATGTCATCCCGCGGCTCGACCCACTCCTATCCGGTTCGCAATGAGGCACCGATCGGGCGACGTTTCGCCTCTCCCCTCGGGGGAGAGGCCGGCGCGGGCGGAGCGTCGAAAAATGCCTGAAAACATTGACGCCGCGCCGGGTGAGGGGGCGTCCACAAACGCAATCGTTTGCGCAATGCCCCTCACCCTGACCCACTCCCCCAGGGGGAGAGGCAAGAGTCCTCGCGGCGCCGGCAACCATACTCGACGCCGCGAAATGCAGAGTGTCACGCCGCCTTCGCGTAATAGCTCTTCAGCACGCCCATCACGCTGTTCTTGTCGAACTCGGCGCCCATTTCGAGCATCGCATCGGCGAACCGGCTCACGATCTCGGTGATCGCGTCCGTCGTCAGCTGATTGAGAATGCCGATGCGGACCTGAACCGGCTCCGACAGCGTCGGCCAGATGCCGAAGTCCTTCGCGCGGCAATTGGCGACGAGATCCTTCTCCTTGCCGGCGAGCTTGCCGGGCAAGTTCAACACGACGAGGCTCGTCATGTTCGAAGTCACCGTGCAGCCCATCGCCTCGACGGCCTGGCGCAGCGCCGCCTCGTGATACTTGTAGTCCGACGCCTTGCGGGCGCGGCCATAGCCCAGGATGATGCGCAGCGCTTCGTGGAATGCCGCCACCGCGTAGCACGAATGGGTCTGGTGGTAGGCCGGCGCCTCGACATCCTTGCCCTCGATGATGCCCCAGTGGCGAGCATCGAGGATCGGATGATGCACGTAGGTGCGACAGCCCCGCTTCTTGACCATCGCGATGGCCTTGTCGGTGAAGCTCACCGGCGCGTAGGTCAGCGGCAGCGACAGCACGCCCTTCTGCGGACACGATGCCCACACCTCGATGCCCGGATAGTCATCGATATTGAAATCACCGACGCCGAGGCTCGACACGGCATCGCAAATGCCCATGACGCCGTGCTTCACGCACGCATCGGAAAAGCCCTTGAGGTCGTTGACGCGGCCCGAGCCGGTCTCCCAGTGCGCCATGAAGGCCCACATCGGCTTATGTTGGCCAAGCGCCTTGTCGATCTTGTCACCCGTGACCGATTGGCCGTGCGGCGTATCGACAATCGTCACGCTGGCGGGCTTTGGATTCATCGGATCGGCGGCCAGTTCCTCAGGCGTCGACGCCTTCATACGGATGGTCAGGCTGTCGATGCCTGAGAAGGTGCCGTTCGGGAAGGCAACAACCTTGTCACCCGGCAGGATCACCGACAGTGCGCAGTCGAGGCCCGAGAAGCCCGTGCCGGCGACGCCATACGTGTAGGTGTTCTTCGTGCCCCAGAGCGCGCGCAGCATCTCCTTGGCTTCCTTCATGCCGCGCAGCACGTCCTTGTGCATGTGATCGGCGACGCCGGTCTTGGCGAAGGCCTGCAGCACGCGCGGGTCGGTGTTGCCGGGACCAGGACCGGCCGCGAGCGTTTCCGGAATTTCAAGGCTCGGATAAATCTTCATCTTTTTCTCTCTCCGAATTCTGCTTGGCCCGACAAGTCGGGCTTCTCGAATTGGCCCTATTGCTTACGACCAAAGTCGGCCTGCCGGACCGCACCATAGTCAGAGGCTCTTCGGGCGGCAAGATGCCTCCCGCTGTCCGCAACGAAACGGTTCATGGCCGCACGCACGGCTTCGCGACTGAAGACGATCACATGATCAGTGGCGGCAGGCGCATGAGCAACCGGGGCGCACGATCGGATGGATCGCCGCGCTCCACAACACCCACGAGGGCATCTCTATTGTCGCCACGGGTAGGCGTCCGACACCCGATCGGATGGGGACCTTGCATGTGGCGAGGCTGGCGCCCACCCTATGACGCCGGCCTGCGCCGCCAGGCTGATCAAGACCGGAGCGCGTCTGCGCGCGTTTGTCGCGACAAAGACCCTGCCGCGTGCATCGCAACATCACCGCTCGCAAGTGCGAGCACGAGGCGCAATGGAAGACACGCGGCTGCGTCGGCCGAGAAATGCTATCGGTGATGCCAAGCCTTGAGCGAGACGTCAACGCCTCGCTTCTGCACGGCGTTGCTGAAACGACATCGCGTCGCGTACGTTTCGGTGCTGTTCCGTGAACGCGCGACTGTGCCAAGGTCGACCACGGAAATAAACGCCTCCCTCGTAGAGCTGAAGCACACCAATAGATTTCGAGCAGTTTCCCACTGGGCCGCCAATGGCGAGGATGGCTACCAAATTACAATGTCACTTGATATCGACCCGCGCATAACCCTTCGTCCCATGACACATGCGGACGTACCCCTGCTCGATCATTGGGATCGGCAGCCCCACGTGATGTCAGCCACCAGCGACGACCCCGATCAGCCGAAGGCATTCGGCGACACCTATTGGCCCAGTGAGCTTGCTCTGGTCGGGCCAGACTACCTATATTTCATAGCCGAAATCGATGGGCGCCCAATTGGCGCCCTCCAGGTCATCGACCCGAACACCGAGTCGACCCACTATTGGGGCGAGATCGAGCCAAATCTGCGCGCCATCGATATCTGGATTGGAGCCGCTGACGATCTCGGCAAGGGTTACGGCGAGACGATGATGCGACGCGCCTTCCAGCTTTGCTTTTCCGATCCCAACGTCATCGCCATCGTCATCGATCCCCTTGCAAGCAACCGTCGTGCGCACGCCTTCTACCAGCGGCTAGGCTTCGTGCCGGAGGGCCGTCGCATGTTTGGAGACGATGATTGCCTCGTCCATCGCCTCACCCGACAGACGTGGCGCCAGAACTTCCCGATGGATTGATCATGATAGCGCGAATGGCGTGCGGCTCAGCTCGGTTCCGCGTCGGGCTTGGACAGGGCTTGCACAGCGGCTTCGTACTTGCGCACCGCCGACAGCAGGTGCCGCGACATTCTGAATTGATACGCCAGGTACCACAACACGAGAAACAGCAGCACCACGAAGGCGAACGCAATTGCCGTCTGATCGGACTTCCACAGCCCGTATATCGCAAACGTGATTGGCGGAAAGAGATATGGCGCAAAATCCGACCAGTACCGCCCCGTACTGTCCTCTAAGGCGAGGTAGTAGGCGATTACCTTCTTCTCGTCACGCGTCAGCATCCCCGCACCCCTTCCCTTTCAACATGAGGTTCGTGAAATCTCGCGCACTCCCCGCGAATTGTTTGTGTGCAAGGCACGGACCTGCTGCCACACTACCATTCCTCGTCCTGCGATGCGGCCAGCGGCGTCACCGGTGGCGTCGACGGCGACGACATGTAGAGCGCCACCGCCATCGCGCGGTTCTTCACGCCCAGCTTGTCGTAGAGATTCTTGAGATGATACTTCACCGTGTTGCCCGAGATGCCGAACCGCGCGCCGATCTGTAGGTTGGTCCAGCCCTGCGCCAGCGCCCCCAGCAGCTCCTTCTCGCGTTTGGTGAGCAGGTCGATTGGATCGTTTGTCAGCCGCTCGATGTCGACATAAGGCAGGCACAGCCGGCCGCGCGCCACCGTTGCAATCGTGTCGAGCAGCACGGATGGATCCTCGTTCTTGGCAATGAACCCCCAGGCACCCGCGCGCACTGCCTGGCGCAGCGCTTCGGCGCTGTCGTCGTCGGCATAGATGATCAGCCGGGCCGGAAGCTGGCGTCGCCTGACAACTTCAAGCAGATCTAGCGCTGTCATGTCCGGCATGGTCCATCCGACAACGCCGACGCAGACACGCTTGGCCTCGCACAGTGCCAGCAGCGCGTTGCCCGATTCCACAGCCGGCGACACGTCATAGCGGCCATCCCGCGACAGGAAATCCTGCAGCCCGGCGCGAACGACCGCGTTGCGATCCGCAATCACGATTGACGGACGCGCAGCTGCGGTACTCCCCTGAGTATCCTGCATGGTGTTCATCGCCGTCCTGTCATGCTCGCAATCGTTCGACTACGCATCGCCCAGCGCCGATCCACCGTTCACGCAGCATAAATCCGGATCCGGACCCGGAAACAGCACACGCACACCCCACGGCATCCGATTTGAAGTTGTTCATCGAGCTGGCTCGTTATTGCTTGTTCTTGTCGAGCACAGGTGGCAGATCGCGGACAGTCCACCCGCACCGCGAGGCATGATGACCGGCAGCCCCGCGCTGCCGCACTACTTTAGCTCAAGACTCCATTGCCTGGCCAGCCATTCTATGAACTTCGCCCGTCTTGCATGGGAATACGGTTGCTTCACCATTTACGACTCACCTCATCAGGCTCTCCTGCCGCCAATCGCTACTGTCTCGAGATTGCCGCGGCCACCTTGAGCGGCAAACACGCCGAACATCTCCCGCCATCACGCTGAAACTTTCGCACGACAGCGTTCCGCAATCCTCCTGTCATCACAGCAACTCGCGACAAATTGGGTTGAACAGCCTCTTGCTGGGGGTAGATCAATGTGCTGAAGCGACTTCCGATCTCACATCAGCGCCTGCGATAATGCTGTGGTGTGACAATTGCCGACGCCAAGAACCCCTTCGAGTCCAGCGATCGACGACGCGACTTGACGGAGACAGATATGAATGAGGTCACCGAAACACTTGCTCGACAGCCGACCGGTCCGAGGATCTTGTTCAGCACGCGCAACCTGACGAAGATCTACCGCACCGGCGACATCGAGGTACGTGCGCTCAATGGTGTCGACCTCGATCTGTATGAGCGGGAAGTCCTGGTGCTCCTTGGTCCCTCCGGATCGGGCAAGTCGACGCTCCTCAATATTCTGGGCGGCCTCGATCATCCAACCTCCGGCAGCATCTCGTTCAAAGACCAGGAGCTGACAAGCTTCGATGAGACCGCCCTCACGCGCTATCGCCGGCAGCACGTCGGCTTCGTCTTCCAGTTCTACAATCTCGTGCCTTCGCTCACCGCGCGCGAGAACGTCGAGCTCGTCACCGAAATCACCGACAACGCGATGTCCGCCGAGGAGGCCCTGCGGCTCGTTGGCCTCGATGCGCGCATGGACCACTTTCCCTCTCAAATGTCAGGTGGCGAGCAGCAACGCGTCGCCATTGCACGTGCGATTGCCAAGCGCCCCGAGGTCCTGCTCTGCGACGAGCCGACGGGCGCACTCGACAGCAAGACCGGCATCCTCGTGCTCGAGGCGCTGATGGCCGTGAACCGCTCGATCGACGCCACAATGGTGATCATCACCCACAACGCGGCGATCCAGCAGATCGCCCATCGTGTCGCCTTTTTCGCCGACGGCCGCATAGCCGAAACAAAGCCGATCGCAAACCGCCTGCAACCCGCCGACATTTCGTGGTGAGATCGTGAGAGTCCTCGACAAGAAGATCATTCGCGACCTTCGCCGCCTCTGGTCGCAGGCGCTGGCGATCGCCATGGTGCTGGCTGCTGGCGTCGCGACCTTGATCCTCGCCGTCGGCGCCTACCAATCCCTCGAGGAAACCCGAGCTGCCTACTACGAGCGGCACAACTACGCCGACGTATTCGCGCACCTGACGCGTGCTCCGGCCCGGCTCGCGGAGCGCATCGAGGAGATCGATGGCGTCGCCGCCGTCGAAACGCGCCTGTCGCAGCCCGCTATTCTCGACGTGGTAGGCTTCGCGCCGCCTGTGACCGGGCTTGTCTTGTCGCTTCCCGATCACCGCCAGCCGCGCCTCAACCAGCCCTATCTGCGGCTGGGACGATTTCCAGAGGCGGGATCTTTGCACGAAGCCGTCGTCAACGACGCTTTCGCCAACGCACACGGTTTGACGCTCGGCAGCTCGTTCTCGGCAATTCTCAACGGCAGAAAGCGAAATATCACGATCGTCGGCATCGTCCTTTCGCCGGAGTTCATCTATGCCATCGGCCCTGGCGACCTGGTCCCTGACGCGCGACGATTTGCCGTGATCTGGATGTCCCAGAACACGCTCGAATACATTTTCAACCTGGACGGCGCCTTCAATTCGCTCGCCTTGAAGCTTTCTCAAGGAGCCTCGGAGAAAGCCGTCATCGACGAGATCGACCGGCTCTTGGAGCGATACGGCGGCAGCGGAGCCCGCGGTCGCGAGGATCAGTCCAGTCACGCCTTCCTTGATGCCGAGCTAAAGCAACTCCGCGCCCTGGCCCGAATCATCCCGCCGATCTTCCTGTTCGTGTCTGCGTTCCTGATTAATATGACGCTGACCCGGCTCATCGCCTTGGAGCGCGAGCTGATTGGCCTGTTGAAGGCGCTCGGCTACGACAATCTTCCGATTGCGCTGCACTACATGAAGCTCGTCGCTGTCATCGCGCTTGTTGGCATCGTCATCGGCATGGGGCTGGGCACGCGCTTCGGTGAAGGCCTGACGCGGCTCTATTCCGAATTCTTCAGTTTTCCGTTCCTTGTCTTTGCCCGGGATCCCGCGATCTATCTGCTAGCGGCCGCTGTCTCGCTTGCAGCCGCCGCAGCCGGTGCCGCTCGCGCCGTCTACTCGGTCGTCGTCCTCGACCCCGTCGTCGCCATGCAGCCGCCAGTACCGCCACAGTATCGCCGGACATGGAGCAAACGCCACGGTTTCCTCAGCCCGTTGAGTCAGATGACGGTCATGTCCATTCGCCACATCGTCCGCTGGCCGGTGCGCGCGATGCTGACCACGCTCGGCCTGGCGCTCGCCGGCGCGTTGCTCGTCGTGTCGCTGTTCTCCTTCGACTCCATCGAGCACATGATCGATGTCAGCTTCTTCATGTCCCAGCGCCAGGACGCGACGCTCACCCTCACCGAGCGCAGCGACCAGCGTGTCATGGGCGCAATCGACCATCTTCCAGGTGTCATGCGGTCGGAACCCTTCCGCAGCGTCCCCATTCGCATGCGCAACGGTCCGATCGTGAAACTGTTGACCATCCAAGGCAAGCCGCAGCGCCCGGTGCTCGCCCGCGTCATCGATCTCGACATGCAGCCTGTCAGTCTGCCGGAGGAAGGACTTGTCATAGACGAGCGTGTCGCACAAGTGCTGCAACTGCGCCGCGGAGATATGGTCGAGATCGAATTCCTCGATGGCCGCAAGCGCCCTCCGCTGGATGTGGCCAGCAGCGATGCCGCCAATTCCGAGCCCGACCACCCGTCGCCAAAGCTTGCAACCAGCCGCGTCAACGTTCCCGTCGCCGACATCATCCGCTCCTATTTCGGGCTTTCCGTGTTCATGGAGATCAACGCGCTCAACCGCCTGCTGGGAGAAGGTCCCGTGGTCAATGGCGCGCTCGTCCAGTATGACCATTCCGACGAGACTGCCTTCTATTCCGCGATCAAAGTTGCTCCCAGGATGTCCGGCATCGGCCTTCGCAACGTCTCGCTGGCCAAGTTCCGCGAAACGCTTGCTGAGAACATCAACATGATGGTGACGATCTACGCGGGCTTGGCCGTGATCGTCGCCGTGGGCGTGGTCTACAACAGCGCGCGGATTCAGCTTTCGGAGCAGGCACGCGAGCTGGCGAGCCTGCGCGTGCTCGGCTTCACCCGCAGGGAAGTGAGCCGCGTTCTGCTCCTTGAGCTTGCCATTCTCGTCATCGCTGCCCAGCCGCTCGGCTGGTTGCTTGGCTACGCCTTCTCGTGGCTCACGATTCAAGGATTCTCGAGCGACCTTTACCGGGCTCCGCTCGTGATCAATCTTTCGACATTCGCCTGGTCGAGCATCACCGTCGTCGGCTCCGCGATCGTCGCCGCAGCGCTCGTCCGCCGCCGCATCGACACGCTCGATCTCATCGCCGTTCTGAAAACGAGAGAATGAAGGGTCATGCAGGAAAAGGGCTTGTTGACCAGGAAACGGGAATTGGCCATGGCGGCGACGGCACTGATGGTCGCCGCGGTGCTTTACTACGTGCTGCGGCCGGCCGCCGTGCCTGTCGACACCGCAGTCGCCGCGCGCGGACCGCTGACCGTTACCGTCGCCGAGGAGGGAAAGACCCGCATCAAGGACCTCTTCACGGTATCCGCACCGATCAGCGGGCGATTGCTTCGCTCGCCGCTTGAAGTCGGCGACGAGGTGAAAAAGCAGATCACGCCTGTCGCGTCGATCGAGCCCGGCCTGCCGCCGTTCTTGGATTTCCGCACCCAGTCGGAGGTCCAGGCACAGATCAAGGCATCGCGCGCGGCCGTCGAGCTGGCACGAGCCGACATCAGCCAGATGCAGGCCGAACTCGACTTCGCGCAAAAGGAGCTGGAGCGTACGCAGGCGCTGTCGGCGCGGGATGTCGTCTCCGAACGGGCGCTCGAGAAGTCGAAGACCGATGTCGAGACGCGCAAGGCGGCTCTTGCTCGGGCCCAGGCCAACTTGACGATTCGCCAGCGCGAGCTCGAAAGCACGATGGCGCGCGCGATCGGCCCTGCCAACGAACCGGCCGGGACTCTTGCCCAGACCTGCTGCTTCACCGTCACATCCCCCGTCAGCGGACGCGTCCTCGAAATCTACAAGAAGAGCGAGCAGATCGTGCCGCAGGGCACTCCGCTGATTGACATCGGCGACCCATCCAATCTCGAGATTGTCGTCGAGCTTCTATCTGCCGATGCCGTGCGCGTGAAGGAAGGCGCTCAGGCGACGATCACGGCCTGGGGCGGACGCGATCTGGCCGCGAAAGTCAAGCGCGTCGAGCCCGCCGGCTTCACCAAGGTTTCCGCTCTGGGCATCGAGGAGCAGCGCGTGCGGGTCCTGCTCGATCTTCATGGCGCACCGTCCGAAGACGCCATCAAAAGGCTGGGCCACGGCTATCGCGTCTATGTTCGCATCACGGTAAACGAGCTTTCTGACGCGCTTCTGGTCCCGCTCGCCGCGCTGTTCCGACACAAGGAATCCTGGTCCGTCTATGTCGACAAAGACGGCATCGCTCAATTGCGCAGGATCGAGATCGGCTTTCGCGATGCACTACGAGCCGAGCTGAAGTCGGGTCTGGCGCAGGGCGAGCGCATCATCTTGCATCCGAGCGACCGCGTCACCGATGGTGTCCGCGTCACCGAGCGCAGTGCTTCCAAATAGTGCGGCCGCGTCGAACTCGCCTCCGAGTCGTCCCGGGCCCTACGCCGCTGTCCGTTGCCGACGCGGCTTTGCCCGCATCACGCGCTCCGCCGGCAGGACGAAGATCGCCCTGGTACCGTTTCCAACTTCGCTCTCGAGGCGGAAATGTCCGCCATGCAGCTCAGCCAGCTGCTTGACGATCGGCAAGCCGAGCCCCGAGCCTTGCACCATTCGCGCATTCGACCTCGCGATCCGCTCGAACGGCAGCAACACGCGGTCGAGGTCGCAGGCCGCAATTCCCGGACCGTCATCGACGACTGAAATCTCCACCTCGCCCGCTTCCAGCCTCCGGATCTGCAGCACGACCTTGCCGCCAGGATTGCCGTATCTGACCGCATTCGCCGTCAGATTGAGGACCGACTGGAACAACGCCCGCTCGTCACCCCGTACCGCAGGAGCGTCGTTGTCGGACTGCAGCAGCAACGTGATGCTGCGCTCCGACGCTTCAGGCTGCACGAATCTGATGACGCGCTGGACGATCTCGTCGAGCCCGACGATCTCCTCGGAAACCTCATAACGTCCCGCCTCGATCCGGGCCAGGTCGAGCAGGTCATTCGCCAGCGAGAGGAGATGGCGTGCACCGACCACGATGTCTTTTGCAAATTCCCGGCGCGAAGCGTTGTCGAGCCTGTCGCCCTGTTCGCTCGCCAGAATGTTGCCGAAACCGATAATGGCATTGAGCGGACTGCGCAGCTCGTGCGTGACCGTGCGCAGGAACGCTGTCTTGGAGCTGTTGGCCACGTCAGCCTTGTCTCGCGCCTCGTTGACGGCGTCGTGCGCCCCCTCGACACGCTCCGCCATGGTATTAAAGGCTTGTGTCAGCTCCTTGAGTTCGCGCGGCAGATTGAGGCTGTCGATGTCGATCCGCACGTTGCCGTCGCCTTCAGCCATTCTGCGCGCTGCCGCAGTCACCTTGCGAACCGGCTTCGCCACCAGATCGGCCAGCAGGTACGCCATGGTCGCGGCCATCAACAATCCGAAGCCGAAGATCGCAAGCGATGAAATCTGGATGCTGCGAGCTGCCGCGCGCAGTTCGGCAACCGGCTGCGGCACCATCACGCCCCAACCCGCGCTTGCGACCCCGCTGTAGCCGGCCACCATGTCGTCCTTGAACGCAGGCGAATAGAATGTCTCCACGCCTTGTTCACCTGCCAGCATCTTCGCCACGGCCGATATCTTCGAAATGTCGCGGATCTCGGTCGTCCAGCTTTCGACAGGATGCGCCAGGACATGCCCGTGCCGATCGACAATCACCGCGTGGCCATTGACGCCAAATGAGATCGATCTTGCCAGCTCCACGAAGAAGCTCGTGTTGACGGTTGCGACGACGAGCTTTCCGCCCTCGCGTCGCATGAGGTTGAACACCGGCCTGTCGTCCGGCCCCTTCTCGACGTCGGAACTCGCAGCCTCGCCGTCTTTTGCAGCCTGCGCGAAGTCGGCAACTCGTGAGCGCAGATATGCTCCAGGACAACCTGCCTCGCCTCGCAACTCGGCAATCAAGCGACCGTCGACTGCGTCCAACACGCAAACGCTGCGGAACTTGAGGTTGCGCAGGAGATCTTCGGCGTGCTCCATGTCACCGCCGGCGATGAGACCCCTGCTCGCGAAGTCGAATGCCGCATCAAGATCCCGGTGATAGCGCTCCAGCGTCACGCTCAGGTTTCGCGCCAACAGCAGGTGGCGCTCGCGCACCACATTGAATTCGTTCTCCAGCGCGCGCGACTGCGGCCAGTTCCAGAACAACGCCAGCGGCACTGCAACGAGCACCAGCAGCATTGCTATGAGATAGCTTCGCAGCGACAGCATTCCCGATCCCCCTCCTTCCGCGGGATCAAGTATGGTTCTTCCGCACCGGTCTTGCCGAGGCCGGAATCGAACAGCACCACACTTGGCAGTTCCCTGACCATAGCGTAAAGCCGTGAATGCGCGTTTTTCCAATGCGGTTGGAACTGATTAAAATACCCGCTAATTCCACCTGGTTTCAGGAACGAAATTGGTCACGCCCCTTTGGCCCCCGGCAATGTTTCGGCATTTCCTTCTATTGGCCGTTCGATTTGAAAAATGGGCAGGTAATGAACTCGCCAGAAGGTTCCGCCCTGCCAGCACATCTCGTTGACGATTGGACAGCGCGAGCGGGATGCAGCTGCATCTTCGCAAGCCTCCCGCCCCTTGACCGGCGCCCGACCCTCAGGCACTGGCTTCGTGCGCACGACACCAACACGATTGGCTTGCGGGAGGCTGCAGCACATGATCATCGCCATTGACGGTCCTGCGGCCTCCGGCAAGGGCACCTTGGCCAAGCGCATTGCCGCTCATTTCGGCTATGCATGCCTGGATACCGGCCTGCTTTACCGCGCCGTCGCACGTGACCTGATGGCCAGCGACATTTCGCTGGAGGACGCTGAGGCCGCCGCCTGGGCTGCCAGGTCTCTCGATCCCAAGACGCTGGACGATCCGGGGCTCCGCCTGCCCGGCGTCGGCGATGCAGCTTCCGTCGTTGCCCGAATCCCAGCTGTCCGCGCGGCTCTGCTCGACTTCCAGCGCGACTTTGCAGCCCAGGAGCCCGGAGCGGTGCTCGACGGACGCGACATCGGCACCGTCGTCTGCCCGGGCGCTGACGTGAAAATCTTCGTCACGGCCGACCTTGAAGTGCGCGCGCGCCGCCGCTACGAGGAACTAAAAAAGCGTGGCGAGCCGGTTACTTACGAACGTGTCCTGGAAACGATCAGGGGCCGCGACACGCGCGATGCTGGCCGCGCCGACGCACCCTTGGCGATTGCCGCCGATGCCCTGTTGCTCGACACAACTGATTTGGATATAGAAACCGCATTCGACACCGCTGTCGGATTGATCAAGAGGAAGATCGGCCAACGGGCCTGACGCGAAACGCTCAGGCTCCAAACCAGTTGGCGGGCAGCACGCCCATCCAGCGGTCAGAACCCATCAATCGCATGTCGCCGGCAGGCCCCTGCCCGCACGCCGAACGCGCGTGCGGCGGTTGCCATTCCGGCCATCCACAACATGAACCCGCCGGTCGCGACGGTGCCCCGTGGCACTCGCACCCGGCTTTGAGTTGCAGCGCCCCCGAATAAGGGGCCCGAGAAGGAGCCTAGATGAGCACGCAAGTTTCCAAGGAGCTGAACCCCACCCGCGATGAATTCGCCGCCATGCTGGCCGAGAGCCTGGCCAGGGACGATCTGGCCGAAGGCGAAGTCGTCAAAGGCAAAGTCATCGCCATCGAGAAGGATCTCGCCGTCATCGACGTCGGCCTGAAGATGGAAGGCCGCGTGCCGCTGAAGGAGTTCGGCATCGGCGGCAAGCCTGCTGAACTGAAGCCTGGCGATCAGGTCGAGGTCTACCTGGAGCGCATCGAGAACGCGTTGGGCGAGGCCGTCCTGAGCCGTGAGAAGGCGCGCCGCGAGGAAAGCTGGAACCGTCTGGAGAAGCAGTTCGAGAAGGGCGAGAAGGTCACCGGCGTCATCTTCAACAAGGTCAAGGGCGGCTTCACCGTCGATCTCGACGGCGCCGTCGCATTCCTTCCCGGCTCGCAGGTCGATATCCGTCCCGTGCGCGACATCGGCCCGCTGATGCATCAGCCACAGCCCTTCCAGATCCTCAAGATGGATCGCCGGCGCGGCAACATCGTCGTCTCCCGCCGCTCCGTGCTCGAGGAAACCCGCGCCGAACAGCGCGCCGACATCGTCGCCCGTCTCGAAGAGGGTCAGGTCATCGACGGGCTCGTCAAGAACATCACCGACTACGGTGCGTTCATCGATCTTGGCGGCATCGACGGCCTGCTCCACGTCACCGACATGGCCTGGCGCCGCGTCAACCATCCCTCCGAGATCCTCAACGTCGGCGACACCGTCAAGGTGCAGATCATCCGCATCAACCCGGAGACCCAGCGCATCAGCCTCGGCATGAAGCAGCTGCAGTCAGATCCGTGGGAGGGCATCGAAGCCAAGTATCCGGTCGGCATGAAGGTCACCGGCAATGTCACCAACATCGCCGACTACGGTGCCTTTGTTGAGCTGGAGCCCGGCGTGGAGGGTCTCATCCACGTCTCCGAGATGAGCTGGACCAAGAAGAACATCCATCCCGGCAAGATCGTCTCGACCAGCCAGCAGGTCGAAGTTCAAGTTCTCGAGGTCGACCCGCAGAAGCGTCGCATCTCGCTCGGCCTCAAGCAGACCCAGGACAACCCCTGGGATTCCTTCCTCGCCGCCCACCCCAAGGGTAGCACGGTCGAAGGCCCGATCCGCAACATCACCGAGTTCGGTCTCTTCATCGGCCTCGATGGCGGTGTCGACGGCATGGTCCACCTGTCCGACCTCGACTGGAACCGTCCCGGCGACGAGGTCATCAAGGACTTCAAGAAAGGCGACACGGTCAAGGCCGTCGTGCTCGACGTCGATTCGACCAAGGAGCGCATCTCGCTCGGCATCAAGCAGCTGGGTGGCGACCCGATCGATACGATCGGCAAGTTCAAGAAGGGCGACACCGTAACCTGCACCGTCGTCCAGGTGCAGGAGAACGGCATTGAGGTGAAACTCGCCGAAAGCGAGATCACAACGTTCGTCAAGCGCTCCGATCTTTCTCGCGAGCGGTCCGAGCAGCGCCCTGAGCGCTTCAATATTGGCGACAAGGTCGACGCCGCGGTCACCAGCGTCGACAAGGCCGCTCGCCGCGTCAGTGTCTCGATCAAGGCGCTCGAAATCGCCGAAGAGAAGAGCGCCGTCGCCCAATACGGCTCCTCCGATTCAGGCGCCTCGCTCGGCGACATCTTCAAGGCTGCCATCAAGAAGCGCGACGACACCGAGGACGGCGACGAGAACTAAGATCCGCGGGCTTGCCGAGACGATCGGCGAGACCTCGGGTGGCCATTACCGATCAAGGCCTCGAAGTGCTGAACGAATGGCGACGTCGTTAACGACGTCCCGCCACTCAACCAGAAAGCAAACAGCGCGCAGCAAGAAGTTGCTGCGCGCTGCTTTTTTTGAATTTCCACGACATGACGCGTCAGAACCGAGAAGCGCAACGCATTGAACCCGGCCTGAAGCTTGCTTACGCTTGAGTAAGCTTCGTCTTGTTAACGTGTGGCGGCCACGGATGCCGCGCAACAGGAGTTGGCGATCGCCATGACGACCGATACAGAAACAGTCCTCGACCGTCGCAGACTGCGCCGCCGTGTTTCGTTCTGGCGCATTGCCGCGATTTTGGCCGGCGTACTCGCGCTGGCAGCTCTGCTGATGTCGAGCGACACGATGAAAGGAATGATTGGCAGGGATTACATCGCCCGGGTTTCGATCACTGGAACCATCAGCGAGGACAAGAAGCAGCTCGAACTCCTCGACAAGATCGCCGAAGACAAGAAGGCCGTCGCCTTGATCGTCTTCGTTAACAGTCCCGGCGGCACCTCGACCGGCGGCGAGGCACTTTACCAGGCGCTCCGCAAAGTCGCCGCCAAGAAGCCGGTCATAGGTCAGTTCGGCACTGTCGCGGCTTCTGCCGGCTACATCGTCGGACTTGCCACCGACCATATTGTTGCTCGTGGCAACTCCATCACCGGTTCGATCGGTGTCATCGCCCAGTGGCCCGAGTTCGCCGGCATTCTCGACAAGGTCGGGCTCAAGGTGAACGAAATCCGCTCTGGCGAGCTGAAGGCGTTGCCGTCGATGTTCCAGCCACTCGAGGAAAAGGGGCGCGCCGCCACCCAGGACATGGTCGACGACAGCTTCAAATGGTTCCTGGACTTGGTTAAGACCCGCCGCGGCGTCGATACCGCAACCGTCCCCGGGCTCGAGAAGGGACGCATTTTCACCGGCCGCCAAGCCCTCACCCACAAGCTCGTCGACGAAATCGGAGGCGGCGACGAGGTGCGCAAGTGGCTGGAAGAAAAACATAAGATAAAGAAGGACTTGAAGGTCGTCGACAAGAAGCCCGAAAAGGAATCCCGCTTGACTTCCCTGGGCCTCACCGACTCCTCATTGCGCGAGATTGCTGCCGAGCTGGTAACCGGGGCAGCCGACGGCCTGAGCGGTGGCCAAGCCTCCCGTTCATTGCGTCTTGACGGGCTCCTTTCCGTTTGGCAACCTTCAGAAAATTGAGAAATAACAAATACTTTTTTCGGAGGCGCCCGCGTGATCAAGTCCGAGCTGATCCAGAAGATTTCCGCCGCCAACCCGCATCTTTATCACCGGGATGTCGAGCGGATCGTCAATGTGATCTTTGATGAGATCGTCGACGCATTGGCACGCGGCGATCGCGTCGAGCTGCGCGGGTTCGGTGCGTTCACTGTCAAGCATCGCCCGGCTCGCGAAGGCCGCAATCCACGCACCGGCGAGCCGGTGCCGGTCGAGGAAAAGTTCGTGCCCTTCTTCAAGACCGGCAAGGACTTGCGCGATCGTCTGAATGGCGATGAACTCGGCGCGTGAGATCTGCTCGATCAGCAATAACTTCTGATGATGAGCGAGTTGCGGGACCGCAATCGGCAGGCCCACGCCCAGTCCTAGACTGCACACGACAAGGCCGCATTGAAGCTGCCGCTGTTCTGATTGCTGCAGTTTGAGCATTGGTCGCGCACAAGCGACGGATGCGCGGGCATTGCGGATGCGCTATTACTTTCGCACGAAGTTTCCGCAAGAGTAGAACCGCGAGGCAAAAACCCCGTGCTCAAGCGTATCACCCTCATCCTTGTGGCGTTCCCCATTGCGCTCCTGCTCATCTCGCTGGCGATCGCCAACCGCCACCCGGTGCGAATGGTCCTCGACCCGTTCCGGCCCGAAGCGCCTGTGCTCTCGATGGAACATCCGTTTTTCTACTACCTGTTCGGTGCGCTTCTGCTCGGCGTCATAGCCGGCGGCAGTGCCGTCTGGCTGAGCCAGGGTCACTGGCGTCACACCGCACGACACCGCACACAGGAGGCACGGCGCTGGCACGCGGAAGCTGATCGCCTGACGCGCGAGCGCGATGCCGAGCTGAGCCGCACCAAGCAGCTCGCGCTCGCTGGGCGCTGACGTTCACCAGTCCACGCCGGATCGCAATTTCCAATTGGGCGCGCTCGATCGCAAGCTGATATCGGCCAACTTTCGTCCGATGAACGAGCACTCCTCGGACGGTTGATGTCGCACATAGCGCTAGCGTCGTCCTGGCTGATCAGCCCCACTCGGAAATCGCCTGGCAATATGAGGATGTGCGCTCGCGCCCACTATCACGTCACGCGGCTTCCGCCCTATAAAACAAGGGCAGTCGTCCGCCATACCCCTCCGCGTGACCCTCAACCGAGTGAAAAGAACCGAGCAGATGACCGACGCCAAGATCTGCGGCATCAAGACGAGCGAGGCTCTCGAAGCCGCGATCGCCGGTGGTGCGCGCTGGATCGGTCTGGTCTTGCACGACAAGAGCCCGCGCAACCTGCCGCTCGAAACCGCAGCAGCACTTGCCAATCTCGCCCGCGGTCGCGTTTCGATCGTCGCCCTGCTGGTCGATCCGACGGACGATCGCATTGCCGAAGTCGTCGAAGCAGTCGCGCCGAACTTCATCCAGCTCCACGGTCACGAAAGCGTCGAGCGGGTTGCCGCGATCCGGACCGAGTTCGGCACGCCACTGATCAAGGCGGTCGGCATTCGCGAGGAAGCGGACGTCAGGAGTGCGCTCCCATACCTCAAGCCCAAGCAGATCGCCGACATGCTGTTGTTCGACGCCATGCCGCCCCCAGGCGCGCAGCGAACCGGCGGCCACGGCCTCCCGTTCGACTGGCGCATTCTAGCGGCCGTGCCGATCGATACGCCCTATCTCCTCGCCGGCGGCCTCTCGCCCGACAACGTGCGCGAGGCGATCAGGAAGACCGGGGCGCCCGCCGTCGACGTATCTTCTGGCGTCGAGACTGCTCCTGGCGAAAAGTCGCCCGAGCTGATCCGCCGCTTTCTTCAGGCGACAAAGACCGCTATGGAGACGCTGTAGGCTGGGAACCGTCTGTTAACTCCATCGCTTGCCTCCGAGCCGGCGATCCAGGGTCATACGCTCAACCGCTTGCGGACACCGTGCTGGATGGCCGGGTCAAGCCCGGCCAAGACGTGATGGGTCGAGTCGCCCGGCCGCGATGAAATGAGAACCGCGAATAACGAAAAGGGTCAGCGATGACGACCACCACTGCCGATGCCAAGCTCAACAGTTACCGCTCCGGCCCTGACGAGCGCGGCCACTTCGGCATTTTCGGCGGCCGCTTCGTTGCCGAGACGCTGATGCCGCTGATCCTTGACCTTGAGAAGGCCTATGACGACGCCAAGTCCGATCGCGCCTTCCATGCCGAACTGGAAAAGCTCAACACGCACTACGCCGGCCGCCCGAGCCCGCTCTATCACGCCGAGCGCCTGACCGACTATTTCCGCGCCCAAAGCAAGAGCGGCGGCGGCGCCAAGGTTTACTTCAAGCGCGATGAGCTCAATCACACCGGCTCGCACAAGATCAACAACTGCTTGGGCCAGATCCTGCTCGCCCGCCGCATGGGCAAGACCCGCATCATCGCCGAGACCGGCGCCGGCCAGCACGGTGTTGCGGTAGCGACCGTTTGCGCGCGCTTCGGTCTGCCGTGCGAGATCTACATGGGTGCAACCGACGTCAAGCGTCAATCGCCCAACGTCGCCCGCATGTACATGCTGGGCGCCAAGGTCAATCCGGTCACCTCCGGCGCCGGCACCTTGAAGGACGCCATGAACGAAGCGCTGCGCGACTGGGTGACGAACGTCCGCGACACGTACTACATCATCGGCACAGCGGCAGGGCCCCACCCCTACCCCGAGCTGGTCCGCGACTTCCAGTCGATCATCGGCAAGGAGGTGCGCGAGCAGATGATGGCAGCGGAAGGCCGCCTTCCTGACACACTGGTCGCCTGCATCGGCGGCGGCTCCAATGCCATCGGCCTGTTCCATCCCTTCCTCGACGACAAGTATGTGGCAATCTTTGGCGTCGAAGCCGTCGGCCACGGGCTCGATGTACCCAACGGTCATGCCGCGTCGATGAACGGCGGCACGCCCGGCGTCCTGCACGGCAATCGCACCTATCTGCTGCAGGACGACGACGGCCAGATCCTCGAGGGCCATTCAATATCGGCGGGGCTCGATTATCCCGGCGTCGGCCCCGAGCACGCCTGGTTGAAGGACACCGGCCGCGTCAAATACGTCTCCGTCACCGACAAGGAGGCATTGGAGGCCTTCCAGTTGTGCGCCAAGCAGGAGGGCATCATTCCGGCACTGGAGCCAGCACACGCGCTCGCCCACGTCATGAAGCTGGCGCCGACGCTGCCCAAGGACGACCTCCTCGTCATGAACATGTGCGGTCGCGGCGACAAGGACGTGTTCGCGGTGGCGGGCTACCTCGGCATGACGATTTGATCCAACGCTGCTTGCTTTGTGGAGCATCAAATGACGCCGGTCTTGAAGGACTTCCGAGTGCTGCTCGCCTCGGCATTTTCCGCGCTGCTCCTCGCCACCGCCGCATGGGCCGCGAGCAGCTATTCGCTCGAGCCCAGCATTGATCGGTCCGGCAACGACATCGCCGTGATCGAGCTTGCTGTGAGCGACACCGCCGACACCTGCGGCAAGCGCTGTGCGGCAACGCGTGGCTGCCTCGCCTTCACCTATGTCAAACAAAGCGCCTCGGTGCCAAAACCGATCTGCCGGTTGAAAGACGAAAAGCCATACGGTCACGAGAGCAGCTGCTGCATCAGCGGCGTCATCAAGCAGTAGCTGGCGCCATCAGACCCGCGGCATCAGCATGAACGAACACAAAGGGACGACACCGGGAAATGTCTACCACTCTCACAGATACTCGCATCGACCGCCGCTTTGCCGCGCTGAAGAAGGAAGGCCGCGCAGGCCTCGTCACGTTCGTTTCCGCAGGCGATCCCGATCCCGCCACCTCGCAAAGAATTCTCGCCGGGCTGCCGCGCGCCGGCGCCGACATCATCGAGCTGGGTATGCCTTTCTCCGACCCGATGGCGGACGGCCCGGCGATCCAGGCTTCGTCCTTGCGCGCCCTCAAAGCCGGCCAGCGCATGACCAAGACGCTCGCCATGGTCGCCGACTTCCGCAAAGCGGACAACGACACGCCGATCGTGCTGATGGGCTACTACAATCCCATCTACGTCTATGGCAACGAGCGCTTCCTCGCCGATGCCGTTAAAGCCGGCGTCGATGGCCTGATCGTCGTCGACGTGCCCCCCGAAGCCGACGACGAACTGTGCATCCCCGCGCTGAAGGCTGGCTTGAGCTTCATCCGGCTCGCTACTCCGACCACGGATGCCAAGCGCCTGCCGGCGGTCCTCGCCAATACCTCGGGCTTCGTCTACTACGTCTCGATCACCGGAATCACGGGCTCGGCCGCTCCTGACGTAGATCAGGTTCACGCCGAAGTCCGCCGCATAAAGCAGTCCACCAGGCTCCCCGTTGCCGTTGGCTTCGGCGTCAGGACCGGCGAACAGGCCAAGGCGATCGCCAAGGGCGCCGACGCCGTCGTGGTCGGTTCAGCGCTCGTAACCGCGATCGAGAAATCTCTCGATAACAGCGGTATTGCCACTGGCAAGACGGTGCCCGCCGTCCTAGATCTTGTGCAGGGACTTTCCGGGGCGCTACGCTCGAGCTGATCGCTCTCCCCCGCTCCGCAGGCAAAGTCCCGGTGTGAAACGCCCGGAGCTGCCAAATGTTGGCTCTGATCGCCGCCAAGTCTGGGTTAAGATACCGGCTGGCAAGGGTGCGAATAACAGCCACGGGCCATTGCGCTGAGCCGCCCGCTGTGCGACGCAGCATTGGAATTGCGGCAGTGGAGGTGGGCTGAACATGCGTTCGCCCGCACCCTGGACTGAGAATGGATTGAACAAGGGCCGAGCCGGGACCGGCTATGGCAGGTTCCGGATCCTGTACGGAGCAATAACCTCGCGTTCGTACCGCGAGCGGATTGGCTGCTGAGGAGCCTCGACGCGTGAACTGGATCAACAACGTCGTCCGGCCGAAGATCCGGAGCTTCCTGACGACCAAGCGCGATGTTCCGGAAAATCTTTGGGTCAAGTGCCCTGACACCGGCCAGATGGTCTTTGCCAAAGACCTCGAGGCCAATCAGTTCGTCTTCCCGGGATCCGACTACCACGAGCGCATGGACGCTCCCCAGCGGCTCCAGCATCTGTTCGGCGGCAAGAATTACGCAGTCATTCCCAATCCCGCCGTCACGCTCGATCCGCTCAAGTTCCGCGATGCCAAGCGTTACACGGACCGCCTCAAGGACGCCAAGGCCAAGACCGAACTCGAGGACGCCGTCGTCATCGCCGAGGGCGACCTCGACGGCACCAACGTCGTCGTCGCCGTGCAGGACTTCCGCTTCATGGCAGGTTCGCTCGGCATGGCCGCTGGCGAGGCCGTCATCGCCGGGATGCTGCACGCGGTTTCCAAGAAGGCGCCATTCATCCTGTTCGCAGCCTCCGGCGGCGCGCGCATGCAGGAAGGCATTATGTCGCTGATGCAGATGCCGCGCACGACCATTGCCGTGCAGCGCCTGCGCGACGCGCGCCTGCCCTACATCGTCGTCCTCACCGACCCGACCACCGGTGGCGTCACAGCCTCTTACGCCATGCTCGGTGATGTCCATATCGCCGAGCCCGGCGCACTGATCTGCTTTGCCGGTCCCCGCGTCATCCAGCAGACCATTCGCGAACAGCTACCGGACGGCTTCCAGCGCGCCGAGTACCTGCGCGATCATGGCATGGTCGACATGGTGGTCCACCGCCACAAGCTGCGCCAGACGCTGGCCCGCCTCGCCCGCATCCTGACCGCTCCGCACGCGTCCGACTGGACAGCCGAAACGACGCGCCGAACCGGCCGGACCATGAACGGCAAGGCTTACACCAACGGCTCCGATCCGACCGCCGACGGCCGCACGGCACAGCCCATTAAGGTCACAGCCAACACACCCGCCATCATCGAGGCCGAGCCCGTCGACGGCGACGAACGCTTCGATCCCGACCGCCGTGGTCGCTCCACCCCGGCCGATGCGACCAAGCCGACCGCAGAATCGGGCTCGGCCGATAAGAAGCCGAACTTCAAGGCCTGAACCTGGTTGTCCTGATCGCAAAACCGCTGTAGCGAGAACGGACGTGGCCACGTGCAGGCCATCGATCTCTGACCATCCGATGCTCGAAGGCCGCTGCCGGCGCAGCATCACAGCTTGAGTTCAGCAGCCCGATCAGCACCGAGCACCACGAGGCGGAGATGCCGACGAGCGACAAGCTCCTCGCCGACCTGAAGCTGCTTCATCCGAAGCTGATCGACCTGTCGCTGGGCCGCGTCGAGCGGCTCCTAGGCAAGCTCGGCAACCCGCACCTCAAACTGCCGCCCGTCATCCACATCGCTGGCACCAACGGCAAGGGCTCCGTCACCGCCTATTTGAAGGCCATTCTAGAAGCGGCGGGCTACGCGGTGCACGCCTATACCTCGCCGCATCTCGTCCGCTTCCATGAACGCATCGTCCTCGGCCGCGCCGGGGCCCCTGGCGAGCCGATTGGCGAGAAGCAGCTGGTCGACGTGCTGACCCGCACGCAGAAACTCAACGACGGCGACGACATCACCCAGTTCGAGATCACGACTGCCGCCGCCTTCCTCGCCTTCGCCGAGAACCCCGCCGACGCACTGCTGCTGGAGGTCGGCCTTGGCGGCCGACTCGATGCCACCAATGTCGTACCCAATCCCCGTCTCGGCGTGATCACGCCGGTGTCTCTCGACCACGCCGACAAGCTCGGCGACCGCCTCTCGCTGATCGCTGCGGAGAAGGCCGGCATCTTGAAGCCTCGCATGAAAACCGTCGTCGCTCATCAGGACGAGGAAGCGATGGTCGTCATCGCCAACTGGGCGCGGCGCGTCGGCGCCCCGCTCGTCGTCTGGGGCGAGGATTTCGACGCCTATGAGCAGGCCGGCCGCCTTGTCGTCCAGCGCCAGCAGCAGCTGCTCGACTTGCCCTTGCCGGCGCTGATCGGACCGCACCAGATCGACAATGCCGGCACCGCCGTTGCCGCCGCGCTCGAGCTTGACGGCTTTGCCATCAGCGAGCGCGCCATCGAGCGCGGCCTGCAGACGGTCCGCTGGCCCGCCCGCATGCAGCGCCTGAGCGACGGCGCGCTGACTGACCTGCTCCGGCCCGGTTCCGAGTTGTGGCTCGACGGCGGTCACAATCCCGCCG
The DNA here is from genome assembly GCA_044222395.1 of Hyphomicrobiaceae bacterium. Lineage (GTDB taxonomy): Bacteria > Pseudomonadota > Alphaproteobacteria > Rhizobiales > Hyphomicrobiaceae > JAEUMD01. Next base: position 69,684 of record JBGANK010000002.1, on the reverse strand, counting down.
CGGGTGCCGCCCTGGCCGAAACCATGGCCGACCTGGAGGAGCGCGCACCCCGCCCCCTCCATCTGATCGTTGGCATGTTGGGGCTGAAGGACGCCCAAGGCTTCCTCCGCCATTTCCGCGGCCTCGCCCACCATGTCGTAACCGTGCCGATTCCGGGCGCCCATGAGCAGCCCTATACACCCCTCGCGCTTGCCGAGGCGGCCCGCAGCGCCGGCCTCTCCGCCGATCCAGCCAATGGCGTCGAGGAAGCGCTGCAGCGTCACGACTCCCTCTTCCCCGGCCCCAAGCGCATACTCATCTGCGGCTCGCTCTACCTTGCCGGCCACGTCTTGGCGCTGCAGGAAGGCATCGCCGCCCAGCCGAACTGATGCCCGGTTGGCGCCTGCACGACAGCATTGCTCCCCCAAGTGAGCCGAACTCTGCTATCAGAGCGGCATTTCACGCTTCCTCTTTCGCCCTTGCCGGGAGCTGGAACGTGACCATGCCTCACCGATCCGAGACCGACAGATGCCGCACGCCACGCCGCAAGCCTCCGCTGCCAGCACTGCACGCCCCGAGTGGGCAGCCGCACACCGCATCGTCGTCAAGATCGGCTCCGCGCTCCTCGTCGACCGTGAGACCGGCATTCTGAAAACCGACTGGCTGTCCTCGCTGATGGACGACGTCGCCCACCTTGCCAAGGCGGGCAAGGAGATCGTGCTCGTCTCTTCTGGCGCCATCGCGCTCGGACGTCACACCCTGAAACTCGCCAAAGGTCCGCTCGACTTGGAGGAAAGCCAAGCCGCAGCCGCCGTCGGCCAGATCAGCCTCGCCCACGCCTATCAGGATTTTGCGCGCAAGCACGGGCTTATCGCCGCGCAGATTCTCGTCACGCTGGGTGATACGGAAGAGCGCCGTCGCTACCTCAACGCACGCCACACCATCGACCGCCTTCTCGCGCACAAGGCCATCCCTGTTGTCAACGAGAACGACACGGTGGCCACCACCGAGATCCGCTACGGCGACAATGACCGGCTGTCGGCGCGCGTCGCCTCGATGGTCTCTGCCGACTGCCTGGTGCTGCTCTCCGACATCGACGGCCTCTACACCGCACCGCCCGATTCGGGCCGCGCCGCTCACCGACTTGACGTGGTCAGCGAGATCACGCCCGAAATCGAGGCCATGGCCGGAGATGCCGGAACCGAGCTTTCCAAGGGCGGCATGAAGACCAAGATCGAGGCTGGCAAGATCGCCCGTGCAGCAGGCTGCGATATGGTGATCGCATCGGGCAAGGTCATGAACCCGCTTGCAGCCATTGCCGCGGGCTGCCCTGCAACATGGTTCATCGCGCCGTCCGATCCCGTCACCGCCAAGCAGCGCTGGATTTCCGGACAGCTCGAGCCGCGCGGCACCATCGTCGTCGATGCCGGAGCCGAGAAGGCCCTGGCAACCGGCAAGAGCCTGCTGCCTGCTGGTGTCTCGTCGATCTCGGGCACATTCGACCGTGGTGATGTCGTCATCATCCGCAACGAAGCCGGCCACGAGGTGGGCCGGGGCCTTGTCGCATACGCAAATGCGGACGCGGAACGCATCATGGGCAAGCGATCCAGCGACATCGGAGGAATATTGGGGTTCGAAGGCCGCCCCGAGCTCATTCACCGAGATGATATGGCCTTGAACCGCGCGATCGGGCAGAAATGATATGCTGACCCCGTCCGATACCGCCGGGCCTTCAATCCGGAGCTGAAAGCCAATGACCGCCACCGCGCCGCAAAAGCTCCAGCAAGAAGACATCGCCAGTCTCATGCACGAGATGGGGCGCGCTGCTCGGCTGGCAGCTGCCGAGCTGGCGCTTGCCAGGCGGGAGCAGAAGGACGAGGCACTGAACGTCGCTGCATGCGAATTGCGCACGCACACGCCGGCGATTCTCGCCGCCAACGCACGCGACATCTCTGCCGCCAAGGAGGCGGGCCGGCCCGCGTCCTACATCGACCGCTTGATGCTCGATCCGGCCCGCATCGAAGGCATCGCCAAGGGTCTCGAATCCATCGCGGCGCTCGACGATCCGGTCGGCACCGTGATGGCCGAGTGGAAGCGCCCCAACGGTCTCGACATTCAGCGCGTACGCGTGCCACTTGGTGTCGTCGGCATCATCTACGAGAGCAGGCCAAACGTAACCGCGGACGCTGGCGGCCTTTGCCTCAAGGCTGGCAATGCCGCAATCCTGCGCAGCGGGTCCGACAGCCATGCGACTTCGGCAGCCATCGTCACATGTTTGAAGCATGGATTGATGCGAGGCTGCTTGCCGACAGATGCGATCCAGCTCGTGCCCACCACCAACCGCGATGCCGTCGGCCACATGCTCGCCGGCCTCGATGGCGCCATCGACGTCATAGTTCCGCGCGGCGGCAAGAGCCTTGTCGAGCGAGTCCAAAAAGAGGCGCGCGTTCCAGTCTTCGCCCACCTGGAAGGTATCTGCCACACCTACGTTGACCGCGGCGCTGACATTGACATGGCGCGCGAGATCGTCGTCAACGCCAAGATGCGGCGCACCGGAGTTTGCGGCGCCACCGAATGCCTGCTGATCGACAAGAACGCCGACACCGACTACGTCACTCCGCTCGTAACGGCACTGCTCGAGGCAGGCTGCGAGGTGCGCGGCGATGCAATGGTTCAGAAATCCGACCCTCACGTGAAACCCGCGACCGACGCCGATTGGGGACACGAATTCCTGGACGCGATCATCGCCGTCAGGATGGTCGACGGCGTCGACGAGGCGATCCGCCATATCTCGCGCTACGGCTCGCAGCACACCGATGCAATAGTCACGGAATGTCAGGCCACCGCAGAACGCTTCCTGAAACAGGTCGATTCAGCTATCGTCCTGCACAACGCCTCGACCCAGTTCGCCGACGGAGGCGAATTTGGCATGGGTGCGGAAATCGGCATTGCCACCGGTAGGTTACACGCCCGGGGGCCGGTCGGAGTGGAACAGCTGACAAGCTTCAAGTACCTCGTCCGGGGAACCGGCCAGGTGCGCCAAAAGTAATGGCCTTTGATTAACTTTGAGGCCATCGCAAAGCTTTCAGGTTTCAAGTAGAGTGAATACTGTCCGGCTTGGCTCGGCGCCGGGGCGGCTTCGTATGCCCAGACCCAGCCTGCCGAACACAAACAAAACAAGGAAAAACTCCAAGGAGCCGCGCCAATGAATGGTCGCATTTCGCTAATTGCCTTCGCCAGCATGGCGCTGGTAATGCCCGCCATCGCCCAAGATGCTGGATCTGTGGGCGGGCGTCCCGCCCTCTCCACGACCACCGCACAGGATCTCATTTCGCAACGTGAGAAGTGGGGATCCAAGCCCAGCACCGTTGCAGCGCAGCCTGCCGCTGCTCCTGCTGCAGCAGCACCTGCAGCGGCCGCTGCAGCGCCTGCCAAGGCGGCGGCAGCCGGCGCCTACCCTGCACTACCCACCACCACTGCTCAGGAGCTGATCGCCGAGCGGTCCAAGTGGGGCACCGCGCCCGCGGGCAAGGCGAAGGGCACCGCCGCTAAAGCCGCTGCTCCGGCCAAGGCAGCGGCTGCACCGGCGAAAGCCGCCGCCGCACCAGCCAAGACCGCAGCAGCAGCAGCAGCACCGGCCGGTGGTTACGCAGTTCTCCCCACCTCCGACCCGAAGGCTCTGATCGCTGAGCGCGAGAAGTGGGGCAAGGGACCGGCAGGCTACGAAAAGAAGAAGGTTTCCGCACCACGCGCCGCAGGCTCTGGAAAGGCTGCAGGTGGAGCTAAGTCTGCCAAGGCATCTGCGACAGGCAAAGCGGCTGGCTCGAGCAAGAAGGCGACGAAGGTCAGCAGTGCGAAGAAGTCGAAGAAAAAGAAAAACGAGGACGACGACAACTAGCTGGACTCTGCAACGGTGCAGGCGAGCTTCACTGCAAGCACGCATCGCACCGCGGACAGCACCGTCCATGCACAAGATGACGCCCGCAGCATTCGTGAAGGATGCTGCGGGCGTCTCGCTTATGGAGCATGTTGAGCTGAAGTGTTGAGCGGTTCAGCGTGAAAAACATGCTCAAATAAAGGAGACAAACCGCGTTCGCCATTCCATCTGAAGTGAACGCGCTCTATTGGGCTGGCTCATGAAGAGCCGGGAAGCGAGTGATCGCTACACCGGGGGTGAGGCAATCCTATTTGCCCATACCGCCGCCCATTCCGCCCATACCACCCATTCCCCTCATGCCGCCCATTCCACCCATTCCCTTGCCGCCTCCGGTGGAATCCAGCGCCGTCTTGCAGGCAGTTGAAACCTTGGTCTTGTTGTCTTCGAGGCAGTTGCGCACTTCGCGGTTCTGATGGCTCTTGCCGGCGCAGAGCGCGGCGATGTCCGCCTTGCAAGCCGTTGCCACCGGACCCTCTTGCGCCAAGGCTGTTCCAGCGGCGCCAACGATGAACAGCGCGCTCGCTGCGGCTTTCAATACGTTCATGGTCTTACTCCTTGTGAACTTCAGGTATTCGCGACAACGATTGCCCCATGGCCGCGAAGCGATCGCTATAGAACCGGTAGCGCTGATAGTCTGTGACCCAGATCATAAAGTTTGCATCAGCAATAGCCCTCGCTTCCGCTGTGCCAATTCGCGCTGATGCTTGTTCAAGATCAACACCTTTGGCAAACCTCGCAAAAAAAGAGTAAGTGTCAAAGCATGTTTCACACCAAAGGCTTGTCTGAACCGCTTGCGCCCGCCCCAACTCCCCAGTCCCGCCCTGCTCATCAATACGCCGCCCGTATGTGCGGGTCGTCGCATTGGATTGATGGGTGGCTCGTTCAATCCAGCCCATAACGGACATCTGCTCGTCGCCCGCACCGCTCTGCGACGCCTGCGGCTTGATGAAGTGTGGTGGATCGTATCGCCTGGCAATCCGCTCAAGTCGCGCGACGGACTTGTCGCGCTCGATCAGCGCGTCAAGACGGCTCACGCAATTGTTGGTCGTGATCCACGCATACGCATAACGGATTTCGAAACGGCGCTCGGCTCGCCCTACACCTTCGCCACCGTTGCATTCCTGAAGCGCCGGTTCCCGGCAACGCATTTCGTCTGGGTGATGGGTGCCGACAATCTCGCGCAGCTCCACCGCTGGCGGCGCTGGCGCGACATCGTCTGGCAGATACCGATCGCCGTCATCGACCGACCGGGGTGGATTTTGAAGGCGTTGGCCTCGCCCGCCGCGCGAGCCATGTCGCGGTCGAGGCTTGGGGCCGACCGAGCCCCGCGGCTGCCTGGTTCAAAACCACCGGCTTGGATCTTTCTGCCGACCCGCCTGTCCGCACTCTCATCGACCGAAATTCGCTCAGGCCGCCCTGGCTGACTCCGCCGCACCCTGCGCGAAACCGGAATCGAAGGCACCGCACCAGTCCGGCCAAGTTGCAGACGCCACAGTGTTAACATTTGGCCACACTTGCGCCCTAAACCAGTTGCCTGCATGGCAAGGTGCCGCGTAGTCTTGCCGCAGGCGTCGGATTCTTGTTCGTGCTCCTTCGCTCCGGTCAGGGCCCTTCCATTGAGCTCCGACCATGGCCACGTATCAGCAGGCGGTCGAAAAAAACGCACGAGACACTCGCACGCCGGCGATCTGATGAAAGGACGTCCACCACACGATGCGAACCGCAATCGAGGGTAAGGCTGCAAGCACCCCTCTGACCGAGGTACTCTCTGACAGGATTGCCTCCAAAGCGCTGCTCGACAAGGTCTGCCACTGGCTCGACGAGGCCAAGGCAGAGGAGATCGTCACCATCGATCTCGCGGGCAAGACGACGATCGGCGACTACATGGTGGTAGCCACCGGCCGTACCGATCGCCACGTCGGCGCAATCGCCGACCAGCTCCAACGCAAATTGAAAGAGGCCGGCCTGGGACGCACGCGCGTTGAAGGCACGGAAGCCTGCGATTGGGTACTGATCGACACCGGCGACATCATCGTCCACGTGTTCCGTCCCGAGGTGCGTGACTTCTATAACCTCGAGAAGATGTGGAGCATCGATCGGCCGGGCGAAACGATCGCTCACTAGGCTGGGCTCTAGACGCGTCGCTACAAACACTGGCCGTGTCATCCCGCGGCTTGTCCGCGGGATCTATCGCGCCACATGAGAAGCGATTGCATGAGCCCGATCGCCTGAGATGGAACCAACTCAGGTTCCAGCGAATGCGTGAATCGGTCTCTCAAATAGAGAGCCTGATCGCCTGAGACGAAACCGATCCAGTTACAGCGAAGGCGTGCCACTATCTCTCGGAAAAAGCGTTGAACACGTCGGCACAAGGTTGAGCATCAGGAGCGCGCAGGCACGCACATGCCGGGCGCGGCGAAATTGAATGCGCTTGCTCATTGCCGCCGTCGGACGTCTCAAGGACACCGGCGAGGAAGACTTGTCGGCACGCTACAAGAAGCGCATCGACCAGGCCGGCCGGGCCTTGTCGCTGGGCCCGCTCACCGTGACGGAGCTACCCGAAGCACGCGCCGCGAGCGCGCCTATGCGCAAGAACGACGAAGCGACGCGCCTCATCGCCGCCGCAGCGCGGGCCGATCGACGCGTTATGCTAGACGAGCGCGGAGAGGCATTTTCCAGCGAAGACTTTGCCACGCTCTTGCGCAAACTTCGCGACGAGGGCACGCGCGAACTCGCATTCCTCATCGGCGGCCCGGATGGCCACGGCGACAAGCTGCACGAAACGGCCGACCACAAGCTGACGCTTAGCGCCATGACGCTGCCACACGGACTGGCCCGCGTGCTGCTGCTCGAACAGATCTACCGCGCAATCACCATTCTGTCCGGCCACCCCTATCACCGCCCTTGACGAATGCCGACATCGGACTCTGACAATCGAAGTCAGCTCGTCCCTCACATCCTGGCGAGCAGCTGATCGAGCAGACGCCACGGCAACAGCCGCCGCAAACCCGCTGCGATGTAGGTCGGCGTCGTCACGTAATAGCGCAGCTTGGGACGTGGCGAGGTGACGGCATGCACGAGCTTGTCGGCCACCGCTTCCGGCTCCAGCTTGAAGGTCTGCTTGCCGCCGGCTTCCATCGATCGCAGCCGCGCCTCGTAGACGGCCCGGTGCACCGAGCCATCGATGTCGACTGTCTCGCGAAACCTTGCAAGCGCCGTCTCCACGAAGCGCGTGCGGATCGGCCCCGGCTCGATCACCGAGACGAGAATGCCGCTGCCGCGAAGCTCCAGGCGCATTGCGTCACTCAGCGCTTCAAGCGCGAACTTCGACGCGCTGTAGGCCCCACGGTAAGGCCCAGAGACGAACCCCAGCACGGAGGAGCATTGCACGATCCGCCCGGCCCCCTTCGCCCGCATCGCAGGAATGAGCCGCCGCGTCAGATCATGCGTACCGATTAGGTTGACCTCGAGCTGCAGTCTCAGCACGTCCGGCGTCAGGTCCTCGACCGCACCGACCTGCCCGAAGGCAGCGTTGTTGAAAAGAGCATGGATCCGGCCGCCCGTCCGCACCAGTACATCATCGGCGCACGCCGCAATCGAGCCCGCATTGCCAAGCTCCAGCGCCAGCGCCTCGACTCCCACCACCCTGCGCAGAAAATCGAGATCGTCCGGCTGGCGTGCCGTCGCCAGCACCCGCCAGCCCTCCGCCTTCATGCGCTTTGCCGCCGCCAGGCCGATGCCCGACGACGCCCCGGTGATCAAGATCGTTTGCGTTTCCGCCATTGGTCGACTTGACGAATTGTTGATCCTCTTCGCGGATGCGAAATAGAACCGATTGTCCGCCTATCTGTCAAAGCGGCGAGACTGTTTTCCCGCCTGATGCGACCATCGGAGAATATCGGCCGGCCCAGCTTCGCGTTGCAATGCGGCCCATCCCCGCGATCGCGCGGACCGTGCCGGCAGGCACCGAGGGCAACGATCGGTCACGATCCTCATTGAGCGGCAAAGTCGATGTTTCCGGAAGTCTCCTCCAAGACCCTCAACACGTTCTTCGAGCAATCGCCAATACCGCTCACGTTGACCTCGCCGGTCTTCGATGATTGCCCCGTCATACTTTGCAACGATCCGTTCCTGCGCTTGACCGGCTACGCGCGAGACGAGGTCATCGGCCGCAACTGTCGCTTCCTGCAGGGCCGTAACACGGATCCCAAGGCACGCGCCAGTCTGCGCCAAGCCATCGAGCAGCGCCAGGAGGCACTCGTCCCCATCACCAACTACCGCAAGGACGGCAGCGAGTTCGAGAACTACGTCTTCGTCCTGCCGATCTTCAACCCCGGCGGCGATCTGCTCTACATGCTGGGTTCCCAGTGCGACATCACCAACGCGATCCACCACCTGACGCCGATGGAGCACGCCCAGCTCCTGGAAGAGGGCATCGAGCTTGCCAATCCCGACCTCGCCGCCCGCGAGCACCTGCGCATCCTGAAGCGCAAGCACCTCTCGCAAGCCATGCGCACGATCCTGACCGGCGAGATTTTTGATTAGGGCATTGGGCTCTTCCGCTGGCGTCGAAGCCTCCAATTGCATCGCCGCACTGAGCGAACACCGGCTCACGCGCTGCAATACGCTGTCCTCGGCGCCAACATTTCCCACGACACCCCCCTTGGTGTCAGAGCGAAGACGCGCAACCGATCGCGCCTCGCCTCATGGTCGCACATGGCAGACTGCCACAAATCCTCCGCAACGGTGCGGACCCAGGCAACGCCTGGTCAATTGGCTCTGCTGACTTGAACAAGGTTGTCTGAGAACGATGGGGCATGGCCCATATCGGTGAATTCTGCGGAACTGATGCTGTTAACCGTTCCATCATTGAGCTGACGCCAATAGCCCAGTGTCGCAACGACGACACCCGGATTTACATCTTCCGAAATTCGCGCCACCCCTTTGAAGGATCCGCGCATGTTGGCGACCTTCACCCGGTCGCCCTCGACGATACCACGCGAGTCCGCGTCCACTTGGTGGATCAGCACGAACTGCTCGCCCTGGCCTTTGATTTTCTGCTCCATGTTCGCGTAGCACGAATTGAGGAAGCCGTGGCTCTTCGGCGAGACGATGTTGAGGGGAAACTTTTCAGCGAGCAGCGGATTGGTTGCTGGTGATTCGCGCGGTGGCGTGTAGTCGGGCAGCGGATCGATCGGCTCGCCCGGCTGGAATCCTTCGTACATTTGCCGGAATGGCCCTGCGACGAAATTCGTCGCATTGGCAACCTCGAACATGCATTTGCCGGTCGCCGTTGGAAAGTTTCCTTCCCTGTGCGGCGCCCGGTCATCCTTCGTGCCGACCTTCAAGCGCGCATATCCGTGTTCGCGCATATATTCGAGATCAATTCCATCACAGGCCGGCGCATTCCAGTCGACATAATTTTGCAGGCATTCGGAATCAGACCACTTGAAGTTCTCTTCTTCGAAACCTAGTCGCGCCGCCAGCCGGCGGAAGATCTCGTTGTTTGGAATTGCCTCGCCGGGCGATTCGACACACTTGGCGTTGTAGGTGAGATAAAGGTGACCCCACGACAGGATCATGTCCTCCATTTCTGCCCCCATCGACGCTGGCAGAACGATATCGGCATAGGACGCGGTATCGGATATGAAATGTTCGGCCGAGACGAGGAACAGATCTTCCCGCTTCAGGCCTTCGACGATCTTGTCCGTCTCAGGCGCCTGTGTCACCGGATTGGAGTTCCAGCACATCATCGACTTGATTGGCACTTTGAGATCCAGTTCGCCCAGTAGCGCGCGACCGATCTGAAGGTTGTTGACGACCTGCGTCCCCTCCGGGATGAGATCGGGACGGCATATCACGTCGAACTTGTAGGGGTGCTCCCAGACCGGGAATTGTGTGATGCCTCCTCCGACGTGCCGCCATGCACCGGTCAGGGCCGGAATGCACGAAACGGCACGGATGGTCTGGCCTCCGCCATGGTGGCGCTCCAGGGCGACACCGATGCGGATTGCTGCTGGCTGGCTCGTCGCAAGTTCACGCGCCAGCTTGCGGATGTCATCGGCCGGAATTCCGGTGATCTGGGATGCCCACTCCGGCGTCCGCGTCGCCGCCCGCTTCTTCAGAGCCTCGAAGCCAATGGTGTAATTCTCGACATAATCCCGATCGACTAGACCCTGATCGATGATCGAATTGATCAGCGCCATCGCTAGCGCCCCATCGGTCCCTGGCTTCGGGCAAATGTGCCAGTCAGCCTCCTTTGCCGTGCGCGACCTGTAGGCATCAATGACAACAACCTTGGCGCCAGCCTTCTGCGCATCCTTGACGATCGCCCAGTGATGCAGGTTGGTAGAGACCGAATTGCACGCCCAGATGACAATGTACTTTGAGTGGATGTAGCTTTCTGGATCGACACCTGCTGTCGGCCCCAGCGTCAAGAGCCAAGCCGTGCACGAACCTTCGCCGCAGAAAGTCCGCTCCATGACCGTTGCGCCAAGGCGGTTGAAAAACGCATCGCCGCCGTTGAGGCCGTGCACCAGACCCTGGTGACCAAGATAGCTGTAGGGCGCGATGGCTTCCGCCCCGTATTTCGAAATGATATCCTTCCAGCGCGTGACGATCTCATCGAGCGCCTCGTCCCAGGTGATGCGCGCGAACTGCTTCGATCCCTTAGGCCCAGTGCGCCGCAATGGGTGGAGCACGCGGTCAGGATGATAATGGCGTTTCTCGTAGTCCTTGAGCTTCACGCACAGGCCGCCGCGCGTCATTGGGTGATCGGGATTGCCCCGGACGCCCTTCAGTCTGCCCCCCTCCACGTCGAACAGCATGGAGCACGTATCGGGGCAGTCGTGAGGACAGCCTCCAAATGACGTCGTCGAGATGCGCTCGTTCATTGGCTTCCTCTCCTCGCGCTTGGTTTTCTTGGATCGCTCAAGGTGCGACCGTTGGCTTCTGCCAAACCCTAGCACGCCGATCGGGAAAGAAAAATCGGAGGTTACGTGCGCACGAGTTGGAAACCGCTCCCCACCGCCTAGAACCGGCCTACGCCCTACCCCTCCCCCTTCCTCCGGCTCATGAAGGCGAGGCGCTCGAACAGGTGCACGTCCTGCTCGTTCTTGATGAGCGCGCCGGCGAGTGGCGGAATGAGCTTGCGCGGGTCTTGTTCGCGCAGCGTCTCCGCGTCGATGTCCTCGTTGAGCAGGAGCTTGATCCAGTCGAGCAGCTCCGACGTCGACGGCTTCTTCTTCACGCCCGGCACGTCGCGCAAGTCGTAGAAGATGCGCAACGCCTCGTTGACGAGCCGCCCCTTCAAACCGGGGAAATGCACCTCGACGATCTCGCGCATCGTCTCGGGATCGGGAAACTTGATGTAGTGGAAGAAGCAGCGCCGCAGGAACGCGTCGGGCAGTTCCTTCTCATTGTTCGATGTGATGATGACGATCGGACGTTGCGCCGCCTTCACGGTTTCCCCGGTCTCGTAGACGAAGAACTCCATGCGATCGAGCTCTTGCAGCAGGTCGTTGGGAAACTCGATGTCGGCCTTGTCGATCTCGTCGATCAGCAGCACCGGACGCTTGTCCATGACGAAGGCGTCCCACAGCTTGCCGCGGCGGATGTAGTTGCGGATGTCCCTGACGCGCTCATCGCCCAGCTGGCTATCGCGCAGGCGCGACACCGCGTCGTATTCGTAAAGCCCCTGGTGCGCCTTGGTGGTCGACTTGATGTGCCATTCGATGATCGGTACGCCCAGCGCCGACGCCACCTCGAGCGCCAGCACCGTCTTGCCCGTGCCGGGCTCGCCTTTCACCAAGAGCGGCCGCTGCAAGGTGATCGCGGCGTTGACGGCAACCTTCAGGTCGTCGGTGGCCACGTAGGATTGTGTTCCGGAAAACTTCATTGGCATCCCTGATCTGCACGAGCTTTCGGCGGCAGGAGCTTAGCCGCCCTTGTGTCCAGGGTCACGGGTTGAGCCGGAATCGGGTTGCAGCAGCACAAAACGAAATGCGCCACGCTCCGAGGCTCAGGAGCGTGGCGCAGATGACGGACGATACGTTGCGTCGACGTGCCGCCCGATTCTATATCCCCAATCCCGTCGTGCAGGACGTAGCCCTGGAGCCTGTATTGGACGGAGCCCCCGGCCACGCCGAAATACCCCGCCCCTCGGCCCCCCGAAGCTCGCCGGGACGGCAGGTCTCGTTTGACGGTTTTGAGCATAACAACCCTCACAAAACCGACCGTGAACCTGGACCTCTTAACTTTAATCAATCTTGCCAATCGGTTGCGGACATGTTTTGGCATCATATTGATGCCCCGATAAGGTGGCTTCGATGCCGACAGCTCCCACCTCTCGCGGACCGGGAGAACTGGGAGATTGTCTTGACATAACGGTCCCCTAGCGACATTAGGAGGCACAAATCTTGCTGGGAGTCGTTATTGGCAACCCCGGCCCAAGTCAGTGGATCGCTTGAGGAATCCGCACTTGGTCCAGCACAGCGCCTCGTAGGGAGGCACCGATGAGCAAAACCAGGTCTGGGCAAAAATCGAAGCAGCCGGCCAAGACGGCCGCGGCGGCCAGCCGCGCTTCGACGAAGTCGGATACCAAGAGTAAGAAGACTGGAACGATCGAAAAACAGAAGACAGCTGTAAAAGCCGCTCCCACATCCAAGAAGACGTCCGTAGACGCCGCCAAGGCAGCCAAGAAGCCGACCGAAAAGCCGATCAAGACCGCAGCGCCAACAACCAAATCCACAACCGTCAAGATTGCGACGAAATCTAAGGCGAAATCCGTCCCAGCACTCGCAAGTGCGGACAAGAAGTCGTCAAGCTCGGCCAAAAGGGGGAAGTCGGTGAGCGTGGGGGGAAGCAAGAAGTCATCGGCGCCAATCGTACTTGATCCGAATTATCGTCCCTCCGAGGACGAGCCGTTCATGAACGAGCGCCAGCGGGCATATTTCCGCAACAAGCTCAAGACTTGGAAAGAGGACATCGTCCGCCAGACGCGCGAGACCTTGGCCGGCCTTCACGAGGATTCCACACAGCACGCGGATCTTGCCGATCGCGCCACCTCGGAAACCGACCGTGCCCTGGAGCTGCGCGCTCGCGACCGTCAGCGCAAGTTGATCGCCAAGATCGACGCCGCCATCGCGCGTATCGACGACGGCAGCTACGGCTATTGCGAGGAAACCGGCGAGCCGATCGGCCTGAAGCGCCTCGATGCCCGACCGATCGCGACCTTGTCGCTCGAAGCACAAGAGCGCCACGAGCGCCGCGAGCGCGTCTATCGCGAGGACTGATGGCGACCCTCTACATGCCCGATTGTGCCGGCCCGACCGGCACATCGAACGTGCGTCCGTCATCGGCGGCGCTGAAGGTGTAGTGCCACCACTCCTTGGCATAGTTCTCGAAGCCGTGCCGCTGCATGACGCGCTTCAGCAAATTCCGCGCCCGCTTCTGCTCCTCGGTCAGACCGCCCGCCGCCGTATGGCTCTTGGGATCGAAGCAATCGAACGCCGTGCCCATGTCGAGCGATGTAGCATCGTGCGTGCGATCGCTGGAATGCGTGCATGGCGCCGATGCACCCCGGCCATGCTCAGTCTTCCCACCGTGCTTCGACTGTGAGCCACCTGACCCCTCCTGCGCCACCAGCGTCAAATCGACGGCGATGCCTTTCGAATGCGTCGATGTGCGACCGATGTAGCCGAGCGGCAGAAGCGCTCCGCGGGCAACATTGGGATGATAATGCCGCGTTGCCCCGTCATCCGCCGCCTCCGCCCATTTCGCGAAAGCCTCGACCGCCCGCCGCGGCCGGTAGCAGTCGAACACCTTGAGCGATAGCGGCGGCGTCTCGCGCGCGAGATCGGCCTGCACCTTGGCGAGCGCGTGTGCGACCGGCGCTCGCAGCCAGCATTCCGCGTTCGAATACCCCGGTACCGGGCGTCCGGTGAAATTCCCCGACCCCGCGTACCGAATGTCCTGGCGGATTGTCGGATCGATCCGCGACAGAGCTACGAGCGAGCTTTCGCCTGCCGCCACATCGCTTGACGCGGTCACGATCATCGCGATTGCAAACAGCCCTGCCGAGGCAACCTGCAAGACCCGGCTCGAAATCGAACGCTCGGAGTTCTGCCTTCGCTTGCTAGACATCCCCGTTTCCAGAACACGTCCCATTCCGGGTGGAACCCTCGCATCACGGCTTGAAAGCCTCGCAACCGCGCAGCCGACAATCATCAGGCGAAACTCGCCAGTTCGTTGTGCGGGCACGTCCTACCGCAGCAATTATGACCGACAATTGACCCGCCGTCCCGCGGCCTCCATGCCACAATTGACAACTGCTTGCCACCCCAATGCCAGCGGGATTTGCTCCACGCGCATCGTGCACTAAGATCGCCGCAATTCGCGTCGCGAGACAAGTTCGCCTCATGCGCGATTGACTGCGAGGCGATCAGAATGAAATGGGGAGCACCGAATGCATAGCGCCGCTGCACAGCGCTTCGATCTTGGGTTTGGGATCAAAGAGAGTTCCGCGTGCCCGGCGACGACGCGCGCTCCCGCCATCTGCGCAATTGCGATCGCAATGGCGTGCATGCATGCGGCACCCGTCACCGCGGCCCCGCGCTGCGTTTTCCTCGAGTGCGGGCCGTCCAACACGCCCAACCCCGACCCGCCCAAGGCGCCGGCCGTCGCCAAGCTGAGACCCGTCGCCCCGCCGCAGCAGGAGACGTTGCAGCGCACGCGCCTGGAGGGCGAGGTCTGCGACAATGTCGGCGGCTTCCGCTATTGCGTGAGTTCCATCCTCGAACCGCAGTACGGCTTTACCTACCGCCCCAAGAACCTCGTCGATACAGATCTCAACACCGCATGGGTCGAAGGCAAGACGGGCAATGGCGAGGGCGAAAGCCTCGTTGTCGAGCTCAACGGCCAGCGCACCGTGACCGCCATCCAGGTCATGAACGGCTATCATAAGAACGAGCGCCTATTCCTCGCCAACAATCGCGTGCGCGTCGCCGAACTCCAGTTCTCCAACGGCGAAACCCGCCTCATATCTCTGGCAGACGCCCCTGGCCTGCAATCGATCGATGTCGGCAAGCAGAAAGCCGACTGGGTCCGTTTCACCATCAAGTCGGTCTATCCGGGCACCAAGTACAAGGACACGGCAGTCACCGAATTCCGCGTCGTCGTCGCCACCAACTGATACGCTAACGCTTCAGGCGAACATTCTATGCCACCCGGGAAAATGGCCAGCATGAGACTGCATCGCCGACAGGTGCTCCAGTCCTTGTGCAGTTGCGCCGCCGTTTCGGTGCTCGGCAGCAGTGCAGTTGCGCGCGGTATCCAGGGGCAGGTCGCACGCCTCGGCCAAATCAAAGGCTGCTTCGTCGACAAGAACAATTCCAATCTCATTCTTGGCGCCAACATGGTGACCGGCAAGGCATCTCATCTGCCGAGCGAGGTGGCGACCATGGCGCGATCGACGGGAAGCCCCGATCTCGACCTGAGCTTCGATCGCGCATTGCAACGCCTCGCCGAAACCTTCGATGTCTGGCCCAAGGTTGGCTTCTACGACGACCACGACGCCCCCAATGCCATGGCCATGCGCTACCAGGTCGGCAGCACCGACGAGTTCGCCGTCGTCTTCGGCCGTAGCTATTTCAAGAAGCTCATGGACTACGACCCCTCGGGCATCACGCTGCTGCAGACCGCCGCGCACGAGTTCGCCCACGTCTGGGTCTACCGCGATGGTCTGTTCGAGAAGATCCGCGGCGGCCAGTCGACAGTGAAGAGAGTCGAACTGCACGCCGATTTCCTGTCCGGCTTCTACCTGGGTCTACGCAAGCGCGACAACCCCGACGCCTCGTTCTGGGCCGCCGGCATCAGACGCTGGCAGAGCGGCGACACCGAGTTCCGCAACACGCATCACCACGGCACGCCCGACGACCGTCTCGCCGCCGCCGAAGCCGGCTTCAAGCTTGGCTTCCTCGAAAAGCGCGCGCCGCGCGACGCTTTCGACGCCGCCACCAGCTACGTCGCGAAGCTGTGAAACGCACGGCAAACGCCACGCTCCCCAGCTCAGCTTTTGCCCAAGCCGCGGGGCGGCCGGGCATCGTCATCCGGCTCTGACTGCTGCGTGCGCGCGGCCGCTGCCTCTGCAGCTTTGCGCACGCGCTCCTCGGCCATCCTTGCCAGCAGCGTCTTGACCAGATCGAGATCCCGCAGATGTACGTCATGCTGCGGGAACGGAATCTCGATGCCCGCCTCGTGCAGCGCTTTGAAAACCCGCAGGCGCAGGTCGGTTGCCGTCACCACCGACTTGTTGACGTCGGCCACGTAAGCCCTCACCGTGAAATCGAGCGAGCTTGCCGCAAAGTTGTCGAACGACACGACCGGCGCCGGGAATTTCAGCACCATCGGCGATTCCTGCGCCACCTTCTCCAGCAGCGCCTTCACCATCTCCGGATCGGCCTTGTAGCTGACACCGACGGTCACATCGACGCGGCCAAGTGCATTGCGATGTGTCCGGTTCTTCACCGTGCCCGAGATCAGCTGCGAGTTGGGCACGATCACGCTCGACCTGTCGAACGTCTCGATCTCGGTGGAGCGAACCGAGATCCGCCGCACATGTCCCTCGAATTCTCCGACACCGATCCAGTCGCCAACCTTGATTGGCCGCTCGACCAGCAGGATGAGACCGGAGACGAAGTTGTTGACGATCGACTGCAGGCCGAAGCCGATGCCAACCGACAAGGCACCAGCGACGATCGCCAGGTTCGTGATGTCGATCCCGCCATACGAGATCGCCGACAGCGCGGCCAGTGCGAACCCCGCATAGCCGACGCCGGTGTGAATCGAGTTCGCAAGTCCCGCGTCGACGCGCGAAGGCTGCAGCACCGTCGACCTCAGCCAGCGCTGCAGGAGGCGCGTCACGAACACCACAGCCACGAAAAGGCCGATCGCCAGCAGAATTCGCGTCGGCGAGATGCGCACGCCGCTGATCTCGAATCCGAACACCGCCGACTTGACGAACCCGACGATCTCCGGCGCCGAAAAGCCCCACGTCGCCAGCAGCAGCGGAGCGGCGGCAAAGGCCAGGGCGAAATTCAAGATGAGGTAGAGAACCCGATCGAACTGGCGCTGCCGCTCTTCGCTGACACCAAGGCGGCCGGCGAAGATGCTGACACGTTGGGCCGCATCGGCTTCGCCCGCAATCATCGTGTCGCCGCAGACCGCACGAATTGCCAAATGCAACAGCACCAGCAGCACCACGACCGTGCCCGTCAGCAGCACCTGCACCGAGACGATCCTGGCAAGAGCAACGAAGCCCGACAGCGCGGCAGCCGCGATGAACAGTGCCAGCAGCACCAGCGGCACCCTGAACCAGCTGTAGCTGCGCCACGACGGCTCCGCAGCAGCCTCCCCGGTTTGCCCGGCAGCGGCCACCATACGCGGCACAACCGCCATGCGAGCCAACGCAACCAACAGCGCCGCGAACGCCAAGCTGAACAGGAACGCCTGCGCGACCGAAACCTGGAACGGCAGGTAAAGCATCTTGATGACGTCGCGCATCACCAGATCGATGCCGTAGATGATCGCGGCAATACGCATCAACAAATTGAGACGTCGCGCGGACTCATCCGTCAGATCGACCAGACGCCATGTCGAGCGTGTCGGCTGCAGGATCGCCCACGACAGCCCGAAAACGACAAAACCAACCAACAGGGCTTTGAGCAGCACGCGGCCGAATCTCAACGTCTGATGCTCGATGAGATCGCTGCTGTCGAGCCCGAAGTAGAGAATGAGCACCGCCGCAACGCCCGGCAGCATCCGCGCCGGAGCGACCCAGCTTGCAACCGCCGCACGCTCGAAGAAACTCGGTGCGGTGCTTCGGTCCGGCCCGCCCAGTCGCGACAACTCCACACGGCGGCGCAGCAGCCTGAGCCCAACATAGACGAGCAGAGAAAGGCTGATGATCGCAACAAGTTCCGCGGCTCGCGACGCCGTCCGCTGCCACCATCCCTCGGCAATCGCAGCAATCTCGCGCGCTGCCCTGGGAAGCTCCTGCGCAACACTTTGCCACAGCGCTGGTTTAAGCGGCGAATGCTTGGTCCTCCTCAGCACCTGCTCGGCAAAGATCTTCTGCCGGTATTCCTGCAAACGGTCGATCAGCTGCCGCGCCTTCACGTCGTTGAGTTCGGCCGACCGGATTGCTCCATCGAGTTGGGTGGCAAGCGCGACAAGACGCGACCTTTCGGCAGCGACCTCCGCCGATTCCGCCGCCTCGCCCGACTTGGGACCGGGACCGAGCTTTTCGATCTGCGCCCTGATGTCGTGCAGGCGCGGTTCAATCTGCGCAATGGCAGCGCGCGCTTCACCCGGCAGCTTGTCGATTTCCGGACGCAGCTTTGCCAATTCGTCGTCGCGCTCCTTCACGCGCTCGACGGTCTTTTCCAGATCTTCGAGCTGCGCTCCGATGCGCCTGACCGGCTGCAGGAACTCTTCCAGCTGCGCTGTGGCGGCAGCGGGCAGCGCCGACGCCGCCTTCTCGGCGCCACTTGCGTCACTACCTGCCGCCGCCCCGCCATCACCGGACTTGCTCGGGTCCTCACCCGGAGCGGTGCTCTCGGCGGCACCCTGCGCCGCTGCCCCCCTCGACGGCGCTTCCCTGCCTTTGTTCTCCTCGCCCTGCTTGTGTAGCGTCGCCTGTGCCAGTCGCGTCGGCCCGTGCCCCGGCACAACCGAAGTCCCAGCTTGCGCAATAGCGCCGACTGACATCAGCACCAAGAAACTTGCAATCATGATTGCGAGCGAGCGGACGGTACTGAACATGAACCCTCGAATTGCTGCTGGCGACCTGCGCCATCACGGCTCAAGACACGCTTGCCCGCTGCGCCAAAACCAACAGCGCGGCTACCGCCCCCGCAGGCGATAGGCATGTCTAGAGCTGAACAGGCGGCGCGGTTTGCTGTCGTCTGTGAAGGCGACAACCGACGGCCGCGCTTCACTCGCTCGCCGCGGACGTCCCGAATGCCCGCTGCGGCCTGGAGAACACCGGCTGCGGCGGCTCAACGATGTCGCCGACCGCGCGTGAGCGGCGCGGTTGAATATTCGTCTCGATGACCACATCGACCGGCCCGCCGGTCATGATCAGATGCTCGACATCATCCCGCCGCACCAGCACCAGCCGTCGCCGGCCATCGACGCTCGATTGTTCCACGACATCCAGGCGCCGCTCGCCGCGGGAACCGAATATTCCCGCGCCCGAACCCCCACCCTGCAGGTTGTTGCGAACGAAGTAGAGGCCGGCAATCGCCAGACCGCCGACGAAGACGATGACGAGGAGATAAAACAGGATGTCCCACATGCTCTTGGGTCGCAGGGAATCCTGCGCTCCTCTCTCAAGGGTTGACCAGCGGCACGGCGCGAGCATCGAACTGGCCCCTGTCGACCAGAAATTTGCGCAGGTCCACCGCGAAATTCCCGATTCTGCCGCCATGAGCCCACGACTGTGCGGACCTATAGCGCGAAATTCATGGCATTTTAACCCTAATGATCGAACTGTTGATGGTCGTTACGGTTGGACACGGCACACCCGGCACGCGATCCACAGGTTCCACGCCGGAACCCGCTGATCCGCCCACGACGACAGCATCCCCCGGTCTTGTTCCGACTGGTTTTTCTCATGTCGCGTCAGCATCCCGAGTATCCGTACATGTATGAGGCTATCAAGGCCGCCCCTCCCGCGAATCAGCTAGCTTCGCTCGCCATGAGCGACGCCAAGCCGACCTCCGACAGACTAGCCGCCGACGACCCGCTCGCGGCCCTCCGCAGCGGCGGCGGCTACGCGACCATTCTGGTCGTGCTCGCCGCCGCTGGCGCGTCGATTTTCTCCCTGATCGCCTCCAATTCCTCCAGCCCCCTCTTTTTGACAGCGCTCGCCACCCTGGCGATGCTTGGCGTTTTCTTCAGCTTCGGCATGGCCGCCGGCCACATCCGTATCGGCGAGCGTCTCCCCGAAGCCGATCTCCTCAAGGCCATCGTCGACGGCCAGGACGCGCCCATGCTCGTCATGACCCGTCGCGGCGCCCAGCCGATCTATGCCAACCGGGCCATGTCCGCCCTCATCGGGCGATCCGACTCGGGCGCCCTTGGCATGCTCGAGAACGCGTTCACCGGCGTCAGCGATGCCGCCGAGACGCTATATCGGCTTTACCGTGCTGCCATGGCAGGTGAGACTCGCAGCGAGATCCTGGCGGCGCCGACGCGGGAAAACGAGTTGAGCCCGCGCTACTTCAATGTCACCGTGCGCCCGTATACCTCCGCCAAACTCCATCGCGATCCCGGCCCGCTCATCATTTGGACCTTCACCGACGTCACGCGACAGCGCCTGGAGGAAGCGACACGAGCTGCCGCGTTCGATGCCGAGCTCGGTCTTTACGACACCATGCCCTTGGGCCTGATGAAGGTCGACGCAGACGGCGTCATCACCCATGCCAATGCGACGCTCAGGCGCTGGATCGGCATCGAGCCCGAGATGATCGACAAGCGCCTGCTGCGACTGACCGATCTCGTTTCCGCTGATGGCGCCGAAGTGCTGAAGACCGCCGCCCGCCGCGGCACCGAGAATCTTCTCATCAATCTCGATATCGTCCGCGAGGATGGCCGTTCGCTGCCCATGCACCTGGTCTGCCGCGCCAGCGACGAAGCCGAAGGCAATCGCGGGCTCATCATCGGCTGCCTCAATCGCGAGGACGAGAACGTCGGCGCCTCTGACGACGGTGCCGCCGAGCTGCGCCTGTCGCGCTTCTTCCAGTCGGCTCCCTTCGGCATCGCCACCATCTCCATGGACGGCACCATCACCAATGCCAACACCGCCTTCGCCCGCATGATCCTCGACGGTACCAGCGGCTCCGGCGAGAACGTCATCGATGCCTTGGCCCCGCGCGGCGACCAGACCGTGCGTCAGCAGGTCGAGACGAGCCTCAAGGATGTCCTCGCCGGCCGCGGCAACGTCGCCCCCTTTGAGATCACCGTCGGCCAGTCCAACGAGTATACCCGTCGCGTCTTCATGAGCCCGCTCGCCGGCGCCAAGGGAGCCCGCGAGGCAGCCGTGATCTATGTTCTCGACGCCACCGAGCAGAAGCGGCTCGAGGCGCGCTTCGCCCAGTCCAACAAGATGGAAGCGGTCGGAACCCTGGCCGGCGGCATCGCTCACGACTTCAACAACGTTCTGACCGCAATCATCGGCTTCTCCGAGTTCCTGTTACAGAGCCATAAGCCCGGCGACCCGGCACACCGCGACCTCTTGAACATCAAGTCCTCCGCAAGCCGCGCCGCCGGTCTGGTGTCGAAGCTGCTTGCCTTCTCGCGCCAGCAGACATTGCAGAACGAGGTCCTGCAATTGGGCGAGGTGGTGAGCGAGATCACGCCGCTGATGAAAAAGACGATCGGCGAGAAGATCGAGCTCAAGGTGTTGACCGAGCGCGAGCTGTGGCTGGTCAAGACCGACAAGTCCCAGATCGATCGCGTCATCGTCAATCTCATCGTCAATGCCAAGGACGCCATGCCCGACGGCGGCGATTTGACGATCCGCACCCGCAACGTGACCGAGCGCGAGTGCCAGAAGATGGATCAGTTCGGCCTCATGCTCGGCGAGTACGTCGTCTTGGAGGTTTCCGACACCGGCACCGGCATGAGCCCGGAGGTCATGAACAAGATCTTCGAGCCGTTCTTCACCACCAAGGGCGTCGGCAAGGGCACAGGACTCGGCCTGGCCACCGTCTACGGCATCGTCAAGCAGTCCGGCGGCTTCATCTTCCCCGAGAGCGAGGTCGGCAAGGGCACGACGTTCCGCGTCTTCCTGCCGCGCTACGTCCCCGACGAGGCCGAAACGGTCGCGATCCAGCAGAAGCAGGCCAAGAAGGAAGCACGCATCGCCCCCGACGTCACCGGCTCTGGCCGCGTGCTTCTGGTCGAGGACGAGGACGGCGTCAGGAGCTTCGCCGTGCGCGCGCTCCGCAGCCGCGGCTTCGAGGTTCTCGAGGCAACCAACGGCGCCGAGGCGCTCGACCTGATCGACGCCAACGAAGGCAACGTCGACATCGTTGTCTCCGACGTCGTCATGCCCGAGGTCGACGGCCCCACCCTCCTGAAGCGCCTGCGCAGCACCCACCCAGACCTCAAGTTCATCTTCATGTCGGGATATCCCAACGATGCTTTCCGCGCCGGTTTCGACTCCGACGAGAAGTTCGGCTTCCTGCCCAAGCCGTTCTCGCTCGCCGAGCTGGTCGGCAAGGTGAAAGAGGAACTCGCGAGCTGAACCACGCCAGACAGCCGCACGCGGCTTGAAATCAACAAGGCCGGCGAGGCGGAAAGCCTCGCCGGCCTTTCAATTCGTGCAGTCTTTGCGCGCTTCGAGCCTCACCATCGTTACTCAACGCGCAGTCTCGCGCGCATCGCCACGATCCTTCAGCCGGAACTGCAGCAGCAGCGTGCGTTGCAGAAGGCCGTTGAAGTTGTCATCCGACATCAGCGTCAGAACCATGCTTCCATCGGCAGCGCGATGCAGTCCCAGCGCCTCCATGTTGTCGATCTCGCTCGACATGTCGGCCTCGAGCAGCGTGTCGCCCTTGATCACTCCGCCCGGCGCGATCTCGCTGGCGCTAATTCGCCTCAGCCGCATCTTGACGCCCTCGAACCAGCGGAAGCGACGCTCCACCACGATCACGTCGCCATTCGGCAGGCCGACGGCATCGGTCGGATCGAATCCGCCGATATCCGTGAGTGCCAGCCGCCACGATTTCCCCTGCGCCATGATCCAGCCGCTGTGATGACCGCGCGCGTCCGGCAGATGCTCGGCGAACGCGAGCAGCGCACCCTTCCATTTTCCGTTCTGCACTTCGGCCACCGCCTCGAAACCCTTGAGCGGTCGCATGCGCTTGGCCTCCGCCGGCACGCTCATGTACTGCGATGGCGCAGCCACGCGCCCTAGCGCGATATTGAACAATCCGAGCCGATGGTTCTGTTCGAATGAAATGAGCAGGCGGCCCTTCTCCAGCGAGCCGCTGAGCAGCAGCACGGCTTCGGCGTCCCGGTCGCGGTCCTTGCGCAGCGGTCCACCGTCTTTTGCCTTGAGCGGTCCGATCAGCACGTTCTTGAGGCCATCCGGCCTGCCGTCCCGATAGGCGAGATCGGCCGTCATCCATGTGCCGGCATCCGATACCGCAACAAGCCGCTTGCCGTCCTTGTCCAGCGCGACACCCGAAAAGCCGCCGAAGCGGCTATCGCCCGATGTCAGGACTAGCCCGCCGATCCATTCCAGCGCACCAAACGACGTGCGGCCCGAGTCCAACTTGTCGAAGCCATGCAATGGCCGAGCCTCGACGGTGATCTCACTCACCTCGCTGCGCGACGTATCTGGCTTCGCGGACTGGTCGCGCGCCGCCGCCGGCTCTACCGCCATGAGGGAGACGAAGAAGACCGCAGCAGCGCGCGCAATCACGCGGGCCAAACCGAACCTGGCATCAAGCCTCTTAGAATGGGTCAAATGCCACACTGCGCGCCCCGCACCCGATGTCTATCAGACCAGCACTGGCAGAATTCGTCGGCTCAATTGAGACGTCCGCGCGGGCGCCGGCCCGGTGCGCCAAGCGATGCCGCCATGCGCCCCGGCTTCTCGTCGAACAGCTCCACCAGCTTTTCCGTCATGGCGCCGGCAAGCTCGGAAGGATCGGTAATGGTGACGGCCCTGCGATAATAGCGAGTCACGTCGTGGCCGATGCCGATCGCCAGCAGCTCCACCGGCGAGCGCGTTTCGATCTCGTGGATCACTTGCCGCAAATGGCTCTCCAGATAGGTTCCGGAGTTGGCCGACAAGGTCGAATCGTCGACCGGCGCGCCATCCGAGATCATCATCAGGATCCGCCGCTGTTCCGGCCGTCCCAGCAGGCGTGAATGCGCCCACGCCAGCGCCTCGCCGTCGATATTCTCCTTCAACAGCCCCTCGCGCATCATCAGCGCCAGCGACCGGCGCGCACGCCGCCACGGTTCATCCGCCTTCTTGTAGATGATGTGTCGCAAGTCGTTGAGCCGACCCGGCGACGTCGGCTTTCCCGATTCGATCCAGCGCTCCCGCGACTGCCCGCCCTTCCACGCCCGCGTCGTGAAGCCGAGGATCTCCACCTTGACACCACAGCGTTCCAGCGTGCGCGCCAGGATCTCCGCGCAGCATGCCGCCACCATGATCGGCCGCCCGCGCATCGAGCCGGAATTGTCGAGCAGCAGCGTCACCACCGTGTCGCGGAAATCTGTGTCGCGCTCGCACTTGAACGACAGCGGCGCCATGGGATCGATGATGACGCGGGTGAGCCGCGCCGCATCCAGCGTGCCTTCCTCCAGGTCGAAGTCCCAGGCGCGATTCTGTTGCGCCAAGAGCTTGCGCTGCAGCCGGTTGGCCAGCCGCGACACCACCATGGCAAGACTCTTGAGCTCCTTGTCGAGGAACGCACGCAAGCGGTCGAGTTCTTCCGACATTGCCAGATCTTCGGCCTCTACGATCTCGTCGAACTCGCGCGTGAAGATCGAGTAGCCATAGCGCTCCGGATCGTCGAGCACGGAAGGATTCGGCCGCCACGGCTCGGGCGTCTCGCCGTCCTCCGGTCCATCCAGATCGGCCTCGTACTGGTCGGTCGGTGCGCGTTCGGGCGCCTCCTGCTGCTCACCGACCTCGCCGTCCTCCTGGGTATTGTCGCTCTCGCTCGCCTCGCCCTCGCCCTCTCCTTCGTCGTCGGCCTTTTCTTCCTGACCGCTGTCGGGGCTCTCCTCGTCGTCCTGATCGTTCTCGTCACTCGATCCCTGGTGCGGCTCCTCGACCACCTCCAGCGACTTCAACAGCTCCTTGACCAGCCGGCCGAACCGCGCCTGGTCGTCGGCAAGACCAAGCATCCGGTTGAGCACGTCGCCGCCGCGTGCCTCGATGTGCGTGCGCCACACGTCGACGATCGCCCGCGCATTGTCGGGCGCCTTGTATCCGGTGAGACGCTCGCGCACGAGCAGCGCCAGCGCATCCTCAAGCGGCGCCTCTTCGCGGGACGTCACATGGGCAAACCGGCCGTGCGCGTAGGAATCGTCGATCTTGGCGGCGAGGTTCTGCGCCATGCCCTCCATGCGATTGGCACCGACCGCCTCGATGCGTGCCCGCTCGATCGCATCGAATGCCGCTCGCGCCGGCCCGCCACCTGGGAAGATCTTGTTGTGCAACTTGTTGTCGTGGCAGGCCGCAGTCAGCGCCAGGCTGTCGGCCCAGCCGCGCAGCACAGCCACCTCGCGCGCACTTGGTACCCGAGACGGCTCGGGCAGGCTGACGATTTTGCCGTTGAGCTCCGGCCGGCCCGGCTGATAGGAGACATGCACTTCGCCATCACCCGCCACCGCGCGCGTGCACACTTCCAGAGCCTTCTTGAACGGCTCCGACGGCGCTTCGCGGCGTTTGGCGGATGGAGGACTGGCCATTATGCGAAACACCGCTCCACGTCGAGTTCGAGCCCCGGCGGATCGAGGCGAATGGTGCCGGTCGCATAGAGGCTTGTCAGAATCTTGCCGTTGGCCTGCCGCTGGTGATGCACCAGGGGTGGGTCACCAGGATTGACGATCAGATAGTGTATCACGCTCGGAACTGAGAAATACGCCGCGAGTTTCAATCCAATATCGATGTGCTGCGTAGAGGGCGACAGGACCTCGACCACGATGACCGGAGCAGGAACCTCGGTCCTCGCATCGTCGAGTGGATCACCACAGTAGACAAGCGCGTCGGGCTCGAACGCTCCCCTGCTTGTGCGCACCGTCGCTCCATCGGGAAGCGCGTGGCAGCCTGCGCCTCGCCGGTCGAGCGCATCTTGAAGCGCTCGATAGACAGCGCCCTTTGCCTTGAGATGTCCCATGCTTTCGGGCGACATCATCACCACGGCGCTATCATGCAGCTCATACCGGCCAGGCCGCCCATCCGCCCACGCCAGGAACTCGTCGACCGTGAGACCGGTCGGCAGATCGCCGCTCGAAGACTTGGCCGTCGACATCTGCAGGACTCCCTGCCCGCACTCTTCGCCTGACTTCAGCTCAGCGCCACGTTGGCCGTGCTCTCCGGCAGCTCCTTGCCGAACGAGCGCTGGTAGAATTCTGCCACCAGCGGCCGCTCCAGCTCGTCGCACTTGTTGAGGAACGTAAGCCGGAATGCAGTGCCGACGTCGTTGAAGATCTCGGTGTTCTCCGCCCAGGTCAGCACCGTGCGCGGGCTCATGACGGTGGAGATGTCGCCGTTGATGAACGCCTGCCGCGTCAGATCCGCCACCCGCACCATGTTGGAAACTGCCTTGCGCTTCTCTTCCGACTTGGCGAACGACTTCGCCTTCGACAGCACGATGCCCACCTCGTCGTCGTGCGGCAGATAGTTGAGCGTGACGACGATCGACCAGCGGTCCATCTGTCCCTGGTTGATCTGCTGCGTGCCGTGATAGAGGCCGGACGTATCACCAAGACCGATCGTGTTGGTCGTTGAGAACAGCCGGAACGCGGGATGCGGGCGGATCACCTTTGACTGGTCGAGTAGCGTCAGCTTGCCCGACACTTCCAGGATGCGCTGGATGACGAACATGACGTCCGGCCGGCCGGCATCGTACTCGTCGAACACCAGCGCCGTGTTGGTCTGCAGCGCGTAGGGCAGGATGCCTTCGCGGAACTCCGTCACCTGCTGGCCGTCCTTCAGCACGATCGCATCCTTGCCGACGAGATCGATGCGGCTGACGTGGCTGTCGAGATTGATGCGCACGCACGGCCAGTTGAGCCGCGCCGCCACCTGCTCGATGTGCGTCGACTTGCCGGTGCCATGGTAGCCCTGCACCATGACGCGACGATTGTGCTTGAAGCCGGCAAGGATGGCCAACGTCACGTCGCGGTTGAACAGGTAGTCGGCATCCAGATCCGGCACGTGCTCGTCGGCCTTGGCGTAGGCGGGCACCTCCAGGTCGGTATCGATGCCGAACACCTGCCGCACCGACACCGTCATGTCGGGAAGGCCGGGTACGTTCTTGGTGCTAGTGGCAAGTGTCTGCTCACGCATATCGAGTGGTCTTTGTTCTCTATCGCATTGAAGAAATGGCGCGCCGCGTCACCCTGCATGTCAAGGCGTGACAAGACGCTCCCGACGCGGACCGTCCTTTTCGGGTGGCGCCCAGCGGCCGGCACGTGGGCTTACACCAGCCCGACCTGCTTCAGATAGTTATAAGCTTGGATGATCTCGCGCAACTTTTCCTCTGACGCACGGTCACCGCCGTTGGCGTCAGGATGGTGCAGCTTGACCAGCGCCTTGAACCGCGACTTGATCTCGTCCTTGTCCGCCTCCGGCCTGAGATCGAGCTTCTGGAACGCCTTCTTTTCCAGGGGGCGCAGCTGCCGTCTGGGCTTGAAGCCCTTGGAGGCGCCGTCGGCGCCCTTGCGCGAGAACACGCCGTGCGGATCGCGAATCCGGGCCTTCGGACCAATTCTTTCTGCCGCGGCCGCTTGGTTGACGCCCGGAGCAAAGCCATTGGCCGCCACGCGCCATGTCGGCCTGTGGCCCGTCACCGCATCCTTGATGAACGTGGCCACCTCGCCATCCGACATCCCATCGAAATAATTGTAGGACGCGTTGTATCGCCGCACGTGATCCAGGCAAAAATGAAAATACTCGCCATCCTTGCCGCGGCCTTTCGGCGCCTTGTGCTCGGCCTTTTCGTGGCAACCCTTCCATTGGCAATCGGGCAACCTTCCGCGCACGACGCGCTCGCGTTCCTCACGTTCGCGACGCGGTGCCACCCGGATGCTATCGAAGTACTTGGAATCGAGCTTCATTGCGCACAGATTATGGTCTTGAGGCCGGACGAATACAAGGTCGCTGCGGCACCCATAGCAAACGATCGGTTGTCGTGCTGCCGAGGTGCTGCAGACCGGTTAAATAAACTAGCGAGAGGACTGTAAATGGCAGCTGAACAACGCATGCGGGAAAAGCTGATGCTCGGATTGGCCCCGACCCGGCTCGACATCATAAACGAGTCCGAGTTGCACGCCGGCCACCGCAGTTCACCCGGAACGGGTGACAGCCATTTCCGCATTCTCGTCGTGTCCGACGCCTTTACCGGCAAGTCACGCGTCGATCGCCACCGAATCGTCAACGAGCTGCTGGCCGATGAACTGGCTGGCCGCATTCATGCGCTGGCCCTCAAGACCTATGCGCCCGGCGAGGCGATCACCTGAGCACGGTGCCATTGCTGTTGGATTTGCCTCTGTCGAAGCAACCTTCTCCCGAAGTCAATCGTCGAATCTGATCGAGACTTGGTTGCCAAAGCGCAGCCACCCCGGATCGCGAGATCCGGGGTGACATAGCCTCATTGACCATGCCGCCCCGACCGAGGGCAGGCGCTGCTTACCACCAGCCGCGGTTGCAACGACGCACCCAGCCGCAGTGGCGATGTCCGTGGCGCCACCAGCAGTCTCTCACAACGTGGCAACGACGGTGACCCCAGTGGCGATGACGCCAATGGCGGTGGCGCCGCCAGGTCACCTGCTCGACGGCAGAGGCCGTGGTGGACTGGATTTCACGCATCATGTCGGCAGCAGATGTTGCCGGCGTAGCAGCGGCCGGTGTCGACACGGCCGGCATGGCGAGGGCACAGAACGCCGCCGCGACGAAAGCCGCGGCAAGCTTGGAAAAGCGCTTCATGGAAAGTTCCTCCTTCGGTTGTGGGTGCAGACCCGGCAGTGATCCGCTAAAGCGATTGCGCCAGATCCGGCATCGATGATGCGGTTCACTGGCGGCCGAAGTCCCAGCTGCGGCCCATTTCCTCGCTGCCACCCTCGGCACACGAGCAACTCTGCCCTGGCTCATCGGTACGCATCCCGCTCCCGGAACGCGGCAAGCGATTGCCGCAAAGAAGAACCTCCCCGACATGAACGCTTGATGAATTCTCTCGTCAGATTCCGGCAGCGCCTTTGCCGGATGTCAGCAAAAGCTGGATCATCGGCGCGGGATTGCTGAGCCGGTGTCGCCGTTGCGGGAATCAACATCGCAAATAGCTTGCAAGCGGCTATCCGGATTCTGGATTCTTGGCCGGACCTTGCGTTGCCTTTGTCGTGTCCTCATCCGCCGTCACCGGCTTCACCCGCAGTGCCGTGATCTTGTTGCGACTCTTGCGCAGGATCTCGAACCGGTAGCCATGGAACGTGAAGGTCTGCCCCGGCTCCGGGATCGTCTGCGCCTCGTGGATAACGAGACCGGCGATCGTCGTTGCTTCCGCATCGGGCAGGTTCCAATCCATGTGGCGATTGAGATCGCGGATCGCCACCGTACCGTCGACATTGACGGTACCATCGGATTGCGGGCGGATCGCCGCATCGTGAACGTCATGCTCATCCGCAATCTGTCCGACGATTTCCTCCAGGATATCTTCCAGAGTGATGAGGCCCTGCACTTCGCCGTACTCGTCCACGACCAGCGCCATCTGCTGCTTCATCTTCAGGAACTGGTTGAGCTGATCCTTGAGGCTCGTCGCGTCCGGCACGAACCATGGCTTGGAGGCAAAGCTCATCACGTTGAGCTTGTCGACCTGCCAGTCGGCATTGCTGAGGGCTGCCAGAAGGTCCTTGGTGTGCAGCACCGCGACGATGTTCTCCGGCTCGTCGCGCCAAAGCGGAATGCGCGTGTATTGCGTCTTCAGGATCTCCTGCACGATCCGCGCCGGCGGCTCATCCACACTCACCGTCTCCATCTTGGTGCGATGGACCATGATGTCCTCGACCTTGAGGTCACCCAGGTCGAGCACGCCACCCAGCATGTGCGCGTCGTGCCGCGCCACTGCGCCTTCCTTGGTCTGCAACTCGATCGTCCCGCGGATCTCTTCATGCGCCGCCAGGATGTTGGCCTCGTCGTCCTTCTTCGTTGGCGTCAGCCTCAGCATCTGACGCACGACGATCTCGATCAGCTTGGTGAAGGGCGACAGTATGGCGATAATCCAGCGCATGACCGGGGCAACGAAAAGCGCCGCCCTGTCCGCGTAGGCGATTGCGTAGGTTTTCGGCAGCACGGCCGCGAAGATCACAATCAGGATCGTCATGATCACGGTCGCGTATGCGACACCGACCTCACCGACCAGGCTGACTGCCAGGCCGGACGCAAGCGCCGCCGCCAGCACGTCGACCAGCGTATTGCCGAGCAGCACGGCGCCGATCATCTTTTCGGGCGATGCCAGCAGCCGGTTGACGAGCGCGGCTCGTTTGTTGCCGTCTTGTTCGAGGGCGTGCATCCGAGCCCGGGAGGCAGCTGTAAGCGCGGTTTCGCTGCCATTGAAGAACGCCGAGAGTCCGATGAGGGCGAGGATGGCGAGGATGCTGAGAGCGACGGATGGTGACATGGTCAGTTCTTGTCCGCTGGCAATGACGGGCAACTTGCGTGAGTTGAGCGCTTGTGCGTTGCCTGCCCGGTTGCATGGGCATCAGGGGGAAGTCTCAGGCCGTTTGACCGGCAATTTCGCGGGCGAGGAAGGCGCGTACGTCGCCCGCATCCACGTCGCGGGTGATGAAGGCCTGGCCCACGCCCCGCGCCAGGATGAAGGTTGCCCGCCCCTGTCTAACTTTCTTGTCCTGCGCCATCAGCCGCATCAGCTCATCGGCATCGGCACGGCCGCCGGGAATTTCGCCGATGCGCGTCGGCAGCCCGACATTTTCGAAATGTTGCGCGACGCGCCGCGCCGTTCCCTTAGGGCACAGCCCCTGCTGTTCGGAGAAGCGGAACGCCAGGCACGTGCCGATCGCGACGCCCTCGCCGTGCAGCAGCCGGTCCGAATAGCCGCTCCAGGCTTCGAGCGCATGGCCGAACGTATGGCCGAGGTTGAGCAGCGCGCGATCGCCGGCCTCCTTCTCGTCACGCACGACGACGTCGGACTTCGCCTTGACGCTGGTCTCGATCGCGTGCGTAAGCGCGCTGACGTCATTGCCGAACACGCTGCGCCAGTTGTCTTCGAGCCAGCCGAAGAAGCCAGCGTCCCAGATCAGCCCGTACTTGGCGACCTCCGCATATCCCGCCCGCATCTCGCGCGCCGGCAGCGTCGACAGCACATCGGTGTCCGCCAGCACCAGGCTCGGCTGGTGGAAGGTGCCGATCAGGTTCTTGCCCTGCGGCGTGTTGATGCCCGTCTTGCCGCCGACCGAAGAATCGACCTGCGCCAGAAGCGTGGTCGGGATCTGCACGAAGCGGACGCCCCGTCTCAGGATCGAGGCCGCAAACCCCGCCAGGTCGCCGATCACACCGCCGCCGAATGCAACGACGAGATCGCCCCGCTCCAGCCCCATCGACAACAGCTTCTCCGACAGCGGCGCCAGCTGGCCGAAGCACTTCGTCGCCTCGCCCGCGGGCAGAATGACCGTGCCGAGCAGGCGTCCATCGGCACTGAGCGCCTTCTCCAGTGCTGCTAGGTGGAAGTGTGCGACGTTCTCGTCCGTGACGATGCCGTACCGCGCCTGGCCGAGCCGCGCCGGAATGATCCGCCCGGCTGCCGTGAGAAGATCAGGACCGATCAGAACATCGTAGGCGCGGTCACCGAGCGGCACAGGCACCGTGCGCGTGGCCGTTGCGGCAGGATCGTTGACCAGGGTTGGCATCGGTTGTGTCGTTTTCCCAGACTGGTTCTGAAGCGGAGCAACGATAGACGCCTGTCGTCAGGAGCCCGCGGCGCCAACCGCCCCAAATTCAATAGTTTGCGCCCATGCTCCTATCAGACGGCCGGGCGCCGATCCAGCCGCCCGTGTTGCAGCAGGGCGTCGATGATCTCCCCGACGATCACATCGTGTGGAACATCCCGACTCTCGACCATGATGTCCGCCGTGGCATAGACCGGGTAGCGCTCCTCCATCAGCCGCCGCATGACGGCCTCCGGGTCATCGGTGCGCAGCAGCGGACGGGTGTCACGCTTGGAAACGCGCTGCAAGAGCACCGCCAATTCCGCCCTGAGCCAGACCGAGATGCCGCTGCCGACAATTGCTTCGCGTGTCTGCTCGTTCATGAACGCGCCGCCGCCGGTCGCCAGCACCTGCGGCCCGTCCTTCAGCAGCCTCTCGATCACCATCCGCTCGCGCTCGCGAAAGAATGCCTCGCCGTGTTCAGCGAATATCTCGGTTATGGACTGACGCGCGGCCGTCTCGATTTCCTCATCGGCGTCGACGAACGGCAATCCCAGCTTGTTGGCGAGGCGGCGGCCGATCGCCGACTTGCCGCAGCCCATGAGGCCGACCAGAACCAGCGAGCGCCTGCCCAGCACCTGCTTGACCTGATCCGCACGCTTCGCGTCGAGCTTGGATTTCTTGCGCCCAAAGGACAGGCGAATCATGGCACAGCCTTTCCCGTGCCCATCGTGACGAAGCCGTGCGCAATTGCCGCTCGTGCCGGCCACGCATGTGAAGTGCGTCGCATGATCGGTCCAAGAAATGGTGCAAGAAAGCGCACTTCCGTGTCTCCGTATTTTGGCAAGTTCGCAAGAACGAGCCATAATGGCGCCAACAACCAGCGACACATAGCAGTAAGGAGTGCTCAAGCCCAAATGCCCAGTCTGATCCGGTTCCTTTTGGTGTCGGGAATGTTAGCAGCCTGCATTTTCGGCGGACTCTACGTGCTCGCAATCTACTTCGAGCCGTCGCAAAAGGAGACCACCAGCCCCGTGCCGAGCGTCTCGCTGCGCCGGCCATGAGGTCGCCGGACCGCTGGAGCCAAGATGTCCGCGCCACTCCCCCATTTTCCACAACCAAGCCGCCGCCCGACCTGCCTGTCAGAGCATCGCCGATCTGCGCTGTTCATCATTGTCGCCCTGCTGGCGGCCATCGGCCCTTGCCGGGTTGGTTCGGCTCAAACTTGGGATCCGTTTTCACAGCTCGAAACCAACCGCTCAGAACGACGTTCAAAAGCTCCGCGATCGGAATCGGCTCCAACAGCCGACCGGAGTGGCAACGCCGATGGCCCTCAGAATTCGGAAACGAGCCCGCCATCGGGCGCCTATCAGCGACCTGCACCTGCAAATTCCACAATTCGCTCCGAGCCGTTGGCGCCGTTGGCGGGAACAACTGATCCAGCTCCCACACCCGCTGCACCACAGAGTGCAGCGCCTGCTCTACCTCCGAGCGGCGGACAGCAGGCTAAGACCTCGCCGTCATCGCCTCCACCTTCTTCGCCGCCGCAACAGCATGGTATCGCGCCAAGCAAAGCCACACCAAATCCCGTCACCATCCTCAGTGGCAAGTGGCAAGGACTTGAAGTTGCAAACATCGAGCGCTTGATCGCGGCCCTGACCCTGCCGCCACGCTCGCGCGCGCTTCACGACCTCTGGCGCCGCCTTGTTGCCACCGACGAGCAGGCGGCCGCCGCACCCGACCCCCAGATCGAGGCGTTACGGCTCGAAGCACTCTATCGCTCCGGCCTGCTATCCGAGATCAACACGGCCCTGGCGCGTCAGCTTGCAGACGCAGCCTCACCCCTCGTCGCCATGCTCAAGGCGCGAAGCGAAATCGGATTGGGCCGACGCGATGCGGGCTGTTCCATAGCCAAGAGCATCAAGGATATCCGTGGCGACATCCCCAAGCCCTTGCGCGCCGACGCGATCCTCGTCTCCGGCTACTGTGCCGCCGCCACCGGTGACACTGCTGTGGCAGGTCTACTGGCCGAGTTGGCGCGCGAGGAAGGGCTGCCGCCCTCTCCCGGCCTTGCCGCCCTCGACGCCGTCGCGTCGGGCGTCAAGAGCGATGTATCGCTCAAGAAGGGTCAGCGGCTCTCCCTCATCGACTATCGCATCCTCGAACTGGCCAACGCCGCCCCGCCACCAGCAGAACTCATCGCGGTCGCTGCTCCCGCACTCCTCGTCGCTCTCGCCACAGACGCCGCAACTGCGGATGACTTGAGACTTGACGCCGCCGAAGCCTCGACGCGCATCAACGCACTCGATGCCGATGCACTCGCCGGCGTCTACCGCACCTTCACGCGCAAACAGGCAAGCAATACGCCTGTCGAATCGGCTCCCGAAGGCAAGGAGACCGCGCGCCGCCGCGCCCTTCTTTTCGCCGCCGCCGAATCAGAGCGCACACCCTTCAAGAAAGTCCGCCAGATCCGCTCGTTTCTCGACAGCGCCCGCCGCAGCGATCTTTACGGCCCTGCCCTCGCCATGTCCGCCAAGCTGACCAGCGACATCGGCCTCGTGCCCGAGATCGGCTGGTTCGCTGAAACGGCGATCGAGACCAACCTTGCCGCCGCCGATTACCAGCGCGCCCGCATGTGGGCGAAATTCGCCGCGTCCGCCGACAGCGCCCGCGGCACGACCATGGGACACTGGCTGGCGCTCAGCGACATTGCCGACCCCAACTATCCCGATCCACGCGGCGCCAGCCTCGCCGACCTCGAGCGCGTAGCGCTGATGGGGCGCTTCTCTGCCGAGAACCTGCATCGCCTCGCCACCGTCCTCGATGCGCTCGAATACAATGTCCCTATTCCACTTTGGGAGGCCGCAAGCCGCACCCCGCAACCTTCCGCCGGACATCTTCCCGAGACCGGCGTTCTGAGCGACTTGCAGGATGCCTCCAAGAAGCGCGAGTTCGCACGCACCGTGCTGCTCGCCATGCAGGCGCTCGGACCCACTGGAGCTGAGGGCGCTCACATGATCTCGCTTGGAGATTCCATTCGGGCCTTGAAACGAGCCGGCTTGGAATCGGACGCGCGGCGCCTGGGCCTGGAGGCACTGCTGTCCGGCTGGCCGCGTATGGTCACGCAATGAACTGAAGCGCTGTAACGAGGGACGAACGCCGACATGCGCAGCGAGGACAGCGCCCAGCTGGAAGCCTTCCTGGAAATGATGACTGTCGAGCGAGGCGCAGCCGTCAATACCATCGAGGCGTATCGCCGCGACCTGAGCGAGTTCATCGAACACCTACAAAGCACCAACGGGCAACCACTCTCCAATGCCAAGCAGGCCGATGTCGAGGCTCACATCCAAACGCTCGCCAAGACCGGCCTCTCGCCCGCTTCTCGCGCGCGCAAGCTCTCCGCCATCCGCCAGCTGTTCAAGTTCCTGCACGCCGAGGCCGTCATCGTTGACGACCCCAGCGCCACCCTCACCGGACCAAAGCGTTCCCGCGCGTTGCCCAGAATACTCTCCGTAGCCGAAGTCGACCGCCTGATCGAAACCGCAAGAGCGCGCATCGATGGGACAACCGCACGCGATCGCCTGCGCGCCCTGCGACTCTATTGCCTGATCGAAATGCTGTATGCGACCGGAATGCGCGTCTCCGAGCTGGTCGGCCTGCCCCGGTCCGTGCTTGCCGGCGACCGGCGGATGCTGGTGATCCGCGGCAAGGGCGGCCGCGAACGCCTCGTCCCGCTCAACGCTCCCGCCCGCGCCGCCCTGGACGATTATCTGAGTTTGACGGATACAGGCGGCGAAGGCCTGTCACGCGCCCTCTCGTCGAAATGGCTGTTTCCATCCTCGAGCGCCGAAGGGCATCTGACCAGACAAAGGTTCGCGCAAGATATCAAGGAGTTATGCGAAGAGGCCCGGATCGATCCGGCGCGCGTCAGCCCGCATGTCCTGCGCCATGCCTTTGCCAGCCATCTGCTCGACCGCGGTGCAGACTTGCGCGCCGTCCAGCAGCTCCTCGGCCACGCCGACATCTCCACGACCCAGATCTATACCCATGTCCTTGAGGAACGCCTGAAGCGGCTCGTCAACGAGCATCATCCCCTCGCCCAGCCCAAACCGCCGCACCAGTAATGAGCGCACCCGCCCGGCTGTTCACAAAGCGGCCATCCGCGGCTTGACTTTTCCGGCCACTGGGAGCGATTGTCCGGCCCGATTGAACGATTTCTTGCGCCGCACCACGCTAACGGTGCCGCCATGACGCCGGGCGTCACCAGGCCCGCCGGTCGATGCCGCCAGAAAGGCTCGCAATTGGAACAGAAGGTCCCGGTTCGCTTCTATCTGGATTTCGAGAAGCCGATTGCCGAGCTCGAAGCGAAGATCAACGAGCTCAAAGCAATGACTTCGGAGGAAGGCGGTGTATCCCTTTCATCCGAGATCCGCAAGCTTGAGGACAAGCTCGAAGAGCTCCTCACCGAAATCTATTCGAAGCTCACACCCTGGCAGAAGACACAGGTTGCCCGCCACCCGGAGCGGCCCCACTGCCTCAACTACATCGAATCGCTGATCGACGACTTCACGCCGCTCGCCGGAGACCGCTATTTCGGCGAAGACGCGGCCATTGTCGGCGGTGTCGGCACCTTCCGAGGCCGGTCCGTCATGATCATCGGCCACGAAAAGGGCTCCGACACCCAAAGCCGCATCAAGCACAACTTCGGCATGGCCAATCCGGAAGGCTACCGCAAGGCCGTGCGCTTGATGGAAATGGCAGACAAGTTTGGCCTGCCGGTCATCACGTTGGTCGATACGGCCGGCGCCTACCCAGGCGTAGCAGCCGAGGAGCGCGGCCAGGCCGAAGCGATCGCACGTTCCACGGATTGCTGCCTCAAGCTCGGCGTTCCGATCGTCTCGGTGATCATCGGGGAAGGTGGCTCGGGCGGCGCTGTCGCCATTGCAACCGCCAACACCATCCTGATGCTGGAGCACGCCATATATTCCGTCATATCGCCGGAAGGCGCCGCCTCGATCATATGGCGTGACAGCAACAAGAAGGAAGAGGCTGCGACCGCCATGAAGATCACGGCACAGGATCTGATCGCCCTTGACGTCATCGACCAGATCATTCCCGAGCCGGTCGGCGGCGCCCACCGCAATCACCGCCGCATGACCCGCGCCGTGGGCGACGCCATCGCCAAGACGCTGGCCTCTTTCGAAGGCAAGGACGGCGATGCAATGCGCCAGCACCGCTATGAGCGATTCCTGAAAATTGGCCGCCAAATGTCTGCCTGAGCGGCCTGCCGGCGCGCAATTCTGCCACCCTATTGGCACCGCCCCTCATCGAGCTGCCGCCGGGATACCTGCATCAGTGACTGATCGCGCACGCCCACCCGAAACGAAATTCTGACTGAGGCCAGCCTCGCGCCACAGCCGCGTAATCTGATTTTCTGCGGCGAATTCCGCCGCTTGGAAGCCACCGCAGCGCATCCGCGGCAAAACTGCAACATCTTGATAATGCTCAGTTTCGATACTCTTCCGCCGCTCGACCGCCGCATTCGTTGGGGATAGTCTCAACTTGAACAGCGTCACCGCGACCCCCAATGGTGCGACGCCGGTAACGTTAACGATATGTTAACGAATTGGACCCATATGGTGATCGACGTGCGCGAGGGGCACTGCGTATGAGTCGATGGAAATCTGTGCTTGAAACCTGCCGACATCGCTCGGGCAAGGCGGTTGCCATCTTGGCGACGCTGCTCGTTGCCGGATGCAGTTCCGCGCCGCAGATCGCACCTGCCGACCAGCCCCTCACCAATCAGACCATGATGCTCCTTGGCAAGAAGGGCATGAAGGTCGAGGCACCTGTCTTCGTCCGCATCTTCAAGGAAGAATCTGAGCTCGAGGTCTGGAAGCAGCGCGACGACGGTCGCTACTATCACTTCAAGAGCTACCCGATTTGCAATTGGTCGGGTGATCTCGGACCGAAGGAGAAGGTGGGCGACAAGCAGGCGCCCGAAGGCTTCTATACGGTCGCCAGCAATCAGCTCAATCCGAACTCCCAGTTCCACGTTGCCTTCAACCTCGGCTACCCCAACGCCTACGACAAGTCGCTCGGCCGCACCGGCGAGTTCCTGATGGTCCACGGCAAGTGCAAATCCGCCGGCTGCTACGCCATGACGGATGCGCTGATGGAAGAGATCTACGGAATCGCGCGCGAATCCATCAAGGGCGGTCAGAAGTCGTTCGAAGTTCATGCCTATCCGTTTCGCATGACCGACGCGAATATGAAGCGCTACGCCAAATCGAAATGGATTGGCTTTTGGCGCACGCTGAAGCAGGGCTACGACTACTTCGAAGCCAATCGCTTGCCACCCTCGGTTGCCGTGTGCGAGCACCGCTATGTTGTCAACGTGACAACCGCCGACAACTCCCAGCCTGATCCGGCCGGCACCTGCCCGACGTTCGTCAAGCCCAAGATCGAGCCTTTCACGCCAAAGCCCGCAGAGCAGCAGCTTGCTGCCGAACGAATTGGGATTCCGGGACCGAAAACGCGCACGGCGCAAACGATCGTTGCTCCCGAAGGCGCAGAGTGGACGCCGCCGCCCGTTTCCACCACCCCGTCCAGTGCCGGCAACGGCAGTACCGCCATGGGTAACTTCTTCGGTCTCGGCGCAAAGCAGCAAGGCGGATCGACCGGCTACGGCTTCCGCTAATCGCTACGCCAATTCCAAATCTCCTCCCAGCATTTGCGAACTGCTCCTGACCAAGACGCATGCCGGCGGCGCAGATCGTCGTGTTGAGCGCACATCGATTTGTGTGAGTCACGCCGTAAGCACGGCTCCGATCATCAAAAAAGTCGCCGCCGCATTTTTCTCCGCTTTCGTGCTGCACCCTGCTGCAATCTCCGAGGCGATCGGGATGGGAGAGGAATGCCGTCTGGCGGTGAAGCGCCGGCCGATCCGGGCCGGGACGAGAATCGATATATCGGCAATCGGCGGCGGCGCTTGCGCCGCACGGTATTGCTTGGCCTGCTGGTCGTTGTCGCAACCGCAGTCTTAGCCATCGAGTGGCAGCTTCTCTTCGGCAACCCCGAGGCACGCATTATTTCCGCCAAGCGCGCCGCATATCGCGCGTTGTGGGCTATCGGCCAGCCGCTGCCAGGCACGCCAGACTTCGGGACCCTCGACCAGCGCCTTGCCGCGGCGGGGATGACGCGCCAGCAGCCGATCCTCGTCCGCATATTCAAGCGCGAATTCGAGCTGGAGATCTGGAAGGCGAAGGACGGCCGCTTCCAGCACTTCGCCACCTATCCGATCTGCCGCTGGTCGGGCCAACTGGGTCCCAAGATCATGCAGGGGGACCGGCAGGCCCCCGAAGGCTTCTATACGGTTGGCGCCGGCCAGCTCAATCCGAACAGTCGCTGGCATCGCTCTTTCAACCTGGGTTTTCCCAACCTCTACGATCACGCGCACGGCCGCACTGGCACGTTCCTGATGGTGCACGGCGGTTGCGGCTCGGTCGGCTGCTACGCCATGACCGATTCCGTCATCGATGAGATCTGGGCGCTTGTCACCGCCGCCCTGCAGGCGGGACAGAAGCGCTTCCAGGTCCAGGCGCTGCCATTTCGCATGTCCGAGGAAAACCTCGCCGAAAAGTCGTCCGATCCGCTGCACGGCTTCTGGCGCACGCTCAAGACAGGGACCGACCTGTTCGAGGCCACCGGGCTTCCTCCTCGCGTCAGGGTCTGCAAAGGCGACTATGTGTTTCTTCCCGGCAACGACACAGCGTCCGGTGACGACCCCATCGCCGCGTCTTGCAATGGCGTAAAGGGCCGCGATTCCGCTTCTGAGGGCTGATCGAGCCCTAGCTTTGCATCCGTTTGAATGTGTGACGTCGAGGCGACTTGCGGCAACAGGATGGGGATGATGCGATTGATGGAAGTCAAAACCGGTGGCATCGTCGCTTGCCGGACTGCTACAGTTCCACCGAAGATACGTGACGTCGGGGGACGATCAGCCGGATCGGTCCTGCGCGAAGTACCGCGCGCCGAGGGGAATCGCAAATTCTGGGCAAGAGACTGGATGCGCAACTTGGTTTCACCAAAACGGCAAGGCGCCCTCAGATCCCGGGCAAGCACAAGTCTGCTGACTCTCGCGTTCGCGTTGGCCGGTTCGAGTCTGGCGCGCGCTGTCACCATAGAGTTGAAGGACGTCGCGCCGGGCCGCGTCGAGAACCAGCGCCAGCATGCCGATGGCGACAAGGTATTGCCCGGTACGCCTGACACTAACGCATTTGCCGCTCGCCTCGAGGCCGCAGGCCAGCACGTCGGCAATTCCGTCCTGCTGCGCATCTTCAAGGCTGAAGCCGAAGTTGAGCTTTGGATGCACAAGGGCGACCGCTACGAGCTTTTCGCAACCTATCCGATCTGCAATTGGTCGGGCACGCTTGGCCCGAAACTGGCAGAAGGCGACAAGCAGACGCCCGAAGGCTTCTACACGATTTCGCGCAGCCAGCTGCATCGCGTCGGACGCTGGCCGCGGTCCCTGAATCTCGGCTTCCCCAACATCTTCGACAAGGCGCAGGCGCGCACCGGTTCCTACATCCTTGTGCACGGCGGCTGCTCGTCTGTCGGCTGTTTCGCCATGACCAATCCGGTCATCGATGAGATCTTCCGCCTAACCCAGGCGGCGATCATCAAGGGACAGCAGCACGTGCCCGTGCATGTCTTCCCGTTTCGCATGACCGAAGCCAACCTCAAGAAGCACGATCACGCCGATTGGCGCGGCTTCTGGCAGAACCTCAAGCAAGGTTACGACGCCTTCGAAGAGACCCGCGTTCCCCCAAGCGTTCGCGTTTGTGATGGCCGCTACCATTTCGACCGGATCGCCCACGGGGAGGTGGGCGCTACCTCCCCTTTAGAACCGTGCGGCGAGACCCTCGCCGCAGTGCAGGCCTTGGAGGAATTTTACGGTCTTGCTCGCCGCCACCCGGTCCTGAGCCAGATGAACTACAGGACGCACAAGTCAGCGTGGGAAACGGCAGCAAGCGAAGTGCCGACACATCTGGCCGCAGCCTTCGAGATGTACCAAGGCGCCATGCAGTCGCTCGCACGTCGCGTAGCGGAAAACGCCAAGCTGCCGCCCAGTCCGAAGCGGTCTCCTCCTCGCATCCTGGCCCAAGCAGCGGAGAAATTATCTCCGTTCAGATGCAACCAGACCCTCGCTAGCTGCCGTCGCTTTATCGACCTTTACAAGTCGCGCCTGGCGGCCGAGCAGGCGTCGATGCAGGAATCCCTGCGCAAACGCATGAAGACAGCCAACCGCAACGCCCGCGCGCGCTAGAGCATGTTTAGCTGAAGTGTGAGCGGTTCAGCGTGAAGAACATGCTCAAAGCAAGATGATGGAGCGCTCCCACGATTCCATTTGAAGTGAACGCGCCAAGCACGTTTTACAAACACCGTCATGCCGGCGAAGGCCGGCACCCACGCAAGTCTCCGCACGCACCACTTTGCGTTGGGAGCTGCAGCTTGCTGCGCGGGCGGATCTCACCTCAGGCGGAACACGCGCTGCGGCTTGCGTGTATCCCGATCTGTGTCGGGATGACGACGTGAACGAGCGTTTGCAACACCCTCCACAAGGGTCTGATCGGCTGAGGTCCAGACCCCGCGACGCCGCAAACTTGCGGGCACCTGCTGATGGTCGCGACAAATTCCGTCGCGGCAATTGGAGACCCCGCCCCGATCCCGCCGACAGCGACGCTCGGCGCCTCCTTCACCGAGAACCCTTGCCGCTCCGACCTCGCCCATGGCATACAGCCGCCGACGTCCATGTGCAGGCTAAGGACGCGCTTTCCCCCCTGCCAGAACATGGTCGAAAGTCGCCTCAATAGGGATGCGTAACGACATGGCAGACGAGAGAACGCCCATCAAGATGGTCGAGAGAGCGCTGGAAAGCGCGCTCTTTGCAAGCCGCTGGATACTTGCCCCATTCTACCTGGGCCTCGCCCTCTCGCTGATCGTGCTGCTGATCAAGTTCATCGGCGAGCTGATCCACATCGCCGCCAACGCGTTTTCTGCGACGGAAAGCGAAACAATCCTGGGCGTCCTCGCCCTCGTCGACCTCTCGCTCACGGGCTCGCTCATCGTCATCGTCATCTTCTCGGGCTACGAGAATTTCGTCTCGCGCATCGACCACGCCAATCACAAGGATTGGCCGGAATGGATGGGCAAGATCGATTTCAGCGGCTTGAAGCTGAAACTACTGTCGTCGATCGTCGCCATCTCCGCCATCCAGCTCCTGAAGCAGTTCATGTCGATCCAGAAGGTGACCGACCGCGATATCATGTGGCTCGTCATCGTCCACGTTGTCTTCGTCATCTCAAGCGTACTGCTTGCGCTCTCAGACCGCCTGACGACGCACGGCGACGCCTCTTCCAAGAACCCGCACGGCAACGGATCCGATCATGCAGGCACAGGCAACGCCGGCCCCGACCTTTCACCCGACAAAAAGGCGGCATCGTCGCACGCGACCACCGCGCCGTCTCCACACGTTGAGCGGTCCGAGCTTCCAACGCACGGCTCAGGCGATCAGTTGCCCAAATCAGAAGTCAGATTGGCAACATGGAAGGCGCGCGTGAACGCGGTGCAGGAGCCTGACCACTCTCCAAAGGACGATGGAGACGGCGAGGGCGAACATCAGGGTCAGCGCGCCGCATCGATCAAGCGCCGCCTGCACTAAACCTGTCCATTGCCGTTCGATTGCCTCGCCGTCTAGATCTGCCCGCCCTCACGCAACAGCGCTCTGACGAAACCGAGCATTGGCCTTTGCCTCCGCTTCCGGCGACCGCGCCGTCACGAAATGATCGCCGAGCACCAGCACGTCCATGCCTGTCCTCAAGTAGCAGGAGATCGCCTCCTCGGGCCGCGCCACGATCGGCTCCTGGCGGTTGAAGCTCGTGTTGAGCAGCACCGGCACGCCTGTTAGCTCCCCGAACGCAAGGATCAAATCATAGAAACGCGGATTGGCATCGCGCGACACGGTTTGCAGACGCCCCGTCCCGTCGACATGCACGGCCGCCGCTATGTCGCTGGCGCGCTCGGCCCGTACCCGCGGCGCCACTGTCATGAACGGATCGGGCTGACGGATGTCGAAGAACTCCGCCGCGCGGTCCTCCAGCACGACCGGCGCAAACGGCCGGAAGCTCTCGCGGTGCTTAATCTTGGAATTGATGATCGAGCGCATCTCGGGCCGCCGCGGATCAGCCAGGATCGATCGGTTGCCGAGCGCCCGCGGCCCAATTTCGAAGCGCCCCTGGAACCAGCCGACGATCTTGCCGTCGGCAAGCGCTGATGCCGTCCGCGCGATCAGCTCCGGCTCACTGAGCCTTTCCGACGCAAGACCGGCAGCATCGAGCGCCGCGACGATCTCCGCATTGCCGAAAGCAAGTCCATAGAAGGCGTGCGTGAGTTCGAAACGGCGCGGCTGCCCGAGCGTCTGATGATAGTGCCAAAGCGCACTTCCCAGCGGCGCACCGGTGTCCGACGCGCACGGCGGGATCCAGATGCGCTCGAAATCGGTATCCTGCAGCACTCTCGCATTGGCAACGCAGTTGAGCGCCACGCCGCCCGACAGCACCAGATTGCGCGACGGATGAACGCGCGCAAGGTGGCGCACGACATGCACAATGACCTCCTCGGTCGCCACCTGCAGCCCGCGCGCGATGGCCTGATGCCGTTCCGTGATTTCCTCACCGCGCTGACGCGGCGCGCCGAACGTGTCGGCAAACTTCCGCTTCACCGGCTTCAGCTCGCCATAGCGGTGAAAATCGAAATACGACATGTCGATAAGGTAGCGTCCTTCCGGCTCCAGCACGAATAATTTGCGGAAGGCATCGACATAGCGATCATCGCCGAAGGCGGCGAGCGCCATCACCTTTCCCTCGTCCGAGAAGCCTGCGAATCCAAGGTACTTCGTGACGACCGTGTAGACGATCCCGATCGAGTTGAAGATGCCCGTCCACCACTGGCGCTCCAATCCACGCCCGTCACCGGTGAAAACGCTCGTGGCAGCATCGTCGCCGAACCCGTCCATGACGAGCACGGTCGCCTCCTCGAAGGGGGAAACGAAAAACACCGCCGCGTGCGATTCGTGATGTCCGACATTGACAATCGGCGGCAATGCCCGCCTGCGCGCGATCCGCTTCAAGCGCCGCCGCAGGTAGTGGTTGAGCAGTACGATCTCATTGCGCTGCGGCGTGTGCGAGGCTTCGAGCAGAAGGCTGAGACTGCCTGGCAGGCCGCGCAGGATGGCCTTGGTGAAACTCGAGCGCAGCCGGCCCACGTCCCACGGCGTCGTGATCGCATCGACGTCGGCAAGTCCGGCGAGGTCATGCCCCAGCGCCGCCATCACGGAATGGCTCGGAAAAGCCTTGGTCCTCTTGATGCGGTTGAGCCGCTCCTCCTCGAGCACCAGCACCGGCAAGCCGTCGTCCACAATGGCAAGGCCACTGTCGTGTGTCGCGCCGACAAGACCGAGGATACGCACGATCAGATACCATCAAGCCGGATCGCAGGCC
Source organism: Hyphomicrobiaceae bacterium (assembly GCA_044222395.1). Classification (GTDB taxonomy): domain Bacteria; phylum Pseudomonadota; class Alphaproteobacteria; order Rhizobiales; family Hyphomicrobiaceae; genus JAEUMD01. The sequence continues at coordinate 25,515 of JBGANK010000002.1, read as the reverse complement.
CGCGGCCGCGATCCATTAGGCGTGCTTGCCATGGCAGTGCTTGAATTTCTTGCCCGACCCGCACGGACAAGGAGCGTTGCGAGACACCTTGCCCCACGTGTTGGGATCATTGGGATCGACCATGTCGGCGCCGCGCCGCGATTGCACCGGCTGGCGCCGCTCCGCGACGGGCCCCAGCGAGCTGCCGCCCTGGATTGCCGCGTCCGCCAGGGCGAACTCGTCCATGCCCGTCATAGGGTCGATATGATGAGCCTCCATCGGCGGAAGCTCCGCCGCCTGCAACAACTCCTCCTCGTTCTGCTCCCCTGGCTTCAGGGTCATTAGTATGCCAGTGACCTGCTCGCGCAGGCGCAGCAGCATGTTCTGGAACAGCGTGAAGGCTTCGCTCTTGTACTCGTTGAGCGGATCGCGCTGGCCGTAGGCGCGGAAACCGATCACCTGCCGCAGATGCTCCAGCGTCACGAGATGCTCGCGCCACAGGTGGTCGAGCGTCTGCAACAGCACCATCTTCTCGATCTCGCGCAACCGCAAACCGCCCAGGCTCGCCACCGAGCGGTCCGTTGTGCTTTCGACAAGCTCGACGAACCGCTGCGCTTCACCGTAGCGATGCATGAACTGGTCGCCGATCTGCCACGCCTGCTGTGCCGCCTGCTCAGGTGATATTCCCGAGATCCGGATCGCCGAATTGGCGGAGTTGAAAAGGTGCCTGCCGATGTCGGCGAGCTTGCCGTCGGGCTGGTCGACGAGCGCCTTCAGCGCGCTGTCCTCCGCTACGATGCGCAGGAAGCCCTTCTCGCCTTCGTACTGCTTGTGGACGTCCTCGCCCACTTCGGTCTGCAATGCCGTCGCCTTGGCATCGACCTCCTTCAGCAGGCGCTCTCTGATCTCTTCATCAGCGATGCCCTCTTCGTCCGCCCATTCGTCGATCGGCAGATCGAGGCCGAAGATGCTCTGCGCAGCCTCGCGCAAACCCTTGGCGTCCCATTGTTCCGCGTAGGCCTTCTCCGGAATGTACCGCTTGACCAGGTCGCCGACCACCTGATGCCGCAGGTCCTTGACCGTCTCCGAAACGTCGTCTTCAGCCATGATCTCGATGCGATGATCGAAAATCACCCGACGCTGGTCATTCATCACGTCGTCGTATTTCAGGATCTGCTTGCGAATGTCGAAGTTGCGCGCCTCGACCTTCTTCTGCGCCATCTCGAGCGACTTGTTCATCATGCGATGCGCAATCGCCTCGCCTTCCTTCATGCCCAGCGCGCCGACCAGCTTGTCCATTCGCTCCGAGCCGAAGATGCGCATCAGATCATCGTCGAGCGCCAGATAGAACTTCGAACGCCCCGGATCGCCCTGGCGGCCCGAGCGTCCACGCAGCTGGTTGTCGATGCGGCGGCTCTCGTGCCGCTCGGTGCCCAGAACGTAGAGTCCACCGGCTTCCAGCGCCCGCGCCTTCTTGACGGCAATGTCCGCGCCGATCTCGCGCTCCTGCTTGGCAATCGCCTGTTTGTCGGGATCGCGCCCGGCGCCATGCTCGGCCGACAACCAGTCACGCAAGCGGTATTCGGCATTGCCACCCAGCTGGATGTCCGTACCGCGACCGGCCATGTTGGTGGCAATCGTTACCGCGCCGGGCACACCCGCCTGCGCGACGATATTGGCTTCCTGCTCATGGTAGCGCGCATTGAGCACTTGATGCGCAACAACCTGTTCGCCGGCTTTGGCCTTCTTTGCGACATCCACCAGATGCGTGCCGATATCCGTGAGATACGCCTTCAGCTCCTTGTCGCGCTCGTGCTTGATCTCTTCCGCCTGCGCCAAGGTCTTGCGGCCGAGCTGCTCGATGAATTTCTTGTCCGACAACAGACCCGACAGCTGCTCGGATTTCTCGATCGATACCGTGCCGACCAGCAAGGGTTGCCCGCGCCGCGAACAATCCGCGATTGTCATCACGATCGCGCCGAGCTTCTCCGGCTGCGTCCGGTACACTTCGTCGTCTTCGTCAGCGCGAGCGACTTCGCGATTGGTTGGTATCTCGACCACATCGAGGCCATAGATGTCCATGAACTCGTTGGCCTCGGTGGTTGCCGTACCGGTCATGCCGGCAAGCTTGTCGTAGAGGCGGAAGTAGTTCTGGAACGTGATCGACGCCAGCGTCTGGTTCTCCGGCTGGATCGCCACGCGCTCCTTGGCCTCGAGCGCCTGGTGCAGCCCTTCCGAATAGCGCCGGCCCGGCATCATGCGCCCGGTGAACTCGTCGATGATGACGACCTCGTCACCCTTGACGATGTAGTCCTTGTCGCGTTGGAACAGCTTGTGCGCCTTCAACGCCTGGTTGACGTGGTGCACGATCGTCACGTTCTCGATGTCGTAGAGCGATCCGTTGAGCACGCCCGCCTCGGCCAGCAGCTGCTCGATGTGCTCGTTGCCCTCGTCCGTCAGCGACACCTGCCGCTGCTTCTCGTCGAGCTCGAAATGCTGCTTCTCGAGCTTGGGAATGTAGCTGTCGATGGCGACGTAGAGCTCCGCGCGGTCCTCGACCGGCCCTGAGATGATGAGCGGGGTGCGTGCCTCGTCGATCAGGATCGAGTCGACCTCGTCGACGATGGCGAACGCGTGTCCGCGCTGCACCATCTCCGCCTTGCTCATCTTCATGTTGTCGCGCAGATAATCGAAGCCGAGCTCGTTGTTGGTCCCGTAGGTCACGTCGCAGTCGTACTGTTCCTTGCGCTGCTCGTCGTCGAGGCCGTGCACGATGCAGCCGACGGTGAGTCCGAGGAACTTGTAGACCCGGCCCATCCATTCCGCGTCGCGTTTCGCCAGGTAGTCGTTGACGGTGACGACGTGGACGCCCTTGCTGGCGAGCGCATTGAGATAGACGGCGAGCGTTGCGACAAGCGTCTTGCCTTCGCCGGTCTTCATCTCGGCGATGTTGCCTTCGTGAAGCACCATGCCGCCGATCAGCTGTACGTCGAAGTGGCGCTGGCCGAGCGCGCGCTTGGCCGCCTCACGCACCGTTGCAAACGCCGGCACCAGCAGATCATCGAGGCTCTTGCCGCCGGCAATCTCGGCGCGGAACTTCTCGGTCCTCGCCTTGAGGTCCGCATCGCTCAATTTGGCGACCTCGTCCTCGAGCGCATTGATGGCGGCCACCTGGGGGCGGTACCCCTTCAAGCGCCGCTCGTTCGACGAGCCAAAAATCTTCGAGGCGAACGAGCCGAACGAGAGCATTAGGGATGTCCTCAAACTAGTGGGGGCCGGACGACCGAAGGGACCAATTCCCTGGCGTCGCCACGTCGTGAGCAGGTTTCGCGTCGAGATTTCTGACTTGAGCCTCGGATTTCGTTTAAGCCGACGAAACCATCCGCTATCGGCGTGCTAACGATCGCACTCACCGAGCGACACGATTTGGCGCAGAGATAAGGACCGCAGGGGCGCCTTGTCAACGCGACGGACCGCAAAGAAGCGGCGCCAAATGGCCGGATTGAGACATAGTTGCCGCTATCGAAAACTTAACTTGGCAGGCACCTCCTGCCCGTTTATCCATGCCTGCGATCGAAACTGCGTCTGCCATCAGAGAAGCATGTATCGGCAAGAAAATCGCCGTAATGAGGAAAACGTCCCGTGAAACAAACCATTTCGCCCTTCTCTAAAGCGAGCGTCCTCACCCTGCTCCTGACCCTTGCCGTGTCTGGCCACGTGTCGCAGGCGCCCGCCCAGGAACAGCCCGCCGGCAAGGTCATGGCCACCGTCAACGGTATTGCCATCACCGAAAATGACCTGAAGCTCGCCGAGGACGAGATCGGCCGTGATCTGGGCAACCTTCCCGACGGCACCAAGCGCCGGGTCATCGTGGAATTCCTCATTGAAAACAATCTATTCGCCAAGGCTGCCGAGACTGCCAAGCTGGCCCAGGGCGCCGCATTCGACGAGCGCATGAAGTATTGGCGCAACCGCGCCCTCCGCGATCTGTACTTCGACAAGGAAATCAACAATTCGATCAGCGATGCCGCCGCCAAGACCTATTACGAGGATCAGGTCAAGGCGCTGAAACCGAAGGAGGAAGTTCAGGCCCGGCACATCCTTGTGGATTCTGAGGAGCAAGCCAAGGACCTGAAGAAGAAAATCGCCGATGGCGGCGATTTCAGTGCGCTTGCCAAGGAGCATTCCAAGGACCCAGGCACCAAGGATGACGGCGGGATGCTCGGCTATTTCTCGGCCGGCCAGATGGTTCCGACCTTCGAAAAGGCCGCCTTCGCCCTCCAGAAGGGCGAGGTTTCCGAACCCGTCAAGAGCCAGTTCGGCTGGCATTTGATCAAGCTGGAGGACCGCAGGCAGAAGCCGCCGCCAACCTTCGAGGAGGTCAAGGACCGCATCCTTGCATCGATGGTTCACCAGCGCGCCCAGTCGGTCGCCGCCAAGCTGCGCGAAGAGTCCAAGATCGAATATGTCGATCCGGCCATCAAGAAAGAGGTCGAGGAGCAGAACGCCCAGCAGGACGCCCAGCGCAAGCACCTTGAGGAAATGATCAAGAAGCAGATCGAGTCCAAGGAAAACCCGCATGGCGACAAGGCCGCCGGCGGCGACGCCAAGAAGCCCGAGGAAAAGAAATAAACCGGGTGTGACCGATCCCGCTTGCCACAGCACACGGGCCGCTTGAAAAAGGCGGCCCGATCTATTTCGGCTAGGGCCTCATCGACCAGCGGATCACGACATCATGGGCAAGATCACGTCCATCTCACCCTTTGCACCCGAAAAGCTGGCGAAGCTCCCCGCCATCGAGGGCGTGCGCTTCGCCACCGCCGAGGCCGGCATCCGCTACAAGGGCCGCACCGATCTGATGGTCGCGGTGATGGACGCCGGCACCGTCGCGGCCGGCGTGCTGACCCAATCCAAGACCTGCTCGGCTCCCGTCATCCGCTGCCGCGAGAACCTCGCCCAAGGCAAGGCGCGCATCCTCGTCGTCAACTCCGGCAATGCCAATGCCTTTACTGGCATGAAGGGCCGCGAAGCTGTAGACGCCACCGTGACAGCCGCGGCGCAAGCGGTGGGCGCCAAGCCGAGCGAAGTCTATGTGTCTTCCACCGGCGTCATCGGCGAGCCGATGGACGCAGGCAAGTTCACGCACCTGCTTGCCGGGCTCGCCAAGAAGGCCAAGTCGAACGCCTTCGAGGCCGCCGCACGAGCGATACTGACCACCGACACCTATCCCAAGATGGCCACCCGCAAGGTCGATCTCGGCGGCGTCAGCGTCACCGTCAACGGCATCTGCAAAGGCGCCGGCATGATCGCGCCCGACATGGCGACCATGCTCTGCTACATCTTCACCGATGCGGCGATCGCACAGAAACCCCTGCAGGCGCTCGTCTTCCAGCACGCCCAGACCACCTTCAACTGCATGACGGTGGACGGCGATACCTCCACCAGCGACACCTGCCTCGTGTTTGCGACAGGCGCAGCCAAGGCCCGTGGCCAGGAACCGATCACCCGCAAATCCGACATTCGGCTGGCGGCATTCGGCGCAGCACTCCACGAAGTCATGCGCAGCCTCGCCATTCAGGTTGCCAAGGACGGCGAAGGGCTCTCCAAGTTCGTCACCTTCGAGATTACCGGTGCGGAGAGTTTCAAAGCCGCCCGCACCATCGCACGGTCCTGCGCCAATTCGCCCATCCTCAAGACCGCGATCGCCGGCGAGGACCCCAACTGGGGCCGCGTCGTCATGGCGGTCGGCAAGTCGGGCGAAGCCGCGGACCGTGACCGCCTGACGATCTGGTTCGGCCCCCATTGCGTCGCCAGGAACGGCGAGCGCGCGGCGGAGTACGACGAAAAGACGGTCGCAGCCTACATGAAGAACCGCGAGATCTTGATCCGCGCCGACGTCGGCGTCGGCAAGTCCTCCGCCACAGTTTGGACCTGCGATCTCACCCACGACTACGTTTCGATCAACGCGGACTATCGCAGCTGATCGCAGGACCCCCTCTGCGCATTTATTCAATGGCGAGAGGAAAAGCGATAGCGAGAAGAGGAGCGGCCGTCATGGATCCGGATTTCTGGCTGGAACGCTGGGAGAAAGGCGAGACGGGCTGGCATCGCGACGACGTGCACCCGGCGCTGATCGCAAATTTCCAATCACTCGCCCTGCCTCCGCGCTCACGCATACTCGTGCCGTTGTGCGGCGCGGCCCATGACATGGCCTGGATAGCCGCACAGGGCCACGAGGTTATCGGCGTCGAGCTTTCTCGCAAGGGCCTTGAGGCATTTCTCGCTCACAACAAGGTCCGCCACGTCGTCACCGAGGACTATGGTTTCCGCTGCTACATGGGCGGCCGCTATCAGCTATTGTGCGGTGACTTCTTCGCCGTGCCCGATGAAATCTTCGCCAGCATCGATGCCGTCTACGATCGCGCCAGCCTGATTGCCCTTCCCCCGGCAATGCGCCAGCGCTACGCGCGCTTCATGGGCGAACGGCTGAAGACCGGCACTCCTACCTTGCTCATCTCGCTCACCTACGACCAGCACCAGATGCAAGGGCCGCCGTTCTCAGTACCTGAACGCGAAGTGGCCTCCCTTTATTCGGACTCGTTCCACATCCGCGAACTCAGCACCAGGGAGGTCCTGCTAAGCAACGACGGCCTGCGCCAGCGCGGTCTCACCTCGCTCTTTGAAAACGTCTACTTGCTGACCCGCAAGGAGCAGCCTGCGTGATCGAGCCGGTCCGCCCCAAGCGCCTGCTATTGGTCGTCGCTGTCGCCCTCATCGACGTCGACAGCCGCGTGCTGATTTCGAAACGGCCCGATGGCAAGCAGCTCGCCGGCCTCTGGGAATTCCCCGGCGGCAAGCTGGAGCCCGGCGAGACGCCTGAAGCCGCACTCATCCGTGAGGTGAAGGAAGAACTCGACATCGAGCTGTGCCCGACCTGCATTGCCCCGCTCACCTTCGCCAGCCATACCTATGACGAGTTTCATCTGATGATGCCGCTCTACATTTGTCGCACCTGGGAGGGCGAGATCAATCCGCGCGAAGGCCAGGAGGTCGCCTGGGTGAGGGCCAACAGATTGCAGCACTACCCGATGCCCCCTGCGGACGCCCCGCTGATACCCGCACTTCGCGATTTGCTTGCCTGAGCACCCCGTCTCGCGGTCAGCTGCACAATTGCTCGGCACAACAGGCATTGCGATTGCCGGGCGAGCAACAAATCCTTGATTGATCGATAGGGGTTGTTCTCGCGCCGGAACTGCCTAGATTTGAAGTCATCCGTTCCACTGCGGATTGCGCCATTCGAGGTCGACCGACTTTGTTTGATCATGCGCAAGAACTTCATCGCCGGTTACGACGATGCTGTAACGTCGAAACCTCGATTCAGACTTGATCAGGCGAGCCGTCATCGCTTCTGGTCTGTCCGCTCACATTCTTTACGACCGATCAAAGGAGACCCCCCATGCTTGCGACCGAGATCCAGGAGCACGCCCGCATGCTGCTCGAAGCGCATGGCGACAAGGCCGTCGCCGAGGCCGCCCAGAAGGCCAAGTTGCTCGAGGAAACCGGCGCCACCGAGGAAGCAAAGACCTGGCGCAAGATCGAGGCTGCGTTGCTCCAGATGCGCGGCCCGCGCTCGACTTGACGCAGACCCGCAACGCGCACCCGAGGGCATCGCTACCGTCAGGCGCGATGCCCTGCGGCGCTATCGCTTGTCCCCTTCGTCGGCTCCAAGCTCTCGTGTCCCCAAGGCATCGGCGAGCCGCATCTTGGCCGAGCCTGGCTTCAGTGGTTGCTGCTGGCTAGCATCGGGCGCCCAGGCGGTGACGGTCAGGATCTCGAATGTCGCCAGCACCTTGCCGTCCACGCGACCAAACCGCTCCTGGTAGATCTGCGATGCCCTTTCCAGCACGTCACGCCGCGTCAAGCTGCGGCTGCGCGCATTGAGCACGTTGCTCGCCCCCATCGCCTTGATCTCGCCCATCAGCGCCAGCGGCGAGCCGTAGGCGACGCGAACCACGTCGCTGTCGACCACGGGCAGAGCGAATCCGGCCCGCTGCAATAGACTTCCCAGGTCACGCAGATCGATTGCGGGTGCCACGCGCGGCGAGGCTCCGCCGACGATCTCCGATTCCGCCGAAAGCCACGCAGAGCCTAGCTCGCTCAGGGTCATGCCCCCGAGCATCGACGCGAGCAACAGGCCGTCGGGCCTCAGCGCCCTGCGGATCTGCACCAGCGCGCCCGGCAGGTCGTTGACGAATTGCAGTGCCAGTCCCGAGACGACAAGATCGAGCGAGGCATCGCCGAACGGCAGCAGCTCCTCATCGGCGAGCACGGACGGCCCTTCGCACCGACTAAGCAGCTCCGCGCAGGGATCGGCGTCTACCACCAGTCCGATATTGCCCAACCGCCGGATGCGGCGGCTCAGCAATCCGTGATGCGCACCCAGGTTGACGCCATGTTCGAACCGACGCTTGATGATCTGCAGCCGATCGGCAAGATCCTCCGCCACCCGTTGCAGCAGGAAATCGTGCGCCGCTGCCTGATCGGCCGCGCGTCGGCGCCGTTCCAGCAGAAGCAAGCGATCGAACAGCAGCGCATCACTGGTTGCCGCGCCACCACCTGCACCACCTTGCCGCTTGCCCTTCTCGTTCATTCGGTGGATGCTTTCCGCTTCCTCTTCTTAGCGTACCAGGGCTTCAATTACTGATGGCGACACTTGATCACCACCAGCCACCGCCGCAAGAGCTGAGCGCCGCGCTGTCGGGCACCGACTCTTCAGTGCCGTCCACGCGCACAAACACGCCCTCGAGCATCAAGATGTTGGTGGGACGGTCATTCACCCATATCCTTGATATCGTCACGCCGCCGCTTTGTCTCCACTGTCACAAGCCAATGGCGACGCACGATGCGCTGTGCGCCGCGTGCTGGTCGAAAATCGACTTCATCCGCCAGCCGCACTGCGACCGTCTCGGAATTCCGCTGCCTTATGATGCCGGCGCCGGAACCGTGTCCGCCAAGGCCATGGCCGAGCCTCCGGTCTACCGGCGCGCCCGCGCCGTCGCCCGCTTCGATGGCGTCATGCGCGAGCTGATCCACGACCTCAAGTTTCGCGATCGTCACGATGCCCGCAATTTGTTCGGCCGCTGGCTGGCCGAGGCCGGGCGTGACTTGATCGATGAGGCCGATGTCCTTGTCCCTGTGCCACTGCATCGCTGGAAGCTGCTCCGGCGCCGCTTCAACCAGGCGGCCATCCTGTCGGCTGAACTGGCGCGACTGACCGGCCGGCCGAGCGCGCCGCTGGCGCTGCAGCGCACGCGGTCGACCGACCGCCAGATTGGCTTGACGCCCACCCAGCGCCGCCAGAACGTCAAAGGCGCGTTTGCCGTGCCCCAGCGCCATCTGCCCGAAATTGCCGGCCGCCGCGTACTCCTGATCGACGACGTCATCACCACCGGCGCTACCGTGTCGGCGGCCACCATTGCGCTTCAGGCGGCCGGAGCGGCCACGGTCGACGTGCTGGCCCTGGCCCTCGTCACCGATACGGCGAGCGCCCTCGACACCTGATCCACCGGCAACGAGTTCCGGCCAATTGGCTGGAAAATCGCGCATCTTGAGCAAAATCATGCTGCACAGTGGCCCCTCGGCGCTTTGCCAAGGCTCTGCAATTCACTATTTTTGGCAGCTGGCGATCGGCCGTGAAGGGACGCACGTTACGCTATGCCTAAGATCACGATCTATACGACGATGTTCTGTCCATATTGCCATATGGCCAAGGACCTTTTTAAGCAGAAGGGCGTCACGTTCGACGAAATCGACGTCAACACCGCGCCGGGTCTGAGGGCCGAGATGCGTCAGAAGGCAGGCGGCCGCAACACCGTGCCGCAGATCTGGATCGGTGACCGCCACGTTGGCGGCTGCGACGACCTTTACGCTCTCGATCGTGCCGGCCATCTCGATCCGCTCCTGGCCGGCTGACCGACCAGGGGCATTTGGCGGGCCGCCGGCATTGGGATGAAAGACGACGCTGATGACGACCACCACGGGCAACGCCAAGTTCCGCGCCGGCCTGATCCAGATGCGATCCGGCCGCGACGTCGAAAGAAACGTCGTCGACGCCACCGCTATGATCCGGGATGCCGTGCAGCAGGGTGCTGAATACGTGCAGACGCCCGAGGTCACCACGCTGATGGAGCTCGACCGCAACCGGCTGTTCGAGCTTGCCGAACCGGAAGAAGACAACGCCGCGCTGATCCACTTCCAGCGCCTCGCCCGCGAACTCGGCATCTGGCTGCACATCGGCTCCATGGCGGTCAGGGTGTCAGCCGACAAGCTGGCCAACCGCACTTACGTCATCTCACCCGATGGCAACATCGCTGCCCGCTACGACAAGATCCACATGTTCGACGTCGATCTGCCGAACGGCGAAAGCTACAAGGAAAGCCGCAGCTACGAGCCCGGCACAGCAGCCGTCGTCGTCGATCTGCCATGGGGCCGCATGGGCCTGACGATCTGCTACGACTTGCGCTTTCCCTATCTGCACCGCGCCCTCGCCAAGGCCGGCGCCCAGTTTATCGCCGGTCCTGCCGCATTCACCAAGACCACCGGCGAGGCACACTGGCACACGCTGCTCCGCGCCCGCGCCATCGAAACGCAATGCTTTGTCCTGGCCGCCGCCCAGACCGGATTGCACGAGATCGGCCGCGCCACCTACGGCCACTCGATCATCATCGCGCCGTGGGGTGAAACATTGGCCGAGGCAGGAACGGAGCCGGGCGTCGTCGTTGCCGACATCGATCCCGCTGTCGTCGCCGATGTCCGCAGCCGCGTCCCATCGTTGTCGCACGATCGGAGCTTCACCGTGATCGAAGCCGCTGCCCACCTGGGCTACGGAGTAACGCCATGATCCGCTATCGCCTGCAGTGCGAAGAAGGTCACGAATTCGAGGCCTGGTTCGCATCGAGCACGGCCTACGAAAGCCAAGAGACTGAAGGTCAGCTGAACTGCCCCGTGTGCGGTGGGGTGAACGTCAAACGCGCCATCATGGCCCCGCAGATTGCCCACGCCCGCAGCCCGGAAAGCACATCCCAGGCGCCGTCCACCGGCACCCAGTCCGCACATTCCTCGGCGCTACTGGCCGCAACTCCCGAAGCACAACAGCTGAAGGTCATGATGAAAGAGGTCCGCGCCCTGCGCGACCAGATCCTTGCCAAGTCGGAGTACGTCGGCCCTCGGTTTGCCGAAGAGGCACGCCGTATCCATTTCGACGAATCACCCGATCGCGCCATCCATGGCGAGGCGACTGCCGAGGACGTCAAGGAACTTGCTGAAGATGGCATCGACGTGCTGCCGATGCCGCGGCTGCCCGACGACTTGAGCTGACGTCCTGCGTACTGCCCGATGCTAGCGTCTGCAGCGGCCTCAAACCGACGTCATCATCACGAGCGTGAAGCGAACCGCCGCTTCGGCATTCTCGGACCAGTGCACCGGCTCGGTGTTGCTGGCGGGAATCCAGCCATAACCATCGTTGCCGGCCCGCCAGACGCCGCGCACATGTCCCCAGCGGCCGACGATCACGCCACCCTGCGGTCCAAGCGCAAACGTGTAGCCACGCAGGCCCAGGACCTCGTGCCGATTGAGCAGCTCCGCAAGCTCGGTCTCGCGTTCAACTGATTGCATCGATTCAACCACCCTCAAGCTCCTCACGCCAATCCACCCGGCGCGCCAGCACGTCTAAGGAACGAGGCGTCGGCATTCTCGCGCTACTGCTGCCCCAGCGTTCCACCGCCGCCCATGCCGCATCACGACCCCGCCCGTACTCGGGATTTTATGCTTATTGCGCCCAGAAATCACAACTATTAACCGGATTTCACCTTACGCAATTCGTCGGAAAGTGCGGTGAAATTGAAGCCCAAATATAATAAAATCAATCCGACAATTCTCTCGTGCAGAATTACAAAATAGAAACCCTTCGATTAAATCACCTGGATCTCAATGCCTCCCACCCCCGCGACGCGCCCCGCCAGACGATCGCCCACCTCCACCCGCCCGACCCCGGCCGGCGTGCCAGTCAGGATGACATCGCCGGCCCGAAGCCCGAAGTAGCGCGACAGAATGGAAATCTGCTCGGGCACACTCCAGATCATTTGCGAAAGATCCCCTGTTTGCCGCCGTTTTCCATTCTGATCGAGCGAAATCTCGCCCTTCGCGGGATGCCCGACATCGGCAACCCGATGCACGGCACTGCACGGCGCCGACCCCTCGAATGCCTTTGCCACTTCCCACGGCCGCCCGAGCTTCTTCGCCTCGGCCTGCAAATCCCTGCGCGTCATATCCAGCACCGCGGCATATCCGAAGACATGATCGAGGGCATATTCCATTGCGATGTTCGTTCCACCCGATTTGAGACAGACCGCCAATTCGATCTCGAATTGCACATCATTGGAATGAGCCGGCATGGAGAAAATTCCGCCGGCTTTCAGATTGTCGGGATTCTTCTGGAAAAAGAACGGCGGCTCTCGATCGGGATCATGGCCCATTTCGCGAGCGTGTTCCGCATAGTTGCGGCCGATGCAATAGACCCGATGCACGGGAAACAGCAGGTCGCTCCCTGCAATCGGCAGAGTGGGCTGCTCTATCGGAGGAAACGCGAAGATCATCGGCGCCAGTTCCCGGGAAATGATATCCATACTCGCGCGCCGTGACATGAATCCGTGATCGGGCGCAATCTCGGCTGAACCGACCCCGGCACTCGGCATCGAAGGCGAACGAAATCTGCCGCGGTCGTCCAGCAATGATATAAGCTCCAGCCCATTAGGCAGGTCAAATGTGAACCGATCTCGCGCCTGCCAATCAGCCGCACCAAGTAACGCATCCAGCATGACGCCGAGCTTACATCGCCCATGACATCACCAGCTTCCCGTCGCCTCGCCGAATTGCGCTCGACCGCCGAGCCGCACCTCTCCCGCCGTCGCTTCATGTCGGCATTGGGTCGGATTGGCGCACTCCTAGCGGCATTGAAGACAACCACCTCGCCCAGCGCAGCACTGGCGCGCTCCCTCGACGCTCCAGCGACGAGCCCGCCGTTCTCGTTCAAAGAGCTGACGGCAGGTATCGACGGAAGCCATCACGTCGCCGAAGGCTATGAGGCGCGACCACTCCTGAGCTGGGGCGATCCCTTGTTCGAGGATGCACCCGCGTTCGATCCAGAAAAGCAGTCGGTCGAAAGCCAATTGCGCCAGTTCGGCACCAACAACGACTTCATCGGCTTCATTCCGCTCGATGATGAGGGCAACCGCGGCCTCCTATGCGTCAATCACGAGTACGCACAACAGCACATGATGTTCGCCGACGCGGCCTACAGCAGCGCGTTGGTGATCGATTCCGGTCCCGAACGCACCCGCATCGAAATGGCGGCCATCGGCGGCTCCATCGTCGAGATCAACCGAACCGATAACGATTGGGCAACGGTCAAGACTTCAAAGTACAACCGTCGCATCACCGTGCTGGAAACCGCCATGACAATCGACGGCCCCGCCGCCGGCCACACCCGCATGATGACCAGCGCCGACCCGACCGGACGCACCTGCCTCGGCACGCTTGCCAATTGCGCCGGCGGCATCACGCCGTGGGGAACATGGCTGATGCCCGAAGAGAACTTCCATCTCTATTTCCTGCCGCCAGGAGAAAGCCGCTCCGGACGCCAGCCACCAACTCTCGATGAAAGAGAGACGGCTTCGCGCCGCCGCTACGACATACCAGGCTCTCGCAACGTTGCCGGCTGGGGCCATTACGTCGACCGCTTCGACCTCGCCCGCGAGCCCAACGAGCCCAACCGCTGCGGCTGGATTGTCGAGGTCGACCCACTGGAACCGGGCTCGACCCCGGTCAAGCACACCGCCCTTGGCCGCTTCCGCCACGAGGGCGCCGAGAACGCCATCGCCAAATCCGGCCAGATCGTCGTCTACTCCGGCGACGACGACAAGGACGAGTTCATCTACAAGTTCGTCTCGAGTGGGACGTTCCGGCCCGGCGACCGCAACCACAACAAGACGCTCCTGTCCGAGGGAACGCTCTATGCCGCGCGCTTCGATGCGGACGGCACGGGCACATGGTTGAAGCTGGCGCCCGGCGAGGGCAAGCTCGCCGGCGATCCGCGCTTCGCCACCATGGCCGACATCCTGATCGATGCGCGCTTGGCGGCCACGGCCGCTGGCGCCACCGAAATGGACCGCCCCGAGGACGTCGAGCCCGGACCTGGCGGCCGCGTCATCGCGACCTTGACCAACAATGACGGGCGCAAGAACCCGAACCCCGCCAACCCGCGCGTCGCCAACGATTGGGGCCATGTGATCGAGCTGCTCGAGGCCGACGGCGATCCAGCATCGACACGCTTCACCTGGTCGTTCCTCGTCGTCTGCGGTGATCCCAAATCAGCCCCCGCCACGCGATGGCACCCCGATACCAGCGCCAATGGCTGGTTCTGCTGCCCCGACAACGTCGCCTTCGATCCCTTTTGGCGGCTGTGGGTCGCCACCGACCAGGGCACCAAGTGGGACCGCATGTCCGGCAAGGCTGACGGACTTTACGCGGTCGACCTCGACGGCGAGAAACGCGGACGCTCGCAGCTGTTCTTTCGCGCTCCCGTCGGCGCCGAGGTGGGCGGCCCGCGCTTCACCCCCGACGGCAGCACGCTGTTCCTATCCGTCCAGCACCCTTCCGCCGACAACACCAAGGGCTGGGCGGCTTTCGGCCGGCACTCCTCGGCCAAGGACCCCGCGACCCGCTGGCCGGCCGGCCCGGATTCCATGTTTCCTCCGCGAGCCTCGGTCATGGTCATCACCAAGGTTGGAGGCGGAAAAATCGCGGCATGACAGCAGCTTGGCGGTCGCGACACTGACCCGAGGCCCAACGCCTTGAAACCGGCAGCGTCGCGCCACGGCCGCGATGCGCCACGCTGTCTGAACCAATGGATCATTGCCGATGCTCGACAGATCGCCCGCCATCCGATCCTCCGGCGATGCCACGCCCCGCCACGATTGGACGCGAAGCGAGGCCGTGGCACTCTACCAATTGCCGTTCAATGACCTCCTGTTCCACGCCCACACGGTCCATCGCGCCAACTTCGATCCCAATCGCGTACAGAAAAGCCGGCTGCTTTCCATCAAGACCGGGGGCTGTGCGGAGGACTGCGGTTATTGCAGCCAGTCCGCGCACCACGATTCCGGACTCAAGGCCTCCAAGCTCATGGAAGTGGAGCGCGTCATCGCCGAGGCGCGAAAGGCCAAGGCCGGCGGAGCCACCCGCTATTGCATGGGCGCGGCATGGCGCGAGCCGAAAGCGCGCGACATGGACGCTATCATCGCCATGGTCGAAGGCGTCAAGGCGTTGGGCATGGAAACCTGCATGACGCTTGGCATGTTGACCGACACCGACATCGCCAGGTTGAAGACCGCCGGCCTCGACTACTACAATCACAACATCGATACCTCCGAGCGCTACTATTCCCAGATCATCACGACGCGCACCTTCGCCGACCGCCTCGACACCATCTCGCGCGTGCGCGAAGCAGGCATGAAGGTCTGCTCCGGCGGCATCGTCGGCATGGGAGAGACCGGCGAAGACCGCGTCGACATGCTGGTGACGCTCGCCAACCTGGCCGAGCATCCCGACAGCGTGCCCATCAACATGCTGATCACCATTCCCGGCACGCCGCTGGAGAACGTCGCACCCATTGACCCGATCGAATTCGTCCGCACGATTGCACTCGCCCGCATCATGATGCCGCGCTCGTTCGTGCGCCTGTCCGCCGGCCGCACCGAGATGAGCGACGAGTTGCAGGCGCTGTGCTTCTTCGCCGGTGCCAACTCGATCTTCGTCGGCGAGACGTTGCTGACTGCCGACAACCCGGGCGAAGACAAGGACGAGCTTCTCTTCACGCGGCTCGGCATCGAAGGGCTAGACATCGAGACGGGCGAACACGACCAGAACCACGACAACGGCGCGCACGCCGCTGAAGGCGCCTCCGCGACCGCAGCGGGATGCCGAGGGCATGCACGAAGCGCATAAGCGATCCCTCGACGCGCTTTCCCGCCGCCGCCGGCTGCGTGCGCTGAGCCCACGGCGTGGCCTCGACTTCTCGTCCAACGACTATCTGGGCCTGGCAGAATCAGACGTCCTCAAGGATGCAGCTAACGCCGCCCTCGCACGCGGCGTTCCGTTGGGCTCGGGCGGGTCACGGCTTCTGCGGGGCAATCATCCCGAGCACGAAGTCCTCGAGCAGGAAGCCGCGCGCTACTTCGGCAGCGAAAGCGCCTTGTTCTTCGGTGGAGGCTTTGCCGCCAATACCGCACTGTTCGCAACACTCCCGCAGCGTGGCGATCTCATTGTCCACGATGAACTCATACATGCCAGCGTCCACGATGGCATGACGATGTCGCGCGCCGAGTACCGCCCCTTCGCTCACAACGACGCCGATGCCGCAGCAGACACAATCGCAGCATGGCGCCGCGGCGGCGGCACCGGCCGCGCCTGGATCGCGGTCGAAAGCCTCTACTCGATGGATGGTGACTTGGCGCCTCTCGCGGCTCTCGCCGATGTCGCGCAACGCCATGACGCCATGCTCGTCATCGACGAGGCGCACGCCACCGGCGTACTCGGAGCCGAGGGACGCGGGCTCTCCGCCGCATTGGAGGGCCGCCACAACATCATCGCGCTTCACACCTGCGGCAAGGCGCTCGGCGTGTCGGGCGCACTCATCACGCTCCCCAAAGTCCTGCGCGACTACATGGTGAACCGCGCGCGGCCCTTCATCTACGCCACAGCACCTTCGCCGCTCATCGCAGCGACAGTACGCGCCGCGCTCAAGATCGTCACCGGAGAACCGCTCCGCCGCGAAAGGCTTGCAGGGCACGTCGCCCATGCCAGCAGTCTGCTGCGCCAGCACTGCGAGATGACACCGACCGGCACTCACATCATGCCCGTCATCGTCAAGCGCGACGAGCGTGCGCTGCAGATCGCCGAAGCCTTGCAGGACGCAGGCTTCGATGTCCGCGCGGTAAGACCGCCCACGGTGCCCGAAGGCACCGCGCGACTCCGCATCTCGCTCACCCTCAACGTGACTCAAGACGACATCACCAACCTGATCGAGCACCTGGCTCCCTTGCTCGAGGAGCCCTCGACATGACCCGCGCTCTCCTCATTGCCGGCACCGATACCGGCATCGGCAAGACCGTCGTCGCAGCCGCACTGGTGGCCCTGCTCGATGCCGACTACTGGAAGCCCATCCAGGCTGGATTGTCCGGCGAAACCGACCGCGAGACGGTGATGCGCCTTGCCACGATCAAAGCCGCGCGCAACCTGCCCGAGGCCTATCGCCTCAACACACCCGCTTCACCTCACCGCGCCGCCGAACTCGATCGCACATCGATCGATCCTGCGCGCCTCGTCCCACCTGAAACCATGCGCCCGCTCGTGATCGAAATGGCAGGCGGCCTGCTCGTGCCGGTCACCCGCGAACTCCTGCAGATCACGCTCATGAAGCGCTGGCGCCAGCCGACGGTTCTCGTTGCATCGACGCGGCTCGGCACCATCAACCACACGCTGCTGTCGATCGAGGCGCTGCGCCGCCGCGGCATCGCCATACCCGGCGTGATCTTCAATGGCGAGGCGAACGACGACACCATGCACACGATTGCCGACTTCGCAGCCATCCCCGTTCTCGGCTGCCTGCCGCATCTCGATCCGCTCGATGCCGCGACGCTCAAGGCCGCCGCACGCGCACATCTTGATCTGGCGCCGCTGGAACGCATTCTTGGGAGCGCATCATGAATTCCCCGCGCTCTTCTCCCGTCTGGCATCCCTTCACCCAGCACGCGACCGCGCCAGATCCGATCGCAATCGCACGCGCCGAAGGCGCACGCCTGTGGACCACCAATAACGACTCCATCATTGACGCGATCTCGTCGTGGTGGGTGGTCACGCACGGCCACTGTCACCCGCGCATCATGGCCGCCATCAAGGAGCAGGCCGCCAAGCTCGACCAGATAATCTTCGCCGGTTTCACCCACGAACCCGCGGAGGCCCTGGCGCGTGAACTCGTCGCCATGACGCCACCAGGCCTGACGCGCGTGTTCTATTCCGATAGCGGCTCCACCGCCGTCGAGGTTGCGCTGAAGATGGCGCTCGGCATGTTCCACAATCGCGGCGAGAAACGCACGCGTATCCTGGCACTCGAGCACGCCTATCATGGCGACACGGTGGGCACCATGGCCGCCGGCGCGCGCGGGGTCTTCAACGCGGCCTACGCACCGCTGCTCTATGATGTCACCCGCATTCCCTTCCCCGCTCCCGGCCGCGAGCAGGCCACGTTCGATGCCATCGAAAGCGCCTGTCGCAAAGCCGATGTCGCCGCACTCATTGCCGAGCCGCTGATTCTTGGCGCCGGCGGCATGCTGATCTATTCAGCCCAGGTGCTCGCCGAGATGGTCCGCATCGCCAGGCACCGCAATGCGCTTTTCATCGCCGACGAGGTGATGACGGGCTGGGGTCGCACCGGCACGCTGTTCGCCTGCGAACAGGCAGGCATAAAGCCCGACCTGCTCTGCACCGCCAAGGGACTGACCGGCGGCGCCATCCCGCTTGCCGCCACGCTCGCCACCGAGGAAATCTTCGACGCGCACTATTCGACCGACCGTTCCAAGACCTTCTTTCATTCGTCATCCTACACGGCCAACCCGATCGCCTGCGCCGCAGCACTCGCCAATGTGAGAATCTGGCGCGACGAGCCGGTGCTGGACCGCATCACGCGCCTCACTGACATGCAGCGCCGTCGCCTTTCCGCGCTCGGCACCGACAATCGCTTCGCCAACGTCCGCCAGATCGGCACCATCGCCGCCCTCGACATCGACGTGCCCGATGGCGGATACTTGGCCAACATCGGCCCTGCACTTCAGCGCCACGCCCTCGCCCGCGGAGTCTTGCTGCGCCCGCTCGGCAATACGGTCTACATCATGCCGCCCTATTGCATCACGTCCGACGAACTCGATGAGGTCTATCGCGCACTTCAGACGAGCGAAGCCGCGGCCCGCGCCCAGGTGCGCGCATGAGCAGAGGCGCCGAGATCATCGGCCTTGGCCACTATGCCCCGTCGCGTATCGTCACCAACGCTGCGATCGAGCAACAGCTTGGTGTCGAGCCTGGCTGGATCGCGCGCCGCACCGGGATTGAGCAGCGCCGGTTTGCCGCCGATGACGAAGCCCTCTCCGACATCGCCGTCGCTGCTGGCGAAATGGCCCTCGCCAACGCCGGCATCGCGCGCGATGACATCGCCCTGACCATAGTCGCCACCTCGACGCCCGATCATCTACTGCCGCCGTCCGCGCCTCTCGTTGCGCACCGACTCTCCCTCAAACGCTCGGGCGCCATCGATATGGCGGGGGCTTGCGCTGGTTTCCTCTACGCATTGACGTTCGCAGATTCATTCGTCAAGACGCAGCGGAAGCCCGTACTCGTGATCGCGGCGAACATTCTTTCCCGCCGTATCAATTCGGCCGAACGCGCCAGCGCCGTTCTGTTCGCCGACGCCGCCGGCGCGGTGGTCGTCACTCCCACCTCGCGGGCCGACGCAGGAATCCTCGGTTGCGAGCTGGCAGCCGAAGGCGGCGGCTACGATCTCATCAAGATTCCCGCGGGTGGCAGCCGCACGCCCTTTGCCCAGGCACAGCAGCCGATTGACGTCCTGATGGCGATCTCGGACGGCAAGGCCGTGTTCATCAAAGCCGTCGACATGATGGCCTCGACCGCGCGCACCGCGCTTGCTGCCGCGAACCAAGACGCGCACGACATTGCCCACTTCATTCCGCATCAGGCCAATGCACGCATCATCGAAGCGACGCGTGCCAAGCTCGGCATTCCACCCGCGAAAACCTTGTCGACGTTCGCGCATTACGGCAACAGCTCGGCCGCTACGATCCCCTTCACGCTGTCGCTGCTGGCGGGAGAGCGAGGCTACAGGCGCGGCGACCGCTTGCTGATGTCGGCTGCCGGCGCCGGCCTGACCGGAGGCTCGATCGTCTGGGGCTGGTGAGAAATAGTAAAATATGGGCGGAGGACCTCGCCCGACGGGCAAAACACAGCCTCTCCCCTCGAGGAGAGGCCGGCGCGGCCAAATAGCTGCAATTCCATACAAGCATTTGCTCCGCGCCGGGTGAGGGAGCCGTCAGCACCACGGCCGTCCGCGATTCTTTCGCCCCCCTCACCCTGCCCGTCTCCCCCGAGGGGAGAGGGAGAAGAATTGTAGCCCGCCCCCCAAGTGGGGAAACCGCGTCGGTGAAACCAATCACGCGGCGACATCACTCCTTCTTCGCGGCCTTCGCCTCACTCAGCGAGTAGAGGTTCTGCAAGAGCGCATCGAGACCACCCGCACCCTGCCCGGTGTGCAGGTCGATGCGGCCGACCTTCTCGACCAGCTTCTCCAGCGCCTCCAGCTCCTTCAGACGCAGCAGCAGAGGATTGTCCTCCATCAGCCGCGAGGTGTTGAGCAGAGAGCGCGTCGCCGCCGTCTCCTCCTGGCGGCGGATCAGGTTGGCCTTCGCCACGCGCTCCGCTTCGACCACCTTGTTCAACAGCTCGCGCACGTCGCCCGGCAAGATGACGTCCTTGACGCCGATCTCCTTGACCTCCGCACCGAGATCCGCCGCGCGTCCCTTGACGAACGCGCGAACCTCCTCGTCGATGGTATCGCGCGCCGCCAGGATGTCGTCGAGCGTGCGCGTCGCCACCGCCTCGCGGATCGCGAACTGCACGAGCCGGTAGAGCGTGCCCGGCACGTCGCCCGACGCCAGTGCCGCCTTCTCCGGATCGATGATCTGGTAGAACGCGGTCAGCGTCACGCGCACACCGACGCGATCCTTGGTCAGGATCTCCTGCGCGGTGATCTCCAGCGGCTGCGGCCTCAGATCGACCTTGGCGACCTTCACCGTGCGGCCCACCTGCCAGAAGGCATGGCGGCCCGGCGCCAGCCGGCCCTCGAGCTTGCCATCGACCATCAACAGGCCAGCCTCGTGCGCCTCCACGATCGCGTGAACGGCCACCGGCACGCGCGCCAGATCTAGCCGATCCAGATGTCGCTTGGCGATGCGCATGTCGGCCGCCGTATCGATCAGCTCGACATCCACCTGCGTCAGCGTCTTCCAGAACGCGCGCGTCGTATTCGGCAGCACGAGGTGCTTGGGCTCGCCATCGAACGAGACGATGGCGACCTCCGTCGGCCCCGCCTGTACGATGGCGAAGTGCTTCTCGGCCATCCGAGGCTGCGTCTTCTCCATCAGCAGCGCGCGCTCAGCCGGAATCTCGGCGCGCACGACCTTGAAGGTTTCCGCGCTCAGCTTGTGCAACGGATCGAACGACCGGAACCGTCCCGGCTCCAGCATCTGAACGAAACGGCCGTCACGAACGAGGAAACCACGCTCGTCATCCTTCGTGACGGTATCGAACATCATTCCAAAATTGCGGCGCATGACCTGCGCTCCTTCTACAAATCACTTCGAACGTGCAACTATTCTCAGGGCAACCAATACGGGTCGCCGGTCGCCAACCACACAAGAGACACGGACCCACGCTTGAGGCCGAGCGCTCCGCCTTGCACCGCAGGCTGCAGCACGCCCGCCCGAAGGCGAAACGCACCGGGGCCGACGGCTCCAGCTTCGCGCGCGACCGGTATCCGCGCGGGCGCAGGGTGCTCCTGCGCTTGCCTTGCGCGCGTCACCTTCGGCCGTGGCTTCCGGATCAACGCGCTTGGCGGGTCAGCAACCGGCTTCCCTCGATGTGGATCGGTTTTTCAGACCGAGTGTGCGTTACAGGCACATTGCAACGTAGGAGTCGAACCCACGACACAAGGATTAACAGTCCTTTGCTCTACCCACTGAGCTAGTTGCTGGTGAAGCTGAAAGGAATCGAACCTCCGACCTCCCGATTACAGTCGGGCGCTCTCCCACTGAGCTACAGCCTCTCCCCGGGACACGGAACACGCCCTCCGCAGAGCGGCGCGCGCCAGCCGGGTCTCAGCGAGCCCGGACACATGGCGTCCGACGGGGAGCGCCAGAAATATTACGAATGCGGCAGAATTGCACGCGCCAGCTTGTTTTCCGGCGAGCCGGCATCCGGTTCGCTACGAGACCTGTACCAAACTCGAAAGCTGAAACACCGATTCGATTCCATCACTTCGAACCTGCTCCAGCGTTGCAGAACCCGTATTACTTCGAGGTGAGTTGTCGGAATTCCTGGCAACCATGCTGCCTGGAACGTTGCTCTGATGCATCCCCTGTTAGAAGATCCACCGTCGGATCACATCTCACTCAAGGCAGCGCTTGATTTGGTCATGCCGGCACGGCTACCCCGGACCGGGGAGCACCAGCCATGGCCAGACTTGCCAGCGCGCATCACGCACTCAAATCTCATTACGACGTCGTCGTCATCGGCTCCGGTTACGGTGGCGGAGTTGCGGCTTCGCGGCTGGCGCGCGCCGGCAAGAGTGTCGCCGTTCTCGAGCGCGGCCGCGAAGTAGCGACGGGCGAGTTTCCAACACGCTTTACTGACCTCAGATGCGACATGCAGATTCGCGGCCGCAAGCTGTCGAGCGGCCCCGAGACGGCGCTTTATGACATTCGCCTTGGCGAGGATATGCATGTGCTGATGGGCTGCGGCCTGGGCGGCGGCTCGCTCGTCAATGCCGGCGTCTCGCTGCGGCCCGATTCGCGCGTGTTCACAGATGAGATCTGGCCCGGCCAGCTGCGCCAGGACGGCCTGCTCGACGAGGGCTACCGCCGCGCCGAGGCATGGCTTTGCCCGCAAAGCGATCCGCGTGCCGCCGAAATGAGCAAATACAAGGCCCTTGATGCGGCCGCTCGTGCCATGGGCCGGTCGACGGTCGCGCCCCGCGTCGCCGTCAGCTTTTCCGAGCGCATCAACGCCGCCGGCATTCATCAGCCGGCCTGCACCCGCTGCGGCGACTGCTGCGGCGGCTGCAATGTTGGCGCCAAGAACACCGTGGCGCTCACATATCTCGCCGATTCCAAGCGGCACGGCGCTGAACTCTTCACGCACATGAAGGTGCGCCACATAGCCCGCGAGAAGGACGGCAGTTGGCGCGTCGAATTCGCGGCCCTGACCGCCGACGGTAACGGCATCGAGCGCGAACAGCAGATCACTGCCGACATCGTCGTGCTCGGCGCTGGCACACTGGGTTCGACCGAGATCCTGATGCGCTCGCGCGAACGCGGGCTCGCCATCTCCGATCGCCTCGGCAAACGCTTCTCGGCCAACGGCGACATCATCGCCTTCGGCTGGGGCGCTAAGCCGATCATCAATGCAGTCGGCATCGGCTACCCCGCCAAGATCGAAGGGCGCGAGGTCGGTGCCGCCGTTTCCGGCCAGATCGAGATTCACGACGACAAGCACCTGTCGCATCAGCTAACCATGCAGGAAGGTGCGCTGCCGTCTGCGCTCGCCCCCGCGCTGCCGATGCTGTTCATACCCAACGGCCGCCTGCTCGGGGCCTTGCAGAGCCTCATCAAGGGCGTCTACAACGGGCCATTCGCGCATCTGCAGACGTTCTTCGCCGTCTCGCACGACAACGCCTCGGGCTCATTCCAGCTGGTCGACGACAAGCTCATGCTCAACTGGCCGGGCGCCAGGGACCAGGAGGCCTATCAGCGCCTCGATGCCGCGCTGTCCGAACTCGTCACTCAGTCCGGCGGCAGCTATGTGAAAAACCCACTCGCCGGCACCGTGATGGGACACCAGCCCGCAACAGCCCATCCCCTGGGCGGATGCGGCATGGGTACCGAGCGCACCGAAGGCGTCGTCAATCACAAGGGGCAAGTCTTCGACGCCGCATCGACACGCGGCAGCACTGACGTTCACGCCGGCCTTTATGTTGTCGATGGCGCGGTGATCCCCCGCTCGCTCGGCTGCAACCCGCTGCTCACGATTACCGCGCTGGCCGAACGCAGCCTCATGCACATGGCCGCCGACTTCGGTTTGAAATACGATGTAGCGCCGATCGCCGCTGCCGCTTGAAATGTGAGGCAGGCCAGGCATGGCGGCGCAACCGAGAATGCCGCCCGCCACCCCGCCGCGTGAATTTGGTCTGCCGCTGACGCGATGAAGCGCACCAAACTGAAAGTCGGTTTCACCCGGCCTTCTTCTTTTCGCCCTGCTCGGCGTTGGGGAAGAATTGCTGCTCGCCTTCGATCTGGAACGCGCGGATCGCATTCTGGCCCTCCGCGGACAGCAGCCAGTCGATGAACATCTGCCCTTCCTTCGCCTTGACGTGTCTGTGGTTCTCGGGATTCACAAGGATCACGCCGTACTGGTTGAACAGCTTCTTGTCGCCCTCGACCACGATCTTCATGTCGGCCTTGTTCTTGAACGCAGACCACGATGCACGGTCCAACAGCACATAGGCGCCTATGCCAGCCGCCGTGTTGAGCGTCGCGCCCATGCCCGATCCCGTCGAGCGGTACCAATCGCCACCTGCGACCTTGACGTCGACGCCCGCGTCCCCCCACAGCTTCAACTCAGCCTTGTGCGTTCCCGAGTCGTCGCCACGCGATGCGAAGGGTGCCTTTGCCTCGGCAATCTTCTTCAGCGCAGCGACGGCATCCTTCGAACCATCTATCTTGGCCGCATCGCCTTTCGGGCCGATGATGACGAAGTCGTTGTACATGACGTCGAAGCGCTTGACGCCGCCACCTTTGGCAACGAACTCCTCCTCCGCCTTCTTGGCGTGAACGAACAGCACATCGCCATCGCCGTTCTCGGCATTCTTGATCGCCTGACCGGTGCCGACGGCGACGACGCGCACGTCGATACCCGTCTTTTGCTTGAACATCGGCAACAGGTGCTTGAAGAGGCCGGAGTTCTCCGTCGACGTCGTCGACTGCACGACAATGAAGGGATCCTCAGCCCGGACCGGCAACGTTGCCGCCGCGGCGAGTGCCATCGCAAGGGCGGGAGCAAACAGTATCCGCATGTGTCGTGGTCTCCATGATGGTGCGAGATTGGCGCGCAACGGCGAGATTCAGAATTCCAGACGGCCTTCGAGATAGGCGCGCGCGGCCTCCGTTGCCGGTCCTTCGAAAAACGTCGTGGCCGCAGCCTGTTCCGCAATGCGACCGTGGCTGATGAACAAGACGTCGTCGGCTAGTCGCCGCGCTTGGCCGCGATCGTGCGTGACCAGGATGACCTTGATGCCATCCGTACGAATGCTGCGGATCAGCTCCTCGATGGCGTGCGTGGAGGCCGGATCGAGATTGGCGCCAGGCTCATCGAGGAACAGCACCTCAGGTTCACTCGCTCGGGCACGAGCAAGACTGAGACGCTGCTGCTCGCCGCCCGAAAGCAACCGAGCGGGAGTACCCGCAGCATGCTGCAGCTTGGCCTCGCTGATCAGCGCATCGACCTTCGGCGATGGATTCGGGGGTTGCGCGCAAGCCGATCATCGACATGGACGCCTACGTGGCGCGACTGCAGGGGCGCCTC
>JBGANK010000029.1:0-38960 GCA_044222395.1 Hyphomicrobiaceae bacterium | reverse complement strand
CGTGTCGAGAAGGGTATGGCGGCGGGCGTCGAGCTTGGCTGGAAGGTCGGCCAACGAATCGAGTTCTTTGCGGGTGGTGGCGGCGCGCTCGTTCAAGCGCTCGATCTGTGCCTCTGCTCCAGTGCTGCGCGTCTGCCAGCGTTCGAGGTCGGCCGTGGCGGCAACGCGGCGTTCTTGCCGGCTGTGACGGGCGCGGGAAAGTTCTGTGACGCTCGCCACCGCGGTCGCGAGGGTGGCGCGAAGCTGGCCGGCATTGGTGCGTGCGGTGGCAAGCTCGGCTTCGAGCGCGTCGGCGGGTGGCAGCGCGGCGATCGACTTGGCGTGAGCAACCTCACGTTCCTTGGCTGCGGCCAGCTCTGTTTCGGCGCGCGTGCAGGCGTTGGCGATCGATGCGAGGCGGCTTTCGGCGTCGCGCTGTGTGCGCTCGACAGCGGTCAGCTTGTTGCGTGTGTCTGCAAGCCGGGATTGGGTATCGCGCCACGACTGCGCCAGCGCGCGCTTTGCAGCTTCTGCATCGGCGAGCGCATGACGCACCTTTGCTTCATCTTCGCCGGTGTGTTCGACGGCTTCGCGGGCCTCGGCCTCTTCGAAGACGATGGCGTCGAGGCGATTGCGTTGTGCCAATCGCTGCGCGGCCGGTGTGGCGCCTTCGGCCCTGGCAACGAAACCGTCCCAACGCCACAGGTCGCCGTCGCGGCTGACAAGCCGCTGGCCGGGCCTCAAGGCTGACTGGAGTGCGTGGCCCTCGTCGCGACTGACGATGCCGATCTGCTTCAACCGGCGGGCAAGCTCGGGCGGCCCCTTGACGTAGCGGCTCAAGGGCTCGACGCCGACAGGGAGTTTCGGATCGGCGTTGGCGGCTTGGAGAAGTCGCCAATGCACGGGTGCGTCATCGGCGACCGGGGCGTCGAGGTCATCACCCAATGCTGCGCCAAGTGCAGTCTCGTAGCCTTGCGCGACGCGCAATTGATCGACGATGGCCGGCAACTCTTCATCGCGCACGACGACGAGCAGGCGTGCCAGCGTCTCGCGCTCGGTAGCGACGGCCTTGCTCGTCAGGCGCGCCTTCTCAGCGGCGGCGCGCGTTGCATTCAATTCCGTGGTGAGGACGGCGAGCTGAGACTCCAATGTATGCTGACGCGCTTCGAGGCTTGCGAGGTCCTTGGCCAGCCCATCTGCAAGACCACTCAACTTGTCGAGGTCGCCTGATGCCGGCAGCCTGGATTTGATGTCGCGTTCCTGCGTGCGCAAGGCGGCGAGTTCTCGTTCAAGCTTCTCGCGCGATTGGCGGCGCTCTTGTGCCGTTTCTTCTAGGGCTCGCCGGGTGGCGCGGGCCTCTGCAGCGCGCTGGGTGATGTCGTGAAGAGCGGCTTCACCGCGGGTCATGGCTGCTGTCGCGGCTATGCGGACCGTTTCGGCCTCGGCTTCTGCGGAGGACTCATTGGCGTCGGCTTCGGCTAGCTCGGCGATCTGGGCGGCATGACGCGCGATCAAGTCACGCGCTTCGCCGACCAGCGTCTCTTCCCTGATCAAGTCGGCGGTGAGCTGCTGGGCGCGTGCTTCCAATTCGCGCTGGCGGTTGGCCGCCTGCTCGGCCTCACGCTCGAAGTTCTCGACCTCGACCTTGACGCGGTGGAGGGCGGCGGCACGCTGAGCCTCGGCTTCGCGCAGCGGCGGCATCGCCTCCGAGCGGGCGGCCTCGTCCTTCAGCGCATGGGCCTCGTCGGCAAGCGCCTTGGTCAGCGTTTGAAGCGCATCGCGCAGATTGGCTTCGCCTCGATCGACCTGGGCCTGCGCGTCGGTCCAGCTCAAATGTGCGAGCAAGGCTTCCTTCTTGCGGATCTCCTCGGAGATCTCCTTGTAGCGGCGCGCCTGGCGCGCCTGCCGCTTGAGAGAGTCGATCTGCGACGACACCTGGCCCAGGACGTCGGTGATGCGCGCAAGGTTGGTCTCGGCGGCCTTCAAGCGTAGTTCCGCCTCGTGGCGTCGCGAGTGCAGACCGGCGACACCGGCAGCATCTTCGAGAATGCGGCGGCGCTGCTCGGGCTTGGCGTTGACGATCTCGCCGATCTGGCCCTGCCTTACGAGTGCCGGAGAGCGGGCGCCAGTCGCCGCGTCTTCGAAAAGGATCTTGATGTCGCGGGCGCGGGCCTCCTTGCCGTTGATGCGATACGCGGAGCCGGCCTCGCGCTCGATGCGGCGCGTGATCTCGATCAAGTCGCGGTCATTGTACTCGGCAGGGGCGCGGCGTTCGGCGTTGTCGAGGAACATCGTGACTTCGGCGGC
Organism: Hyphomicrobiaceae bacterium; assembly: GCA_044222395.1. Taxonomy (GTDB): domain Bacteria; phylum Pseudomonadota; class Alphaproteobacteria; order Rhizobiales; family Hyphomicrobiaceae; genus JAEUMD01. The sequence goes on along the minus strand of JBGANK010000029.1, from coordinate 36,674 downwards.
GAAGCGCGGCGGGCGCGCGTTGGTGCCGGAGAAGATGACGTCGTCCATGGCGGCGGCGCGCATCGACTTGTGCGAGGTCTCGCCCATCACCCAGCGAAGCGCTTCCAGCAAATTCGATTTGCCGCAACCGTTCGGGCCGACGACGCCCGTCAACCCCGGCTCGATGACGAGCTCGGTCGGCTCCACGAAGGACTTGAAGCCCAAGAGTCTGAGACGAGCGATTTTCATCAGGTGGCGGTGCGGTTCCTCGATGCGTGCGCGGCCAGCGTGTTTTCGCATGCTACGCGTGCGCTGACGAATCAGCATTTTGCCGCGATTCCGGCAAGTCTGCAGGTCCTCGGGCCCAAGTTCCGGTGGATTGCGGCGCGTGAACGACGCCTAATTCTGGATAAATCCGACGCAGGAACTGGCGTCAGCACGGCAGTGCAAACGGCGCTGAATATGCTCGCCGTTCGCCTTCTTGTTGCTGTGCGCGGTTTGTGTGACGCTCACGCGAATTGCGACGTATTGATCTTGTCGAGGTCGCGCGGGCCGAAGTAGGTGCAGCACCCGACCTCTTGGAGCTTCTGGGTCGCGTCGGCGATCTGCTTGGCGTTCTTCAGATACTCGACCGCAAGCACGGGAATGTTGGCCTCAGTCGCATAGGCGAGGTTCTTGAGGCATTCCTCCACGTCGTCGTTGCTGTTGGCCTTGGCATCTCCGTCCTTGCCATAGAAAATATCTTCCTTGCCGATGGCGCTGATGACCTTTCGGTAGCCGGCGTCCTGCAGCAGTTCTTCGCCGTTCTGCGGGATGATCATGAAATCGGGGCGCTGGGCGCGCGCATAGTTCGCGATCTCGGTGACGAATGCGATCATCTCCGTGTCGGCCGTCGGACGCTCCTTCTTCTCGTCGCGCCAGTACTCGAAGGCATCGATGATATCGAGATAGACGCCATCGAAACCGGCGGCGATGATGCGATCCAGATAGGCTCCGGGCGAACCCATGATGATGGCCTGCCAGTCGGGATCCCAGTAGCGGACCTTGTAATTGCCTTTCCACTCGGGGTTGACGTCGTCGAGCCAGGCCGGCCGGTCCTGGTTCTTCTCCCAGTCCTTGTTCCAGTAATAGCGATAGTCCTCGGCCTCGCCGATCGACATGTAGGAGATGAGCTTCTTGGTGCCGCCGTCGGGGCGCCTTTTCATCTGCGCCGTCTGGGCGGGCTTGAACTCGGTCTCTTCATCACCGTCCGCGGCATAATCGATGACAACGAGATCGACGGGCAATGCCGCGATTTTCTTCGGGTCAACGTCGGCAATCTGATAGGCCCAGGAGTTGATGGCGCCCGTCGAGGGTGCGGGAGTTGGTGGCGCAGCGCTCGGTGAGGGGCGTTTCGCCTTTGCCAGCGGCTCCTGCGGTGCGGCAGCCGGGGCTTTCTGCGGCTTGGCGGGCGCAGGTGCTGGTTGCTCGACTTCTGCTTCTGCCGGTTCAGTGTTTTCGGGTTCGAGCAGTCCCATGGCCGCGAGAGTCTTGAGGTCGGCGGAGCCGGTCTTCTTCAGGCCATTCTGGCTCTGCCATCGGCGCACGGCGTTCTCGGTGTTGTCACCAAAGATGCCGTCGACGTCGGTGTCGACGATCTCCTGGATGCGCTTGACGAGTTCGCCTTCGTCGCCGTTCTCGACGATCAGCAACTCGTGAAGGCCAAGAACAAGCAGCATGTCGGGTCCGACCATGCCGTCGGCCTTCTGGCCATTGTCCTTCTGCCAGGCTTTGACGGCATCGACGGTTTCTTTGCCATACTTTCCCGTCGCCTTGATGCCGATCGCTTGCTGGAAGAGTTTGACCTCGTCCGCGTTCCTGTCGCCTTTTTCGTAAGTCGCCATGGCAGTCAACCGATCCTATGCAGCTATCGCTTGGGCACCTCGATCGCAGCCACAAACAGAATGACGCGGTCGAGGGATGTTTCCTTAAGGACTTATGCTTGCGCAACTTGTCGTGCAAACCGCAGGCTACCGTGCCGCCGCCGTCGCCGGTGCGCCACCCTTGGTTGGCAGCGCGGCATCGACGAGCGCTTTCAGGTCGTCGTAGCTTAGCACGCGCTTCACCAGCTTGCCGTCGACGAAGAAGTTGGGCGTGCCGATGATGCCGAGCGTGCGGCCGCGATCCTTGACCCATCTCAGCCCCTCGATCATGGGCTGGTTCTGGTAGCAGGCGTCGAACTGAGCGCGCGAGATCCCGACCTGCTGGGCGACCGCGTATATGGCGTCGAGGCGCACCTCCTGGGAGACCCACGAGGACTGCTGCTGCAGGAATTTTCCATAAAGGTCGAGATACTTCTCCGGTGGCGCGCAGCGCAAGGCAATGGTGGCATTGCCGGAGGTCTTGCCGATCGGGAATTCGCGGATGATGAAGCGCACCTTGCCGGTGTCGACGTAGTCCTTCTTGAACGCCGGGAACACCTCGCCGTGGAACTTGCGGCAGTAGGGGCAGGTGAGCGACATGTACTTGATGACGGTGACGGGCGCGTCGGCGCGACCCCACGACATCTCCGGCAGTGAGCCCGCCTGCATGATCTCGGAAACGCTCGGACTGGCGATCACCTCGCGGCCGCCAGCCGGGCGGTCGGTGATCTGGCCGCTCAACGAATTTGCGAGTTCATTCGAAGCTTGGCCGGTGCTGCTGCTCTGCCCGTATGGCGACGAGGATGCGGTGGTGGCAGACGTGGTGTCGGGCGTGCTGTTGCCGACGCTCAGCAACTGGTCGCTTGCGCACGCGGCAACGGCGAATGCCGCTGCCGCCGCCATGCCAATGGCTGAGTGTCGCGAGATGGACACGGTCCCGCTTCCTTGCAGAGTTTTTGCCTATCGTCCCTACTTCAGCAGCGGCTCGATCATGGCGTCGAGCGCCTCGAGAGTCGGGCCACCTTGCAGCTTCTTGCCGTTGACGAAGAACGTCGGCGTCGAAGAGACTCCGAACTGATCTGAAGCGCGCGCGCGCTGCGAGTTGATCTGGTCGAGCAGCTTCTGGTTCAGCAGGCACTTGTCGAAAGAGTCCTGCGTAAAGCCTGCCTGCTTGGCGATCTCGAACATCTTGGGCACTGGATTGCCTTGCACGTGGGCCCAATCCGCCTGCTTGTGGAACAGCATTTCGACCATCGGATAGTACTTGTCCGACGGAGCGCAGCGGATCAGCATCGAGGCGGCGGCGGCCAGATTGTCGAGCGGGAACTCGCGCAAGATGTAACGGATCTTGCCAGTCTCGATGTATTTCTTCTTGATCGCCGGGAAGACTTCCTTCTCGAAGTTCGCGCAGTGGCCGCAGGTCATCGAGGCATATTCGACGACGGTGACCTTGGCCTCGGCGGGGCCAAGTGAAATGTCGGGCAGGCCATCGATGGCCTTCATCAGATCTTCGACGGGAATCTCGGTCGGGCCGGTCGCGCCGCGACGCTGGGCAAGCGCTTCGAGCGGGGCAAGGCCCAAGGCGCCGATGGTCGCGAGTGCCACTGTTGCAGCCATCAACCGGCGGCGAGAGAAGACGGCGAGGTTCGAGCGATCGATAGTCTCAGTCACGCAAATGCTCCTTCCAGCAGGCGAGAGACACAGGTGGCACGGGCGGGCTAGCGAGCGATCGGCCCGTGAAATGCCGAGGCCGCCCCATAGCACGAGGCGTTCGCCGCAATAAGGCAAAAGTGGCTTGAATGTCACCTGAATAGGCGGGGGGAGTGGCAGGGCCGCGACATCACGTTCGCATGAGTGCGGCGTGAATTGTCTACCGCAGCGAGCGGGCTACGAGGCCGAAAACTCCGGTCACTCAAGGGCGTTTCCTGCCGGTTGCCATTCTAGCCCCGCGTGCCACGTCTGGAGCTGGCTTTGACGTGGCGTCCCAGGCGCTCCAGCGCGGCGGCGAGCGGGTCGGTTGCGGGCTCCCGGGTGGCCTCGGTGGATACTTGCTGCGTGCTTGGCGGGTCTGGGGATGTTGTGGGCCGCGTGTCAGGCGTTGGCGCTTCAATCGGCTCCTGCTGGATGCGCAATTCCGACACGGCGCGATAGCCGAAGTAAGCGTTGATGCGCTCGATCAGGTGCGCGGCCTGATACTGGACCTCGAGGGCGGCGGCGGGATCGACCTGCAGAATCAGCGTGGCGCCGGGGCGGCCCCGATCGGCGTCCGCCTGCTCAGCGAACTTATCCACGCCGCGCGGCCACTTAAGCTTGAGCGGCCGGGTATCTTGGGCGCGCTCGCGTCCGACGATGCTCGACCAGTCCATGATCAGGCTGGCGGCGGCGAAGCCGTGCTTTTCAAACGACTTTTCGGTAATGCGTGGAACAATGCCAGCGATCGCCTGGGCGCTGATCTTGCTGTTGGCGCCGCCGCGCGGACGCCAGATCTCGCCGGCATCGGCGGACTTGGGCCGTGCCGATTCTGCCGCGCCTTCTCGGTCCTCCCGCCTTTTCACGCGAATTTGCCCCTTGCTGCGTTCCCACGGGCTTGCTGGGCACCTAACATCTGCTTAGCGATTCGAACGATGCCGACCATCGGAACTGAGCCCATGGCCGCTCGAATTCTGGGGGTGCATTTGCCAGCTGTTGCGAGAAAGCAACTTCCATTGCGCCCGGCTGGTCCGGATACGGTCGCGGCCCTGCTCGACTGGTACGACCGCGAACGCCGCGAGCTGCCGTGGCGTGCAGCGCCAGGGCGGCGTGCCGATCCCTACAAGGTGTGGCTCAGCGAGATCATGCTGCAGCAGACGACGGTCAAGGCGGTCATCCCCTATTTCCTGAAGTTCGTAGCACGCTGGCCGACGGTGAAGGCGCTCGCCGCTGCTCAACGCGACGAGGTGCTCGCGCTATGGGCCGGGCTCGGCTATTACGCACGCGCCCGCAAGCTGCACGAGTGCGCGGTTGAGATCGTCGACAAGCATGGCGGAAAGATTCCGCGCTCCGAAAAGGATCTGATGGAGCTGCCGGGCATCGGCCCCTACACGGCTGCGGCGATCGCGGCGATTGCCTTCAACGAACCCGCGACGCCGGTCGACGGCAACGTCGAGCGCGTGACGGCGCGGCTGTTCGCGGTTCGGCAGCCGCTGCCGCAGGCGAAGGCTGAGCTGAAGCGTCTTGCTGCAACATTGACGCCCGATGACCGGCCGGGAGACTTCGCGCAAGCGATGATGGATCTGGGAGCGACCATCTGTTCGCCAAAGAGCCCGTCGTGTCTGGTGTGTCCGCTGCAGGGCGACTGTGCCGCCGCCGCCAAGGGGCTGGAAGGCGTTCTGCCCAACAAGGACGCGAAGGCCGAGCGCCCAGTGCGGTTCGGCGTCGCGTTCCTGGCTTTGCGCGAAGACGGGCATGTGCTGCTGCGACGGCGGCCGGACGCCGGGTTGCTCGGCGGCATGATGGAAGTGCCGTCGACGCCGTGGACCGACCTTGTGCCATCCTCGCGTGGCGCTATGCGGGCCGCGCCAGTGCGTGCCTCCTGGTGGGAGGTGCCCGGGCTGGTGGTGCACACGTTCACGCACTTCCGCCTGGAGCTTTCGGTTTACCGGGCGATCGTTCCGGTGGATTCGGAGCTGACCTTCTGGGCCGAGGCGGAGCGGTGCAAATGGGTGCATCGCCGGGATCTCGCCGATGCCGCGCTTCCCAGTGTGATGAAAAAGGTGATCGCTCATGCACTCGATCGGCAATAGTCGGAGCTTTGGCGCGGACAGTCGTGCGATGGCAGCCGCCATTGTGATGGACGTGCCGGCATGAGCGAAGGCTTTCCGCTCTGGCAGCTCGTGCTCGTGGCAATCGTTGCCTTTGTTGCCGGCCGCGTGACGGCGCGCAGCAGTGGCCGGACGCCCGATCGCTACCAGCCACCGGCAGGTACGAGCGCAACGGCGCACGGCCGCCCAGGGGCGGGAATCGACTTGGCCGGAAGGGGCAGCCCTGGCATAGGGATCGATGCGGGGTTGCGCGGCGAGATTGAGGAACTCTCGAGGCAGGGCCGCAAGATCGAGGCAATCAAGCTGGCGCGCGAACGGCTTGGGATCGGGCTCAAGGAAGCCAAGGATCTGGTCGAAAGCCTGTAGCGCGGGCAGTCGGTCACACGAGCGCAATTTACGATCTCTCAAGGTTACCGGCTGTCGCCGTGCAGCCGGGAGAGGCCATTGCGTGAGATGCCGGACCTATCAAGGTCGCAACTCGACGATTTCATGAATTCTCAACCAATTCTATGCCCGCAAAATTAAACCCGCAGATCTAGTCTTGCGGCCTTAGAGCTCGAACTTGAAGGCTTGGCTGATATGGCGCGTCGTCAAACATGGACAGCGGTGTTTCTGATCGCAGCCATGATGCTTGGCGCGTATGGCGCGGACGCGAGGCAGAATCGCATGCCGACCGCTATCCAGGAGATGAGTGGCGATGGGGGCGACATCATCAAGGTTGCGGAGCTCGCGGACACGCCGCCGCTCAAGCGCGCCGATGGGACCTTCATCGACCTTGGCTATAGATTCGACGCTATGGGCGGCGGCCAGTGGGTTGGCTATGTCGGCTCAACGTCGCAATACCTGCCGCTGACGAACGAGCAGCTCAATGCGCTGATGCTGGTTGGCGAGATCAGAGTCTTGCCACCTGTGCCCATCCGCAAGTCTTCACTGGGCGCGTGGTCGATCGCCTTTGTGATATGCACCATTGGCCTGCTCGGCATGGGCGGATACGAGACCTGGAGAATCCGGTATGGAAGGCTGCGCGAGATCGATGCGGACGATGCGCGGGATCAAGCCCTAGCACAGCAATCGATGCGGACTGCCGGGGCCGCTAGGGTGATGCCGCAATCGTCGATTGCGGCAAGATCCGTGCAGCGGTTTGGAGCATCTCCGTCGGCGGCTCCCTTCTCCGCGCGCGAGCGGCAGCGGGCTGCCACGCAACACGACCAGGGTCGTTCCTGGGACGCTTGAATGGTGAGTCGTTCAGGCGCCGTGCCTGAGGTAGCCGATTTCACCGGTCGAGTGCTCGCGCAGACGCTCCAGATATTCCATCACTTCGCGCGGATGCAGCGGGTGGCCGAACACCCTGATGCGCTCACGCTCGAGGTCCGTGATCTCGGTCATGATCGGCTCGGCGGTACGATGCAGCATGACGATGGCTGCAATCGTCCGGCGTTTCATGTGCGAGGGGACCTTCGGCACGACGTCGGCGATCATCGACTTGATGGTGTTGGACAAACCGGCGGACCACTTGCCCAATCTGCTGATCACGCCGATGAGAAACGACTCCTCGAATTTCATGTTGTGATCATCCATCCAGGCGAACAGCTTGTCCATCACCATGTCCTGGTGGCGCAGGGACGCAGTCACGCGGTAGTCCTGCCATTCGGCGACAACGTCGAATTCCGGTTCCAGCTCCATGTCGCCGGGCGCAAACGTCTCGGTTGCTGTGACGCCAATGCGGTTGAAGAAGTCGCGGTTCTTCATCGAAAGGTGCGTGGGAAATGCCGGCAGCACGAGGCGGCCCTCGCTGGCACGTTCGTAGGCGTAGCGGACGAGCTTGGTGCAGAACATGCGCTTGAGGCCGCTCAACTGCATCGAGAAGTCGTAGGGAATCGGCTTGCCGTAGCGGGATTGGGACTGCTTGACATGCTCATGGGCGATGAAAGCGGCGCGCTGTGCCAGCGCAGCGTCGCGGTGGCGCAGCAGAATGGCGCGGCCGAGATCGTGCGTCAGGGCGTCGGCCAGCGGATGGACGATGGCGCCTTCCTCGATCAGCGCCTCGACGATCCAGTGCAGGCCCTTGGGGTCGACGTAGACGATGCCGACGTGGCTATACTGGGAATCGACGTCGCCGATGCGGGCGATGGCGGCGCTGTTGTGAAGGCGGCCGCGGCCGAGCAGCACGTCGCCCGAACGGAACGGCAGATCGCGCTGCTCGTCGAAACGCGGGTTGATCAGCGTGTTGGTGTCGCGGCCGCGGAAAGCCGGCAGTGGGCTGGCGCCGTCGACAATGCGGCGGAAGTCGATGGCGATCTCGCCCAGCATGTCGCCGGCGTAGCGCATGGCCCTGAACACGTTGCGAAGCGCCTGCACGACGTTAGCGTCGAGGAAGCCGTTGTCGCGCCATTCCCGCAGCCGGTCGCGCAACTGCATGCGGGTGCGAAACAGCGACTGGATCAATGAAGGTGCGATGCCGGTGAGCTGGCGCACGTCGTAGTGCGCAAAGTCGATGCCGGTGAAGCCCTGGTAGACATAGGCGAGGTTTGCTGCAAGTTCGGCAGGCGTGGCCGCAGGAAGCAGCGCGACGGCCTCGAGGTGCACAAGCTCCGTCTTGAGATCTGCAGTCTCAGATTTCTCCGGCACGCCACCAAACTCCGCAATTGCCACCCGTCATCCCATTCAGGTGCCGTACTTGCGAGTAAAGGTCCGGCGATCCTGAGGCGCGTGGTTGCTTGTGCGATCTGCATCGATTGGCGACTGCCACGCGGTGTGGCGACCGTAGCAAATCGGTTTGCGGGGATGCAATTGAGGCGGGCGCGGTGGGGGCAGGTTGCTGCGGGGCGCTGCATTGCGGCAACTCCCGGCGGTTCCGGTTTGGGCAGGTCAGATGCCCAAAGCTGCGCCTGCGCCCGGTCGGCGGCGCAGACCGGATCAAGCCCGATCCGGCCGAAATTTGCGGCTTTAACGTGCGACTATTCGGCCGCAAGCAGCGTCGGCAGCTCGGCGAGACCGAGCTGGCGCTTTGCCTCGTCGCGAAGCAGATCGATCGGGTGCAGACGTCCGCGCTCCTTGAAGTGCCAGAACGTCCAGCCGTTGCAAGCGCTCTTGCCCTGGACCTCGGCGCCCAGCCGATGGATCGAGCCCTGGCGGCCGCAGTGCGCGAGGGTGCCGTCGGCCTTGACCTCGGCGCGGATTGCCTGCTTGGGGTCAAACAACGCACTGCCCGCGGTCAGGATACCCAGTTCGACTAGAGTGCCAAATGGCACGCGCGGCTCGGTGCGCTTCGAGCGCTGGACCTGCAGCGCACTGGCGGGTAGCGATTCAATTCGGGCTATGCGGCTGATCGCTGCTTTCGCATAGGTGGGATCGCGTTCGATACCGATGAAGCTGCGGCCAAGACGCTTGGCAACGGCGCCTGTGGTTCCGGTGCCAAAGAAGGGATCAAGGACGACGTCGCCGATGTTGCTCGACGCAAGGATGACGCGATGCAAGAGCGCTTCCGGCTTCTGGGTCGGATGCGCTTTGCGCCCCTTGGCGTCCTTCAATCGCTCAGGTCCGGCGCAGATCGGGAAGAGCCAATCCGAACGCATCTGGAGGTCGTCGTTCAGCGCCTTCAAGCTCTCGTAGTTGAAGGTGTAGCGGCTCTTCTGGCACGGCGCTGCCCAGATCAGCGTCTCGTGGGCATTGGTGAAACGCCGGCCACGAAAATTCGGCATCGGGTTCACCTTGCGCCAGACGATGTCGTTGAGGATCCAGAATCCCAGATCCTGCATCGCCGCACCCAGACGGAAGATGTTGTGATAGGAGCCGATCACCCACAGCGCGCCGTCGGGCTTCAAGATGCGGCGGCATTCGCTCAGCCACGCGCGGGAGAACTCGTCGTAGTCGGCGAAGCTCGCAAACTTGTCCCAATCGTCGTCGACGCCGTCGACGCGCGTGTTGTTGGGGCGGAGAAGCTCACCGTCCAGCTGCAGATTGTATGGAGGATCAGCGAAGACCAGATCTACGCTGCGATCGGGTAATCGACGAAGCTCGTCGACACAGTCTCCGACAACAACAGTATCTTTCGGCTCATTTGAGCCTGAACGACGACGCACACCCATTCGACGCAACTCACTAGAACTTCACGCACGTGACAGAAATCCAAGGTCTACCCCACACCGACCACGGCCCCACATAGTTAAGAAAATATAAACGTAGATCCTTAACGAAGTGTTAATCGCGGTGGTTGGTTGGGTGCCTCGGATCATGCCTCATGACATGCGTGTGTGTCACGTTATGGGCGGCGCTTTCACATGCAACGCTTAATCGAGGGATCCTCGGGGGGCTGCATGAACTGCCCAAAAAGTGAAACGCGCCGCAGGGGGAGTGCGGCGCGTTCCATTTGATCGACCGTCATTCGCGGTCTACTCGCGAAGCGAGATCAATCGACGCAACGGTAATCGTACTTGCGGCAAGCCCAGTCGTGGCCCTGTGAGCACTTGTAGTCGAGCCAGTCGCAGCGCTCGTGACGGTCATAGTAGCGATAGCGACGCCGATCTGCGTTGGCCGCGCCGGCAATCGCAAGGCCGGTGCCAAGGATGGCGGCGCCGATCAGGGCGTTGCGTGCGCCACGGCCATGAACCTGAACGATCGGGCTCTGCGGAGCGGTCGACTTGACGCCGGAAAGCGAGCCGAAACCAGCCGCGGAAGCTCCCGTGCCGGCGGTGAGGGCCAGACCACATGCCAATGCGGCTGCGGTGAGGGTCTTGGAAAGCTTGATCATCGTCTGCTACCTCGATGGATGGTTGGTCGATTGCCTGCCTGCACCTGGCTTGGCAAGGCGTTAACGGTTCAATCCAGCTCAACCCGTCGAAATGGCGAATAGCTGGCGGATAACAAGATGCTGGCCTTTCTACTTGTGACGGCACCAGTGCCAACATTTGATAATGGAATGGTAGTGGCGGACACCTGAACGCTACCTGAACGAACATTCTAAATGATTTGGCGATCATAAGCAGCGGAAGTGCGTGAAATGCGGTGATGTTGACTGGGCCGCGGTCGCTTCGCCGAATCCGCTTTCAACCATTTGATTATCAACAATATAGTTTCACTGATGTGGCCGAGAGGTCGGTTTGTCAGCGATCATCTGTCAGGCAGGTGTGGCATCGCGTAGCCGCAAGCGCACAACAATCGTTGGGTATGATTCTCGGAGCCACGCGCGTCCTGTCGTAGCCATAGCGAAAACCACTTGCCGGATGCCCGTGGGCAATCTCACGCCACCCTGGCGACATGCGCTTGCAGCAGGATCAGCAGATTCCCAACGCCAGTTGCACCGGCTTGAAGGAGCGGCGGTGGTAGTGCGTGACGCCCAGGCGCGCGATCGCCTCCTTGTGCTCGGGCGTACCATATCCCTTGTGCCGGTCGAAGCCGTAGCCCGGACACTCGCGCGCCAGTTCCACCATGATGCGGTCGCGGGTGACCTTGGCGATGATCGAAGCGGCGGCAATCGAGGCACTTGGCGTCACCCTTGACGATGGCGCGGGCGGGAATTGCAAGGCGCGGCAGCTTGTTGCCGTCGACGAGGGCGAGGCGTGGCACGATCTTCAGCTGCTTGACGGCCTCCACCATCGCCCACAGCGTCGCATTCAGAATGTTGTCGCGATCGATGCGCTCGGCGTCGGCAACGGCGACGCCAACGGCCTGGGCTGTTGACATGATGCGCTGGTAGACGGCCTCGCGGTCATCGGCGTCGAGGGCCTTGGAATCGGCAATGCCGCCCGGGATTCTATTGGGATCGAGGATCACCGCAGCGGCGACAACAGGACCGGCCCACGGGCCGCGGCCTGCCTCGTCGATGCCGACAATCGGCCCGCCGCCAAGCGCAAGCTCGACGGATTCCAGTTCGAAGGTCGGTGTCAGGCGCGAATCAGAGATCTTCATGGCCGCAGCGTGCGGGCCGAGGCTTGAACTGTCAAAGCAGTCCAAGCTGTCCGCCGGGGAGAACCGGGCGACAGAAAAGATCCGTTCTCAGCTGAAGCCGTTCTCCGGTCAGGCCGAGACGGCGTTTCGCTAGGCGGAAGCGCTGCGCGATCTGAACGGCATAGGGGCCGCTGCCGGTCTTGCGGACGGTGAAGGCGCTGTTGTAGTCGCGGCCGCCGTGCATGCTTTGCAGGATGTTGATCACGCGGCGGGCGCGGCCGGGACAATTCTCTTCCAGCCATTCGCGGAACAGCGATTTGATCTCCAGGGGAAGGCGCAGCAGGACGTAGCCGGCCTCGCTCACTCCAACGTCAAGGGCGGCGGTCAGTACGGCCTCGATCTCATGGTCGTTCAATGCCGGGATGATCGGGGCCATCATGACAGCCGTCGGAACGCCTGCGTCCGAGAGGGTTTTCAATGCCTGCAGGCGTCGCGGCGGAGCGGCGGCTCTGGGCTCCATGGCGCGGGCAAGCCTGCGATCGAGCGTCGTGACAGAGAGCGCAACCTTGGCCAGCCCCTTTTCGGCCATGCGGGCGAGAATATCGAGATCGCGCACAATCAACGCCGACTTGGTGACGATGCCGATGGGATGATTGGTGCGCTCCAGCACCTCGAGGATCTGGCGGGTGATCCGAAGCTCGCGCTCGATCGGCTGATAGGGGTCGGTGTTGGTGCCAAGGGCAATCGTGCGTGGGATGTAGCGCGGATTGGCAAGCTCGCGTTCCAGCAGTTCGGCTGCGTTGGGTTTGGCGTAGAGTTGCGTTTCGAAATCAAGCCCGGCCGAGTGACCGAGATAGCAATGCGTCGGGCGCGCATAGCAATAGCTGCAGCCGTGCTCGCAGCCGCGATAGGGATTGATGGATTGATCGAAGGAGATGTCGGGGCTGTCGTTAGTGGTGATGATGGTGCGCGGTGTTTCCAGCTCGACATGAGTCTTGAAGGGCGGCAGCTCGCCGAGCGACTCCCATCCGTCGTCGAATGCTGTGCGCGTCTCCTTCTCGTAGCGGCCTGTCTTGTTCGAGGCAGAGCCACGGCCACGGCGACGGTCGCCAGCGATACCCGCGTTGCCGGAGACTTGCGCCTCGAGCGCCAGGTCAGCGGCAGGATCGTCAGCAGGTTTCCGCGGGCGCAAGGGGCTGGTGCTCCTATGGACAGGTCTGGTGTTGTGGTTGCTATGCGCGATGGTCTGAACACACCTCCGGCGACGTCGCCGCACGGTCAGCTTGTGAGCATCGACCGACGTCCAAGCAAGCTAGCAGGATGGCGCGAACAAATAAAGAACAAATTCGCGCGATTGCCCAACCTTTCGGCAGCTGCCGAGGCATGCGCATGTGGATGTTGTTGCGCGCTTCTTTGCGTGCGACATGACGGGAATGATCTCGGTCATCATCCCAACACTCAATGCGGAGCGCAGGCTCGCGCAATGCCTGACGGCGCTCATTCCAGCGGCCGTCGAAGGGGTCGTTAGGGAGGTGATCATCGCCGACGGCGGCTCGAGCGACCGGACCGTGAAGATTGCCGACCAGGCCGGTGCGCAGGTCGCCGTGTCGGAGCCGGGCCGCGGCCGACAGCTGATGGTCGGCGCGCGACGCGCAAAGCATCCGTGGCTGTTATTCCTGCACGCCGACACGGTGCTCGCGACCGACTGGGACGTCGAGGCGTTGGCGTTCATGGAAGAGGTCGATCAGGATCAGGTCGGCCCACGTGCGGCCGTCTTCCAATTTGCGCTCGATGACCGCGGGGCAGCGCCTCGCACCCTGGAAAAGCTGGTTGCACTGCGTGGCCTGCTGTTCGGGTTGCCCTACGGCGACCAGGGCCTGCTCATCCCGCGCCGACTTTATGACGAGATCGGCGGCTATAAGGACATGCCGCTGATGGAGGATGTCGATATCATCCGTCGACTGGGGCGGCGGCGGATCACCCGGCTCCACGCGCGTGCGACGACGGCCTCGGACCGCTATCGCAGGAATGGTTATCTGCGACGGGTGATGCGCAACCAAGCGTGTCTGGCACTCTACGCGCTTGGAGCGTCATCGGAGCGGATCGTTCGAGTCTACGAGGGAGCGGACGTGCACAATTCAAAAAATGAGGCCAGGGAACCGAGTCCGGACAAGCGCCGCATGTCGTCCAACTGAGCGGCTCGAAAAAGTTCGGCAACCTTGTCGGTCAACAGGGGCATCGCCGGTCGTCAGCGGTGCTTCACGCACATCAGGAGTTCACAATGACACACACAGTTAGGTTCAATCGCCGTGACGTCGTTATTTCGGCCGCGGCTGCTGCCTGCGTGTTCGGATTGGATCGCCGCGTGGTGCTGGCTGAAAGCAAAGCCGAAGCCGATTTGATGGCGAAGGGCTTCTACAGCTTCAAGGTCGGTGACATCGAGGTGACGACGGTATCCGACGGCGTGTGGAACAAGCCGCATGATCCGGCTTTCATAAAGAATGCGACGGTGGATGACACGAAGGCAGCGCTGGCCAAGGCCGGACTTGCTACTGAAAACGTCACGATCCCCTTCACGGTGACAGTCGTGCGCACGGGCGACCGCACGATTATGTTCGATGCGGGTACGGGTGCGCAGCTGGCACCGACGGCGGGCAAGCTTGCGGCCAACATGGCGGCGGCCGGCATCGATCCCAAAAAGATCAACATGGTGGTGGTGACGCACTTCCATCCCGACCACATCTTCGGCCTGATGCAGAAGGAGACCAACGCGCAGGTCTATCCCGAGGCCGAGATCGTGGTCCCTGGTGCCGAATACGCCTATTGGACCGATCCGGATCTGGTGCCAAAGCTGCCGGAGAACCGTCAGGGCTTGGCCAAGCGCATCCAGGCGACCATGCCGACGTGGAAGAACGTCAAGCGCATCGAGAACGGTGCCGAGGTTGCGCCCGGCGTGGTCGCGGTTGCGGCTCATGGCCATACGCCAGGTCATACGACCTACGTCATCGGCTCGGGCAGGGACCAACTCGTCGTGCTCGCAGACCTGACCAACATTCCTGCTCTGTTTGCCCGCAATCCGGGCTGGCACGCCTCGTTCGATTCCGATCCGGTTGCGGCAGAAGCGAGCCGGCGGCGCATGTTCGATCGCGTCATTGCCGACAAGGCGATCATCACGGGATACCATTACGGCATGCCTGGCGCGGGACGCATCGAAAAGGACGGCGATGGCTACGCGTTCGTACCGCTGGCCTAGCACCGCCTATCTGAAGTCCCTGCACCACTCGCGGCGAGCGCGATCCCAGGGACTTCAGATAGAAAGCGGTACTAGCACCAATAGCTAACTAGTACCCTTTGCTTTCCGAAGTTCGTTCAAGAGGGTGCGGCAATGTCATACGAGCTTCGGAAAGCGGGTACTAGGCTTGATGCGCTGCCGCGCGCGGGACGCAACGTGCGATCCTCGCGTGCGGATCATGTTCGCGCGGCTGTTGGTGGTGGCGGTGCTGGAAAGAAATGTCGACGCGCAAGCAATCGGGGGGCATCGCGGCGGCTTGTCATCATGGTCAAGGCGCCGGTGGCGGGGCGGATGAAAACCAGGCTTGCGCGCGAGGCGGGCGTGGTCGCGGCCACGTCGTTTTACCGGCACGCGACCGCCGCACTCATTTCGCGGCTGTCGTGGGACAGGCGCTGGGAGACGCTGCTCGCAGTGGCGCCCGATGTGACGGCCTCGGCCCGCTTCTGGCCAGCCGGCGTGTCGCGCAGGCGACAAGGCGCTGGAGATCTCGGCCAGCGGATGCAGCGGCTGTTCGACCGGTTGCCGGCGGGGCCTGTCGTGATCATCGGCTCGGATTGCGTTGGCGTTCGCGCGGCCGACATTGCGGAGGCATTCCGACAGCTGGGTGAAGCCGATGCGGTGATCGGGCCGGCGACGGATGGCGGCTACTGGCTGATCGGCGAGCGGCGGCTGCCGAAGCCGCTGCAGGCGTTCCGCGCGGTCAGATGGTCGTCGGCGACGACGATGGAAGATACGCTCGGCAACTTCAAGGGCCGGCGCGTCTCCAAGCTGCGCGAGCTTTCCGACGTCGACACCGCGCGCGATCTTGATGCAATTGCCGCGCGCGGTCGGCGGATCGGTCAATGCAACTGAGGCGAAAAGCGTCTGGCAGGCGATCCTCCTCGACCGGACCGCGGTCACTCGGTCCGCTCGCTGGCGTTGCTGTCTTCGTCTGTTGTCGTCGCGGGTGGCGTTTGCTGTGCGTTAGGCGATGCGGCATCCCATTCGATCTGGCCTGGATGCTCGATTTCGATCATCGGGCCGTTGCGCCGCGTGATCCAGCCGCGCACCAGGACTTTGCGACCTTCCAGGCCAAGGATCGTCGAGGCCCAATCGGCGTTTGCGCGTGCGAGCGAGGATGGAACTGAGACGGAGAAATCCCATTGCCAGTTGCTGCCGAAGTTGAGGTAGATGCGGCCGGCCTTGACGCGCTTGGCGGCGACCACCTGGCCCGACACCAGCTGATAGGTTCCACGCAGGGCCAGAAGAGTGCGGGTGCGGCGCGCGGAGCGTATCTCGTAGGCGCGGTTGGCCCACAGGCCGAGACCGGCGGCGCGCGCGGGTGCCTCGGCAGCGAGAAGTGCATCGATGCAGGCATAGTTGTCAGGGATGCCATAGGCGCGTGCGTGTCCGGCGGCGAGCAGCGCGCCTTGCAACCAAACGGCGCCTCCTGATGGCTGCGCGGCGAATACGTGTGCCAGCAATTGGCCGTGACGGTCGCGCTGGCGGCCTGCGTAGGCGAGCGTCACATTGCGGCCTTCAACCAGCGCAGCTAGCGCGCGGTGGGCCGCGGCGGCGGGCTGCCAATCCTCGTTGGTCGAATTCGGGCTCTCGGGTGGCGCGCCGGCTGAAGCGTTGGTGGCGACCGGTGCGGCGACGTCGCGCGGCTGAGGCGCGAGCGCGCCGATCAGACGGACGCGCGTACCATCATCGAGCAGCAGCGTGGCGCCGTCGATGACGCGCACGACCGCGCGCGGCGGGGAGGGCGGGGAAAGCGCGCACTTTTCGCGCGCTGGGTCGGTGACTGCGTCATGCGCGTGTGAAGGGTGGGTTGCGGCGAATGCAACGACGAGAGCGACCGACGCAACTCTCCACGCACGGCAAATCGATCGGCGGCAAATTCGTATTCGTGGCATCGTGCCCCCGACGTTGTGCGTCAGCAAGGCATAGCGCATGCGCGGCGGGCGCGTCGATGGGCAGCTGGATTGCCGCGGTGTTTCGCCAGCCGACGCCCCCTCACCGGCGCGGAGCCAGTGTGTTCAAGCATTTCTCGACGTTGAGACCGCGCTGGCCTGTCCCCGAGGGGAGAGGCGATGTCCAGCCAATTGCAATGAAGGGCGCCGAGCCGGGCGGACATGGGGTTGACCCGGCCTTCCAGCTTTGCAAGCGGCGACGGTTGCGTTCCCTGATCCTGGATGGCCGGGTCAAGCCCGGCCATGGAGTAGGAATGGAAAGAGTCAGTGTTCGTCTCAGGCGATCAGGCGCTACACGATGTGGAAGTGATCCGCCGTCAACTGCTGCAGGGTGATGCCGGCCAGGGTCAATTGCTGATCCTGATCAATGGTGATGACCGTATCGCTGCCGACCTGCGATGCAGCGGCCAGGACCGCATTGAAGTCGGCGAAACCTGCTTCCGTGAAGTCGATCACGTCATGGGCGGCGCCTGATCCGATCTCGAAATCGACGATGGTGTCGTGACCGAAGCCGTCACGGAAGACGAACGTGTCGTTGCCGGATCCGCCTTTCAAGACATCATGCGCGGCGCTTGCGGTGATGTAATCGTTGCCGGCGCCTGCGTCGATCAGTTCGATGCCGGTGAGGGTGATGCCGCTCAAGTCGAGGCTGTCGTTGCCGTCGGTGAGACGGATGGTGTCGTAGCCCGCACCGCCTTCGATCGCCTCGATGCCGTCGAGGTTGCCGGCGAGGTTGGCGAGGCCGATGGTGTCGTTGAAGGCGCTGCCGAGGATGGTGTCGGTGCCGGTGCCGCCATTGAAGACATCGAAGCCTTCGGCATTGCCGAGGATGGCGAAGGTGTCGTTGCCTGCACCACCCGAGATGATGTCATCTCCGGCGTTGCCACGGATGACGTCAGTAGTAGCCGAGCCGGTGAGGGTATCGTTGCCTGTGCCGCCGTCGATCAGCTCGATGCCCGCGACGGTGATGCCGCTCAGATCGAGACTGTCGTTGCCGGTTGTGAGGCGGATCGTGTCGTAGCCCGCGCCGCCATCGATGATTTCGATGCCATCGAGATTTCCGGCGACGTTGGCAAGGCCGAAGGTGTCGTTGAAGGCACTGCCGAGGATTCTGTCAGTGCCGGCATTGCCGTGGAACACGTCGAAGCCGGTGCTGTTGCCGTCGACCGTGAAGGTGTCATTGCCACTTCCGCCAACCAGGACGTCATCGCCACTGGTGCCGGGAATGGTCTGGTCAGGATCGGGCGGTGGTGTGGCGCTCGACAACGTGAAGGTGAGATCGCTGATGACGAAGCCGTCGTAGGCCTCAACGCGGATCTCGATGGGCAAGCCGGCGTTGGCTGGCGGTGTACCGCTGAACGTTGCGGTGGCGGCGTTGAAGGAGAGCCAAGCCGGCAGTTCGGAGCCGT
Source organism: Hyphomicrobiaceae bacterium (assembly GCA_044222395.1). Taxonomy (GTDB): domain Bacteria; phylum Pseudomonadota; class Alphaproteobacteria; order Rhizobiales; family Hyphomicrobiaceae; genus JAEUMD01. Next base: position 18,455 of record JBGANK010000029.1, on the reverse strand, counting down.
CGGCCTGCGTGGCGAAGTAGGCAAGGGGATCGCCGTCGGTGTCGGAGAAGAGGCCGGCCGGAAGCGCGAACTGCCAAGGCTCACCCGGCGTCGCGGTCTGGTCGATGATGGTCGATGCAGCGACGGGCGCGGCATTCGGGACGATCGTCACTTCGGCCATCGCTGTTGCGGTGACTCCAGCCGCGTTGGCGATCGTGTAGAGGAAGGTCACCTTGCCTTCGTAGCCCGCCGGCAGGTTCAGCGCGATGTTGCCCTCGGCGTTGACGAGAGCCGTGCCGACGCTGACGTTCGAGACCGATTGCAGCGTGAGCGGGCCGCCCGAGGGGTCGATGTCATTGGCCAGGAGCGGTGCGGACAGCAGGACATTGTCGGTGCCGCCATAGATCAGGCCGGTGTCGTTGTAGGCGGTGGGTGGCGGAGCGCCGAGCATGGCTGCGGATTGCGACAGCGCTGCGATCTCGACGAGGGACCAGACGGTGCCGTCTAGGAACGTGATCTGCTCGATGCCGGCGCCTGTCGTGGCGAGTTCGTCGACAAGGGTAATTTGGCCGCCGCCACGCAGCACGAGTATGAGATCGTCGGGATTGTCGGACATTCGGATCGCGGTAACGTCCTCAGGCGCGATGTCCTGGAAGAAGGTCAGCGTATCGAGGTCGTCTGGTCCGCCACCGATGTCCGTGATGATGTCGCCTGCGTGGCATACAAAATGTGGCACACACAATCGGAGCCAATATCAAGGAAGTCTGATCGAGCGCTGCCTGAATTAGCTATACTGACAGATGTGGAAAACATCATCGGCACTTTCTCGCGGTGTCCAAAACGATGTGCTCACTTCAGGCTTATTAGTGCTATAGCGGACAATCCAATAAGTTAAATAACGCATGACTTGGCGGGACAACAAGAACAACACACTGCATCCGCCGTCCGAAAATTCGTATTCTGTGCAATTCGGAGGGTTGACGCATGCTCGATCACATTTTCTTCGATTTACTTGATAAGGTCTCTGGCGTTTCAGAGAAACACCAAGGGGATATCTTACTTGGCCAAGCTCGCGAACTATATGGCTTGAAGAACGTCGCCTACCTTGGTGTCAACATTCCGAACACGACACATGGTCAACATTACGTTCAGTGCACGTATTCGGATGAGTGGGTCCGCCACTATGTTTCTCAAGACTACGTATCGATTGACCCGATAGTGCGTATGGGGCTCACAGGATTGGTGCCGCTCGATTGGCAAGTAGTGGACAAGCACAACCGGGATTGGCGAAAAGTCTTCGATGCCGCGAAGAACTTCGACGTTGGCACTCAAGGTCTGACATTTCCATTGCGGGGGCGCGGAAAAGAATCAGCGCTTTTCTGCATTACGGCCGATGTCAAAGACAAGGAATGGCGGGCATTGAAGCGCGTTGCATTGCGTGATTTTCAAGTTCTTGCAGGATATTTTCATCATCGCATTCTAAAGGCAAATGCCCACATTGAAATGCAAGAACCGAAGTTGTCTGCCAGGGAAATTGAATGCTTGAAGTGGGCGGCTGTTGGCAAGAGTACTTGGGACACTTCGCAAATATTGCGAATTAGCGAGCGCACGGTGAAGTTCCATCTCGACACTGCGCGTCACAAGCTTGACTGCTTGACTAAGGTGCAGGCGGTAGCCAAAGCGGTAGCAATTGGTCTGATCCCGCTTGGCTGACCACTGTCTAGGTGGACAGTAGTTTAGTCTGATCGAGAGCAAATATTTTCTCCTCCGCGAATTCAGTTTCGTGGAGGTGAAGATGATCAAACTGATACAAGGAACAGACAGATTTCGCTACGCGTCTGAGATGAGTGCGCTTTTCAGACTGCGAGCAAGAGTCTTCAAGGAGCGTCTCGACTGGGATGTCGTCGTTGCGGAAGGTATGGAGCGAGACGCATTCGACGAGCTAAACCCCCTATATTTGCTCTCATATGATGATGCGGGGGTGCTGCGAGGCACGGTGAGGCTTCTGCCAACGCTCGGACCAAACATGCTGTCCGATGTTTTTTGCTCGCTCTTGCCTCAAAATCAAGAAGTTAGATCGGCGTCTATCTGGGAGTGTTCACGATTCGCCGTTGATCACGAGGTGCTGAACGTTAAGCGGTCAGGTCGTACGATCAACGTAACGACCGCTGAATTGTTGCTTGGTATGACCGAAGTAGGAATTGAGGCAGGGCTCAAATTCATCGTGGCTGTAGTCGATATGCACATGGAACGCGTCCTTAAGCGTGCCGAGTGCCATTGCGACCGAATTGGACCTCCGAAACTATTTGGCAAGGTCTACGCCGTGGCAGGGTTGTGGGAAACAAATGAGAAAATGCTTCGGAATATTCAGAAAGCGAGCGGCATTGGTGGCTCGGTAGTCGATCGGGGTGACATCTATCGCTTGCGGGAGGCAGCATGAGAACGGAATTTACCAGGAAACGGGAAATGTTCGACATGTTTAGGCGGTCGCAGCAGGAATTGGAAAGAGCCTGTCAAAAGCAAGGTCTTGGTGCGCTTGATCTCGATGCGCTCACCGAGCCTCTTTGGACAAAGCAACTTGCGCTTTTCAGTCAGATAATGGAAATGCCTGCGGAGACCGCTGACGAAGTGGTCTACAAGCTTGATCTAATTGCTGAATGGCACGCTTCGGACCATCCGGATTTGGACTCAGCTCTCAAAGCCGTTAGGACTGACCTTGCCAAGATAGGTCGCATAGCGGGATCGTCTGTTGAAGCGGCAGAATGATAAGGCAGGTGGCGCTGAGAAGAACCAGCGCCACCCCCGCCTTTTTTCTGTTGCCCCCGCATTCGCACTCTCGCCGCCCATGTAGAGAGACAGCGGGGTCTCCATCAGTTCGACGCCCTTGCCGGTCGTGATCTCGTCATTGGCGTTGTTGTCCCAGATGAGCCGCTCGATCGAAAGCAGATAGTCGACGCCGGTGCTGAAGGTGGCGATGTACTGCGGTGACTTGTGCTCGACCCAGCCGCTGACCAGCTCGACATGGACACTGCCGGCGCCGGAGTAGTTGACCGAGTCGAGGCCGTCGTCCTTGTAGGCCCACGAACTGTCGCCGCCGTGCAGGTAGTTCTTGCCTTGCGACCAGCTGAACAGATCGTTGTCGGCGCCGCCATACATGCGGTCGATGCGGGTCACGTCGTTGAGGCCCTGCAGGAGATCCTCACCATAGCCGCCGAAGACGGCTGTGAACTGATTCTGGATGCGCATGACGTCGTTGCCGCTGCCGCCGAGCAACGTCTCGACGCCGGGCGAATAGCGCATGTTGTGGGGAAGGCTGGCGGTGACGTCGATGCCGGCGGCATAGAGGACGGAGGCAATGAAGCTGGTCGAGTTGAGTGTCGGAGACAGGCTGCCGCTGCCGCCATACGCGTTGTAGTCGTAATACTGTTCGGCGATGCCGGCGGCGTGCCCTGCCATGATGCTCCAGGAGGACTGCGGGTCTGCAACAGAGATGATGCGACTGCCGCGTGACGCGGGCGTACCGATGACGCTCTCGAGAGCCGCGCCGGTCAAGCCGTCGTTGGCGAGCCGCATGGACATGTTGCCGGTGAAGCCAAAGACGCCGAGCTTGATGCCGTCGGGAGTTGGGGTCCGCAAACCCTCCATCACATACCACTGGTCCTGCGGGACGGGATTGGACGTGAGGCTGTCCTGCTCGAAAGCGAGCTGCAGGTGGTCGAAGCCGAGGTAGCCGAGGAAGAACTTCTGGATGGGCAGGCGTTCAATGCGAATGTTGGCCATGAAAACCACTCCGGACAGGCCGCCGCGATTGGTCGTCGTCGCATTCCGCAAGAGGGGAAAATTGGGGGTGTGGGGACTGTTCGCGGCAGGATGAAGTTGGTTAACACCATATTGTTTACAACCTAAGAGTCAAGCCGAGAACAATCAAAGATTGTTATTGAAAGTTTAGAGTATATATGTGCTTCGTTGCTCTTTGCTGGAGGCATCAGCCGAAGCTGGGCCCTGTGTGCGCGATTTGGTGCTGTTCCTTCAAAGGATCGGCCAGGATCTGGGGCGCGTGGCAGAGCGTCCCGACAGAATAATATACTTGAAATGATTGTAATATTCGGCCGTCCATAGCCTGCAGGAACTGGCGGGCTGCTACTCGCACAACGCAGAGCCGCGGCGCTCCTTCATGTCCACGTGCAGGTGGTCATGGTGGGCGGCGTTGGCTTCCGGACCGAGCACGGTTGTGAAGATCCCGCAGGCGCCATTGTGCAGGGCCTTGAGGAAGCTGTGCTCGGCTGTGGCCGAGGATCTTGAGTCTGATGTCGCTGCCGTGTCGGCCTTGGCATGGGTGACGGCGCTGACGACGCGAGTCCTGCCGGTCGACGATTTGTTGTCAGGGGGCTGCACGGCGGCGTCGCGCGCGGTGGCTGCGGTCGCGGCGATCCGGCTCTGGACCACAAGGCCCCAGTAGGTTTTGACATCTATGATGCGACCGTCGGAAAGCTCGAACGCGGCACTGTCGAGGGCGTTGGCGTAGGCGTGCTCGGAAACCTTCTGGCCAGGATCGTTGTAGCGGTTGCGGCACTGGTAGGCCGAAAGATTGCGGATGCGCGTGATACGTGCGCCGAGCGTGCGCTGGGCGGCGGGCTGGGCGACCGTTTCCAGCCAGCGAAAAAGATGCGCGGCCAAGGCGCAGTTGATCGTGGCGGGTGGGTCGAGTGTCACACCCTTGCCGCTGCCGATCGATCGCAGTCTCAACGGGACGGGCGTGCCGCACGAGCCGCTGCGGAGTGGCGGCAGGCGCTCGCTTTTCGCCTCAATGCCATCAAGGAGAGAGTCGCAGTTGCGTTCGGCGGCGGCGATGTCGGCTGCGGTCCAAGCCACCTGCTGCGGCTCGCTCTCTTCTTCTGCAGGTGCGGTCGCAGTGGCCGCAACAGCCGCCGGCGTCGTAGACTTGCCTTTCTCGTCCGAGGGCTTCTCGGTCTTCGAGCGTGCTTCGTCGTCACGAGTCTTGCTGGCTTTGCTGTCAGGCTCTGCTGCCGGTGCCGCTGTTGCTTTGGGGGTACTGGCCGTCGCATCTGCCTTGCGTACTGGTGGTGGGATCGGCTCGACGGCCGTTTGCTTGCGTACCGGCGGCGGGACTTCCTCGGCCGCGGCCTCCTTGCGCACTGGCAGCGGCACTTGCTGAGCTGTACCCTCCGCGCGCATTGGCAATGGCACTTGCGGGGAAGCAGTCTCTGGTCGTTCTGGCAAGGGCACTTGCTCGGCCGCAGCCTGTTTGCGCATCTCTTCATAGGCCGACTTGCGGGCGGCGCTGGCGCGTTTGGGATGAGGCTGGGGCAACGGCGCGGTGGTGAGGCCGACGTGCTGCCGCGGCTCAGAAAAAGCGGCGGGCGCAACAATGGCGGTGGCCATAGATGCTGCCATCAACAATGACAGAACGGCCAATCGCAGTGCCGATGTCGCGTGGAAATGACCACGCGTTCCTCGATTGCGCCACCCTGGCTCGGGCAAATGCCGGTCTTGTATTGCGTGCTGTCCGCCGGTCACGCAGTTACCCCTGCTCGCGATCGAACTTCCAGCTTTCGGCCTCGCGCGCGCGGTTCCAACAACAATCCCGCCCACGCCACGCCGTCAGTTCGCCGGGACGTCCTCAATCGCAGGCAGAGCACAGCCTTGCGGCAGGATCAGGACAACCTCGTTGGCGCCCAATTGCGCTCCGCGCTGGCGCAGATGCGCCAGATTCAGGGATGGTGCGGGGTCGGTCAGCACACCGCGCCCCAGCCCTCTGCGGGTACCGTCCTGGTGGCGGCGAACGAAGACATAGCGCGTGTTGTGAGGCACTTCGGGACACCAGATGAGATCGCAGCGAAGGACGTGCGCAGCGCGGTCATGGCGAACGACAGTGCCATCGAAATTGGTGTTGGGCGCCGCGTACTCGGCTCTGGGCGGCGAACCGGATTGATCGCGCTCGCTTGGTCGGTGCGTTATCGGCGATAGCTTCGGCTGTCCCGGTTCGGGTTGGCACAAACGAGCGGCGAGCGCGTCCCCTGCCAGTGCCGACGACATGCCGCGATTGCCGCTCCCTTTCGGGTCACGCAGTACATCGGGCACGTCATGTGGCGGTCGTGGCATGTGGATACCGGGCACGCAACTTTACGGACGCCAAAACTTTGAGCCGTTCAACTTGATCGAGCGTTCCATGTGCCGTGGCACGCGATCTGATCGGCGCCGGAGGTCATGGCTATGCTCAATCCATTGATAGCGCGAGCGGTTAGGCGTCGGCAAATGCTGTACCCTGTTTTTTGGATGTCCGATCAACTCGATCGGACATTTTGGTTAGCGAGTGTTGCAGCTTTGCCTCGGTCTGAGCCCATCTTAGAGGGTGCGAGGGGAACCCGTCTTCGCGGTGTGAGCCCGCTGGACCGTCGCCCTTGCCCGGTGGTGGCACCTGGCCGATGCCGGAAATCGGCTCGAGCGCTCAAATGCGACGCCCTTGCGAGGCAGCGCGCGCTTGACGGAGCGGTGCTGCAACCGCAGAAAGGTTCTTGCGCAGGTGCGAGCCGGTTCGCTGCACTCGGCTGGTCCGCATGTCGTGCCCGGCTGGTGGCACAAGATGTTGGGCCGCTTGTTGCAAGAGAGTGCGCGGCGCGCCAGCTGCCGTTCGCGAAAGCCAATCCGGCCCCGTAGCTCAGTAGGATAGAGCATCAGATTCCTAATCTGAGGGTCACAGGTTCGAATCCTGTCGGGGTCACCATTTTTTTGGCTCACGCTATAGAGCGTGTTCGCTTTTGATGGAGTCGCGAACGCGCTCTATGTCTTTCAATTGGGCATGTTTTTCACGCTGAACCGCTTACACTTCAGCTCAACATGCTCTAGGCGCTCCGACGGGGCGGGCTTTCGCCCGGCGCCAGTCGGGCGCTGGAACGCTGCGCGTTCGGGGGGGGCTGGTGTCGGTCGGCGGGCCTTCAGTGCCCACTCACAATCAAGCGCAAGACAAGAAAACAAGCGCCGCTTCAGGTGGTCTGAAGCGGCGCTCTAATTTTGTGTGGTGAGGCTGACACGCGGTCGCGTGGTGCTTCAGCTCTAAATGCACTTTCTTTCGAGCATGTTTTTCACGCTGAACCGCATGACACTTCAGCTAAACATGCTCACGTCAAGTCGAAGCGGTCGGCGTTCATCACCTTCACCCAGGCGGCGACGAAGTCCCGGACGAACTTGTCCTTGGCGTCCTCCTGCGCATAGACCTCGGCCAGCGCGCGCAACTGCGAGTTGGAGCCGAACACCAGATCGACGCGGGTGCCGGTCCACTTCTTGGCGCCGGTCTTGCGATCGGTGCCTTCGAACAGCTCCTGGTCCGCCGACGTCGACTTCCACACCGTGCCCATGTCGAGCAGGTTGACGAAGAAGTCGTTGGTGAGCTTGCCCGGCGCGCTGGTCAACACGCCGTGCTTGGCTCCGCCGTGATTGGCGCCGAGCACACGCAGGCCGCCGATCAGGACCGTCATCTCCGGCGCGGTGAGCGTCAGGAGCTGGGCGCGGTCGATCAGCATGGTCTCGGCGGAGACGGCGTAGGTCTTCTTGGCGTAGTTGCGGAAGCCGTCTGCCTCCGGCTCCATCGGCTCGAAGGATTCGGCGTCGGTCTGCACGGCAGATGCGTCCATGCGGCCGGGCTTGAAGGGGACCTCGACGGCGTGGCCGGCATCCTTGGCGGCCTTCTCGACTGCTGCGCTGCCGCCCAACACGATGAGGTCGGCAAGCGACACTTTCTTGCCGCCAGCTGCCGAGGCGTTGAACGCCTTCTGGATGTCCTCGAGCTTGGCGAGCACCTTGGCGAGCTTCGTCGGTTCGTTCACCTGCCAGTCCTTCTGCGGGGCAAGGCGGATACGCGCACCGTTGGCGCCACCGCGCTTGTCGGAGCCGCGGAAGGTCGAGGCGGACGCCCATGCGGTCGAGACGAGTTCGGCGGTGGAAAGTCCCGAGGCAAGGATCTTCGCCTTCAGGTCGGCGATGTCCTTGGCGTCGATCAGCGGATGATTGACGGCCGGAATCGGGTCCTGCCAGATGAGGTCGTCCTTGGGAACCTCGGGGCCGAGGTAGCGCGCCTTCGGCCCCATGTCGCGGTGGGTCAGCTTGAACCAGGCGCGGGCGAAGGCGTCGGCGAACTCGGCCGGGTTCTTGTGGAAGTGGCGCGAGATCTTCTCATACGCGGGGTCCATGCGCATCGCCATGTCGGCGGTGGTCATGAAGATCGGCACCTTCTTCGATGCGTCCTCTGCATCCGGCGCCATGTCCTTCGGGTCGATGTTCTTTGGCGTCCATTGCCAGGCGCCGGCGGGGCTCTTCACCAACTCCCACTCGTATTTGAAGAGCACGTCGAAGTAGCCCATGTCCCACTTGATCGGGTTGGGTGTCCATGCGCCTTCGAGACCGGACGTGATGGCATCGCGCCCCTTGCCGCTGCCGTGCGTGCTGAGCCAGCCTAGGCCCATGGCTTCGAGTGGCGCGCCTTCGGGCTCGGGTCCGACGTTTGAGGCGGGACCGGCGCCATGCATCTTGCCGAAAGTGTGGCCGCCGGCGGTGAGCGCGACGGTCTCGTAGTCGTCCATCGCCATGCGCTTGAAGGTCTCGCGGATGTCGCGGCCCGAAGCGAGCGGATCAGGCTTGCCGTTGGGGCCTTCCGGGTTGACGTAGATGAGGCCCATCTGCACGGCGGCGAGCGGATTCTGAAGCTGGCGGTCGCCGGTATAGCGCTTGTCGCCAAGCCAGGTGTCCTCAGCGCCCCAGTAGATGTCCTCCTCGGGCTCCCAGATGTCCTCGCGTCCGCCGCCGAAGCCGAACGTCTTGCCGCCCATCGATTCGATCGCGACGTTGCCGGCGAGGATCATCAGATCGGCCCAGGAGATCTTGTTGCCGTACTTCTGCTTGATCGGCCACAAGAGGCGGCGCGCCTTGTCGAGGTTGCCGTTGTCAGGCCAGCTGTTGACGGGGGCGAAGCGCTGGTTGCCAGAGCCGGCGCCGCCGCGGCCGTCGGCCGTGCGGTAAGTGCCAGCGGAGTGCCAAGCCATACGGATGAAGAGGCCGCCGTAGTGACCGTAGTCGGCCGGCCACCAGTCCTTGCTGTCGGTCATCAGCGCGGTGAGATCTTTCTTGACCGCGGCGAGGTCGAGCTTCTTGAATTCCGCCGCGTAGTTGAACTTGGCGCCGTTGGGATCGCCGGCGGGCGGGTTCTGATGCAGCATCTTGAGGTTCAGCTGGTTTGGCCACCAGTCGCGGTTCGATCGGCCACCGGCATTCTGCCTCGCCATCACTGCCTGCCCGTGGATCGGGCACTTGCTCTGTTCATTCATGGTGTCCTCGCTCTTCGTATTGTTGAAAGGATTGTTCAGGGGGAAATAGGGTTGAGGTAGGCTGTAGCCAACACCTTCGATAAGTTGAAGACTTGAATAGTGATATTCTCGATAAGTATTCCTTATTACAACCGCTTGCGGGCGGATTTCGCGCATACGGCGAGTAAGAGTTCGGTGCGGCTCGCTGGTCGCCGAGGCCCTGCCGAGGTTGTTTCCCGACTGTGACGGGGTGGGTTGTTGCTTGCGAACGGCGTTCTTGTCGCTGATGAAGAGCAAAGTCGGTCGCGGCCGAACCTTTAGGATGATGCGTGCGCGGGGCTTGGTTGGATCATCAGGAAATGATCTCATGAGTTCGCTTTGGCAGCGGATGTGGGAGGTGCCCGAGGACTACCGGCTGGTGACGGCGCTGTTCCTCAAGGGCTTGGCGCTCATCTATCTGGTGGCGTTCTTCTCGCTCGTCGGCCAGATCGAGGGGATGGCGGGTTCTCAGGGAATCCTGCCGCTCATCGAAGAGCAGGCGGAGCTTGGCAAGCGGCTTGGCGGGTGGCGGTTCCTGGCTTCGCCGAGCCTGTTCTGGATCAACGCATCCGACGGGGCGCTCGTCGCTGCGGCGTGGGCGGGGTGTGTCGCGGCGATCCTGCTGCTGTTGGGTGTGCTGCCACGGCTGATGCTGGTGGCGCTTTATCTCCTCTATCTCAGCCTCTATCACGCCGGCTCGCTGTTCATGAACTTCCAGTGGGACACGCTGTTGCTTGAGACGGGCTTCCTGGCGATCTTCCTGGCGGCAGGGGGAACGCGGCTGGTGATCTGGCTGATGCGGTGGCTGCTGTTCCGGCTGCGGTTCCTGTCCGGTATCTCGAAGCTCGCCAGCGGCGATCCGGCCTGGAGCGGTCTGACCGCGCTCAACACCTATTTCGAAACGCAGCCGCTGCCGCACCGCGGCGCATGGTACGCGCATCAGCTGCCGGAGTGGATGCTGAAGGCGGGAACGGCGGGCACGCTTGTCGTGGAGATCCTGGTGCCGTTCCTGTTCCTGGCGCCACGGCGCTTTCGGATGATCGGTGCGGCACTGACGATCGCTCTTCAATTGCTCATCATCGCGACCAGCAATCACAACTTCATCAATCTGCTGACGATCCTGTTGTGCCTGTTCCTGTTCGACGATCAGGCGGTGAAGCGTGTGTTGCCCATGCGTTTGGCGCAGCTTGGTCAGGGCGTTTCGAGCAAGGGACTGGTGGAGAAAGTGGTGTTCGCGCCGGTTGCGCTCTTCATTGTCGTAGTCAGCTGCATGCAGGTGTTCTTCATGACGTCGGGGCTGATGCCGCCGGCGTCGATGCTAATGGTCGACAAGGTGGCGACGTCGTTCAGCCTATCCAACCGCTATCACATCTTCCCGGTGATGGACACGGATCGACCCGAGCTCATCACGGAGTGGTCGCAAGACGGGACGACGTGGACCGCGCTCGAGTTCAAGTACAAGCCGGGCGATCCGATGCGCCCGCCCGAGTTCATCGTTCCGCATCATCCGCGGCTCGATTGGCTGATGTGGTTCGTGCCCAAGAGTGGGCCGCCCTTCATCTACACCTACCAGCGCTTCCTGGAGCGGTTGAAGCAGGGCTCGAAACCCGTGCTGGCGCTGTTGCCTGCGGGCACGTTCAAGGATGGCCCGCCCAAATACCTGCGTGCGCGCGTCGAGGACTACAGGTTCGCCGATGCCGCCACGCGACGTTCGACCGGGCGCTGGTGGGTGACGCGGGAACTGGGTCCGTTCTGGCTGCCACCGGTCGCCTACCGTCCGTGGTGAAGTACGTCAGATTTCCTTCATGAAGATGATCTTGCCGTCGCCCGGCCGGTAGAAATCCTTCAACTCGGCGATCTTCTGGAAGCCGGTGCGGCGATAGAACTTGCGCGTCGGCTCATAGGCGGCGCGCGAGGAGGTGTCGACGTAAAGGCGATGTCCGCCAGCCGCACGCGCGGCGGTCTCGGTCTTGGCGAGGAGCGCGCGGCCGATGCCGTGGCCCTGCGCATCGGCGGCGACGACGATCCAATAAAGATCGACGGAGCTGGCGGTGGCGGGCGTGCGGCCGTAGCAGGCGTAGCCGACGAGGCGGCCGTTGTCCTCGGCGAGTATGAACTCGTAGCCGGAGGCGGCGCCCTTCATTACGCGTTCGTTGACAAGCTCGACGGAAATTTCGACCTCGTCGGGAGTGAACATGTCGGTGCCGGCGACGAGGTCGCGGATGCGCGGGGCGTCGGCCTCGGCAACGGAGTCGCGCCACGACATATCTTCTGCGGATCGCTTTGGGCCGCGCCATAGCGGCTTGGCACGCGGCAGCGGGCGCGAGCGCAGGCCGGCGGAGAGACCGGTGAAGAAATGGCGCGCGTTGGAGCCCAGCGTGCGGACGCGATAGCCGCCTTCCTGGATCACCACGGTCGGGTAGTGTGCGGCGCCGATAAGCTCGCCCATCTTGTGGAAGTCGGCAGACTGGTTGCTCCAGGTGCCGGTCGGATCGCCCTTGGCGGTGTCGAGGCCGAGCGAGACGACGAGATAGGCCGGCTTGAACTCGGCGATCCGGCCAAGGGCGGCGCGCAGAGCCTCACGGTGCTGGTCGGGCGTGATCTTTTCGGGCAACGGCAGGTTGAGGTTGAATGACGCGCCGCGGCCGCGGCCGCGCTCGTCGGTGAAGCCGGTGAAATAGGGATAGGCGAAGCTCGGGTCGCCGTGGATCGAGACGGTCAGTACGTCGGAGCGCTCGTAGAAGATGTCCTGCTGGCCGTTGCCGTGATGGTAATCGATGTCGAGGATGGCGACGCGGCCGCGGCTCGACAGGTATTGTGCGGCGATCGCGCAGTTGCAGAAGTAGCAGAAGCCGCCGAACGTCTTGCGTTCGGCATGATGGCCGGGCGGCCGCACCAGGGCGTAGGCGAGCGGGCGGCCGCGCATGACCTCGTCGGCTGCGGTGAGCGAGCAATCGACGGCGTGGCGTGCGGCCGGATAGGCATAGCGGTTGATGGGCGTGAACGTATCGATGCACCAATAGCCGGCGAGCACGCTTTGATCATGCGGCCGACGCGAGGCGTTGCGCACGGGAAAGACGTAAGGGTAGATCGAGCGCTTCTCGGGTGCCGCCTCGCAGGCGTCGCGGATGTAGTCGACAAGACTGCCGTCGTGGACCTCCTTGATCCAGCGGTCGGGGAAGGACTGGGCGGGGATGGTCTCGAACAGGCCGGTGCGGCCGAGTTCGCGCTGGATTGCGGCGACACGCACCGGCGCCTCGACATAGCCGCGATCGCGGACGTGATGAATGGCGTGGCGGTCATTGACGATGAGTGCGATCGGCTGGGGCGGCGGAAGCGATTTTGGTGCGGCCGTATCAGATGCCTCGGATTGCGCGGTCGAATAGCGCGGCGGACGCAGGCGCGGCATGCCCTTGATGAACGATTTGACGACGCGCTTGATGTAGTCGGGTGGGCAAAGGTCACCGTACTTTCGCGTCAGGATCGCCTCGACGATCGTCGACAGCCGACGCCGGTGAGGCAGCGCGAAGCGATCCAGGCCATCGAAGACGAGATAGGGCGGATCGGTTGTGGTGGGGTCGATTGGCTCCTCGTAGGCGGTGCCCATGATCGGTCGGGCGCCGTAGCGCTCATAAAAGCGGAGGCGGCTGGCATTCTGGCGCCTTGTCTTCGGGTTGGGACTCAACTTGGGGTCGTCGGGAAGGCACTCGAAGAAAAGACCCTTGGCGTTCATGGCGACGGCTGTATCGCGCACGGCGTCGTAGAGCGCGGTGCCGATACCGCTGCCGCTGCGACCCGAGGCGGTGGAGATGGTGTCGAGATAGGCAAAGCCAAGATCGGGTGCATTGAGCAGCAGGGCAAAGCCCTTGACTTTGCTGGAACCGTCTTCGACGACGAGCAGCTCGGAGACGAACTGGAACTTGAGCGGGTCGGTCAACTGCTCGGGCAGCTTGAGGACGTCGGTTTCCTCCATCGCCGGAAACTGGGCGCGGATGATCGCCTGCACCTCGGCGATGGTGGTACGGTCGGTCTCCTGATGGGTGTCGCGGATTCTGCGGATCTTCAGCATTGGCGGTTGTCCGACGCGCGTAGCCGTGCGGCTTTGACGATCTCTGCGATGACCGCATCGAAGCCGAGCCCGGCCTCGCCAGCGGTGGCGATGAAGCCGGCATCGGGCGTCAGGCAGGGGTTGGCGTTGGCTTCCAGAATGAAGGGAGTGCCCGAGGCGTCAACGCGGAAATCGACGCGGGCGTAGCCGGAGAGTTCGAAGGCGCGCCAGGTGGCAACGGCGAGATCGCGGAACTTTTCGGCCAATCGGGGCTCAGCCGCTTCCAGGCCGAACCGGCGCGGCGTGGCGTGATAGGCGGCGCTGGCGGGATCCCACTTGGCCGCGTAGTCGACGATTGCGGGATAGCCGGCAGGAAGTCCGGTAAGGACGGTCTCCTGGATCGGCAGCACGGTCGGCTCGCCGTTGCGCTCGAGAATGGCGACGCTGAACTCGCGGCCTTCGATGAAGGCCTCGGCGAAGAAGCGGCCACCGAAGGTTTCCTGGCGGCGGGTGATCTCAGCGACGGCGCGCTCGCCGTCAACCACGGAGTCCTTGTCCATGCCGATCGAAGCGTGTTCGTCGACCGATTTGACGATGACGCGCTGGCCGGCGGACGGTGCGATGCCGTCGCGTGTCCACCAGGATGGGGTCGGCAGGCGGGCGGCCTCAAGGATGCGTTTCGTCGTCAGCTTCGAGGCTGTGCTGGCGAAGGCTTCGGCGCCAGCGCCGGTGATGGGCAGCCCGAAGTGCTCCAGCACATGGAAGGCGAGCACGGCGAGGCGGCCGCTGCCGCGCAAAGCTTCGACAAGATTGAAGATGACGGCCGGTCGGCGGGCTGCAAGATGCTCGATCGGCGTCAGGTCGAGATCGAGGGTGATGATTGCCGTTTCATGACCGAGCCGCGCAAGACTGGCGGCGATCGCGTCGGCGGCTTCGCGCGTGTCGTCCTCGTCGGGCCGGCCGGGTGTCGCCCCATGTACTACGGGGACGAAGCTGCCCGTCATGGGGCCCGACGCAGGCGCTCTGGCCGCGAGCTGGCCGTTGCCGCGGTGATACCAAGCCGGTTGGCGGCCGCATCGACGATGCCGCCGATCAACCCGTCATAGCCGAGGCCCGACTTGTCGGCGATCATGGGCAGGTCGGAATGACTCGGGTGGAGGCCGGCGATCGGGTTGACCTCGAGGAAGTGTGGTATTCCGGCGGCATCCGATTTCAGATCGATGCGGGCGGCGTCACGGCAATCGAGCGCGCGGTGGGCGGCAAGCGCGGTGTTGCCGGCGATGCGTGCTTCAGCGTCGTCAGCCAGCCGATATATGACGCGTGTCTCGCACAGTTCCTTGTTGGTGAAGGAGTAGACGGGGTCGTCGGTGTCGGTGCGGACGATGATCTCCATGACGCCGACGACGCGGGCGTCTTCGCCATTGCCCAAGATGCCGACGGTGAACTCGCGGCCGGGCAGCAGCGGCTCACACAGGGCAGGCTGATTGAATTCTCGCGTCAGGCGGTCGACGGCCGCCGCCAGCTCCTGCACATTGGCGACGCGCGAGGCCTTGTCACAGCCCTTGCCGGTGCCCTCGGCGACTGGCTTGACGAAGAGGGGGAAAGGCAGCGTGCAACCAGCGGCCTCATCGGCGGAGTGGAGCACGGCAAAGTCGGTGGTCGGCAGGCCATGGTCGCGCACCAGCCGCTTGGCGACGGCCTTGTCGAGGGTCGCTGCCATGGTCAGCGGATCGGAGAAGGCGTAGGGCTGGTCAAACAGCTCGCACAGCGCCGGCACCTGCGCCTCGCGGGCGCGGCCCTTCAGGCCTTCGGCAATGGAGAAGACCAGATCCCAACGCGCGCCCGCAGCGAGGCGGGCGGCCAGCACCTGTCCGCGGCCGATGGTGTCGACCACGTGACCGCAGCGCCTTAGTGCCGCGGCGATCTCGGCGATCGTCTCGGCGGTGTCGAACTCGGCGACTGCCACCTCATCGAAGCCTTGCGCGAGGTAGTCGTCGCGCAGGTCGTAGACGAAACCGATACGCATTGCCTAAGCCTCCGGCTTGGCGCGTGCCAACAGCTCGGGCGAAACCTTCTTGCCTGCCCCGGTGGTCCCTTGCGGGTCCTTGTAGCGGTAGATGCCGCCCTCGAAGTTGCGCAGGATGAGATCGTCGCCATCGCGGCCGACCACATACTCGGGCAGCAGCGGGATCTTGCCGCCGCCGCCGGGCGCGTCGATCACGAACTGGGGAACGGCGTAGCCGGTGGTGTGGCCGCGCAGACCTTCGATGATCTCCAGACCCTTGTCGACGGACGTGCGGAAGTGAGCCGAGCCGGTGATCGGATCGCACTGGTAGAGGTAGTAGGGCTTGACGCGGCGCATGAGCAGGCCGTGCATCATGGACTTCATGGTCGCGACGTCGTCGTTGATGCCCTTGAGGAGGACGGTCTGGCTGCCGAGCGGAATGCCGGCGTCGGCGAGGCGCGTCAGTGCATGGGTCGCCTCCGGTGTCAGCTCGGAAGGGTGGGTGACGTGAATGCTCATCCAAATCGGATGATGCTTCCTCAACGTGCGCACCAGCGAGCGCGTCACGCGCATGGGCAGGACGATGGGCACCTTGGTGCCCAGGCGGATGAACTCGATGTGACGGATCCTTCGCAGCCGGTCGAGCAGGTAGTCGAGCCGGTCGTCGGACAGCGTCAGCGGGTCGCCGCCCGAGATCAGCACATCGCGGATCTCCGGGTGGGCCTCGATGTAGGCGAGCGCCTTCTCCCATTGCGGACGGGAGAAGGAGTAGTCGGCGCCAGCCTCGCCCACCATGCGCGAGCGGGTGCAATAGCGGCAGTAGGTCGAGCAGAAGCCGGTGGCCAGGAACAGCACGCGGTCGGGATAGCGGTGGACCAGGCCGGGCACGGCGGCGTCGTGATCCTCGCCCAGCGGGTCGTCGGCCTCGCCAGGCGTGCGGATGTACTCCTGGCCGACAGGAATGTGGGTGCGGCGCAGCCCGTCGGCGGCGTCGTCACGGTCGAGGAGGCTTGCGTAATAGGGCGTGATGCCGACGGGCAGCGAGCCGGAATGGCGGCGGACGGCTTCGCGCTCGTCATCGGAGAGGCGAAAGATGCGCTCCAGGTCGGCCAGGCTCTTGACGCGCGAACGGAGCTGCCAGCGCCAGTCGCTCCAGGTCGTGGGGTCGACCGAGGGGAAGTGCTGCTTCTGGAAGGTCCGGGCGGCCTTGCTGACAGGGAAGCGCTCGCGACGGCCTTCGGCAATCGAGACGACGCGGGCGCTAGGGGTGCACGAAGACGCTGCCGCCTCATTCACGAGCGGCTTGGTCGCCGGTTTTGACAGTTTTGCGTTGCTAGTGATCGACGATTTTGCCGCCAGAGGCGATGGAGGTTCTTCCGGTTCTTGCTTTCCGGCCTCCGCAGCACCGTTTGCCCGCATCGGGACAAGCTCCATAAAGGAGGGTGAGCGCACGGGAGCAACTGTACGACAGCCCTCACAAGCCCCGTGTCACCGCTCAAGCTGACCGTCGGGCGACTAGCCGCCGTTCTTGCCGTCGTGGCTTGAGCACGTCGCGAAATATGTGACGTGCTTCGATTTGCGCAAGAGAAAAACTGAAGCCGAATGCAATTTCCTCTGAATTGCCACGGGCGGTATCCGAAATATGCAACTGTGATCGCGATCTCACGAATGAGTGAGCCATCGAGCGTCGGCTGCCGGTCGACCTGGAAGGTCGCCAGTCGTGAGTGATTCGCCACAATTGGGGCCAGGGGGAAGCGAGCGCTTGTTAGAATCATGTGCACTTCATCCAAGAGGACCGTTCGCGCGATGACGCACCCCGAAAGAGCGACGAGGACTGTCGAGCGGAACAGCGGCCCACGTGAGCTGATGCGCGATCCGGAAACGGGTGAAGCGCGCGTGGCAACGCTGGGGGAGATGCTGGCCGGAATGACCGCGGCGCCGATACCAACGGAGGGGCACGGCGCGTGAGGACATTGCGGCGGACAGGTAACTACTGCGAACCGGCGTCCCCGTCGTTCGGCGTCATCCCGCGAAGGCGGGGATCCAGACAGGCATCGACGGGCGCGACACATCAATTTCGGCGCAATTGCTGCTACGTGACTGGGCCCCGCCCTGCGGCGGGGTGACGGCAATGACTGGTGCGGGTGGTAAGGGACTGGCCTGCCGCCGCGTGGTGGCGGGGCTGGCGGCGGTGGGGGCAGCTGGGATGCTAGGCGGCGCCGACACCATCACCGGCTCCAAGGGCCACGACCTCATCGTCGGCGGCGACAGCGACGATACGTTTAACTGGAGCGCGGGTAACGACAACAGCCCCATGGTCTCACGGAGGGCGGCATGAGAGTGCTGACAGTCATTGGGTTCTCATTGTGGCCACGATCGGCTCGTGCATCGTTCTGTATCCGCGTGCGGCGGTGCAATACCGGCTGACGCTCGACGTTGAGACGCCGGAGGGCGTGAAGACCGGTTCGGTCGTCAACCGGCTCGGCTTTTCACTGGAGCCGCAGATCGACACGCAGCGTTACAACTGGGGCCAGACGAGTGGCGAGGCGGCTGCCGTCGATCTCGGCGGGCGGGCGCCTTGTTTTCGCGCTGCTGGATTTCGCACGGCTGGCGAGTGTCGAGACGCACGCCCGGCGAGTGTCGAGGCGCTGCCGTTCCTGGCCTTCGGTGTCGACACGTTCCCGGATCCGCAGGCCAAGGCGGCGCAGGTGGCGCGTATGCGCGAGCAGGTCGAGCTGAAAGGGCCGCTGCTGCCGACACTGGTGACGTTTTCTGAGTTGAACGACCCGACGATGGCGCGGGTCGTCCAGCCCGACGCGTTCGTGGCGGTGTTCGGTCCGGGTGCGCGCTTCAAGCGCGCGTTTTTCGAGATGGTGCCGGCGGGTGTGTGGCCTTTGAGCTTGTTCGGCATCGGCGGCGAGCCGGTGACGCGCGGGATTGAAAGCAAGATTCCCGACATTGTTGATTCAAAGTCATGGAACGAAAAACTCAATCTGTTGCCGTTCGATCGGTGCAGATTGATGGTTGGAACACGAGCGCTGAAAGGGGAGTAGGGCGATGGCCATTT
>JBGANK010000028.1:0-39981 GCA_044222395.1 Hyphomicrobiaceae bacterium | reverse complement strand
GGTGAGCGCGCCAGCCGACATCCAGCGCGCGCGTGTGCTGGCGCGGCCCAATATGACGGCGGCGAAGTTCGATCAGATCCTTTCGAGGCAGCTGAGCGACGCCGAAAAGCGGCGCCGTGCCGACTTCACTGTGGATACCAGCGGCTCGATCGCCGAATCTGCGGCGCAAATCGATAAGCTCGTGCAACGGCTCAAGACAAGAGCCGGCACTGCCTATCAACTCCATTGGGCCGCACCCTAGACTGGTGTCGCCAGGGGTCGTCAGTAACTCACGGCTCGAAACGGCGCCGCGACCGGCTGCGGCAATCAATTCAGGAAACCCGCTCATGCAGCGCGAGATCGTGCTCGACACCGAAACGACCGGCCTCAACCCGAAGGGTGGCGACCGTCTCATCGAGATCGGCTGCATCGAGCTCATCAACCGCATTCCGACCGGCCGCGAGTACCACGTCTATATCAATCCCGAGCGCGACGTGCCTGCCGAAGCCGAAGCCGTGCACGGGCTCTCCACGGCATTCCTTTTGGACAAGCCCCTCTTCAAGCAGGTCGCAACCGATTTTCTTGCCTTCATTGGCGAGGATCAGCTCGTCATCCACAACGCTGCCTTCGACGTTGGCTTTCTCAATGCCGAGCTCGAGCGCGCGGGCCTCGCGACGATCATGATGGATCGCGTCGTCGATACGCTGCAGTTGGCGCGGCGCAAACATCCGGCCGGCCCCAACAGTCTCGACGCACTGTGCAAGCGCTACGGAATAGACAACTCGCAGCGCATCAAACACGGCGCGCTGATGGATTCGCTGCTGCTCGCCGATGTCTATATCGAGCTGCTGGGAGAGCGACAGGCAACGCTCGTTCTGGCGGACAAGCTGAACCAGCAAATGACGGAACGCCGCACATCGCGCGGCGCCGCATCGGCCGCACAACGTCCTGAGCCACTTCCGTCACGCACAACTGTCGAGCAGAAGGCTGCGCACCGGGCGTTCGTCGAGACGCTCGGCGGCAAGCCGATCTGGTTGAAATACATGCCCCGCTGATCAGCCTGCTCCAAACGGCTCGTCAGCGCGAGCAGCTGATGCTCACGCGTTGCTCTTGGCCGATTTCATTTCCTGCTGGCGCCTCAAATAGAGCGCGCCGAAATCGACCGGATCGAGCAGCAGCGGCGGGAAACCGCCTTCGCGCGTGATGTCGGCCAGCAGCCGGCGCAGGAACGGGAACAGCAGCGACGGGCAGTTGATCAGCAGGAACGGCTCGAGCGCCTGCTCGGGAATGTTCTGGATGCGAAACAGGCCGGCATAGACCACTTCCAGTTCGTAGATCGTGCCGATCTTGCTCGAGGCATGGGCGCGAAAGTTGATGGCGCTTTCGTAGACGTGGTTCTTCGCGTCAGCCGTCTTGGCGTCGACGTTGACCTCGAGCTGGATGTTGGGATCGTCGCCGGGGCCGCTGCCCATCATCTTCTCGACGTTCGGATTTTCGAACGAAAGATCCTTGATGTACTGGCCCATGACCTGGGCCTGGATCGGCGCCGCCTCCTGCTGGGCGCGAGCACTGGCTGATCCGTTGCCGTTCTTGCCGTCCGTCATGGCTGTTCAAAATCCTTGGTGGAATCCAAAACTCGGTAATTCTGCCGCTCGCTAACACGGAGGCGGCCGCTGCGCAATCGAGGCTTGGGCGGTCAGGGTTTCCGCCGCTTGGGTTCGACGGTGCGCTCTTCGATGCGCTCGAACTCGCCCTCGATGACAGGACCCGAAGCGGTCGGGCGATGGGACGTGGGCCGGCCCTGGCGGCGGCCCGCCTCCCGCTCGCCATCCGGCCATCGCGTCGCGGCATCCGGGCTGCTGGTGCCCTCGCGCCATGTTTGCCCGCCAACGGTGACGACAAACGCCCGGCTCAATACGTGCCGCGCCAGCAGTTGGCGGACCGGTGGAATGAGCAGAATTATCCCGATCGTGTCGGTGATCACGCCAGGGGTCAGCAGCAGGAAGCCGGCCATCAGCAGCAAGAGACCATCGAGTATCGGCGTCACCGGTGGTTTGCCCTCATCCACCGCGGCAAGCACGCGGCGCAGGGCTTCCATGCCCTGGGAATGCAACAGCCAGCCGCCGACGATAGCGGTTACCAATACGATCAGGATCGTGGCCCAAAAGCCGATCAGCTGGCCGATCTTGATCAGCAGCGCGATTTCCAGCAGTGGGATCGCGACGAAGATCAGGATCAAAATGGCGCGCACAGGGCTCTGCATGTGTCAAATATTCCTGGCCGCCGAGGACATACCCAACAAATGGCCGAAAAATAGGATAATGGCCTTCATGGAGACGAGGTCAAATCAAGGCATCCCTTGAGCACTGCAGCATAATCCTTCGTAGGCTGCTCTTGTCGCGGGTCGTCTTGCACCCCAACTAGGGCAGAATGACCGAGCATGCTGTTGGCTTGCCGGTCTTTGTGCCCTAAGTTGACGGCGATACCAACGTTCTTCGGCGATCCGCACCACTAAGTTCGGTGAATACTTGGTGACCCTGTCTGAAGGAAGGGGCTGGACCTTGGCGTTTCGGACGTCTACATGCGATGTGAAATAATCCCGCCGGATCTGACACGAAAGCGCGTCCATGGACGGAAGAATTGACCTCATCACTCTGATTTCGCTGATTGTAGCGCTGGTGGTGATCCTCAAGCTGCGCAGTGTTCTCGGTCGCCGGAGCGAGGAGGACGATGCACGCATGGAGCGTTACCGGGCCGAGCAGCGCCGGACCGCGGCCAATACCACGGGTCACGACAAGGTCGTGACGCTGCCCCAACGCGGCGAGCAGCCGAACCCCGGTCCGGCCGCCGAAGGCGGGCTGGCGCTTGCCGAGGTTGAAGAGCGCATCCGCGCCGTATCCGGGTCCAATCGCGAGGTCGAACGGGGCCTGCTGGATATTCTCAAGGCGGATTCGGGTTTCGATCCGGACCATTTCCTGCGCGGCGCCAAGCAGGCCTACGAGCTCATCGTCACGGCTTTCGCCGAGGGCAATCGCAAGCTCTTGCGCGATCTCTTGAGCCGTGAGGTCTTTGACAGCTTCAACAACGTGATCAGCGAGCGCGAGTCTCGTGGCGAGCAGATCGACCAGTCGTTTGTCGGTATTTCCAAGGCTGACCTGATCGACGCGGAAATGAAGGATGGGATCGCCAGCATCACCATCAAGTTCGTCAGCCAGCTCATCTCGGCGACCCGCGACCGTGCCGGCGCCGTAATAGCAGGCGATCCGCAGACGGTCTGCGAGGTAACCGATCGCTGGACTTTCAGCCGCGACATCACGTCGGCACGCGCCCGCCAGAACCCGAACTGGAAGCTGGTCGCTACGCAAAACGCCGCCTGAAGGCGGGTTTTCCCACAGGGCCATTCAGGTATAGGATGGTTGGATGTCTCGCGGTAGGACGCGAGCTTCGGGGATTGGGGACTCTGACGTTGCGATTCATGCGCGCTGGTCGCGCGGGGCGAGCCCAAAGGCGGGCTCAGGGGGAAGATCTATGTTGGCTTACGAGTACGGCCAGAACGGTCTGCGCCTTGGCGTGCGCCGTCGGCAAGTTGTCCCGGGGTATTCCTGCCTGATGTGCCTATCGGTAGGCTCAGCGCTGCGCACCGGACGATTGACCGCGCGGTTGTTGCGCTCTGGCAGTCTGGCATTCGCCCTGATGCTGTCGGCAATCCCGTTCGCTCAGCGCACCAGCGCCGAGCCGGCCGAGGCTGCCTTCCAGTTTGCCAACCCCGCCGTGAAGTCCGCCACCATGCCAGACCGCAAGCCCGCCAAAGTCTCCAAGGTCGATCGAACCAAGTCGAAAGCTGATCCCGCCGCGACAAATCCCAATCCCGCGACCTCTGCCACCCCCGCGGCGCCCGTAGGCAACGACACCGCCGCCAAGGACACTGCCGTCACGTTCAACCCCGTTCGCTTCGAAGATCTGCCCGGCTGGCAGCAGGACGATCATCTCGTCGCCCTGCAGACATTCATGCGCTCATGCGCTCGCATCACGGTGGCGCGGACGGGTAGCCGCAACGGAGATACGCCACCCTCCGATGGTCTGCTGAGCGCATGCGAGACCGCGAGCAAACTCATTTCCGGCAAGCCGACCAAGGCATCCGCTCGCGCCTTCTTCGAAACCAATTTTCTGCCGCATCGCGTCGTCCACGCTGGCACCGAAGGCCTGATGACCGGCTACTACGAGCCGGTCATAGCAGGCTCCCGCAAGCCGGATGCGGCCTATCAGACTCCGCTCCTCAAGCGGCCGGACGATCTCGTCAATCTCGTTCCGGAAAGCGAGCGTGGCGCCAAGGCGGACAAGCTCACTCACGGACGCAAGACGGCGAGCGGGTTTGAAGCCTATCCGACCCGCCAGCAGATCGAGGAAGGTGCACTGGCCGGACGCAATCTCGAGCTGCTCTATTTGCAGGACCCCGTCGACGTCTTCTTCATGCAGGTGCAGGGTTCCGGTCTCATCGCTCTGCCCGACGGCAGCCAGGTGCGCGTCACCTACGATGGCAAGAACGGCCACCCCTACACGTCGATCGGCCGCTACATCATCGACAAGGGCTGGTTCCCCGCCGATCGCATGTCGCTGGGGGCGCTGAAAGAGTGGCTGCGACAGAATCCCGACAAGGCCAAGGAAGTGCTCTGGCAGAACCGCTCCTATGTATTTTTTCGCGAGCTTCAGGGCGAGCAGGCCGGCGGGCCGATCGGTGTGAATGAGATTCCGCTGACCCCCGGCCGCAGCCTCGCGGTCGATACCCGCTACCACGCCATCGGCACGCCGGTTTATGTGTCGGCACCGCAGATCACGCACATCACGTCCACCAAGCGGCCCTTCGAGCGCTTGATGATTGCCCAGGACGTGGGCTCCGCCATCCGCGGGCCAGAGCGTGGTGACATCTATTGCGGGTCGGGCGATGCTGCGGGTCGCCGCGCTGGTGTCACCAAGCATCCCGGCAACTTCTACGTCCTGCTGCCGCGCGATCGGCTGCGTGGTCCCCAGATCGAAGCACAGGACCGCAAAGTGATGCATCAGGCAAGCCAATGAACGACGGCGACAGTCCGCCAAAGCATCAGCGCAAGCCGACCTTGAGCGCGGAGGACCAGGCACTTTGGGACCATGTTGCGCATTCGGTTTCAAGACCGCGGCAGCCCAAGCATCGCATTCCGGCAATAGCAACCGGTGAGCCGCGTGCAGCCCACGTCATCGAGCGCCACGAGCAGCGATTGATGGCGGAAACCGGCCTATCGCACCCACCGGTTCCAGCTCTGCGCAAGGCGATGGCCGCCACCCAACACGCGCACCATTCAGCCGCTCACAAGCCGCCGCCGCTGGCCGACTTCGACCGCAGGGCCGTGCGACGCATCCGTTCCGGGCACATCGAAATCGAAGCACGCCTCGATCTGCATGGGATGCGCCAGGAAGAAGCCCATCGGGCCCTGCGAGCGTTTCTCGCTGGATGCCGCAGCAGGGGGTTGCGGTGGGTATTGGTCATCACCGGTAAGGGTCGCTTTCAGGAAGGAGCCCAATCCTCGCTCGCAGATGCATCCGGCGATCGCGGCGTCTTGAAGCGCAGCGTTCCGCGCTGGCTTGCCGATCCGGACCTGCGCCCCATCATCGTCAGCTATACGACCGCGGCGCTACATCATGGCGGCGAAGGTGCGCTTTATGTTCAGCTGCGGCTGCGCAACCTGTCCTGACGCGTAATCGCCATGTGCTTGGGTTTCTGCCGCACAATGCTTAAGAGCGGAATCCATGGCGTCAGCGAACACGTGTGCAACCGCCCCCACAGGTGCGGCAGCCAGACCCGCGCGTCACTCACACTTGGTGTCGAGGTTCTTGATCGCCGCAGTGATGCCCGACAAGGAATACTTGTCGGTGGTCTCGAAGCCGGCTTCGGCCGCGCCCGTCACTTCCATCGAGCTGCCACGCTTCATGGCGTCGATCAATTTCAGCTCATCCTGCGGATCGGCAATGAACGCCTTGTCGGCCTGGGCGAACAGCTTGAACGTAGCGTTGGCGACTTTGACGACGACCTCGCTGCCCTTCCTGATCGGATAGCCGAGCAGTACGGAAATCTCGGACTTGACGCCATCTTTAGGCCACGCCGAGACGTAGAAGAACGCCTGCTCGCGCTTGGCGTCGCCGGGCGCGCTCGATGCGGGCTGCGATGCGATGAAGCAAATCTTCTTCTGCGCCGCATCATGCACGAACATCGACCAGTCGCCGGATTTCTCCACGAGCTTTGCGGCTTGAGCTGTTGTCGCGAAAAACATCGCGGCGATGATCGCGGCGACAACGGGCGGACGACAGGAGCTGGAGCGCAGAATCATCTTTCGACAGTCCATCATTCCTTCGGTTCTCGTTCGGGCGAGTGAAACCTATAGCCGAATCATGTTCGCAATGTCACCCGCTCGTGGATTTTTTTCGCCCGCCAAAGTGTTTCAACGAAGCCGCATCAGGCCCGCCCGAGCGAATCGGCCGGTCGGCGAAATGGGCCATCGAGCGCACGCGGTCGTACATGACGATGGCACCGGCCATCGCCACGTTGATGCAAAAGCGCGTCGGAATGCGAACGACATGCGTACATTTGTTCAAGAGCGGCTCGGACAACGAGCCCATTTCGGGCCCCAGCACATAGGCCGCTTTCAAGGGATGCCGGAAGCTCGGCAGATCGATCGCCGCGTCAATCAACTCGATGCCGACCAGGACGCAGCCTTGTGGCAGCGCCAACTCGTCGACGCTTTTCCAATTGTAATGCGGCAGATGCCATTGACCTTTCGACGTGTCGGCCCGTGCTTCAATCGCCTGATAGGTCGCGCCCACCGTGAAAGTGAAGCTGGCGCCAAAACCATGCGCGGATCGCATCAGGTTTCCAAGATTGAGCGCCTTGGACATCCGTTCCGCACCGATCGCGAAATAGCCGCGCGGCGTCGGTGGCCAGTTGGGTGGCGTCATCAGCGGGTTTCCTCCAGCGGCAGGCACATGGCAACGACGTTTCGAACAAGGTGCTCGACAAGCACTGCGAGTTCTGCTCTGTGCGGTCCGGCCGTTCGAATGCAAGCCTTTTTGCTGGCCAGCCGGTCGGCTGCAGCAATAGAGCATGTTCAGCCGAAGTGTTAGCGGTTCGGCGTGAAGAACATGCTCAAGAGCAACAGACTAGGCGGTGTTCGTGCTTCAACGAACCACGAGCACGGTCTAGCGTCGATCGGCGCGCCAACGCAAATCGCATCATCCCTTGCGCTAGGTGGACCCCGATGAAGGCAGCTCTGTGCAGAACCCTGGACGGCCCTGCCGCACTTGTGATTGAGGACATCGAACCGCCCACGGCCGGCCCCGGCGAGGTGCTGGTCAAGGTGCGCGCGGCAGCGCTCAACTTCTTCGACACGCTCATCACGCGCGGCAAGTACCAGCACAAGCCGCCGCTGCCGTTTTCTCCCTCGGGTGAAATCGCCGGCGTCGTCAGGGCGTTGGGAAAGGGTGTCGAGGGCTTGACGCCGGGTGCGCGTGTTGCCTGCTATCTCGGATGGGGCGGTGCGCGTGAACAGGTCGCCGTCAGCGCCGAGGCCTGCGTTCCCATTCCCGATGCGGTGAGCGACGAGGTCGCAGCCGGTATTGCCGTCACCTATGGCACCGCGATCCACGGCCTGCGCGATCGCGCGCGCCTTGTACCGGGCGAAACCGTTGTCGTGCTTGGAGCGTCCGGAGGCGCCGGACTGGCCGCCGTCGAGATTGGCAAATCGATGGGAGCCCGCGTCATCGCCGTCGCATCTTCCGCCGAGAAGCTTGCTGTTGCCCGGTCCCACGGCGCCGATCTTCTCGTCGACTACGCCCAATGCGACCTCAAGCAATCGCTCAAGGACGCCACCGGTGGCGCCGGCGTCGACGTCATCTATGATTGCGTTGGCGGCCCATATGCCGATCCGGCAATCAGAGCGATCGCATGGCAAGGCCGCTATCTGGTGGTCGGTTTCGCCGCCGGCGACATTCCCAAAGTGCCGCTCAATATTGTGATGTTGAAAGGCTGCGACGTCCGCGGTGTCTTCTGGGGCGAGGCGGTCAAGCGCGACCCATCTGGCCACCGCGCGAACATGCGTGACCTGCTCGCCTGGGTTGCCGAGGGCAAGCTTCGACCGCGCATCCACGCCACGTTTCCGCTGGCTGAGATCAGGCACGCCCTGGGCGTCATCGAGCGGCGCGAGGCGATCGGCAAGGTCGTCTTGAAGCTCTGAGCGGGCGCCAGCTGCTCCAGCGCAGAAACCTCTTGTGCAGGGACGTTAATGCACATTCCGACGATACCTTTACGTCGCTATGCTGCACCGCGTAATGAATCTGGTCGGTGGACCTTGGGTTCACGCAGGCGCGCACTCTAGCGCTCTGAAATTGCAGTGGGAATTTGCTCGCCGCAGGGACGCGAACGGACATTCGCAGGGCACAAACGTACAGGGGCAATCATGCAGCTCGATGGAAAGATAACAGCGATTGTTACGGGAGGCGCATCCGGCCTTGGAGCGGCTTCAGTCCGGCGTTTGGCGGCACAGGGGGTCAAGGTCGCCGTCTTCGACCTCAATGAAGCGGGCGGCAAGGCGATCGCGGCAGAAGTCGGCGGCGCCTATTTCAACACCAATGTCGCCGACGAAGCGAGCGTCGAAGCCTCGCTGGCGGCGTCCCGCGCGCATTTCGGTCAAGAACGCATCCTCGTCAATTGCGCCGGCGTCGTCGTCGGCAAGCGCGCTGTTCGCCGCGTCAAGGAGACCGGGAAGGTGGAGGCGCACGACCTTGCTTCGTTCCGCAAGGTCATCGAGGTCAATCTGATCGGGACGTTTCTCATGTCGTCCCGCTCGGCTGCCGGGATGATGACGCTCGATCCGCTGATGCCGGATGGCGAGCGCGGAGTCATCGTCTCGACGTCATCGGTTGCTGCGGAAGAGGGTCAGATGGGGCAGATCGCCTACTCGGCTTCCAAGGGCGGCGTCCTGTCGATGACATTGCCCTTGGCGCGCGACCTCTCACGTGATGGCATCCGCGCCGTCGCCATTCTGCCCGGCCTGTTCGGCACGCCCATGTTCGACACCTTGTCGGACGAAGCCAAGACCGCACTGGCGGCGCAGGTGCCGTTCCCCACGCGCTTAGGTGATCCCGACGAATTTGGACATCTCGTCGTGCAAATCGCCGAAAACGTCATGCTGAACGGCTGCAGCATCCGTCTCGATGGAGCCATTCGCTTGGCACCGCGTTAGTCACTGAATGAGACTATCCAGTCTCGGCGTTCAGCTCAGGTTTGCGAAGCGTCGAATTCGCCAATGAAATCTGAATTGCAGCCGGCTTGAATAGCCGCATAAAGCCGATTGGCTTGCTGAGTAATGGACAATGTCGTCCGTTAGGGCGATAACGGAGTGCGTGGAGTTAAGTGCAAGTGTCGGTGTCCTAGATGCGCCGGATTTGGGCAAGTGCCGGGTCCAGTTCCCTTCTGAGTTTCGCCGCCTACCTGGCATTGGTGGGCGTTGGCGGATTTGGGCTGGGCTCGCTCGCCTTGTCGAGCGCCCGCGTTGCCATGACCGTTGCCGATGCAATTGCCCTCGAGGCCGAAGATGCCACCGAGGACGCGCTGCCGGACATGCCGCGTGCTTCAAACGCCCTTCCGGATAAGTGGGATCTGTCGCAACCATCGAATGCGAGCGCTGCCACCTTCCCGCACGCACGAACCGCACCGAAGATCGTTGATGTACTCAGCGCGGATCAGATGGCAGAGCTGAAGCAATCGGTTTCGGAGCACATCGCCAAGGACGACGCCACACCCTGGCACGATGGCGAGCACGTGACATACAAGACGATGTGCGTTCGCCTCTGCGATGGCGCATATTTCCCGATCAGCTTTTCAACCACTCAGGATCGCTTCGCGGCAGATGCGGCGCGCTGCGAATCGCAATGCAGCTCGCCAGCAAGGCTGTTCGTATTCCGCAACCCTGGCGGTTCGCCTGAGACGATGAAGGATCTGAGCGGCCGCTCGTACGTGGTCCTTCCGACAGCCTATCAGTTCCGTCGCGGTTCGGTTGATGGCTGCACGTGCCGCACCGAGCCTTGGGAGATGGCATCGCGTGAGCGCCATCGCCTTTATGCCGTCGAGGCGGACATCGCTGCCGGAAAGCCGGTTGATCAAGCCGAGTTGGAAAAGCTTCGCGTGAAATTTGCAGCAGCAACCTCCACCGGAGAGCGACAGCCTGCGCCGATCACCAATTCCTCCGTCGCGAATACCGCACCAGATCCTGCCTCTGGGCCGCGGACCAGATCGGCTCCGATCGATACCGGGAAGAACGCGAATGGCATCGACGTTGCTGCGCTTTCGAGATTTGCGGAGGTGGCGATGCCGGCGTCGGAAGAGACCGCCGGTTCTGCGGCCGCTGCAATTGGTTCCATGCAGCAGACGCAGTTAGCCCAACAACAAGCTGCCGCATCCGAGACCCCGCCATTGCCGGTACGCGCCTTAGCGACGTTCGACGGTGAGCCGAAGCCTTCGATCAAGGCCGGCCGCTCGATGAGCAAGAAACTTGCTTTGCGAAAAGGGCGCCACAAGGTCGCTTCGGCAGGTTGGCGCAGAAGGGCGTCGGGCGTCGCAATTGCGAGCGAGAACGGCGCGCCAGAACGGTTCGCCAGAGATCGGGCGGCCTTCATGATGCCAGGCCGCGATTTCTACCCCAACGCACCTGTCGAGAAAGTCGTTTGGGGTGTTGGCCGTAATGCCCACAACGCGCCGAGAGGCGGCACGGCCAAAGACACGTTCGCTCGCAACTTTTATTGATTGACGCACTCGCCACGAAGGCGCGAGCAGGTCGGTCGCTTCCGGCCAAATCGACGTCTTTGTCGTTTCTGCCGCCAGGACATCTTGGACCAAGTTCGGGATGCCCAACTTGGCTTTCGCTTCGGCGATTCAGAATTTGTTTGCCAAGTTCAAGGCATTGTGGGGGGCCGAAACGCCGCTCGCCCAAGGCGCGACTGATGTGCGCGCACCGGAAATCGGGGCTCTTGGCGAAGACGTCTTGAGATGGGGCCGTCCGAGTAGGTTTGATGTTGCTCTTCGTTCGTAAGGTCGCACTCGCAGTACTGTTGTCAATTGCAGCAGCCACTCCGGCAGCAGCACAGTCCTTTTTCCAGAAGTTGTTCGGCTGGACCACGCCACAGTCGCAGCCGCCGCCGCAACTGCCGCCGCCGGTTTCCAGCTATCGCGCTCCGCTGCACCTTCCCCAGTCGCACAGCCAGACTAACGAGCACGAGGAACGCGCACCGCGCGGCAGCGGCCAGGTTCGCACCATGTGCGTGCGCATGTGCGACGGCTACTACTTCCCGATCAGTCACAAGATCTCGATACGGCACCTGACCGCCGATTCCGATCGCTGCAAGGCGACCTGCGGCAACGATGCCAAGCTGTTCTACGGCTATGACGACGGCACCGATCCCGGCGCCATGGTCGACTTCACGGGCCGGCGCTATGACGCGCTCGACACCGCATTCGCCTACCGAAAGGCGCTGCGGCCTGGATGCACGTGCAAGCCGCCGCCATGGTCGGCATCCGAGCGCTTGCGCCATTTCTCCTATGCGTTGAAGGATGCGCAAGAGGAGGCTAAGGCCGTTGCACAAGGCGAAGGCCAGCCGACGGTTGTGGGCGAGCATGTTGCGGCGAGCGCCACCGATACCGATGCGAAGCAGCATGAACCAGCCGCCGAGCGATCAAAAGTCCCCTCCACCATCGCTGCCGGTGAAGCGGCAACCCATCGCGTTTCTGCAAGAAGTGCGCGCAGCGAGCGGTCGGTCCGGCTCAATGAAGACCTGCGGCCCCACACCAATCCACGCCCGAAGGTCACGCGCGCTGAATCAAATCAGCCCGCTGGCGGCTTCTTCGGATTGGGACAATCACCGAAGTATGTCTGGCCGGGCGATGGCCGTTGATCCGGGTCTTTGATCAGCCTGCCCTGCTGTGAGCGACGAGCACCCCGCGCGACGAGGCTACCACGCACTCTCGCCCTCACCCACGTCGTAGGCCTCCCACGCTGCGCCAGACAGCGGATAGGCCTCCTCGACGACATAGGGACCGCCACCCACCAGCGGCTTCGACGAGAACAGCACGAACCGGCTCACCACGAACGGATCGCTGCCGAACCGGCCATGCCGCGTCAGGAATCGCGTCAGCGCATCGATCCGCGGCTTGTTGAGCCGGGCGATGGTTATATGTGGCTTGAACGCACGACCTTCAGGCTTCAGGCCGGCCATCCGCGCCGCGCGCTCGCACTGCCGCGCCAGCGTCGTCAACTCCGCGTCCCCTTCCACCCCGGCCCAGAGCGTGCGCGGATCCTTTCCGCCGAACGTGCCAAGCCCGTTGAGGCGCATTTCGAACGCAGCCAGATCGATCCCGGCAAGGGCATGGCCGAGTTCGCGTGCCTGTGCATTGTCGATGTCGCCTGCAAATCGCAGTGTCAGATGCAGGTTGTCGCTGTCGATGAAGCGCACGCCGGGCAGCGGTGCCTTGAGGCTGCCGATGAGTTGGCGGATGTCATCGGGCAACTCGATTCCGACGAAGAGGCGCGGCATGACGGTAAACCCCCACGTTCGATCAATGACCCGGATATGAGAAGCTTAGCCCGGACTAGGACCCGGGTGGTGAATATTATCACCGCGCCGCCTCCGCTGCCGCAATGCCGCGCGCGTTGGGATGCAGCCCGTCGTCGAGATTGAGCTTGGGGTTCGTTGCGACTCCGTCGAGGAAGAACGGATAAATGAGCGCACCGTGCTTCGCCGCGAGTTCGGCGAATATCGCATCGAAGCGGTCGCGATAGTCCGCGCCCCAATTCTCAGGCGAACGCATTCCTGCAACCATTACAGGTATGCCGCGCTTGTCGAGCCGCGAGAGAATGGCATCGAGATTGGCGCGCGCCTCCTGCGGTGGAATACCCCGCAGGGCGTCGTTGGCCCCGAGTTCGACGATCACGGCATCCGCGTCGGACGGGATCGCCCAGTCGAACCGCGCAAGGCCCGCTGCCGTGGTATCGCCCGATACGCCCGCATTGATGATCTCGACGCTGTGACCACGCGCCCGCAACGCCACCTGCAGGATGTCGGGAAATGCCTGGCCCGGCCTCAGTCCGTAACCGGCGGTCAGACTGTCACCGAATGCCGCGATACGGATCGGAGCGTGATTTGTCACACCCGCAGCCATCGCATGGGAAACCTGCAATAACGTCGCCATCATGAGTATGAGCTTGATGATCGGGCGTAGAGACATTACCTGCCGGTGGCAAGTGGCCGCCCCTTCGCGACAGCAATTGTTCATGTTTCGGCCCTATGCAGGTTGTCTTGTCATGGTGAGTTGTGCGATCGCCCTGCTCTGACAGGTAGGCATGTCAAAGGAGCGCCGCAAGTGTGGTGTTGCTCCACGCAGGATGCCTCTTCGCCAAAGGTGACAAAGCAAGTGAGCCCAGACTTGGCAGGCAATATGGCAACCGGACACTCAGGCACCGGCGGCAGCGACAAGCAAGATGGCGCCATCATCGACGTGTCGGGGTTGCAATTGACGCTGACCAGCCGCGCCGGCGCCGTCGAGATCCTGCGCGACGTGTCACTTACGATAGCGCCAGGCCAATCGGTTGCGATTGTCGGCCCGTCGGGGTCCGGCAAGACCTCGCTCCTGATGGTGCTCGCCGGCCTCGAGCGGGCGACCGCGGGCCGCGTTTGCGTCGTCGGCGAGGACTTTGCGAATATGAGCGAGGATGCGCTGGCCGAGGTGCGCGGCCGTAGCATTGGCATCGTCTTTCAGTCGTTCCATCTCGTTCCGACGATGACGGCCATTGAGAATGTCGCCCTGCCGCTGGAATTTGCCGGCCGCCAGGACGCATTCGAAGTAGCGCGCGAACTCCTGACCGAAGTTGGCCTCGAAAAGCGCGAGCAGCATTTTCCCGCCGAGCTGTCGGGCGGTGAGCAGCAGCGCGTCGCGTTGGCCCGCGCTCTGTCATCGCGCCCGCGCCTGCTGCTGGCCGACGAGCCGACCGGCAACCTCGACGGCAAGACAGGCAGCCACGTCATCGAATTGCTGTTCGACTTGCGCGAGAGCCGCGGTGCCACGCTCGTCTTGATCACCCACGACGAGCAGTTGGCTGGGCGATGCGAGCGTATCCTGCGCATGGCCGACGGCCGCATCGTCGCCGACGAAATGCGCGCGAAGTCCCAGCGGTTAGCGGCGCGATGACGGAGCTGGTTCCAATTCAACCCGCCAATACAGGCATCGTCGGCACAAGCCGCGCAGGCCCTGGCCTCTCTCGTATCGTGAGCATGGCGCTGCGCGAGATGCGCGGTGGGCTGTCCGGATTCTACGTGTTCATTGCCTGCCTTGCGCTCGGTGTCATGGTGATCACCGCGGTCGGCGCATTGTCCGATGCGCTGACGGCCGGTCTGGCGCGCCAGGGCGAGATGATCCTCGGCGGAGACGTCACCGCAGCGCGCACGCACATGCGCGCTACCGACGAGGAACGATCCTGGTTCGCCGCCCGCGGCCGCGTCAGCGAGACCGCGACGGTGCGCACCATGGCGCGCACCCTTGATGCCAACGAGCAGGCGCTCGTTGAGCTCAAAGGCGTCGACCAGACCTACCCGCTCGTCGGCAGCGTTCGACTGAAGGATGATCTGCAGTTGCCGCAGGCTCTGGCGGTCGACGGTGATGGCGTGTCCGGAGCTGCCCTCGACGCCATCATTCTGGAACGTCTCGGCTTGAAGATCGGCGATCGTTTCAAGCTGGGCGATATCGAGCTGCGCGCGACATCGACAATCGTGTCGGAGCCTGACAGCTTGTCCGACCGGCTCACCTTCGGACCGCGAATATTCCTGTCGATGCAGGCTCTGGAGTCGACCGGGCTCGTCAAGCCGGGAGCTCTGGTCAATTGGCGCTATGCACTGAAGCTTTCTTCGGGCGCTGCCGGTAAAGCCCTCGACACGATTTCCGAAGAAGCCAAGCGCGATCTGCCGGAGGCGGGCTTTTCGATTCACGACCGGCGCGATCCGCGCCCGCGTATCCGCCGCACGTTGGAGCGCTTGCAGCAGTTCCTCACCCTGATTGGATTGACGGCACTGCTGGTCGGCGGTGTCGGTGTCGCCAACGCCGTGCAGGCGTTCGTTGATCGCCGTCGCAAGGTGATCGCCACGATGAAAAGCCTCGGCGCATCGCAGCGGATGATCTTTCAGGTGTTCCTTGTCCAGATTGCCGTCGTTGCTGTGATCGGCATCGCCATTGGAGTCGCGCTCGGCCTCGTCGTGCCGGTAACTCTTCACGCACTCTACGCTGACGTGCTGCCGTTCGAGACGCGCTTGACGCTGAGCCCAGCCAGCGTCGGCATGGCGGCGATCTATGGGTTCCTCGTCGCCCTCCTTTTCACGCTCTGGCCGCTGGGCCAGGCCGAGCTGGTGCCGCCCGCCGTGCTGTTTCGTGACGCGATTGCAGAGCGGCGCGGTTGGCCGCGTGCTTCGGTCGTGGCGCTGATCACCGGCATCGCCGCCGTGCTCACCCTGTTCGTCATCTTCGCTTCCGATTCCAAGCGCATCGCCATCTACTTCGTCGCCGGTCTGGCTGCCGTGTTTGTCCTGTTCTGGGCGTTGGGAACCGCGGTGACGTGGGCCGCGCGAAGGCTGCCGCGCCCGGCGATCCCGGAGCTCGCCATCGCCCTCGCCAATCTCGGCGCGCCCGGCGGCCTGACGCGATCGGTGGTCGTCTCGCTCGGCTCCGGGCTGTCGCTGCTGGTCGCGGTGGCGCTGGCCGACGCCTCCCTTGTGCACGAGATCTCTGGCCGGCTGCCGGCAAACTCGCCGAACTATTTCCTGCTCGACATCCCCAAGGATCAGTTCGAACAGGTGACTGCGCTGGTCAAGCAGAAGGCACCGTCGGCCGGGCTCGTTCGCGCGCCGATGCTTCGCGGCCGTTTGGTATCGCTGGCTGGCCGCCCCATCGAAACCATAAAAGCCCCGCCCGAGGCCGAATGGGTGCTGCGCGGCGACCGCGGCCTGACCTATGCCGACGAGGTGCCGGACGGCTCCAAGGTCGTCTCTGGCGTTTGGTGGGGCAAGGACTACGCCGGCGAGCCGCTGGTGTCCTTCGAGGTTGATCTGGCCCGCCAGCTCGGCGTCGGCATCGGTGACATGATCACCGTCAATGTGCTGGGCCGCAACGTATCGGCAAGGATCTCCAACCTGCGCGAGGTCAACTGGGAAAGCCTTGCCATGAACTTCGTGCTGGTATTCTCGCCCAACACGCTGGCCGGCGCGCCGCACAATCTGTTGGCCACGGTGACGCTGCCCAAGACCGCGACCCTGGCCGAGGAAGCGGACATAGCGCGCGTGCTGGGCCGTGAGTTTCCGGCCATCACCGTGATCCGGGTGAAGGACGCCATCAATTCGTTCGCCGTCGTCTTCGCCAAGATCATGGCAGCCGTGCGCGTCGCCGGAGGGATTACACTGGTCGCCGGAGCACTGGTCCTGGCCGGCGCGCTGGCGACCGCACAGCGCCGCCGCATTCTAGAAGCCGTGATCCTGAAGGCGCTCGGTGCCATCCGTCGTCGAATCCTCATCGCCCACGTTCTCGAATACCTGCTGATTGCTGCTGCTACTGCGGGCTTCGCCGTGGTCTTTGGCGCGCTCGCCGCCTGGGTGGCGCTGGAGGGCGTGATGGACGTGCCATTCGTGTTTTCCTTCACCGCCGTCGCCCTGGCCTTGGGACTGTCAAGCGGGTTGGTCGTGCTGCTCGGCGGGCTCGGCACCTGGCAAGTGCTGAACGCTCGTCCGGTCCCCTATCTTCGGTCGGAATAGCGGGCGAAGAGGCGTCCGACGAGACGCCTCCAGGAACGCAAAAGGAACACCCACCCAGGTGCGACGGGCAAAAAGCGTCGAAACCGCGCCCAAAGTCGGGATTTGATCTTGCCTCGTCTTGAATCAGTCGCCTTGCGGGGTCATATTCGCTTTGCAATTCCGGAATTCGAAACCGGTTTGAAAGGGAAAAACCACTATGGCTCAAATGGATAGACGATACGCTGGCTCGACGGCGCGTGAGCTTGGGCGGGTCGACGAGGGCCTGCGCTCGTTCATGCTGGGCGTATACAACTACATGGCGGGTGGCGTCGCGCTGACGGGCATCGTCGCCTATCTGATGTTCACCATGGCTGCGGTCCAGGACCCGACCACGGGTAAGATCGTGCTGACCGAGTTGGGCCGCACGCTTTACCTCTCGCCGCTGCGGTGGGTGGTGATGCTGGCCCCGTTGGCCTTCATCCTGGTGATGTCCTTCGCGCGCACCAGCACGGCGACGGCACAGTTGATGTTCTGGGCGTTCGCCGCCGTCATGGGCGTGTCGATGTCCTGGATCTTCGTCGTCTTTAAGCTCGGCTCGATCTACCAGATGTTCTTCATCACGGCCGCCGCCTTCGGTGCGCTGAGCCTCTATGGCTACACGACCAAGAAG
Source organism: Hyphomicrobiaceae bacterium (assembly GCA_044222395.1). Lineage (GTDB taxonomy): Bacteria > Pseudomonadota > Alphaproteobacteria > Rhizobiales > Hyphomicrobiaceae > JAEUMD01. The sequence continues at coordinate 22,490 of JBGANK010000028.1, read as the reverse complement.
GATCTTTCGGGCTGGGGTTCGTTCCTCATCATGGGCGTCGTTGGCATCGTCATCGCCGGCATCGTCAACTTGTTCCTGCACTCGGGCGCGCTCCACTTCGCCATCTCGGTGATCGGCCTGTTGGTCTTCGCCGCCCTGACGGCTTATGACACGCAGCGCCTGAAGGACGAGTATGCGATCGTCGCCCACGACCACGATGCGGTGAAACAGGCTTCGATCTTCGGCGCGCTGAGCCTTTACCTGGACTTCGTCAACATGTTCCAGTTCATGCTGTCGCTGTTCGGCAGCCAGAACGAGTGAGCACGGAACCAGGATATGTATACGCGAAGGGCCCTGCACAGCGGGGCCCTTTCCTTTTGCGTTCTGAAGTGAGCGCGATCAGGACATCGCCGCAATCAGCAGCCCAACCCACGAAGGTCAGCTCTCATGGCACCTGAACCAGCCGTCATAAGGCCGGCTCGTGAGGTCGATTTCAAAGCCATTGCTGCGATCTACCGCCCGTTCGTGACCGATACGGCGATCACGTTCGAGACCAATCCGCCCGACGCCGACGAGATGCGCCAGCGCTGGCGCAAGTGTACCACCGCATCGGCGCCCTATCTGGTGGCAGAGCACGCCGGCAAGGTCGTGGCCTACGCCTACGCACAAACCTTCAGTCAACGCGCGGCCTATCGCTGGACGGTCGAGAATTCGATCTACGTCTCACCGGCAGCGCAGCGTCAGGGTGTCGGCCGGACCCTCCTCGGCGCGCTCGTCTCGGCAGCCGAGCAAGCTGGGTTCCGGCAGATGGTGGCGCTGATCGCAGCCGGCCAGGTGCAGGGCTCGGTTGAACTGCATCGTGCGATGGACTTCGCGGAGGTCGGGCTGCTGAAGTCGGTCGGCTACAAGCACGGCCGCTGGCACGATGTCATCTACATGCAGCGCGCCTTGGGCGCAGGCGCCGCGTCACCACCGCAGCAAATCTGACTTGCGGATCGCAGTCGATGTGCGCGTCGAACGAGCCGGCAACGCTCAGCGGCCGACCAGCTTCAGCGTCTTGTCGAGCACTGCCAGAACGCGCCGCAACTCGTGTCCGCGCTTGAGGATCAATCCGCTCGCGGCGACCACCGCATACATGCCCTGCCGGCGCGCCAGCCGTGGCGTCTTCTCGATTCGGTAGAGCGGGCACTCGCTGGCCCGCCGGAAGATCGAGAACACCGCGGTCTCCCGCCCCATTTCAATGGCATAGTCGCGCCACTCGCCGCTCGCGACAAACCGTCCGTAAACGCGCAGAATTTCGTTGAGCTCGAAGCGGCTGAAGGCGGCGACCGCGTTGCTATCGCGGGCATTGACGCCTGCCAAGTGGTTTGCACTTGAGCCCGTCGTTCCAGGGTTGGCAGTCCGTGCAGTCCGCCCCGCCAGTACGGGGCGGATATCGATTATCGGCTCGGATTCGCTCAACGGCGCCTCCCTCACGCGGATGCGAGATGATCACTCGAAAATGGCTACGATTCAAGGGTTTCTGATCGCCAAAGCGGGTCCGATCGCAGCAAGCCGCCAATCGCGCCAGCATCATTTGCTAGGCACTCTGATATTTTCACCTTCAATTGGCAGCTTCCGAGCCGCTGCCTCAGTCCCGAAATGCCGATCGAAAAGGCGCCCAGCAGCCCCCATGTCGCGCCCCGAAAACAAGCAGATTAATCGCTGAAGTTGTTTCAGATTTCCTCGATAACAGTCGACGGATTATCGCGCCGGAACGCAGTGTGGCCCAGGTACACACTTTCAGGACTCACCCTTTCGTGTTTGTTTTCAATGGCGAAGAGCTTCAAACAAAGCACAACACGATTTCGCCGCAACATCTTCGGGACAATGACAACATCAGGTCGATGTAAAAACAAAAACGATTGGCATGTTATGGAGGTTGCAACCGCGGCGAACCAAGTGGCTCTGGACGATCAGCCCCCAAACCCCCCGGGGTCAGTTTCCGAGGCGCGCCGCACCCTGCAATCCTCTCCTTGAGGCAAGGTGCTTCCAAAGTACCCGCGAGGGTCGGTTCCCCCCAACCGACCCTCGTTGTTTTTGCTCAGTCCAACAATTTTTTCCGATCCGTCTGCTGTTTCACACGGTCATTGGCTTGCGCCAGGCGCCGGTCCGGCAATACTCGGCGTCTTGCGGTATCAGCAGGGCGTGATGGCCGCGCGACGGCAAATCTCGCATGAGGAGCATCCGATCGATGAGCAGCAAGGCGTCATCGTCGCCGAAGAAGAAGACGTCAAAGAAGAAGGCAGGTGCGTCCGGAGTGGTCCGCCGCAGTCCGGCTGCGAAGAACACAGCTCGCTCCAAGACAGTCGCCAATCCCTTGCTAGGACGCTGGTCCCCACCCTTCGCGTTGCCGCCCTTCGACCGGATTGAGGCGTCTCACTTCGTACCGGCTCTCGACCAGGCGTTCGCCGCCCACCGCGCCGAGATCCGCGCCATAGCCGCCAATCCGGCCCGCGCAACCTTCGCCAACACGATCGTCGCATTGGAAAAATCCGGCGAGCTTCTTGATCGCGTCAGCCGCGTCTTTTTCAATCTGGAGGGAACCGACTCCACCGACGAGCTGGCCGCCATCGCTCGCCAGATGGCTCCGCGCTTCGCCGCTCATGACAGTGCGATCCATCTGAACGCGCAATTGTTCAAGCGAGTCGATGAACTCCACAGGCGTTGCTCCAGCCTGAAGCTGGAACCTGAGGCACTGCGGCTCATGGAGCGCACCCACCTCGCCTTCGTCCGTGCCGGCGCCATGTTGAAGCCGGCAGCACGCAAGCGTGTCGCAGCGATCAAGGAAAGGCTCGCCGCGCTTGTCACCCAATTCATGCAGAACGTCCTGAAGGACGAGCAGACTTGGCAGCTCGTGCTCGACGGTGAGCGCGATCTGGCCGGCCTTCCCGACGGCATCCGCGCCAGTGCCTCCCGTGCCGCCCTAGAGCGTGGCCACAAGGGCAAGCACGTCATTACGCTGGCTCGCTCGAGCGTGGAAAGCTTCCTCACATTCTCTGCCCGCCCGGATCTGCGCGAGGTTGCGTTCCAGGCCTGGATCCGCCGCGGCGCCAATGGTGGCGACACCGACAATCGCGCCATCCTGGCCGAGATCGCCGCGCTGCGGCAGGAATATGCAAAGCTGCTCGGCTACGACACGTTCGCCGCCTTTGCACTCTCCGACACGATGGCCAAGACGCCGAACGCTGTCGATCAGCTGCTCGGTGAGGTCTGGGACCACGCGCGCCGCAAGGCAACCGAAGAGCGTGAGCTGCTGGCGACTGCCGCGCGGGCCGAGGGAGCCAATATCGAGATCAACGCCGCCGATTGGCGCTACTATGCAGAGAAGGTGCGCAAGGAGCGCTTCGATCTCGACGAGGCCGAACTGCGTCCCTTCTTACAGCTCGATCAGATCATCGCCGCCGCCTTCGATTGCGCCACCCGGTTGTTCGGCCTTACCTTCACACCGCTCGAGGATTTCCCGCGCTACCACGCCGACGTCCGCACCTGGGAGGTGACGAACCACAAGGGCGAACACGTCGGGCTGTTCCTGGGCGACTACTTCGCACGATCATCGAAGCGCTCGGGCGCCTGGATGTCGAGCTTCCGCGGTCAGCACAAGCTCGGCAAGGGCTCCACGCCGATCATCGTCAACGTCATGAATTTCGCCAAAGGGGCCGAAGGCGCGCCGACGCTCTTGTCCTTCGACGATGCCCGTACGCTGTTCCACGAATTCGGGCACGGGCTGCACGGCCTGTTGTCCGACGTCACCTATCCGACGCTGTGGGGCACGTCGGTGAGCCGCGATTTCGTCGAGCTGCCCTCCCAGCTTTATGAGCATTGGCTATCGCAGCCCGAGGTGCTGTCCCGCTTTGCGGTCCATCATAAGACCGGCAAGCCGATGTCGGAGAAGCTGCAGAAAAAACTCAAGGCGGCGCGCAATTTCAACCAGGGCTTCGCCACGGTCGAGTTCACCGCGTCGGCCATCGTCGACATGAAGCTTTATGCAGCTGCAGCTCCTCCTTCCGATCTCGATCGCTTCGAGCGCGACGTCCTGCGCGACATCGGCATGCCGGCCGAGATCGTCATGCGCCACCGCCTGCCGCATTTCATGCATATCGTTTCGGGATATGCCGCCGGCTACTACAGCTACATGTGGTCGGAGGTGATGGATGCCGATGCCTTCGCAGCCTTCGAGGAGGCCGGCGACATTTTCGACCGCAAGACCGCGGATCGCCTGAAACGCTACATCTATTCGGCCGGCAATATGCGCGATCCTGAACAGGCCTATGTCAAGTTCCGCGGCCGTCCGCCGAAGATTGACGGGCTCTTGCGCAATCGCGGCTTTGCTTGATGGCGGTGGCTTGAGGCTGAGACGCTACAACGCCGACGCGGCATCACCAGCCGAGCCACGCCGCACCGATGATCGATCCTGTCGCCCCTTCCTGCAGCAGCACCGCGAAGTGCATGTTGCCGGCTTTAAGGAAAGGTTGCGCGGCGATCTGAATCCGCATCGGCTTGCCGGTCCACATGCCGATCGGCGTCAGTTCGTGCACGACGTTGTAGTACTTGAGCGTCTTGCCGTGGTTCTCGCCGCGCTGGACCTTGACTTCGACGACATCTTCGATCGGTGCGAGCCAGATCGTCGCCTCTCCGATCGAGGACGCGTCCGGAGCCGAAGCCATCTCCAGAATCAGCATACTCGTCGCGCGCCAGAACCGCATCGGCACACGCTTGCCGGCAAACGTCATGGCCGTCTTGGCAATCTGCCGCTCGATCGCCGCGTTGTCCGATCCCACCGCGTGTCCGATCCCGTTCACCACCACTTGCGGCGTGTAGATCGCACCATCGCCCCGCGATTTGGCATAAGCGCGCTGGCGATCGGAGTTCTTGTTCGATGCAAGCGTGTCCTTCCAGCCCAGGTAATCCCAGTAGTCAACCGGCAACGACAGCGCCAGAACGTCTCGCCGCTTCGCATAGGACTCCAGCAGCGCATCAGCTGGCGGGCAAGACGAGCAGCCCTGGCTTGTGAACAGCTCGATCACGGCAGACACCGGCACCGGCTGTCCATCCGGACCGACCACGTTTGCCGGTTCGGTCGTCTGCGCCGCCTCCTGCGCGGCGACGCTGGCAGCAAGTCCGACGGCCAGCACCAGTGACAAAGCCGCAGCAACGGCACGGCGCGCCGGGGCCGGCGGATCGGGCCAGACCCGTGCACGTGCTGGAGAACAAGTTTGTCGTGTGTGTCGTTGCATCGAATCTTGCGTATGAAGGCAGGCCGCTGTGGAACATGACATGGCTGAGCCGCCAGTCAATTGCGAGTCACGAATGGGTGACGCGGCGGTGCAGAGTTCAATCAAGTTCCGCAATTGTTGCCGCAAAGTAAACGGCCGCCAAAATGGGCGGCCGTTTGCGAGATGATGAACGCTTCTGGCCTCTGGGGCATCAAGCAGAAGCAGCCAGATTTCTCAGCACGTAGTGCAGGATGCCGCCGTTCTTGAAGTATTCGATCTCATCGAGCGTATCGATGCGGCAGAGCACCGGCACCTCGCGCGTCTTGCCATCAGCAGCCGTGATCTCGAGCGTCATCTTCTGGCGCGGCTTCACACTCGTGAGCCCGCGGATGGTGACCGTCTCGTCACCCTTCAGGCCGAGCGACTGCCAGCTGGTGCCTTCCTCGAAGGTAAACGGCACGATCCCCATGCCGACCAGATTCGAGCGGTGGATGCGCTCGAACGACTGTGCGACGACCGCTTTGACGCCGAGCAGATTGGTGCCCTTGGCGGCCCAGTCACGCGACGAGCCGTTGCCGTATTCGACACCCGCGAACACCACCAGCGGCACACCCTCCTTTTGATAGCGCATGGAGGCGTCATAGATCGACATGTTCTCACCGGACGGATGGTGAACGGTGTTGCCGCCCTCCTTCACGTTGCCGCCCGCATCCTTGTTCATGAAGTTCTTGATGCGGATGTTGGCGAACGTGCCGCGCATCATCACCTCGTGGTTGCCGCGCCGCGTGCCGTACTGGTTGAAGTCGGCCTGCACCACGCCGTTATCGATCAGGTACTTGCCGGCCGGCGAGGCCGCCTTGATCGAGCCCGCCGGCGAGATGTGGTCGGTGGTGATCTTGTCACCGAACAGCGCCAGGATGCGCGCGCCGGTGATGTCCGTGACCGGCTTTGGCGTCTTCGACATGCCGGTGAAGTAGGGCGGGTTCTGCACGTAGGTCGATTTCGAATCCCACCCGTAGGTCTGACCTTTGGGTGCCGCGACCGCCTGCCAGTGCTTGTCGCCCTTGAAGACGTCGGCGTACTTGCTCTGGAACATCTCCTTGGTGACGTGCTTGATGATGAAGTCCTGCACCTCAGTAGAGCTCGGCCAGATGTCCTTGAGCATCACCGGCTTGCCATCCTTGCCGATGCCGAGCGGCTCTGTGGTCAGGTCCTTCGTCACCGATCCCGCGAGCGCGTAGGCGACCACCAGCGGCGGCGACGCCAGATAGTTTGCCTGCACGTCCGGGCTGACGCGACCCTCGAAGTTGCGGTTGCCCGAAAGCACGGCCGCCGCGACGATTCCGTTGTCGTTGATCGCCTTGGAGATCTCCGACTTCAGCGGACCCGAGTTACCGATGCAGGTCGTGCAACCGAAGCCGACCAGATTGAAGCCGATCTGGTCGAGGTAGGGCTGCAGTCCGGACTTGTCGAGATAGGCGGCCACCACCTGCGATCCAGGCGCCAGCGAGGTCTTGACCCACGGCTGCGACGTGAGCCCCTTGGCGATCGCGTTGCGCGCCAGCAGGCCGGCAGCGATCAGCACGCTAGGGTTCGACGTGTTGGTGCAGCTCGTGATGGCGGCAATGACGACGTCGCCGTGGCCGATCGCGAATTCGCGGCCCTCGACCTTGACGCGCTTGTGGCCTTCGCCTGGCTTCTTGTACTCGCTATCCAATGCAGCGGCGAAGCCTGCCTTGATGTCAGTGAGTGCGATGCGGCCCTCCGGACGCTTGGGTCCAGCCATCGACGGTACCACCGAGCCCAGATCGAGCTCCAGTGTATCGGTGAAGACGGGATCGGCCGAGCCCGCCTCGCGGAACATGCCGTTCGACTTGGCATAGGCCTCGACCAGCGCGACGCGGTGCGCATCGCGGCCCGTCATTGTGAGATAGCGGATGGTCTCGCCGTCGATCGGGAAGTAGCCGCAGGTGGCGCCGTACTCGGGCCCCATGTTGGCGATCGTGGCACGGTCGGCGAGCGGCATCGAATCGAGACCCGGCCCGAAGAACTCGACGAACTTGTTGACCACGCCCTTCTTGCGCAGCATCTGCGTGACAGTCAGCACGACGTCGGTGGCGGTCACGCCTTCCTTCGCCTTGCCGGTGAGCCTGAAGCCGATCACCTCCGGCAGCAGCATCGACTGCGGCTGGCCGAGCATCGCCGCCTCCGCCTCGATTCCGCCGACGCCCCAGCCGAGCACGGCCAGGCCATTCACCATCGTCGTGTGGCTGTCGGTTCCGACCAGCGTATCGGGGTAGGCGATCGTGCTGCCGTCCTCCATCTCGTTGGTCCACACCGTCTGCGCCAGGTATTCGGTGTTGACCTGATGGCAAATGCCGGTGCCGGGCGGCACGACGCGGAAGTTCGCAAACGCGCCCTGCCCCCACTTGAGGAAGTTATAGCGTTCGCCGTTGCGGCTGTATTCGAGGTCGACGTTCTGCGCCAAAGCCTTCGGCGAGCCGTATTCGTCGACGATCACCGAGTGGTCGATGACCAGATCGACGGGCACCAACGGATTGATCTTCTTGGGGTCGCCGCCCAGCGTATTCATGCCGTCACGCATCGCCGCCAGATCGACCACCGCGGGAACGCCGGTGAAGTCCTGCATCAGCACGCGCGCCGGACGGAAACCGATCTCCTTGCCGGCCTTGCCCTTGTCGTCAAGCCACGCGGACACCGCGAGGATATCGTCCTTGGTGACCGTGCGACCGTCCTCGTGGCGCAACAGGTTCTCGAGCAGCACCTTCATCGAGAACGGCAGCTTGGCAATTCCCTTGAGGCCGTTCTTCTCTGCATCGGGCAGCGAGTAGTAGACGTAGCTCTTGCCGTCGACGCTTAGCGACTTGCGGCAGTTGAAGCTGTCGAGGGACTTGGGGGTTTTGGCGCTCAAGGTCGGACCTCCGGGTCAGGATCGAAGCTTGCAAAATCGAGACTTGCAAAAAGGGGCAGGGACGGGACAAACGGCTTGACGGCAGGGCCCGGACGACGGCGCGCCACGGCGCCGGAACCGAGCCTGTCCGCCCCTGAACCTCGCCGCGCCGCCGGTGTGCCGGCGGATGGGTCATTGCATGTTCGGCCAGATCGAGCCCTTTTGAGCCTTTCGAGCCGGCCTCGCCCCGCGTTTTTGCGCTGGCGTGAGTGGGAGCCGGACCCTTATATAGCCCGGGCGTCCGCCCGGCCACTAAACTTCCGGATTGGGATCGGCACGCAAGTCGTCGGCCGCAACGGTGAATTGCTTTCTGCCGCCGAGGCACGCGGACCGCCGTCACACCGATTGCCACCGGATGACCGGATCGGCAGAACGCGAGCAGATGGGGCGCCGTGCAGCTTCAAACGCAAGGTCTGGTTGTCGCGCGCGGCGGTCGGCGCATCATCGATCATTTGTCCTTTGAGGTCGATGGCGGCGAGGTACTGCTGCTGACCGGCCGCAACGGCGCCGGAAAGACGACCCTGATCCGCGCCCTCGCCGGTTACCTGCCGCCGCTGTCAGGCCACGTGTCGCTGCTCGGCTGGGACGCTGAGCGCGATAGCCGCGAGGCCATCCACTACGTCGGCCATCTCGATGCCAACAAGGCAAGTCTGTCCGTCGTCGAGAACCTGCGCTTTTGGCAGAGCTACCTGGATTCGTCGGACAGCAGCGATGCCGATCGCAACGGCCGCCTTTGGGCGGCTCTTGAGCGTTTCGGCCTCGATCCCCTGGCCGAGATACCTGCCGGCTACTTGTCCGCCGGCCAGAAGCGGCGGCTCGGCCTCGCGCGCCTCTTGGTGGCCGAGCGTCCCGTCTGGCTTCTCGATGAACCGACGGTGTCGCTCGATGCCCAGTCAACCGCACTGCTCGCCGATGTGATTGGTGAGCATGTCAAAGGTGGCGGGCTCGTCATCGCGGCAACTCACCTGCCGCTCGGCCTGTCGACCACCCGCGAATTGCGCCTGGGCAAGAACTGTTACGCACCAGCCGGAGCGGCCTTCGCATGAGCGGTTTCCTGACCCTGTTGAAGCGCGATCTCCTGCTGGCCGTCCGCGAGGGCGGCGCTCTTGGAACGGCACTGGGCTTTTACCTGATCGTCGTCACGCTGATGCCGCTCGGTCTTGGTCCCGACCTCAATCTGTTGACGCGCATCGCTCCGGGCATCTTGTGGGTCGCCCTGCTGCTGGCGGCCCTGCTGTCGCTGCCCCGCATCTTCGAGGCGGATCATGATGACGGCTCACTCAATGTGCTTGCGCTGGGTGGTTTGCCTCTCGAGATGGCCGCTGCCGCCAAGGCGCTCGCCCACTGGATCTCGACCGGCATCCCGCTGGCGCTGATGGCACCGCTGTTGGGAATCCTCCTCAACCTGGAGGCGCGTGCCTATCCGCTGGTCATCGCCACCATGCTAGCCGGCACCCCGGCGATCAGTTTTCTTGGCGCAATCGGCGCGGCGCTGACGTTGAAAACCCGCCGCGGCGGCCTTCTTCTCGCCCTGCTCGTGCTGCCCTTTTATGTGCCGACTCTGATCTTTGGCATCACGGCCATAAGTGCTGCGTTGATGGCGCCCAGCGGGTTTCAGGCCTCGTTCCTGATCTTGAGCGCGATATCGCTGGCCTCGATGGTGCTGGGACCTGTGGCAGCGGCGGCAGCCCTGCGCCAGCACATGCGCTGATCTGGGTCGCCGTTAGGCATATGGCGCGACGCCAGATAAGTCATTGCCCACTGCGACGACAGGGAAATTGCGCAATTCCAGATGAGGATTTACATCTCGGCCATGAGCACCGACGCCCCTTTCCAAGTCCAGCCGCAGTCACTCACGCAGCGGCTGGCAAACCCGACGCGCTTCATGGCCCTGTCGGGCAAGATCCTGCCTTGGCTATCCGTTCTGGCAACGGCAGTGATCCTCTATGGCCTCTATCTGACGTTCTTCGTCGCTCCGCCCGATTACCAGCAGGGCGAGACGGTCAAGATCATGTTCATCCATGTGCCGTCCGCGTGGCTCGGCATGATGGGCTACATGATGATCGCCATTTCGAGCTTTGGCCTGCTCGTCTTCCGCCACCCGCTGGCCGATGTTTCGTCGAAAGCCGCCGCACCCATCGGCGCAGCTTTCACTCTGCTCGCCCTGGTCACTGGCTCGCTTTGGGGCAAACCGATGTGGGGCACCTATTGGGTCTGGGACGCGCGCCTGACCTCGGTGTTGATCCTGTTCTTCCTCTATCTCGGTCTGATGGCGCTGCGGTCCTCGCTCGAGGATGAAACCTTGGCAGCCAAGCAGACAGCGGTGCTGGGCCTGGTCGGCGTTGTCATTCTGCCGATCATCAAGTTCTCGGTCGACTGGTGGAACACGCTGCATCAGCCCGCCAGCGTCGTGAAGATCAATGGCCCGGCCATTCACTCGTCGATTCTGGTGCCCCTGCTCGTCAACGCGATCGGCTTCTCGCTGTTGTTTTTCGCCCTCCACATGAAGGCGATGCGCAACGAGGTGCTGCGTCGCCGCGTCAAGGCACTGCGCATGGCCGAGGTCGAGCACGCCGCCAAAGGCCGCGATGCCGCCGCTGCTACGGCTGGTTAAGGGGGGCTGAGCGATGGATCTGGGTCCGCACGCAACATTCATTTGGGCTTCATATGGAGCGGTGGCTGTCGTTCTCGCATTGCTCGTGCTGTGGCTCCTGTGGGATGGTCGCCGCCAGCGGCAACTCCTCGAGGATCTCGAAAGCCGCGGCGTGCGCCGCCGCTCGAGTCGTTCATGACGCCGCTTCACCGGCCTTGGCCTGAGATCGCAACAAACAAGAACAAAACGGAACAAGGACAACGATCCCATGAGCCGCGAGCCGAATGGCACTGCCAGCACTCAAAAGGCACCAAACGGAACAGAGTCTCGCCGTCGTTCCGGCTGGCTCGTCTTGCCGGTTGCCATGTTCGTCGGCCTGGCCGCCATGTTCGCCTTCGCGCTCTTTTCGGGCGACCCATCCAAGCTGCCCTCGGCATTGATCGGACAGCCAGCGCCGAAAGTCGATTTTGCGCCGCTTGAAGGTCTGGCGAATTCCGGTCAGCAGGTGCCGGGCTTTCTGGCGACCGAGCTGTCCGCCGGCAAGGTCCATCTAGTCAACTTCTGGGCGTCGTGGTGCGTGCCATGCGTGCAGGAACACCCGATGCTGATCGAGCTGAAGAACAAGACCGGCGTAGCCATCGTCGGCGTCAACTACAAGGATGAACGGGAGGCCGCACGCAAGTTCATCGGCCGACACGGCAATCCCTATACCGCCGTCGGTGTCGATCCGTCGGGCCGCGGCGCCATCGAGTGGGGTGTCTATGGCATGCCCGAGAGCTTCGTCGTCGATGGCACGGGCCGCATCGTCTACAAGCACGTCGGGCCTATTTCCCCGGTCTCCCTTTCTGAAAAGGTCATCCCGGCGATCGAGAAGGCGCGCCAGGCCGGAACCGGGAGCACAAAAGGCGGTCAGAGCTGAGCCTTTGAACGCGCAGGCCGAATTCCGGCTGTTGTGAGAAGCATCGCTTTCCACACCAGCGGCTTTAGGCGGGTTGCCCATCGACGCGATGCCTTGTTATGACAGCGCCGATCGCAAGATGCGGCGATGACCGGGAACTTCGAGCAATGCGCAAGACAATCCAAGGTGCGATGGCCGCACTATTCGGGCCTTCTCGCAACGATCAGTTAGCCAGCCTCTTGCAGGAGCTGTCGTCGCTCGCACTCAAGGCTGCCGAGCACTTCCGGCAGACCAATGCCCAGGATCCAGCCGGGATCATCGCATTCGAGAACAAGGCCGATGTCATCGTCGGCCAGGTCCACGAACTGCTCGACAATTCTTTCATCATGCGCTTCGACATTCCCGATGCCATGCGCCTGACCGACGAGCTCGACGATGTCATCGACGGCATGCGCAAGGTCGTGCTGCACATCGATTCCTACAAGATCTATCTCTCACGGATCAGGCCCGAGGCGGTCGAGCTGATGAAGGTCGCCGGCGACATGCTGGTCGAGATCGACAAGCTGGTCGCCATGCTGGCCGAGCCGAAGCTGTCGCTGGCCCGCGTTCGCGCCATTGCCGACGTCGTCGACAAGATGGAAGGCACGGCCGACAAGTTGACCTCCAACAGCGAGCGCATGCTGGTCGAGGAGTTTTCCAAGCCGGGCTCCAACGCTCTAGAGTTCATCGCCTGGCACCAGCTGTTCCACCTGCTCGAGCGGATGACCGACGACGCCAATCACTGCGCCACGCAAGTCCTCTCGCTCGCCCGCAAGGAGGCCTGAGGTGGAGGCTGTATCGATTGGCTTGTTGATTGCCCTTGCGGCGGTCCTGGCTGCGGAGTTCGTCAATGGCTGGACGGACGCACCCAATGCGATTGCAACGGTCGTTTCGACCAACGTCATGACGCCACGGCAGGCCATCATCATGGCCGTCGTCCTCAACACGATCGGCGCCGCTTCCGGGACCGCCGTTGCCGCCACCGTAGGCAAGGGCATCGTCGCACCCTCGGCGCTGACGATCCCGGCCATCACCGCCACCATGATCGCCATCATCAGCTGGGGATCGCTGGCTGCACGCATCGGCATCCCGGTGAGCAAGTCGCACGCGCTGCTGGCTGGGATGGCCGGCGCCGCGCTCGCAGGCGGCGGCTGGGACGCGCTGCAGTGGACCGGCTGGCAGAAAGTCGGCATCGGCCTCGTCTGTTCACTCGGACTTGGTCTCGGCGCGGCCTATCTGATCGGCCGATTGATCATAGCCACGGCTGCCAATGCACACCCAGCCCGTGCCAAGCGCGCCTTCGATCGCGCCCAGATGCTTTCGGCCGGCTTCATGGCCTTCAACCATGGCCTCAACGACGGCCAGAAATTCATGGGCGTCTTCACCCTCACATTGCTCGCTGGCGGCGCCATCAAGGAATTTCATATTCCCATGTGGGTCATCTTGATCTGCGCGGCCACCATGGGCCTGGGGACCAGCTTCGGCGGTTGGCGCATCATCCAGACGGTGGGCTCGAAGATGACCAAGTTGACGTCGTGGCAGGGGTTCGCGGCGACGCTGGCAGCATCGACGACGATCTACGGAGCCTCGGCTTACGGCGTGCCGCTGTCGACAACCCACACGATTACCAGCGCCGTCGTCGGTGTGGCGGCATCAAAGCGCCGGTCGGATGTGCGCTGGGGCGTTCTGAAGCGCATCGTGCTTGCCTGGTTCGCGACCTTCCCGGCCTGCGCGCTGCTTGCCTATTTCGCTGCACTGTTTGCGAATAGGTTCTGGAGTTGATTGCTGCAACTCTTGACAGTTGGCCGGCAAAGTCACTCGTTCTTGAGGTTCACGACATCACTCATGGCTAAGTCGCGCCAAGTTGCTGCCATTCCAATCAGACGCGGCGGTCCGTCCGGTCTGAAGGTGATGCTCGTCACCTCGCGCGAAACCCAGCGTTGGGTGATCCCGAAAGGCTGGCCATGGCCCAAGCGTGCCGACCACGACGCCGCCGCCGGTGAGGCGTGGGAGGAAGCCGGCGTGCGCGGCAAGATCCTTTCCGAGCTCCTTGGCACGTTCACCTACGACAAGCGCGACGGCGGCGATCTTCGCCGTCTTGAGGTGTCGGTGTTTTTGCTCGAGGTGACCGAGGAGGCCGACAAGTGGCCCGAGGCGCACGAGCGTCGCCGCCAGTGGTTTACGGTGAAGGAAGCCGCCGAGCTGGTCCAGGAGCCGGGCTTGAAAGAGCTGCTGCAAAAAATCAAGCGATAGCCGTCGCTGCTGCCGGCGACCCTACAGCTCGTAGAACTCGCCGCTCAAGTGGTTGAGAATCGACAGCGTACCCGACGCGATGTCGAAATAAGCCCCGTGCAGCGCCACCTTGCCCTTGCCTTCCAGCGTCTGGATGCACGGGAACGTCCGCAGGTTCTTGATCGAGGTCTTGACGCCCTCCATCTCCAGCGCGCGCAGCCGCACCGCCGTCGACGAGCCCTGGTGTCGCGCCAGCACAGAAAGGCGCGCATCCTCCAGCATCGACATCCATTTGGAGATGAAGAGTGCGTCGGTCTGTTTGGCCGCCGTCTGTTCCAGCGCCGCCTTGACGCCGCCGCAGCCGGCATGGCCCATGACGACCACGTGCTTGACGCGCAGATTGAGGATTGCAAACTCGAGCGCCGCCGAAACACCGTGGAACTTGCCGTGTGTTTCGTAGGGCGGCACGAGGTTGGCGACGTTGCGCATCACGAACAACTCGCCCGGCATCGCCGAGAAGATCGTCTCCGGATCGACCCGGCTGTCACAGCACGAAACGATCATGACATCCGGATTCTGTCCGTAGGTCGCCAGTTCTTCGTAACGGTCCATATTGGGCGTGAAGTGCCGGAATTTGAAACGCTGGTATCGATCGGCCAGATGCTCTGGAAACTGGGTCATTGCCGGCGTGCTCCTTGCTGCGGGTTCGTGCCGTTCTGTTGAAGCGACGTGCTGCTGCCCGTACTTGGGACTTCAAGGCAGTCGAGGTGAAGCGGTATCTTTGGACAGGCTCTTAAGCAAGAGATAGCCCATCGCAGCGGAAATGATCGACCCTCCCAGGACTCCAATACGGATGTCTGCTGCATATGCCGAGTGCGGGAAGGCCAGTCCGCCGATGAACAGACTCATGGTGAATCCAATTCCGCCCAGGCACGCGATACCGACCATTGCGGGCCACGTGGCGCCCTCGGGTCGCTCGCCAATTCCCGTGAACAGGGCAGCCCAAGTGAAAATCAGGATGCCGACCGGCTTGCCAACGACAAGTCCGGCCGCAATTCCCAGCGGAATAGGCCCGACGACCTTTTCGAGCGACAATCCCTCGAGCGATACGCCCGCATTGGCAAAGGCGAAGATGGGCAGGATCGCATAGGTCACCCAAGGATGCAGGCGGTGTTCCAGGTCCATCAGCAAACCGTTCTCCGGATCGTCGCCACCGGTTGGAAGTAGCGGCACGGCAAAGGCGGTCGCGACGCCAGCCAGCGTCGCATGCACACCCGACTTCAGCACGCACACCCAGATGAACATGCCCAGTAGAACGTAGGGTGCCGTCTTCGTCACATGCAATCGATTGAGAACGAACAGGCCGGTAATTCCTGCGCCGGCCAGGATCAATGCTGAAACGGATAGATTCGATGTGTAGAAGAGGGCGATGATGACGATGGCGCCCAGGTCGTCGATGATGGCGAGTGCGAGGAGGAAGATCTTGAGCGAAGGCGGAACGCGCGATCCCAGCAGAGCGAGCACGCCGACGGCAAAAGCGATATCTGTAGCGGCCGGGATCGCCCAGCCACCGCGCGCTATGGGATCGGAATAATTGATCGCGAGGTAGATGAGCGCCGGCACGATCATGCCGCCGAGCGCCGCCACCGCGGGCAGTGACGCGCGACGCACGGAGGACAACTCGCCGACCATCAGCTCTCGCTTGATCTCCAGACCCACCAGAAAGAAGAAGATCGCCATCAAGCCATCGTTGATCCATAGGACGAGCGGCTTATCGAGCAACAGCTGACCGATGCCGATCGTCAGGTGGGTATCGAGCAGCTCATCGTAGATCCAGCTTCCGGGCGAGTTCTCCAGGATCAGCGCGATGATCGCTGCCGCCAGCAGAAGCACGCCGGCGGCCGCCTCGTGCTGAATGAAGCCGAGAGCTCCTTTGAACCGTTCCTTCATTGTTCCATCACCGTCGAGGTTGTCCGATTGAATGTTGATGTTGGATGGGTTCACCGCGAGCAGCAGAGGAGTTGACGGCCGCCGCGATCGCTTCAACCAGATTGAGCTCCGCGCCACCCTCGCTGTGCGTGATGACGTGCGTGACGCCCGCCGAAGCCCGGGCCACGGCATCCGTGTGCGACGCTCCATTGAGAAGGTGGCCGATCAGCAAAGCCGCGAACAGGTCGCCGGTGCCATGCGGAACCTGTTCGATTCGTGCCGACGCAAACAGGATTGCCTCTCGTTCATCTCGCATGAAGTTGCCGATCAGCCCGCCCGCCGCTGGAACCGAGGTCACGGCCACGAGTTTGACGCCGAGCGAGCCTGCCGCCCGAGCGGCGTCTGCAACGCTCTCCACCCGATTGCCGGCGAGCCAGGCAAGCTCGAATCGGTTCGGTGTAACGATATCGGCCAACGGCACCAAGTGGTCACGGATCGCAGCGGCAACATCTTCGCCGACGTAGAGCCCTTTGGGATCATCGCCGAGCACCGGATCGCATTGGTAGACGAGGTCCGGCCTTTCTGCTCGCAAACCTCCAATCAATTGCGCGAGCATGGCCACGGTATCGACCCCGGACAGATATCCCGTCAACACCGCATCGACGCACCTGAGCCATCCGTTGGCCGCAAGCGCATCGATCATGGCCGCGTGTTGTGCCGGCGCCAAAGAGGCCCCGCCTGTGTTCGCATAGCCGTAATGGTTCGAAAGGACAACGGTAGGCACCGCGATGACCTCGTGGCCGAGCGCGTTGAGTGCCGGAACCATTGCGGAAAGACCGACGTGACCGAATGCAACGTGGGAGGAAAAGGCGAGGATCAGGGCCATTGAGCTTGCGGAGGGGTTGGCGGCCACCGGACCATCGGGCGGCAATCGAACAACGAGGATAGTCGACCTTTTTCGAGTTGTAATTCAGGGTCGCACGATTAGGGTGCACTGCAAAATATCGAGCCTGATCGCCCGCGACCAGAGTTTACTGAGCCCGGCCAAGAGGTGACATCGACATGACGGTACGTCCGCGCCGCAGTGTACTTTACATGCCCGGATCCAATGAGCGCGCCCTGGACAAGGCCAAGACCATACCGGCCGATGCACTGATCCTCGACCTGGAGGATGCCGTCGCACCCGATGCCAAGATTGCCGCGCGCGAGAAGGTATGCGCGGCGGTCGCCAGCGGCGGCTACGGCAAGCGCGAGCTGATCATCCGCGTCAACGGCCTGGAGACGCCATGGGGGGCGGACGACCTGTTTGCCGCCGCCAAGGCCGCGCCCGACGCCATCCTCGTACCCAAGGTCGGCCGGCCCGGCGACATCATCTCGTCAGCCAAGGTTCTTGCCGGTGCCGGCGCCCCCGAGAACACCAAACTCTGGGCGATGATCGAGACGCCGATGTCGATCCTCAACGTGCGCGAGATCGCGATGGCCGGCATCGAGCGCGAGAACCGGCTGACCTGCCTTGTCATGGGCACCAACGACCTGCTCAAGGAAAGCCATGCCCGCGCCTACAAGGATCGCTTCGCGGTCGTTCCGTGGCTGTCGATGACGATCGTCGCCGCGCGCGCCTACGGGCTCGACGTACTCGATGGCGTCTACAACGATTTCAAGGACGAGATCGGTTTCAGGGCAGAGGCCGAGCACGGGCGCACGCTTGGCATGGACGGCAAGACGCTGATCCATCCCAGCCAGGTGTCGATCGCCAACGAGACCTTCTCGCCATCCGAGGCCGAGGTTGCATGGTCGCGCAAGATCATCGCCGAATTCGCCAAGCCCGAGAACGAAAAGCTCGGCGTCATAACGGTCGAGGGCCGGATGGTGGAGCGCTTGCACATGGTCATGGCGATGCGCACGGTCGCCATCGCCGAGGCGATAAAGGATATGGAGAAGGCGTGAGTTATCTCCCTCTCCCCGCTCGCGGGGAAAGGGTCGGTGTGAGGGACAGCTACAGGCCGCAGCGCAAGTTTCCGCCCCTTACCCTAAACCTCCCCATGATGAATGGGGGCAGGCAATTCGCGTGATGCGAACTGCAGGGCTGAAACGATCGGAAAGACGCGACGTATGACGGCAACCAAGACCAATCCCGGCAATTACTTCGAAGACTTCAGGTTCGGTCAGGTCATCACGCATGCCACGCCGCGCACCGTCAGCCACGGCGACGTGGCGCTCTACACGAGCCTCTACGGACCGCGATTTGCCGTGCAATCCTCCGATGCGTTCGCCCGGGCGATCGGCTATCCCGCCTCTCCCATCGACGATCTCCTCGCCTTCCACGTCGTGTTCGGCAAGACCGTGCCCGACATCTCCCTCAACGCCATCGCCAATCTGGGCTACGCGGGCGGTCGCTTCCTGAAGCCGGTCTATCCCGGCGACACACTGTCGACCACCTCCGAGGTGATCGGCTTGAAGGAGAATTCCAATGCCGAAACGGGCACGGTTTATGTCCGTTCGACCGGCCGTAACCAGCACGGTGAGATCGTCATCGAGTACATGCGCTGGGTCATGGTGAGGAAGCGCGACAAGGCGGCGCCAGCACCCGCCGTGGTCGTCCCGGAATTGCCTGACCAGGTCTCGCCTGACGCGATCGGGCATGCCGTGCCCAAGCTCGACGTTGCCCGTTACGATCTGGCGCTGGCCGGCTCGCCGTTCCGCTGGGGCGACTACAGCGAGGGCGAGAAAATCGACCACGTCGATGGCATGACGCTCGAGGAGGCCGAGCATCAGTTGGCCACGCGCCTCTATCAGAACACGGCCAAGGTCCACTTCAACCAGCACACCGAGGCCAAGGGCCGCTTTGGCAAGCGCATCGTCTATGGCGGGGTTGTCATCTCGCTGGCCCGCGCTCTTTCCTTCAACGGCCTCGGCAACGCCTTCCACGTCGCCGCCATCAACGCCGGCCGCCATGTCGCTCCCTGTTTTGCGGGAGACACCGTCTACGCCTGGTCGGAAGTCTTGGAAAAGGCTGAAATTCCAGGGCGAAAAGACATCGGCGCGCTGCGCACGCGCCTCATCGCGACCAAGAACGCGAGTTGCGAAACGCTGCCCTTCAAGACGGCGGACGGCAAGTATGATCCTAGCGTCGTCCTCGAGATGGACCTGTGGCTGGTACTGCCTCGTTAGGCAGCGGCAAGAAAATCAGACATCGAATACCATAGCCTTGTATACCAGCCAGGCAGGGCGAATTGCCCTGCAACCGGCGGCATCATTATTTGTAGATTAAGGATTTCTGTTGCCTTAGACGCTGTTAACCAAACGCAATTTATGAAAGAAGTGCATGACATCCATGCCGCCTCGGTCGTTCGGGATGCAGCAGGTAGTCTCTTGTCGGATCACCTAATGTTCGTTGGCGACCGAATCACACCGTGTGCTTTGAAGTGTCCTCGTCCAGCACCCGGTCACGCGCGTTCCCTGCCACAAGCCAACTAGCCGGAGGCGCGGCCAAAGCCGCAAGAAATACGAGTGACGAAGCGGATCGCGGTCATCGGTGCAGGTCTTGCAGGGCTCGCCTGTGCTCGCGTGCTTCGCCGCGCCGGAGCCTACGTCGAGATCTTCGAGCAGGATCGCATCATCGGTGGACGCATGGCCACCACCCGCGTCGGCATCGTCCCTTATGATCACGGCGCCCAGTATCTGACAGCCCGCTCGACCCAGTTTCGCAATTTCATAAGTGAGCTTTGTGGCTCAGGCTACGCCGCGCCATGGAAGCCGATCACGTCAGCTGGCGTCGAAGGCGGTGGCCAGATGCTGCCGTGGTACGTCGGCACGCCTGGCATGTCGTCGATCGTCCGGCCGCTGGCCGAAAGCGTCCGCATCCATACCAACCGCCGCGTCCATACGATCGATCGCAGTAACAATTTTTGGTACATCTGGTTCGACGATGAGTCCGTCGTCGGCCCCTTTGCCGCGGTCGCCGTGACGGTGCCGGCGCCACAGGCCCAGCTGCTGCTCGGCCGCGTGGAAGAGGTGGCAACACCGCTGCAACGCGTCCGCATGTCACCGTGCTGGTCGCTGATGGTACGGCTCGATCAGCGCATCCTGCCCGATCAGGATGTCTACTCCGACATGTCCGATATCATCCGCTGGATCGCCCGCAATAACGCCAAGCCGGGCCGCTCGCTCAAGGGCGAGACGCTGGTCATCCACGCGTCACCCGCGTGGAGCCGCGAAACAGAGGATGCGGAGTCTGAAATGGTGGCCGAGGAACTCTGGTCGGAGGTCTGCCACGTCTTGTCGTTGCCGCCGGTGCGCCCCTCGCAGATGACCGCGCACCTCTGGCGTTTCGGCCTGGTCGACCAATCGCTGGGAGAGACTTACGTCTACTCCAGCCAATACAGTGTCGGCGTCGCCGGCGATTGGTGCCTGGGACGCCTCTCCGAGCACGCTTTTGAGAGCGGATCGGCATTGGGCCGCGCCATCATCGCCTCTTTGGATTGACGAGGCCACACGACGGCCGAAAGAGCCCCCCGGACCGTGCGGCAGGCGCATGTCCTGCCCCCTGATCGCTGCAACTGACGCAGGCCAACCCTCCTATGTCATTCGATTAATTGCCGCGTTGCAGCAAGCGCGCTAAAAGTCGCTTGAGCTCATACCGTGAGGACTCGTCATGGCAGAAGCCAAATCCGCGCGCGGGGCCAGGCCCGAGCGTCCCTTGTCGCCGCATTTGCAGATCTACTCGCCGCTCATCAGCATGATGATGTCGATCATGCATCGCATAACAGGGGCGGCACTCTATTTCGGCTCGTTGCTGCTGATGTGGTGGCTGGTCGCCGCCGCCGTCGGACCCCACTACTTCGAATTCGTAAACGGGCTGTTTGGCAGTTGGCTGGGCCGCCTCATCCTGCTCGGCTACACCTGGGCGCTGATGCATCACTTGATGGGAGGCATCCGCCATTTCATCTGGGACACCGGCCGCGGCTACGACCTGAAGACCATTGATCTGCTGTCATGGGGCACGCTCGTCACTTCGACGCTGCTGACGGCGCTGATCTGGCTTGCCGCATATATTTCGAGCTGAGGGAAGCAAGCTGCCATGAACATGCGAACCCCATTGAAGAACGCCCGCGCGCTCGGTTCCGCCAAGGAAGGTACCGATCATTTCTGGATGCTGCGCGTCACCTCGGTCGCCAATCTGTTTTTGACCGTGTTCCTGGTCTGGCTGCTCGTCTCGCTGGTCGGCGCGGACTACGCCACGGTGAAGGCGCGCCTTGCCCATCCCGTGAATGCGATCGGCTTGGGGCTGCTGGCGATCTCCGGCGCCATCCACATGCGCTTAGGCATGCAGGTCATCATCGAGGACTATGTGCATGGTGAGCTGAGCAAGGTGATACTGCTGATGCTCAACTCGTTCTTTGCAATACTTGTCGGCGCGGCGTGCCTGTTTGCCGTAGCCAAACTGAGCTTTGGAGCATGACGGCGATGGCGATGAAGCACAGCGGACCAGCCGTCAACGGCAAGGCCTATCCCGTCACGTATCACACCTATGATGTCATCGTTGTCGGTGCCGGCGGCGCTGGGTTGCGTGCGACTCTGGGATGTGCCGAGGCGGGTCTGAAGACAGCCTGTGTCACCAAGGTCTTCCCCACGCGCTCGCATACGGTCGCAGCCCAGGGTGGCGTTGCCGCCTCGCTCGGCAACATGGGCCCCGACAACTGGCGCTGGCACATGTACGACACGGTGAAGGGGTCGGACTGGCTCGGCGACCAGGATTCCATCGAATACCTGTGCCGACACGCGCCCGATGCCGTTTATGAGCTCGAGCACTACGGCGTGCCCTTCTCGCGCACCGAGGACGGCAAGATCTACCAGCGTCCGTTCGGCGGCATGACCACCGAATTCGGCGAAGGCCCGCCCGCGCAGCGCACCTGTGCCGCCGCCGACCGCACCGGCCACGCCATGCTGCACACGCTCTATGGCCAGTCGCTGCGCTATTCGGCGGAGTTCTTCATCGAGTACTTCGCCATCGACCTGATGATGGATCAGGAGGGCAATTGCCGCGGCGTCGTCGCGCTCTGCCTCGACGACGGCACCATCCATGCCTTCATGGCCAAGCGCACCATCCTTGCCACCGGCGGCTACGGCCGCGCCTACTTTTCTTGCACTTCCGCGCACACCTGCACCGGCGACGGCAATGCGATGGTGCTGCGTGCCGGCCTGCCGCTGCAGGACATGGAGTTCGTCCAGTTCCACCCGACCGGAATCTACGGTGCGGGCGTACTCATCACCGAGGGCGCGCGCGGCGAGGGCGGCTATCTCACCAACTCGCAGGGCGAGCGCTTCATGGAGCGCTACGCGCCGCACGCCAAGGACCTCGCTTCTCGCGATGTCGTCTCGCGGTCGATGACGGTCGAAATCCGTGAGGGACGCGGCGTCGGCGCCGAGAGCGACCACATCCATCTGCATCTCGATCACCTCGATCCCAAGATCCTGGCCGAGCGTTTGCCGGGCATCACCGAAAGCGCCAAGATCTTTGCCGGCGTCGACCTGCGCCGTCAGCCGATCCCCGTCATCCCGACCGTGCACTACAACATGGGTGGCATCCCGACC
>JBGANK010000027.1:0-40497 GCA_044222395.1 Hyphomicrobiaceae bacterium | reverse complement strand
GGGATGTAGAAGGGGGCAATGTCCAGCATCTCAGGCGGCTTTCTTCTGCGCGACCTTGGCGGCACGATAGACATCCTGCGCGGCGGCAACGCCCGAGCCCAGCTTGATCGGCAGGCCCTCATCGACCAGGACCATTTCGGCAACGGCCAGACCCGACAGCGCCATGGCGTCGGTCAGGCTACCCAAATGGCCGATGCGGAAGACCTTGCCGGCTACCTTGCCCAGCCCCGTGCCGAGCGACATGTCGAAGCGCTCCAGAACCAGCTTGCGGAAGGCGTCGGCGTCATGTCCTTCCGGCATCAGAACGGCTGTGACTGCCGGGGAGTAGTCGGCAGGCTTGGCGCAGAGGATCTCGAGCCCCCAGGCGGTAACGGCGCGGCGCGTCGCCTCGGCCAGGCGTTCGTGACGCGCGAATACGTTGTCGAGGCCCTCCTCGGCAAGCATGTCGATCGCCACGTCGAGGCCGTACAGCAGGCCGGTCGCCGGGGTGTAGGGATAAAAGCCGTTGGCGTTGTTCGACAGCATGTCGTCCCAGTTCCAGTAGGCCCTGGGCAGCTTTGCAGACTTGGTCGCGGCAATCGCCTTGTCGGAAATGGCGGTGAACGACAGGCCGGGCGGCAGCATGAGACCCTTCTGCGAGCCCGAGATGGTGACGTCGATGCCCCACTCGTCGTGGCGCAAGTCCATCACCGCCAGGGACGAGATCGTGTCGACCATCAGAAGTGCCGGATGGCCTGCCGCATCGAGCGCGGCGCGGACCTTGTCGATGTGGCTCCGGCAGCCCGTCGCCGTCTCGTTGTGAACGATACAGACGGCCTTGATCTTGTGGCCGGTGTCGGCTTTCAGGCGATCCTCGACCAGATTGGCGTCAACGCCGGAGCGCCAGTCGGTGGGGATGAAGTCGGGCACCAGGCCAAGCTTGACGGCCATTGACTTCCAGAGCGTGGCGAACTGGCCGGTTTCGACCATCAGTACATGATCGCCGGGAGACAGCGTGTTGACGAGGGCCGCTTCCCAGGCGCCGGTGCCGGAGGACGGGTAGATGATAACCGGGTTCTTGGTCTTGAAGATGTCCTTCACCTTGGCGAGGACGCGCTGGCACATGGCCTGGAATTCGGGGCCGCGGTGATCGAGGATCGGTTGGGCAATCGCCCGCTGCACGCGATCGGGGACGGGTGTCGGTCCCGGAATCTGCAGAAAGTGGCGGCCGGCGCGGCGCTTGGCATTCGACATGGCAACTGGATCTCCTGGCTCGCCTCGCCGCAAGACCGGCTGTCACGGAGCCGTGTGCCGGCCGCGCAAACCTGTCCCGGAGCTACGAATTGCAATCCGGGCGGCGTTGCTGACCAAAGCACTGCGCGAGGTGCCACGCTATAAAATCTGCGCCGTGTCCGGTCAAGCGGGCGGGCGTGCGGCACACCGCCGGCAATTCCGCTCGTGCTGACCAGGCTCGACTGCGCGAGGCCAGCCCAGACCATAGCCGTTGGTAAATGGCGATGGGTATGTGGCGGGCGGCACCCTTGGCCCTGCTGTCGTTTCGGGGTTGGACCGGCATCGCGCGTCGGGGTAGGCTGCGATGTCATCACAGCGTGTGGAAGCGCCAACTTCTCGTCAGTGCTCTGAAGCACTCCAATTTTGGCGGGACATGGAAAGTACATTCGCGTTATATGGCATACCAAGGCCCCAAAGAGGGTTCGTATCGTTGATCAACGATCTGACAAGTCAGGGAGATTACGCCGCATGACAGCACAGACAGACACCAAATCCGTTTCGCGCCGCAGGTTCATCAAGGGTAGCGCCGTCGCTGCCGGCGTCGCCGCAACCGGCACGGTTGCGATGCCCAACGTCTCGCGTGCGGAAACCATCACGCTGAAGATGCAGTCATCGTGGGGTGCATCCGACGTCTTCCAGGAGATGGCCAAGCAATACACCGATCGCTGCGAGAAGATGGCAGGCGGCCGGCTCAAATTCGATCTGTTGCCCGCAGGCGCGGTGGTCAAGGCGTTCGAGGTCCAGAACGCATGCCATACCGGCGTACTCGACGCCGCCCACACGGTAACCGCCTACTGGTACGGCAAGAACAAGGCTGCCTCGCTGTTCGGCACCGGACCGGTATTCGGCTGCGATGCGACGCAGATGCTGGCCTGGATCCAGTCCGCGGAAGGCAAAGCGCTCTACAAGGAGCTGACCCAGGACATCTTGAAGCTCGACGTGGTCGGCTTCTTCGCCATGCCGATGCCGACGCAGCCGCTCGGCTGGTTCAAGAAGGAAATCGGATCGGCTGCCGACATGCAGGGCCTCAAGTACCGCACGGTAGGCCTCGCCACGGACATCATGCAGGGCATGGGCCTCAAGGTAACGCAGCTGCCGGGAGGCGAGATCATCCCGGCGCTCGAGCGCGGCGTGATCGAGGCGTTCGAGTTCAACAACCCGACGTCCGACCGCCAGTTCGGCGCGCAGAACGTGTCGAAGCACTACATGATGGGCTCCTACCACCAGGCCGCGGAGTTCTTCGAGATCATCTTCTCCAAGAAGAAATTTGAATCACTGCCAGCCGAGTTGCAGGCGATCCTGGAAATCGGCGCGGAGGCTGCTTCGACCGCCAACTACGCGCTCGCCCTCGACAAGTACTCGGCCGATCTGCAGGGCCTGATGGGCAAGGACGGCGTCAACGTCTATCGCACGTCGAAGTCGATCCTGGAGGCGCAGCTGAAGAGCTGGGACCAGGTGCTCGAGAAGCTCAACCAGGATCCGTTCTTCAAGAAGGTGATCGACAGTCAGCGCGCCTGGGGCGAGCGCGTCGGCTTCTACTACATCACCAACGCCGCCGACTACGAGCTGGCCTACAACCACTACTTCCCGGGCAAGCTGAAGTCCAAGGCCTGATCAATCCATTCGAGCGTTATCAGGGTGGGCAATGTCGGTTGCCCACCTTACGGTCGAGCGTCGGGGTTCGGGGAGGGCTTGGATGCGTTCTTTCATATTCGCTATCGATAAATTCTCGCAATGGATCGGCCATGCCTTCGCCTGGTGCATCATGGCGATGACGCTTGGTGTCGGCTACGAGGTGTTCGTTCGCAAGGTCCTGCGCGATCCGACTGCCTGGTCGTTCGACCTGTCCTACATGATGTATGGTGCGCTGTTCATGATGGGCGGCGCATACACGCTCTCGCGCGATGGGCATGTGCGCGCGGATTCGTTTTATCGAAAATGGAAGCCGCGCACACAAGCGCGTCTTGAGCTCTTCCTCTACCTCATATTCTTCTACCCAGCCATGCTGGCCCTGATCTTCGCTGGGTGGAAGTTCGCCAGCCAATCGATCGGGTATCGCGAGGTCTCTGTGATGAGCCCCGCCAACGTGCCGATCTTTCATTTCAAGCTGATCATCCCGGCGGCGGGAGTTCTGCTGTTCATTCAGGGAATGGCGCAGGTGGCCCGGTGCATCCTTTGCATACGGGAGAACAAGTGGC
This sequence comes from Hyphomicrobiaceae bacterium, assembly GCA_044222395.1. Taxonomy (GTDB): domain Bacteria; phylum Pseudomonadota; class Alphaproteobacteria; order Rhizobiales; family Hyphomicrobiaceae; genus JAEUMD01. The sequence continues at coordinate 37,027 of JBGANK010000027.1, read as the reverse complement.
CCGGGCATATCGCCGATGTCGAGGAGACAGAGACGATCATCCTGCATCAGGCCAAGGATCACGCAGACCTAAAAGCCGAGCTGCAAAAGGGCGAGGACTCTGGACGATGACCGACCCGCAAGTCGCCCTGCTGATGCTGGCGCTCTTCATCTTCATCATCATGCTGGGCTTTCCCATCGCCTTCACGCTGATGGCCATGGGGCTCGGCTTTGGATACTACGCCTACTATGATCCTTCGCGGATGCAGTCGATCTTCGACAACCGCATATTCGACCTGTTCGTCAATCAGACCTATTCGGTCATATCCAGCGACGTGCTGACGGCGATACCGCTCTTCCTGTTCATGGGGTATATCGTCGAACGCGCGAATATCGTCGACCGCCTGTTCACAACACTGCAGATCGCCGCGCACCGCATTCCCGGATCGCTGGCCGTTGCATCGCTGTTGACATGTGCGCTTTTCGCGACCGCGACGGGCATCGTCGGCGCGGTCGTCACGCTGATGGGCCTGCTCGCATTCCCGCAAATGCTGAAGGCGCGCTACGACATATCATATGCTGCCGGCTGTCTGTGTGCCGGCGGATGCCTCGGCATTCTCATCCCGCCGTCGATCATGCTGATCGTCTATGCCGCGACATCGGGCGTGTCGGTGGTGAAGCTATACGCCGGCGCCTTCCTACCGGGCTTCATGCTTGCCGGACTATACATGGTCTACGTGGTCGGCCGCGCGATCATCCAGCCGGAGTGCGCGCCCAGGCCCAAGGACGAGGACATCCCCAAGCTTTCGACGCTGCACCTCGTTGCCCTTGTGCTGACGTCGTTTGTGCCGCTCGCCGCACTGATCCTTGCCGTGCTTGGCGCCATCCTGTTCGGATGGGCGACGCCATCGGAGGCTGCCGCAGTCGGCTCGCTTGGCGGTCTCATCCTGGCTGCCATGTACAGGTCGCTGACATGGGACCGGCTCAAGGAAAGCGTCTATCTCACCGTGCGCACCTCGGCGATGGTGTGCTGGCTGTTCGTCGGTTCGGCGACATTCGCTTCCGTGTTCGGCTATCTGGGCGGCGAACACGTGGTGAAGGACTTCATCGTCGGACTCAATCTGTCACCGATTGCGTTCCTGGTCCTCACGCAGATCATCATCTTCCTGCTGGGCTGGCCGCTGGAGTGGTCGGAGATCATCATCATCTTCGTTCCCATCTTCCTGCCGTTGCTGTCGCACTTCCAGATCGATCCTCTGTTCTTTGGCATCCTCATTGCGCTCAACCTGCAGACGTCGTTCCTGTCTCCGCCGATGGCGATGGCGGCCTTCTATCTAAAGGGAATTGCGCCGCCGCACGTCCAGCTTGCCGACATCTTCCGTGGCTGTTACCCCTATCTGTTCATCGTTCTCATCTCGATGCTGTTGGTCTACGTTTTCCCCGGTATTGCGCTTTGGCTTCCGGAATACCTCTATGGCAAGTGACCGGCGAATGGCGGCAGGCGGTGTGGCGCTCAACGAGCTCGGTGTGGTTGCGGCAGCACGCGAGATCGCTTCCGGCCGCGTTTCGTCGGAGGACCTCGTCTCGGCCTGCCTTGATCGCATCGCAGCGCGCGACCTGGAGATCAAGGCGTTCGCGCATGTCGATCCGGCCTACGCGCTCGAGCGGGCCCGCGCCGCCGATCGCTGGCGCCAGGCCGGCAATGGCTGCGGCCCGCTTCACGGCGTGCCGGTGGCGGTCAAGGACATCTTCGATACTGCCGACATGCCCACCGAGAGCGGTTCACCGATCTTTTCGGGCCGGCGTCCGTCGCAGGATGCCGCCTGCGTCGGCGCGCTTCGCTCGGCTGGTGCGCTGATCCTGGGCAAGACGGTGACGACCGAGCTTGCGCTGATGACTCCTGCAGCGACAAAGAACCCGGTGGCTCCAGGGCACACGCCTGGCGGCTCGTCGGCCGGATCGGCGGCAGCAGTGGCCGACAACATGGTGCCAGCAACGCTCGGCTCGCAAACGGCCGGGTCGGTGCTCAGGCCTGCGTCCTATTGCGGGGTCTATGGGTTCAAGCCGACATTCGGATTGGTGTCGCGGCGTGGCGTGCTGATGCAATCGCATACGCTTGACACGATCGGCGTGCTGACGCGATCGATCGAGGACGCGGCGCTGATCGTCGACTGCATGTCGGCGTTCGACCCTGATGACAATGCCAGCTATCCGCGCAGCCAACCCAGTCTTGCCAGCGTTGCCATGCAGGAGCCGCCGGGCACGCCGGTTCTGGGGCTCATCAAGACGTCAGCGTGGCCGGACGCGGATTCGCGGCTGCACGAAGCTTATTCCGAACTCGCACGCGTGCTGGGCGCGCGCCTGGAGGATGTGGAAGCTGCGATAACCGCCGACATCATCGAATGGCAGCGTATCGTGCAGCTGGCGGAGAACGCGGCCTATTACGGTCCACTCATCGACCGGCACTCCGAACTGCTGTCGCCAGGACTGCGCGATCGGCTGACCGCTGGCAGCGCCGTTCCGGTGCGCGCCTATCTGGAGGCGATTGCGGCGCGCGAAGCGGCCTACCAGAAGGTGGCGCAGCTCTTCACGCGCTATGCGGCGATTCTGACGCCAGCTGCGCCAGGCCCAGCACCGAAGCTCGAGGAAGGCATTACCGGCTCGCCAATCTTCAATGGATTGTGGACGTACCTTGGCATGCCGGCCATCTCGCTGCCGCTGCTGGAGGTCGACGGATTGCCGGTTGGCGTGCAGCTCGTCGGCTTGCGGCGGGACGATGGACGCCTGCTCAGAACCGCACGTTGGCTCGAAGCGCATCTGGCCGAGGTCGCATGATGGAGATCAAAGATGTATGACAAGATCCTGGCCCTCGTCTCATTCCTGCTTTTCGCCGTGTTCCTGGCGATCCTCGGCATCTGGGTGGACAGCATCTCGCTCAAGGTGGTGTTGGCGATCACCGTGTTGATGTGTGCCTATGATTTCTGGCTGGACGCCTTCGTTGCCAAGGACAAGGGTAAGAACGGCCGGCGTTGATGGACCGGGCTCTGCCGCTCGACCTCTTGCGAGGCATCGCGGCGCCGGTACGCCCATCATGAAAAGAGAAAAGGCCTGGCACTTGCGGGTGCCAGGCCTTTGCAATTTTGCGATGCGCGGGCCACTGCGGATCGGCAAGCGCCGAGCATGTCAATTGAGCTTGAAGGGCATGTCCCTGCCGGCAAACGCCGCGTCGACGTTGTCGAGGGCCTCGAAGCCCATCTGGTTGCGCGCCTCGATCGCCGCGGAGCCCAGGTGCGGCAACAGGAACGTATTGGGCAGGTCGTAGTAGCCTTCGTTGATCTTCGGCTCGCCGTTGAAGACGTCAAGACCGGCAGCACCGATGCGGCCGGACTTCAGCGCGGCGATGAGATCGTTGTCGTTGACGAGATCGCCACGCGCGGTGTTCACGACGATCGCCCCGTGCGGCATCTTCTCGATCGCCGACTTGTTGAAGAAGTAGCGCGTCTCGTCGGTTGCGGGCGCGTTGATCGAGAAGAACTGCGAGACGGCGAGCAGGCTATCGAGCGTGGCGTGGTAGGTCGCACCCTGCTCGTCCTCGGGCTTGGCGCGCATGATGTCGTGATAGTGGATCTCCATGTCGAAGGCGCGAGCCAGCTTGGCCAGTGTCCGGCCGATCTTGCCGAAGCCGAAGATACCGAGCTTCTTGCCGTCGAGGCGCTGGCCGACGAGTTGCAGCGGCGCCCAGCCCGGCCAGGTCCTGGAGCGCAGCATGCGTTCACCCTCGCCGGCGCGGCGTGCGGCACCCAGGAGCAGAAGTATGGCGATCTCGGCGGTGGCTAGCGTGACGCCGTGGGGCGCATTGCCGACCTTGATGCCGCGTGCGGCGGCTGCCTTGAGGTCGATATGATCGAAGCCGATGGAATATGTCGACAGGATCTTGATGTGGTCGGGGATGCGGTCGATCGCCGCCTTCGGCATCTTGTCGGTGATTGTGATCATGATGGCGTCGACGTCCTTCGCCTTGTCCATGATCTCATCCGTGGTCATCTGATGGTCGTCCTCGTTCTGGACCACGTCGTAGTCGCGGCGCGCGCGGGCCTCCGCCTCTGCAGGCAAGCGACGGGTGATGAGCAGGCGCTTCTTTTTCCTGTCTTGTTGTTCCTCCCGGATCTTGGGTTTCTTGCCCTGGGGATCGCTTTTGCCGCAACCGGCGGGGCCTGACAAGCAATTCCAATGCGGCACGCGGGCCAACGGTTTGTTTACCTTCCGCCGGCTAGTCTGATCGCTCAGCAAGGAGTTCTGCGGCGCCGTGGAATCGCTCATGGATTGCAGCTGATCTCGCAAATCCTTGCGGCAACCCGACTTGCGGAGACCGGCTCATGCTGAGACCTGTCGCAATGGTGCTGGCGCTTCTCGCAGGCGCAAAAATCTGGACCCAGGAGCAACTCTACCGCAGGGCGACCGAGGAGGCCCTGGTCAGCGCCTATCAGGCCCGCGCCATCGCCACCTGCCGCGCTGCTCAGCCTTCCGGAAATGCGGGTACGCTCAATGCGGCTGCCCAGCGCAATTTGGCTGACGCCTTCGCGAAGCCGGCCTCGATTCATCTTGTGATCGGCAATCCGGACGTGCCGGTGCAGATCTGGGATGTCGATCATGCGGCGTGGGCGATGCGATACACGTATCCCTACATCGTGCTGGAGACGGGGTCGCCCGGGCAGGCCGCGCGTTGCAGCTACGACGTGAAACTCAATCGCGCGCAGATCTCGCTGCTTTGAAGTGGCAGCTGCAGCGACGCCCGAGCACCAATTGCGATGCCGGCCGCAGTTGATGCTAAGCGACATTCAAGGGTTGCATATGCTGCGTTCGGAATTCCGATGCTCGGAACATTGCGGGCGCATCGCCCAACCGACCACAGGCGCCTCAGCGCTTGTGACCCTCGATCGAAATCTGGGCCATGAACAGATGATCGAAGCGGCCACCGGTGAGGTTTGAGAAAGCCCGCGTTCTGGGCGAGAACGGCGTGACCGGGCGCACACGATCGACGCAGAAGCCGGCGCCGTTGAACATCGCGACGAAGCTTTCGGGCGTGAACCAGCGCATGTGTGTGCGATCGAAGACGCCCTTGTCGGCCAGCGGAAAACGTCCGGCGACGAGTTCGCGGATGACGCGCCAATGCGAAACGTTGGGCGAGCTCGCCAGCACCAGCCCACCTGGCCGGACGAAGCGCGAAAGCTTGCTGAGGACCGCCCACGGCTCGCGCAGGTGCTCGAGAACTTCCGACAGGATCAGAGCATCGAAAGCCGCAGGTTGCCAGTCAAACTCCAATGTCTCGACATCGCCGACGATGACCTCGCTCAGCACCTCGCGCGCGGAGGCGGCAGCCCCCTCGAACAGCTCGACACCGACATAGCGGCCGGCCCGGCCCCGCTTCAGCGCCAGGGCACCGGTGGCACCCGTGCCGCAGCCGATTTCCAGCACGGCGGACGTGGGGTCCATCGGCAGTCGATGCACGAAATCAACGCGGGCGCGATTGAAATAGCTCTCGGCCTTCGTCTCGTACCCAGTGGCGAAATCAGAAACGCCCGAAAGGCTCTTGCTCGTCACGCGACACCCACAATTTCAAGAGTTTCCCGAATTTGACCAAATGCATTCTATTCTCGCAACTTTAACGAGTCGTCTCGGTTTTCGGTAATTCGAGAGAAATCGGACAATTCTCGCTTTGAATCAATTCGCGAAACGAACGATTAAGACCAATAAATAGTTGTTGAATAAAATCATATGGTTGGGATTAAACCGAAATTTATTCTATTTCCGGTTATAACGGCCGTCGGGGCCTCGTCTGCCCGATGTAATTCGTATTGCGTAAGTGAGACGTCATGTCGTTGCGTCGCTCAGGACTCATGAAGATCGCCGTTGCGATCACGCTTACTGGTGTTGCGCTTGGTGCAGCCTCATGTGCCGGTTCCAACGAGGTTCCTGAAGCGAGACAAATGCCGGCGCAATCTGCCGACGTCTCGCGCACCTATCGCCTGGGCATCGGCGACAAGCTCAAGATCGCTGTCTTCGGCGAAGAAAACCTGTCCGGTCAATTCGAAGTCAACGCGTTGGGCCAGGTTGCCCTGCCGCTGATCGGCGAAATCCCCGCGGCCAACCGGCCGATCTCCGAATTCCGAGAGAACATCACGAGGAAGCTGTCGGACGGCTACCTGAAGAACCCGCGCGTCACCGTCGACGTCCTCAACTACCGGCCGATCTACGTCCACGGCGAAGTCAAAAGTGGCGGCGAATTCGCCTTCAAGTCGGGGCTGAAACTGCGCGATGCGGTGGCGCTCGCCGGCGGATACACGTATCGCGCCAACCAATCCTACGTCGTGATCTATCGCGAGGGGCAGGGCGAATTCCGCGCTGCAACGATGGGCACTTTTGCGGTTCTTCCCGGCGACAACATAAAGGTGCCAGAGCGGTTCTTCTGAAGATCAGGCCGGACCCGACAAACCCATCAAAAAAGCGAAAACAACTGGAACCCGTCAGGCAGATTTAGGCTAATGGAGAAGGTCTTCAACAGCTCGTCAGCATCGCCCCGGCGCCGGAACGGCGTCGTAGTCGGCGTAGCGACGGCTTTTGCCTTCTACATCTTCCAGTCGCAGGCGGCTTTGGCGCTCGATATCGACGGCACGGATGGGCTGATCACGGAAACGATCGCCAGCCGCGAGCGCCTCAAGGACTACGACAACATCAAGACGTACGGGGCCGAGCGCGTCGCCGACCGAGACCGCGCCTATGCCAAGCCCGACGGCATCCGTGCCGGCAACTACCTCGTGTTCCCCTCTGCCGGGGCGACCCTGATCTATGACGACAACATCTTCCGATCCGACGCCAACAAGGTCGCAGACTGGCGCAGCGAACTCACTCCGTCGCTGAAATTCCAGTCGCGTCTGCCGCGCCACGTGCTGGACCTGTCGCTCGACGGCAAGATCGTCAACTACCTGAACAACACCGACCAGGACTACGCCAACATTCGCGCGAAAGTCGACGGTGCGCTGCACTTCGATCATGCCCATACGCTATCGATGTCGATCCTGTCCGGCTTCGAGCACGAGGAGCGTGGCGAAATGACCTGGCTCAAGCCAGGCGAGTATTTCGACCTCGATCCCTACGATCCGCGATTCAAGAACATCGCTGCCGAGCCGATCGGCGTGTTCCACAACCGGGCCAGCGTCGGCATCACGCGCGATGTCGGGCGCCTCTATGGCACGCTGATGGCAACCTTCGAGCGGTGGGACTACGCAGACGTCCTCGCCCTCAACGGCGGAAAGATCGACCAGGACTTCCGCGATACGAGCGAGTTCTCCACCGCGCTGCGGTTCGGCTACCGCTTCTCTCCCGGCTACGAGTTCGTCGGCAAGATTCGCGCATTGCGCGATCTCAACCGTGGCAATGATCTCTACGATCGCGACGCCTACGGCTTGGAGGTCATGGCAGGTCTCGCCTTCGAGACGAACCCGCTTCTGCGCTGGCGCGTTCTGGCCGGCTACGGAATGCGCAATTTCGAACAGGCCAACATCGACGATGTTTCTTCGGTGCTTGTCGAGGCGCAGGTGCAGTGGCTGCCCACGCAACTGATCACAGTCTATGGAACTGCAACCCGGCAGATCGTGACCGCCGATGCGGTCGAGCCTTCCGGACGCATCGAGACGAAGCTGGCTGGCCGTATCGACTACGAGATCTGGCACAACGTCGTCTTGAACCTTGGGCTCGAGTTCAAGGAGGCCGAGTTCATCGGCGTTGCGCGGCGAGACCAATCCATCTCCGGCAAGATCGGCCTCGATTACTTCATGAACAAGAACTGGGTGCTCAGCGCGAGCTACGAGCACGAAGTGCGTCAATCCACCGACGATGCGCTCGACATGACGCGCAACCGTTTCATGGTCGGCGCCAAACTGAGGTTCTAGAACGCAAATGCACGAGCAGCACCACAGTGCTCCTGACAGCGGCGGCGGCGCATTCAGCGTCGAACGCATCCTGTCGGCCGTGCGGCGGCGGATGATAATCGTCATTGCGGTGCCGATCATCGCGGCGATCCTGTCGTCGCTCGCGGTGCTCACCATTCCCAATCGCTACGATGCATCCGCGGTGGTGCAGATTGACCCGCGCAAGAAGACGATCTCAAACATGGAAGGCGTGCTTTCGGAGCTGAAGGCCGATGCGGCCACGGTGGAGAGCGAGGTCGAGATCATTCGTTCGCGACTGATCGCGCTCAAGGTGATCGACATCCTGAAGCTGCGCGAAGATGCCGAATTCTCGCGTCCGCCGCTCTGGCATCGCGCGCTGGTTGCCGTCGGACTGCGCCAGGCCGACCTGCCGGAGCCCGTCTCGCAGCCGACCGAGAGAGGCAACAGCGTCAATTTTGATCCAATCACTGGCATGCTCGGTCCGGATGAGCCCGGCAAGACGATGCCTGTAGCCGACGAGGTCGCGGTGGCGTTTGCCGAACGGCTCAAGGTCACGCGCGTGCGCACGACGCTGCTGATCGACATCCGCTTCTCGGCGGAAAGCGCGGTGAAGGCGGCCAAGATCGCAAACACCATCGCAGAGGTCTACCTCGCAGAACAGCTGCAGCAAAAGCAGGAAGTTGCCGGACACGCGTCCAAGCGGCTCGAGGAAAAGCTGGAGGTGTTGCGCCGCAATGTGGCAGCTGCGGAGGCACAGGTCGCGCAATACAAGGCCGACAACAACATCTTCGATGCGGAAGGGCAGATCCTGGGCGAAAAGCAGCTTGCACGCCTGATGGAGCAGACCGTCGTCGCCCGCAACAACACCGCTGATGCACGCGCAAAATTCGAAATGGCGCAACGTCTGTCGCACAGCGGCAAGGAAGTCGACGGCATCAACGACGTGCTGCAGAGCCATACGATCCGCCTGCTCAAGGAGCAGCTCGGCAAGGCCACCGGCCGCGAGGCAGAGCTCGCCACGCGATATGGCCAGCGGCATCCGGAGATGCAGAAGGTGCGCGCGGAGGTGTCCGAGGCGCGATCGCAGCTCAACGCCGAGATCCAGCGCCTCGCCGCCAACCTGCGCAACGAGGTTCAGGTTGCCGAACAGCGCGAGCGCGAGCTCAACCAGAGCCTGGAAGCTCTGAAATCGCAGGATTCACTTTCAAAGACGGCAAGCGTCAGGCTCAAGGAGCTGCAGCGCGAGGCCGATTCGAGCAAGGCGCTCTACGAATCCCTTCTCAACCGTTACAAGCAGACTGTCGAGACGCAGAGCCTGCAGCTCCCCGATTCACGCATCGTCGAGCAGGCCGATGCGCCGCTGTTCCCCGCAGCACCGAAGCGCAAGCAGATTGTCGTACTGGCAACGCTCGGTGGCGGTGTCGTCGGCCTCCTGATTGCTGTGCTGATCGAGTTCATGACATTCGGCATCGGGCGGCCCGAGGACGTCGAACGCGTGTTCGAGCTTGCGCACCTTGCCTCGCTGCCGGCGGCAAGCGAAGGCGAGCCTGCCAAGAGCGCGCTGCACGACCTGCGGCACATGGTGGCAGATCCCAACAGCACGTTTGCCGAGGCGATCCGGGCGTTGAGGCGCGAGGTCGACGTGCGGCGAGGCTCGGACGGTCCACGCATCATCCAGATCTCGAGCACCCTGCCGGGAGAAGGCAGCGGCATCGTCGCGTCAAACCTTGCCCTGCATTACGCACTGACCGGAGCCAACGTGCTGCTCATCGACGGCGATTTGCGGCGTGCGCACCTGACGCGTGAACTGGCGGCCTCGCGCAGGATCGGCTTCGGCGAAGTCATTGCTCACAACTACCCCTACGGGCAAGCCATTCTTCGCGACGGCTCGACCGGCCTCAACTTCTTCCCGGCCATCGGACCAGCGCCCAGCGCGCTGGCTCCGCCGGAAGTTTTGGGCTCGCGCGCTGCGGCAAGTCTGCTCCACGAACTCAAGCGTCAGTTCGACGTGGTCGTCGTCGACAGCGCTCCGCTGCTGCCGGTCATCGATGGACGCATCCTCGCGGATCATGCCGATCAGATCGTATTCGTGATGTCCTGGCGACGTACACCCAAGCAGCTTGCGCGGCGCGCGCTGTCGAGCCTCGGCTTCAACCAGAGCAAGCTTGTTGGCGTGGTCGTCAATCAGGTCGATCAGGACATCCTTGTGGATCAGCAGGGCGGCGGCTTCAACGCGCACCGTGGCAGCGAGTGGCTGGCCAGCGGTGCGAGGAGGGACGCCGCATGACTGAGCACGCAAGAAAACGCCAAAGGCTTGGCGGCATGACCGTCGCCACGCGCAACTCCAGGTCAACGACAAACAATATCGGAATGCCGGCTCAAGCACCGGCTGACACTGAGGCATGATCATGAATGCAACTGCAACGGCTACCGAGACCCCGCGCAGCGAGGCCGCACAACTCAACGTCGAAGGCAGGCGTTGCGTGTCGCGCACCGTGGCGATGGACATCGTTGCGTTCGGCGATATCCTCGCCGTAACGCTCGGAGCACAGCTGCCGTCGTGGATCTACTACAAGATCGGCGGCATCGAGAACAATGCACTTGTGTTGCTGCAGGCGGGACTGGTCGGCGGCTATTTTGCCTTTCTGTGGCTGCGCCACGCCGGAATGTACGATACGGACCGGATGCACGACCTGCCCATCAATCCAGTCCAGCTTTTGAGTGCTATCGCGCTCGGCATCCTGATCGTGCTCGGCCTTTCCATGCCGATGGTCGAGATGCTGTGGCATGTCGCCTTCTGGTTCCTCGGCTGGTTGATCACGAGCTTCACCTTGATCCTGTTTTCGCGAGGCTTCGCTCATGCCGTGCTGGCGCGGATGGCAGCCAAGGGCCGTTTCGACAAGGCGGTCGCCGTATTCGGTGCTGGTGCCATTTCTCAGCGCGTGCACAGCTACCTCAAGACGAAAGAATCCGGCATCCGGTTCATCGGTGCCTATGACGATCGCACGGATGGAGATCGGATCAATCCTGAGGGCCTCGAACTGGCCGGCAGGCTGGACGATCTCCTGGCGGTGGCTTTTGCCGGCAAAGTCGATGACATCGTCATCGCCCTGCCCAACACCGCAGATAGCCGCATTGACGACATCCTGCGCAAGCTCGAGCACGCACCCTGCGACGTCCACATCGTCTCGCACCTGGCAACAGACCTCGTTCCCGCCGGCCAGCAGCACCGTGTTTCGCAGATGGGCGCAGTTGGTCTGGTCGACGTCAAGTGCAAGCCGCTTTCGGGATGGGCGCCGCTCGTCAAGCGCGTCGAGGATATCATCGTTGCCAGCGTCGCGCTGACGATCTCGATCCCGATCCTCGTGGCCGCAATGATTGCGATCAAGCTCGACAGCAAGGGATCGGTGCTCTACCGCCAGCGCCGGCGAGGTCTCAATCGCCAAGTGTTCGACGTGCTGAAACTGCGCACGCTGCGCGTCTCTGACACTGATCACGAGGTGCGCCAGGTGACAACCGACGACGACCGCGTGACGCGAGTTGGGCGCTTCCTCAGACGCACCAGCATCGATGAGCTGCCGCAGCTGTGGAACGTGCTTCGTGGCGACATGTCGATCGTAGGTCCGCGGCCACACGCTCTCGTTCATGACGATCAGTTCGGCACCATGCTGGAGGACTACGCGAGCCGCCATCAGGTCAAGCCAGGCATCACCGGTCTTGCCCAGGTGAACGGCTTCCGCGGGGAGACTCGCACGGATGACCTCATCAAAGGACGCGTCGCCCATGACATGGCCTACGTGAAGTCGTGGTCCTTGTGGCTCGACCTCAAGATTATCGCCAGGACGCTCATCATTGTGGTGTCAGGACGGAACGCATACTAGAGGAGGTACGGACGACATCGGAAGTCCGGGAGGCGCGGGTCGGACCGGGGCGGCATGAACCGCCCCGGCCACCCGAAACCGCAAGAGACGATGTCTTATCCGCACGCTTACTGCCATGACGCGCCAGATGTCGCGAGTTCCAATCCCGGTGTTGCTCATCCTCGTGAGCTTCCTGTGCCCGACGGAGTTCTCGCTCTACATCGCCGGATTGCGCCTGCCGCCGCATCGACTCGCGTTGCTGCTGCTGCTGCCCTACGCGCTGGTGAAGCTGCTGGCGTCGAGCGACCAGAAACTGCGCTCGTTCGATGTCCTGTTCCTGCTCTACGGTCTTTGGACAATCTTCGTCTATTGGCTGCACAGCGACAAGGAAGGGTTCGTCTACGGCGGATCGCTGGCGCTGGAGGCGCTTGGAGGTTTCTTCGTCGCCCGGGTCTTCGTTCGCACGGTCGATCAGATGCGCATGACGATGCGCGCGTGCCTGGCGGCGATCGTCATTGCGGCATTGATCGCTCTGCCGGAGACGCTGCTCGGCCAGATCTACACCCACGACCTCTTGCACAAGCTCACGGGATACTACCATCCGATCGGCGTCGAAACGCGCCTTGGCCTGACGCGCGCCTACGGTACGTTCGATCATCCGATTCACTATGGTACGTTCTGCGCGGCTCTGCTTGCTGTCTTCTGGTTCACGGAGCGGCGCACGGCGTCGCGCAGGATCAACGCCGGCGTAATGACGTTCGCGACGTTCCTCGGCCTTTCCTCCGCACCGCTGCTGTGCCTCGGACTGCAGGGCGGCATGCTGGTGTGGGACAAGGTTACGCGCACCATCAAGAGCCGCATGACGCTGACGATGGCTGGCCTCGCGGGCCTTTATGTCGGCATGTCGCTGTTGTCGAACCGGACGCCGATCGCCTTCATCGCGACCGGCATGACGCTCGATCCGTGGACCGGCTTCTATCGCCTGCAGATCTGGGATAGCGGGCTGCAGAACGTCTGGGCCAACCCGTGGACGGGCATCGGACTTGCCGACTGGGAACGTCCGTGGTGGATGATTTCCGACACGGTTGACGCCTTCTGGCTGGTGACCATGATGCGCCAGGGTCTTCCCGCGTTCCTGCTCTTAGTGATCGGCATCGTGCTGCTGGCGAGAGGGGTTATCAAGCGCCGCTTGCAGCACGCCGACGGACAGGCGACGAAGATCGGCATGGGCTGGATGATGTCGCTCATCGCCTTGTCGCTGATCGGTGCGACCGTGCACTACTGGAACGTACTGCACGCGTTCTTCTTCTTCTTCATCGGTCTGGGAGGCTGGATCGCCGACCCGGCACGCGCGTCACTTGCAAGCTTTGCCGGCAAGGCCAATGATCGCGCATCGTCGCGCTCGAGCGACAGGAAGAAACCGGGCCGGGCCGAGCCGATCTACGGGCGTCCTTACGGGCATCCTGCATGGGGCAGCGTCGCGGCGCAGCAGGGGCGTCCCTACGGAATGGCGCACTGACGAGACGACGCAAACGAAGCCTATGCTCTTGCCAGGTCTAGCGTCACCGAACTACGTTCGAGAATTCAGGCCGCGGCTCGCGATGGTCCATCGACCGCAGGCTGCGGAGCTGTGAGTTCGATCAACGCGTCGGCGAGCAGAGCCGCCTTGCCGTCCCAGCTCTCACCAGCAACCCGCGTGCGGGCCAGAGCATGCCTTGATCCATTCGCTGTCGTTCCACGGCATGATCAGGCAGTCGCAGGCGGCCATGTAGCGGGCCACTTCGTCATAGGGCTTGCGGCCAAGCAGGTGGACGTTGGGCAGCGGACACCAGCCCTCCTCCAGCGAGGAGCCGCCGACCATGACGAAGCTCAGATCGGCAAGCTGGCGGGCGACCGCGACGAACAGCTCGGGATCGAATGTGTGGGCATCTATGCCACCGATGAAGCCGACGCGAGGGCCAGGAATGCTGGCGACGTCCGCCGGCACGGGTTCCGGATTCATGCCGGCCGCGGTGAAGGCATCGATGTCGACCCCGTGCGTTATCAGCACTTGGCGCGCGACAGTGCCCGTCTCCTCACGCATCAGGTGCGGAGCTGCATATACGACGAGATCGGCGAGCGACTTGAGCTCGGCGATCTGGCGGGCAACGACTGTGGGATCGGCCTCGGGAAACGCCTCGAAGCGGTCGGTGCGTTGCATCACCACCGTGACGGCATCGAGCTTGTCCAGCAGTGCCGCGCCAGCGGGACAATGTATCCACAACAGCGGCCGCTTGATGCCTGCGCGCTTGGCGGCAAAGCGGATCTGCGGCGCCAGCGCCCAACTTGATACGAACTGGCCCAAATCTCCCGGGATGGAAGCCGGCGAGAAGACCCAGAAGTGGTTCTCGATATGGACGAGGCCGCGGGCCAAGCTCTTGAGCTTGCGTGTGATGCGGGTGACGAACAGCTTGTTGTCCTTGAGGCTCGGAACCCTGACGCCCAGCGAATTGACGAACAATACCGGCCAGCGTCGCGCCAGACGGCGCATGATCTGGAAATCGAAGTGCCCGCGGTTGTGGTACCACCAATCCTCGCCGCCGATGCAGATGATGCCGTCGAACGAGTGATCGGCATCCACCGGCGCTTCGAGCCGGCCCGAATGTGCAGCGTGGCGGTCCATCATGTCCCCAATCCCTGAACAGAATCGCGCAGCCATTGTCTTCATCGCGCATTAAGCTTCCCTTGCCAGCAGCGTCGGAAGGGCGTGCGGAGCGAACAATTGTTGCGTGTTGCCGCGGCCAGGGGCATCGCACAGCGATCGTGAGCGGCGCCAGCGGCACCAGGTTGCGCTTGCAGCCTTAACGGCGAATTAGCGCTAGTTGGCTAGGTTTGGTCAGCACCGAGTGCGCTACGGCGGTAGCGCCAGATCAATGCTGACGGAGCGTTCCTGCTGATGGCCGCACCTCGACCCGAGGTCTCGATCCTGATCGTGTCCTACAACACGCGCGCGCTGACGCTTGCCGCGATCAACTCAGTGGTCCGCAAGACGCGCATCGCGCACGAGATCATCGTCGTCGACAATGCGTCGAGCGACGGCTCGCGGGAGGCGGTCGCGACGCATCCTGCGGCGCCGCGCCTGCTGGCGCTCGACGACAACATCGGCTTCGGCCGCGCCAACAATCTGGCGGCGCGTCATGCCCAGGCCGACCTGTTGCTCCTGCTCAATCCAGACACGGTGGTCCTCGAGCATGCCATCGATGCCCTTCATGGCTTCTCGCTTCAGCATCCCGAGGCGATGATCTGGGGCGGGCGGACGCTGTTTGCAAACGGCGAACTCAATCCCTCCTCTTGCTGGCAGCGCATGACGCTTTGGAACACCTTCTGCCGGACGTCGGGACTGGCCGCGATGTTCCCGCAGTCGCCCGTGTTCAACGGCGAAGCGATCGGCGGCTGGCGGCGCAATTTTGTGCGCGAGGTGGACATCGTTTCGGGCTGTTTCCTGATGATCGGCAAGTCGCTGTGGCAGAAGCTCGGCGGATTCGATCCCGTGTTCTACATGTATGGCGAGGAAGCCGACCTGTGCCTCAGGGCGCGCGCGATGGGTGCGCGGCCGATGATCACGCCGGACGCGACGATTGTGCATCTGGGCGGTGCCTCGGAGGCGACGCGCGCGGCCAAAATGGTGAAGCTGCTGGCGGCCAAGATGACGCTCATCAATCGTCACCTGCCCAAATGGCAGCGACCGCTGGCCCGCCAGCTTCTGAAGCTGTGGCCGTTATCGCGCCGCGTCGCCTTAGCGGCGGCTGCAATCGTTCGCCACTCCAGCGGTGTCGAAAAATCAAGAAGCGCCTGGCGCGAGATCTGGCAGCGGCGTGGCGAATGGCAATCCGGCTACCAGGAAGCAGCGGATGCGATGCCATCCGCTAGTATCCACGAAGTCGCAAGATCAAACTGAACACGCAACGAGACGCCGCAAAGTGACCATGACCGAGAGCCGCCCGACATCGCTGGCCATTCGCCGCCGCATCATTCGACCGCAGGTCGGCACCGACCCGCGCGGCGAGATCCGCTATACGATCTGCTCGCTGGTCAACAATCATGATCATCGGGCAGCCTTGCACAGGTCGCTGCACACGGGCGGCTTCGGCGACCGGGACTGCGAGTATCTCTATATCGACAACACAAGTGGTGTGCCGGTGTGCGCCTACTCGGGACTCAACGCGATGCTCAACGAGGCGCGCGGACACTACGTGATCCTGTGCCACCAGGACATCCGGCTTCTTACCGATGCGCGCCAGGATCTCGACATGCGCATCGCTGAACTCTACGACCATGATCCTTATTGGGCGCTCGCGGGCAATGCCGGTGGTGTCGCAGCGGGCCAACTGGCGATCCGCATCACCGATCCGCACGGCGCGGACCAGCGCGTCGGCACTCTTCCAGCACGCGTGATGAGTCTCGACGAGAATTTCATCATCGTGAGGCGCGAGGCGCGCATCGGCTTTTCGAATGATCTCTCCGGGTTTCATTTCTATGGCGCGGACATCTGCCTCAATGCGGCGATGGCCGGCTGGCATGCCTACGTTATCGACTTCCACGTCGCACATCTCTCGGCGGGCAAGAAGGACATGAACTTCGAGCTGATGCAGGAGGCTTTCCGCGCCAAGTGGTCGAACGCAATGGCGGCGCGCTGGATGCAGACGACGTGCGCACTCGTGCATCTGGCTGGCAATCCGCTGGGACAGCTTGCAGGGCGGATCGCAGAAGCACCGTTCCGCAAGTTGTCGCGACGGCTTCCCAATGCCGCCGGCTGGGGCAACAGGAAAAGCGACGAGAAGGTCGGCTGAGGCGATGCAGGAAACGCAAGGCCAATCGCTTACTTCGCGCATTGCCCGCCAGGGCACGCTGCTGTTTGGCGGCTTCGCGGCCGCTCAGGTGTTCTCGTTCGCGCGCAACGCGATCGTGGCACATTGGCTTTCGAAGGGCGATTTCGGCATTGCCGCGGCCATCCTGCTGCTGCTGCAGCTTCTCGACACGCTGAGTGATCTTGGCGCCGACCGGCTCATCGTGCAGGCGCGCGACGGAGCCGATGCGCGACTCGTGGCGACGGCGCATACGACACTCGCCGCACGCGGGCTGTTCACCGCCCTCGTACTCGTTGCCGTCGCCGGGCCGATGGCGGATTTCTTCGGGATTCCCGATGCGCGTTGGGCGTTCGCTGCCGCCGCGCTGGTTCCCTTCATCAAGGGCTTTGTCAACCTCGACTCGCGCGTGGCCCAGCGCGATCTCGACAACCGTCCGCAGATCGCCATCGAAGTGCTGCCGCAGGCGTTTGGCCTCGCGCTGACGTGGCCAGCGCTCAAGTTGTTCGGTGATTATTCCGCCGTGCTGTGGCTGTCGGTGGCGCAGGCGCTCATAGCGGTGGCGATCTCGCACATCGCATCCAGGCATCGCTACGCACTCGCCCTCGACCTGTCCTACCTGAGAAGGCTCGTGGTGTTCGGCTGGCCGATCTGGGCCAGCGCATTCCCGCTGATCGCCGTCTATCAGGGCGACCGCATGCTGATCGGTCACATGGTCGGCATGGAAGGGTTGGCCGCCTATACGACAGCATTCATGATCACGATGGTTCCCGGGCTCATCGCGGCCAAAGTAGCGAATGCACTGATGCTGCCGCTGCTTGCTTCCGAACAGGACAGTCCGGCGCGGTTTTCGACGCGCTTCATCATTATGGCAGAAGCTACGACCGTCGGAGCAGCGCTCTACTTGGTCGGTTTCATCATCGCTGGTGGAGCGCTGCTGCCGATCGCATTCGGCGCCAACTATGCGGGTCTGGAAAGCCTGGTGGCGTGGCTGGCGCTGATGTGGTCGATGCGGATGCTGCAGGCGGTGCCGGGCGCTGCGCTGCTGGCGAAAGGGTTGACGCGTCCATTCCTCACTGCCGGCATCATACGCGCGACGGGGTTGATCCTGGCCTATGTGGCGCTGCGCATGGGCGGCGGCGTGACGGGAGCTGCTGCGGCGGGTGCCATCGCCGAGTTCGCCTCGCTGGCGTTTGTTACGGCGTTGCTCAATCGACTGGATTGCGACGGGCATTCGACCGCTGAGCGAAGGCTTGGAACGGTGTTCGGCCTGCGCAGTCTCCTGCTCTTACCGGCTGGCGGGCTTGCTCTGGCGAGCATGACCGTCGCACCTGGCGGCATCACGTTCCCCTCCACCGTGCTGGTACTCGGCCTCGTGTCGATTGCTGTCGTCGCACTTGCGGCCATGACCATGCATGTCGGAATGCGCCAACTAATGGCGCTGCGCGGTTCCAAGGCGCGGTGAAACGTCAGCGGCGTGTGCGAGTAACGCGATTGGCGAGCCCGAGCTACGATCGCAAGCGCGATCGAACCATTCGCGCGTGCGCGAAACGTAGCCTCTTATAGCAACGACCACGAGTTCAGACCCAACCCTCCGTGACCGGGCTCGACCCGGCCGTCGAGGAAAAGAAAGTCATCCTTTGGGCGTTTACAGCTCTGCTTGACCGGATCAAGTCCGGCCATGACGACTGAGAGACGGCGTGCACCGTCAGAATTTTTTTCGCGGTGGTGTCAACGGCTGGAGGTCTGGAGCGAAGCAGGACGCGGTGCGCGCAGCTGCGGTGTCTCTTGCGCCAGAGCCAACTCGTATGCGGCGATCAGGCGGCTTGCCTCATCTTCCCACTTGAGCAGGGCCTTGGCGCGGGCCTGTCCTTCTGCGGCAAGCAGGCGTGACAGTCCTTCTTCGTCCATCAATCGGGCGATCTGGCGGGCGAGATCGAGCGGTGAGTTGTCGGCGGCATAGAGAGCTGCTTCGCCGGCAATCTTGCGGCCTTCCATCAGATCGAACTGAACGAAGGGAATGCCGAGCGTCATGTACTCGAACGCCTTGTTCATCGAGATCTTGTCGTTGTAGGTGTTCTTGGGATCGGGAATGACGCCGACGTCGAAGCTCGACAAGGCCGCGAGCAAGGGTTCACCTGACAGGAACCCGGTGAACGTGACGTGCTCGCCAAGACCACGCTCGGCAGCCCAGCGCTGAAGGTTGGGCAGCTCGGTGCCCGAGCCGACGATGACGCAGCCGACGTCCTTGCGGCCCTTGACGTTGACGAGTTCGTGCATCGCCTCGACAAGCAGGTCGACGCCGTCCTGGGCGCCCATGATGCCGACGTAGCCGATGACGTGCTTCCTGCCATTGCGCAGCGCGGGGTTGGGCGCCACGCGCCGGAAGCGGCTGACATCGGGAATCGAGCGGACGATGAAGACGCGGCTTGGATCCATGCCGCCACGCGCGACCGCGATCTCCTTGAAGGTCTCGTTGGTGGCGATCGAAACGTCGGCTGTGCGGAACGTCCAGCGCTCGAAAATCGTCAGCAGCTTGTGGAAGAAACCGCGGCGGTTGAACTTCGCCTCGTAAAGCTCGGGGTTGATATCATGGTGATCGAACACGAAGCGCTTGCCGAACAGGGCTTTCCAGAAGCCTGCGACCAGGAACAGCAGGTCGGGCGGATTGCAGGCCTGGACGGCATCGAAGCCGACCTTGAAGTGGGCCTTGATCGAGAGTGCGAATTCCCAGGCGAGCGCCCAGGAGTACTCGACCAGATAGCCCAGCGCACCGTCGGCCTCGAAGGGCAACGGATGGCGGAAAACGTGGATGCCTTCAAGCACCTCGTAAGAGGCGGTGTACTTGCCGCCGACCGGGCAGATGACGGACACCGTGTAGCCGCTGTCACGCAGCGTGCGTGCTTCCTGCCAGACGCGCCGATCGAGCGGTACGGTCAGATTTTCGACGATGATGAGGACGCTCGGCTTTTTGGGCACGCGACTTAACTCTCCCCGCGCCGATCATGGCGCACACGACGATGCATCGCGCCGGCACATGGGCCGGCCGGATGTGCTCATCGTCTGCGAAAAAGGTGAAGGAAGGCCCCAACGACTTGGTGATGAAACCTGAAGCGGTCGCTCCAATCCGGAACAGCCCCTCGCTTCAGCGAGTGGCGCATTTCCGCGCTTGCCAGCTGGCCTAATTCTTGCGAAGAGAAAAAGTGAAATTCGAAGCGCTTTGTTAAGTGTTCGTTTACCTGTTCGCGTTTGGGAGGCCGTGCCCTTGTTTCGTATCCCCAGAGCCAACCCGTGGCCGCCGCAGATCGACCTCGCGACGTTGCGCGAGACGCTGCTTTACATGCACGACGACATGACGAGGGCACCGGGACTGGAGCGGCTGCGCGATGCCCTGGCGATTGCCGTCAAGGAAGCCGAGGCCGCCGAGGCCTTGGGACGGACCAAGGTCACCAGCATCGTCAACGCCCGCTTCCTGCCGCGCCGGAACTGATCGCGCACGACCGCGCGACCGTGCTCAGTCGCTGCTCACGCCAGAGCCGCTCTCAACGTGTCACGAACACGAACGGGATCGAAAGAACGATCTCCTGGCGGCTCAACTCCTCGGGAAATTTCGGGAACGGGGCGGCCTTATCGATAGCCGCCAGCGCAGCACTGTCGAGCTGCTCAGAACCGGAGCTGGTCGCCACCCGGCGTTCGCGTATGCCGCCCTGGCGGTCGACGGTGAAGCGCACGACCACCGTGCCCTTCTCGCGTACCTTCGGCTTCACCTTGAACTTCTCGATGTGGGTGCGGATCGATCCCAAGTAAGCACGATAAAGAGTTGCATCGCCTCCCTGCTGTGACTCGGAGGCAGCCTTCTGCTCGAGCACTGCGACCTGCTCAAGCTGTTGTTCGGTCGCCATCTGCTTGGGTTGCGGGCGCTCCAGCTCGGGGGCTGGCTGCGCAGTCACGATCTCCTGGGCCGGACCCAGAGGCGAGCTCACCACGTCCTTCAACTCGGGGGGTTGTTCGGCGGCCGGCGCGTCCTTGGGCGGCGGCTCGTCGGGCTTGACCTCCTTGGCCTTGATCTCTTCCAGCTCGGGGCGCGCGAGGCTCGCCTGCTGTTCGATCACCTCGCGAGCGTCGACGGATTGGGGTGCATCGCCGAGCCGGGAGAGGCCTTCGAGCGCGATGCCCTGCTCGATCTTGAGCAGGTCTCCTCCATCGCCCGTCTCGAGCGAACGGCCACCCTCGAAACTGATGAAGGCCGCCAGAAGCCCGACATGCAGGAAGGACGACACGACAAGACTCGACGCACGCAAACCGGTCATCGACCTCAGTTCCCGACGGTTGCCGTCCCTGGAGTTGCCGGTGCCGACGCCGCGCGCGTCGGTGTGCCAGCACTGGCGCGTGGCGCCGGCTTCGACAGCAGCGAGACACGCGCATAGCCGGAATCGCCGACACGGCCGAGGATTTCCATGACGTCGCCATAGGCCGTGGTGCGGTCGGCGCGCACGTAGACCACGGTGTCGCCTTCGGCGGCACGAATCTGCTGCAGGCGCCCGATGAAGCCTGAACGCGCCACCTGCTCGTCACGAATGTAGATGTTGCCATCGCCCGCCAGCGTCACCACCATCGGTTTCTTGGAATGCGACAGCTTTGCCGCCGATGTGCTCGGCAGGTCGACCGGGACACCCTGGATGAGCAGCGGCGCGGCGACCATGAAGATGATCAACAGCACGAGCATCACATCGACGAACGGCGTGATGTTGATCTCGGCCATCGGACGATAGCCGCTATCCTCATGTTCGTCAGGAATATGGCCGCCGAGCTGCATGCCCATCCGTCAGACGTGCTCCATGCCGGGCGATTGTTCTGCAGCCATACTCGTGAACAGCGGAGCAATGCGATGCACGGCTGCATTGGTCCGCTCGGCGGCGCGTCCCAGCGCCACAGAGATCTGGTTGTAGGCGATCACTGCGGGAATTGCCGCCGCAAGACCGATCGCAGTCGCGAACAGCGCCTCGGCAATGCCGGGAGCCACGACCGCCAGGCTGGTGTCCTTCGCCTGGGCAATGGCGGTGAAGGAGTGCATGATGCCCCAGACGGTGCCGAACAGGCCGATGAACGGCGCGGCTGAGCCCACCGTCGCCAGGAACGGCAGTCCGGTCTCGATGCGCTTCAGTTCGCCGCGAACGGCGCCGCGCATGGCCCGCTCGACACGAAGACGGACATCGTTCGCACCTTCGTTTTCGTCTTGTCCAACCCTGGTCTCGAACTCACCTGCGGACAAAATGGCGGCCGCGTAGCTATTTTGCATGGAGGGCGGGAAAGCGGCGCCGCGTGCCGTGGCTTCCAAAGCGCGCACCTCGCGCTTCAGGCCGATCAACCGTATGGCTTTTTCCAGGATCAAGGCCCAGCAAACAATCGATGCCAGCGCAAGCACCACTAGGACGCCCTGCACGACAGGATCGGCGTTGAGGATCAATGAGGTCAGCGACAGATCACGCCCCGCATCCGCGGCAACACTCACGCCCACAGCAAGCGTTCCTTATTTTGAAAGTTGAACGTTCGAGCGCGTCGTCAAGGCGAGACGCTCAAGGCATCCGCTCTCATCAGTGCCACCCACCTTGCAGTCCATCGTGTCATTGATGAGGAAGCTGCCGATCGTCTCGCACTTCACGCCATCCAGATCGAACAGCTTGACGGAGCGCTTCTTCGCCTTGATCGGTGCCAGATCGAGCGCGAAGCGGCGACCGATGATGCCGTCGGTCTGGAACAATACCAAGTCGAGCTTCAAGGTGTCGTAGGATTTCTCACTTTGGTTGTCGATCACCAGATAGGCCCGGCAGCTTGCTTCCTGGCTCTCCAACTTGTTGAGCTCGACGGAGACGTTGGCAGCAGAGGTGGTCTTGGCAGGGTCGGCGATTGCGGTGGCGGAAGCAAACGCGGCCATCGAAGTCATCATTGCGACCACAGGGGCGCGGACGTGGCGACGCCGGCATTGCACGACTGCTTTGCTATCTCGATTGTTGTTCTGCCTGGCGTGGTACGCCGCATACCTGTTCAAAGACACATACTCCTCCCACCTCGCCCGCCGCTGCGCCAAAGTATGCGGCCTGTTGTTTGTTCTGCCTTCGAGGCCCCGCGGACCCTACCGGCATGACTGCCCGGGACTGAACCAGTATCGGGCCGCAGCAGGTAATCTCGCCCTCACCGACGACGCCCTTCATTCCGACGTCACCTTCAGGATGTGCGACCTAATCGACCGCTCCGCTTGACACGCTGCTCGGCTTTACCCGGACAACGACCAAACCTAGCGGTTGCAACATCAGTACCTGCACGCCAGGCTCAATAGCAGCCGTCCGTCAGCGCGGCAACTGTCAAACGAATCAGTGGTTTGGCTGCCAGCACTTGGACGCCCGCGCCGCCTACTGAGACGCAGATGCAACACCACTCAACTGTTATATTGTATCACTGGCTTTCCTGCCGTCAATCGCGTTGACCGGGCTCGCCCGAACCACTTATCCAGACTCTGTCAACAGGACTCGCGCGAGTCGGATCCGGGGGGATCGGCGCCACCTCACAGAGGTCGGCAGAACGCGCATTCGGGGGAGGCTGATGTTTCCGAGATCAAAGCCGGGTTTGTTCATCTTTGCGGTCGCTTCAACCGCATTCTGCTGTGCGTCGGCATCGGCCCAGCAGGCAACCGAGCCTGTCAGCCCGGCTCCACCTGCTCCTGCAGCCACGCCTGTACCTCAGTCGCCCACGACTTCACCCCCGGCGCCGGCTGTCCAACCGCCAGCGGAAGCGGCCCCGGCAAAAGCTCAGACGGGGCAATCGCCACCACCTAACACGACGCCCCAGTCGCCGGGGACCGCGACGCAGCCCGCCACTGCACCAGCGGCACCGGGCGCGGATGCCTCGCTGCCACCTGTCGAGGTGATCCAGCAGCAGCCCAAGCCGCCGCCACCCGCGCCGCCGCAGGAAGCAAAAAAGCCGGTTCCGAAGCCAAAGCCGGTCGCCCAAGCTGCGCCGCCGCCGCAAGCGCAATCCGCCGTTAAGGCTCAGCAGCCCCAGCCGACAACCGAGCCGCTGCCCGCACCACCGCCAGCCGCTCCGCCGCCCAACACGGATCAGCTGAGAGCGGAAGGCGAGGTCGTGCGCATCTCTCCCATCGGCGGATCTGAAATCGCTATCGAGAAGGTTCCAGGCGCCGTCAACACGGTGTCGTCCAAGGCCATCGCCGATGCAGGCTCCAACGAGCCGCAGGACGTGCTGCAGAAGGAAGTTCCCGGAGTCATCGTCGGCGACGTCGCTGGCAACGACCTGCGCACGCAGATCGAGTACCGCGGCTTCGAGGCCGGCGGCGTCAACGGGTTCCCGCAGGGGCTGGCCGTCTACCAGAACGGCGTGCGCGTCAACGAGGTGTTCGGCGACACGGTCAACTGGGATCTGATCCCCAAGAACGCGATTTCCGACATGACGGTACTGTCCGGCAATCCGATCTTCGGACTGAACGCGATCGGTGGTGCCGTGTCCGTCGTGATGAAGGACGGCTTCTCCTATCAGGGCGGCGAGATCGACGTGATGGGCGGATCGTTCGGGCGCCGGCAACTCGCAGTCCAGGCCGGCGGGCGCAGCGGCGCTGTTGCCGCCTACTTCGCCGGCGAACTGATCGAGGAGGACGGCTGGCGGCAATTCTCGCCAGCAGAGGTCAAGCGCGGCTATTTCGATGTGGGCGCGAAGGGCTCCGGCGTCGAGGTACATTTCAATTTGACGATGGCCGACAGCTCGGCCGGCGTCGTCACCGCCTCGCCCGTGGAACTGCTCGCCGTCGGCCGCAACCTCGTCTACACCAATCCGCAAATCACGGACCTGTCGGTCGTGATGCCGTCGTTCAATGCGTCAATCAAGGTTTCCGAAACGCTGACGCTTTCGGGGCTCGCCTACTACCGCCGATTCAAGTCGCGCATCCTCGACGGCAACAACTTCAACGGCGGGGCCTGCGATGACGTGGCCGCCGACACCGGCGCTGCAATCGAGCCGGGCGGGGATGGTGCCAACGTGTGCTCGGGCGAGGTTGACAACAACACGATCTTCCAGGTGCGCAACGCCTTCGGCGAAACGATTGCCGCGGATCAATTCAGCGGACCGATCGGCGTGCTCGACCGCATCAACACCGATGCCGACAGTTTCGGCTTCGGGCTGCAGGCCGTCGACAAGCGCAAGATCTTCGGCCACAAGAACCAGTTCGTGGTCGGCGCCAGCTTCGATCAGGGCAAAGTCAGCTACACGACGCGCTCTGAGCTCGGCACGATCGGTGACAACTTCGTCATCACGGGCTCCGGATTCGTTCTTGCCGAGCCCGACGACTTCGCGCCGCGCAACGTCGCCGTCGACACGCGCTATCTCGGAGTCTTCGTCCTCAACGCGCTCGACATCACCGACCAGCTGACGCTGACCTTCGGCGGCCGCTTCAACTACGCGAAGATCGATCTGGAAGACCTGTCGGGCGATTTCCCTGACATCACCTCCAAGCACAACTTCCAGCGCTTCAACCCGACAGTTGGCGCCACCTACGAAGCGGTGCCGGGCATCACGCTTTATGGCGGCTACTCGGAGGCCAACCGCGCACCGACGCCAGCAGAGCTCGCCTGTGCAAATCCCGACAATCCATGTCCGATCGAGAGCTTCCTCACCGACGACCCGCCGCTCAACCAGGTTGTTTCCAAGACCTTCGAGCTTGGCGTCAGGGGCAAGATGAAGTCAGCGGGCGGCGAGCAGCGGCTCGACTGGGGTGTCGGACTGTTCCAGACAACCAACTACGACGACATCCTGTTCGTCTCTTCGGCGACCACCGGGCGCGGCTACTTCTTCAACGCCGGCGAGACGCTGCGCCGCGGTATCGAAGCCAGCCTAAAATACAAGTACGGACCGCTTTCCGCATACTTTAGCTACAGCTACGTCAAGGCGACCTACGAGACGGCCAACGAGTTCACCTCACCTGCGCATCCAGATGCCGGGCCATGCGCGGACCCGGCGGCAGGCGACATCTGTATCCACGCTCTGCCCGGCGACAACATTCCCGGTATTCCGAACCACCGCTTCAAGGCCGGTTTCGACTACATGGTGACGCCACGCTGGAAGGTGGGGGCGGACCTGATCTCGGCCACCGGCCAGTACTACTTCGGCGACTACGCCAACCTGCTCGACAAGCTCGGCGGATATGCGCGCGTCGATCTGTCGACGAGCTACGACATCAACGAGCACGTCCAGCTCTACGCCTTCGCCAAGAACATCTTCGATCGCAGGTACGGGCTGTTCGGCACGCTGTTCGAAGCCGGCGAGGCGCCGGTCGTGGGTCCGCACTTCATCGAGTTCACCGACCCGCGCTCGGTCGTGCCTGCGGCGCCGGTTGCGGTCTATGGTGGCGTCAAGATCAAGTACTGAGCGCGCTTGCTCGGCTGGATTTGCTGAGTGCCTTGGCGAACTGCGGTGGTGGTGGCATTGCGCGTTTGGCCATCGAACAGCCCGTCACGTCAGAACTCGGCCTCGAAGCTCAGCTTCAGAGTTGTATCGGGGGTGTTGTCGTTGAGGCCGAACAGGACGCCGGTGCCCAGCCGCAGGAGCACGCCGTCCTTGGCGTCTCCATCCTTGCCATGCTTGTCATCGTCGTCGCGCGCTGCAACGCCGGCGACGTGGCGCGATCCGCGGTCGCCACCGCGGGCTGTGCGATCGCTGCCGCCACTGACGCGCCACTCGTGGTAGACGATCGGACCGGCGCGATGCTGGTCGTGATCGCCAAAAAGCTGCGCTGCCTCGTCGCGACGACCGGAGTTGCTGATGCGATCAACGGTGCCGTAGGCCTCCAGCGCCATGGCCCACGACGAATTGAACTCGTACCTGAGCTGGGCGGCGTAGCCCAGATCCCACTTGGTATCGCGCTCAAGCCCCTCGTCGGTCCGCTGGCCCGCGCCGAAATGCTTGATGAACATCACATTGAGCAACGCGGACCAAGGCCCTGCCTTGGCCTCGATGATCGGCCCAAAAAGTATCGTGTTCAAATCCGGCGACGCGATCGGGTGCTCGAATTCGCTCAAGAGGCCAAATCCAACGCCACCGGATTCGGGTACGGGCATCAAGATCAGGACGCCTTCGAGCGCCACCTCCGAAAGCTTCAGATCGTCGAATGCATTCGCGAGTCCTGGAGTTGCGGGACCATCGAAACGCTCCTTCTCGTACTCGATGCCGACACGCATGCGCATGAAGCGGTTCATCGTCATTTCGATTTCAAGGGCGTGGCGCTGGCGGGTGACGGAATTGTCGTCGTAGACGACCTCGCCCGCTTCAGGCTCCGCCATTCGGCGGCGCGGCTGGCCGAACGACCAGGCATTCTGCGACTGGAATTCGATCTCGCCCGGCTCCGCCTCGAGGTCCTTCATTTCGAACTGGCCAATCGCGGGACCTGCCTGCGCCGACAGTCCGTGCAAATTGATCAGGCCGACTATGGTGGCGCCCATCAGCACCGCCATGGATCGGCACCCCACGGCGCGTCCGTTTGCTGCTCTCATTACGACTGCCCCCGACAGACGACCAAAGAACACTGGTTCGCGCGTGTGTGTCCAGTGCGAGCCAAAGCTTGCGAACGATCGACTTATCGGCAGCATGATGTTGCGCGGGCAACCGAAGTGGCAGCCGCAACCTTGCCCTCCTCGACAGATGATCTGTGCCGAAATTAAAAATTTGATCGGCGGTCAGAACCAGCTCCCGAACCCGCTGCGGGATTGACGGCTCGCAAACTTTCTTTTTTCTTACAACAACTTAATACTCCCCACGAACAAAATTGAGCCCGTTGGGGAGATCAGAATAAGCATATGGGGATAGGCTCGCATTAACCACAAGTTATCGTTTGGACGACTACATTTCCAGGCCAACCAAACAGATGGCTTTGAAAACGGATGCTGAGCAAGGCACTTCGCGGGAGCAAGACGACGAATTCGCTGATGGGCGAATATTCCTCGTTGCTGGGCGATGCGATCCTGCGTCATCGCACGCGCATGGCCGAACACAGCGCGCGCATCGAGGCGGAGCTGGCGAGCCGCGTCAAATCCGAGTTCATCGCCAACATGAGCCACGAACTGCGCACCCCGCTCAACACCATCATCGGGTTTTCCAAGATCCTGGTCGAGCACGACAAGCACCGCATTCCGCAGGACGAGATCGTCGAATACGCCCAACTGATCCATGACTCGGCGGGGCACCTGCTGTCGGTGATCAACGACATCCTGGACATCTCCAAGATCCAGAGCGGCAAGTTCACGATCGACGCGCACGAAACCAACATCGAAGAAATTCTTCGCTACTGCATCGTGTCGTTCAAGAAGATGGCGGACGATGCCGGCGTCGAAGTCGTCAACATGGTGTTTGACAAGCTGCCGCCGGTACGCGGCGAGCCAGCAAAGCTGAAGCAGATCTTCGCGAACGTTCTTTCGAACGCCATCAAGTTCACTTCTGCTGGCGGCAAGGTCGTGGTCAGTGCGGCCGGCACCATGGACGGTGGTCTGGTTGTCGAGATCGAGGATACCGGGATTGGAATGACCGCGGAAGAAATCGAGGTCGCCATGTCTCCGTTCGGTCAGGTCGATGGATCGAAAACCCGCTGGCGCGAGGGAACAGGCCTGGGTCTGCCGATCGCGAGATCACTCGCTGATCTGCATGGCGGCCGTCTCGTCATATCGAGCAAGAAGGGCCAGGGCACGAAAGTCTCGATCATGCTTCCGTCGCGACACCAGGTGTCGGCGGTGCGTGGCCGCGACCTGGTGTTCGGTCAGGTGCGTGGCAATTCACAAGACGCCACAGCGAACAAGGCGCAATGAGAGAAACGATGCAAACGCAAGGCTCTCGAGAAATCGGCATGAATGTCGACATGACGATAGGTCGTATCGTCTCGGTAACCGGCGCCAAGGCGATCGTTCTGCTTGATGGAAAGCTCGATCCATCAGGTCGCAAGACACTGCACCGTCCAGAAATGGGCACGCTTCTCGCCATCGACACGACGTCCTCGGTGGTGCTGGCGATCGTTTCCGCGCTCAGCGTTCCGGTGCCGGCACAGCGCGAGGGCGAGGCGGAGATCTGGATCGCCGAGCTTGGACTCGTCGGCGAACTGTGGTTGAGCAAGGACCAGCTGAAGCGCAATTTCAACCGCGGCGTCACCATCTATCCTGCACTTGGCGACCGCGTGCGAATCGCATCGAAGAACGAGCTTGAATTCGCGTTCTGCGGCGACACGTCGAAATCGGTTCGCATCGGCTGCATCCGCCAGGACAGCTCGATCCCGGCGATGGTCAAAGTCGACGATCTGCTCGGCAAGCATTTCGCCATCCTGGGAACCACCGGCACAGGCAAGTCGTGCACGACGGCGCTCATCCTGCGCGGGATCCTCAATGAGCATCCTGCGGCGCACATCGTGCTGCTCGATCCACACAACGAATATGCCACCGCTTTTCCGGAATGGGCGGAAGTCATCAGCCCGCGCAACCTGCAACTGCCATTCTGGCTGCTGACCTTCGAGGAGATGGTCGAAGTCGTCGTCGGCGAACAGGACCGCAAGTCGGAGATCGAGATCCTGCAGGAGCTTATTCCGCTCGCCAAGTCACGCTACAGCTCGGGCCGGGCGAAGGATTCCAACGTGCGGCGCGGCATCATCGATCATGGCCGCTATACCGTCGATACGCCGGTGCCCTACCGAATCTCCGATCTGACGCAGATGATCGACGAGCGCATGGGCCGGCTGGAGAACAAGAAGGATCTGGCGCCCTACCGTAACCTTAAGCAGCGCATCGACATGATCACGCAGGATGGCCGCTACGCCTTCATGTTCGGGTCGCTGACCGTTTACGACGGCATGACGCAAGTGTTGTCGCGCATCTTCCGCGTGCCCGTCGGCGGCAAGCCGATCACGATCCTGGAGCTGACGGGACTGCCGACCGAGGTCGTCAACGTGGTCGTCTCGGTGCTGTGCCGCATGACGTTCGACTTCGCATTGTGGGGCGAGGGCGTCGTGCCGGTGACGCTGGTATGCGAGGAGGCTCACCGCTACGTGCCGGCCAATCCCAATGCCGGTTTCGAGCCGTGCAAGCGCGCAATCGCGAAGATTGCCAAGGAGGGGCGCAAGTACGGCGCATCCTTGTGCATCGTCACGCAGCGGCCGGCCGAAATCGATCCGACCATCCTGTCCCAGTGCAACACCGTATTCGCGCTGCGCATGTCCAACGACCGTGACCAGGAGATCGTGACGTCGGCCATTTCGGACACCGGCTCTGGCCTCCTGGAATTCCTGTCGGCGCTTGGACAGCGCGAGGCGATCGCGTTCGGCGATGGCGTGACGCTGCCCGTGCGCATCAAGTTCGACGAACTGCCTGCATCGGCGATGCCGCGGTCTTCGGCGGCGAAGTTCTCCGACCGCTGGCAGAAGTCGGTCGGCGACGAAGGCTTCCTCGAGCAGCTGGTCGAGCGTTGGCGCACGTCAGGATCAGCGTTCTCGGATGATCACTCAACCGCCATGTTCGCAGACGCGGTTTTCAGCTCGAGCGAGGACGAATTCTACGATCACGTGCAACCGCAGCCTGCGCCTCAGCCGTCACGCCAGAGCCAAGGCGGGCAGTCGCAGGCCGGATACCCCAGCCAGGGTCAGGACTACGGCCGACAGGGCACGGTGCGCGCG
Organism: Hyphomicrobiaceae bacterium; assembly: GCA_044222395.1. Classification (GTDB taxonomy): domain Bacteria; phylum Pseudomonadota; class Alphaproteobacteria; order Rhizobiales; family Hyphomicrobiaceae; genus JAEUMD01. The sequence continues at coordinate 6,691 of JBGANK010000027.1, read as the reverse complement.
CCCGCAAGCGAGCCAGCCGCACTCCGCTCATCGGCGCCGGGGCAAGATCCATATGCGCAAAGAGGCCAGGCGCAGCAATCCGATCCGGCATCGCAGCGTGCTGGCGGCAGCATGCGGCGGGATGCTGCACCGAGCGCTGCCAGCAGCGTACGACCAGCCGGCTCGATGCTGAGACGCGACCCAGTGCCTGCGACGGATCAGACAGCAGCGGATTCGGCACAAGGGCAGACGCTGCGCTCGCTGCGTGACCGGCTCATGCAGCGCCAGCGCTGAACATAGCTCTCAATCATTGATGGCCACAAAGCACTGTCCGGCCCGCAGCCATCAGGTTCGCGGCTCGGTCGAGCGCAACTCGACGACGCGGCGACTGTCGGCAACCGTATCGTGTTTTTCCTGATCCGGAGATCCGTGCGCGGCATCGGGCGCCGCAGGGCCTGCCGCGGCGGCTTCGGCGGCATCACGGGCAAGGTTGGTCTGGAACCGACGCCAGCCGATCGGGATCGTCAGCAGATAGAGGATCGAGGTTCCAGCCAGCGTTTCATTGGGATAGGTGACGAGCATGGCGACGTAGAAGACGCCCACCATGAAGATCGGCAGCACCCATTCGCGTGAGATCCGCTCACCCAGCAGCTTGCCCGAATAGGTCGGAATATTGGAGACCATCAGAAACGCGATCAGAAGCGTGTAGGCGATAATGATGTTCTTCATCCACCGTGCATCGCGAAGATCGATGCCGATGGCGGCCAGGTAGACCGGCAGCAGCACGACGATGGCCGCAGCAGGCGTCGGCATGCCGGTGAAATAGTCCTTCTGCCAACGCGGCTTTTCCTCATCGATCATGACGTTGAAGCGGGCAAGCCTGAGTGCGGAGGCAAGCGCGAATATCATCACCGCGATCCAGCCGATGCTCTTCAGGTCGCCCAAGCCCCAGGTAAAGACCAGGACGGCCGGTGCGACACCGAAGTTGACAAAGTCGGCAAGGCTATCGAGTTCGGCGCCGAAGCGGGAGGATGCCTTCAGCAGACGTGCCACGCGTCCATCGAGACCGTCGAGCAAGGCCGCAAAGACGATGGCCGCCAGCGCCAGATCATAGCGCGCCTCGATCGACATGCGGATGGAGGTCAGGCCGGCGCAGAGCCCGAGCAGGGTGAAGAAATTCGGCACCAGCATGCGGACCGGAATGCGTTGATGACGGAAAAGCAGGCGGCCACGGCGACGGCGCGTTTCTTCTTCCAGCTTGGGTACAACGGGATCCATTCGCCCTACTCCTGACAATCGCGTTCGTGTGCGGATGCTAAACCCGGCAGGGCGCAGCACACCAATTGCGGCAAGTATATACGCTTGCATGGCCCGGCGCGCCAATCTTCCGTCGGAGCATACGCTTGTTCCGGCTGAACGACGAAACGGCCCGCGGCCAATTCAGGCGCGCCTGGCTTCGCGTTCGCCTTCCTCGGACTTGAAATCAGCGAATACTGTTTCGCCGGCCACCGCAAGCTGGCCGACGGCAACGAGCGCGGTTCTCCCAGGCGGCAGGTAAACGTCGACACGCGAGCCGAAGCGGATGAGGCCGAAACGCTGGCCGACGCCGATACTGTCGCCTTCCTGCGAGAAGGTGACGATGCGCCGCGCGATGAGACCGGCGATCTGGACAACGGCTATCTCGTCGCCGGCGTGCGTGGCGATGACAAGCGAGCGACGCTCGTTCTCCTCGCTCGCCTTGTCGGAGGCGGCGTTGATGAACGCTCCGGGGATATAGATCGACCGGGCGATGCGTCCGGCGACGGGTGCGCGATTGATGTGCACGTCGAAGATCGACAGGAAGGTCGAGATGCGCACGCGCGGCGTCTGCCCCAAGCCGAGTTCCATCGGTGGAGCCACCACCTCGACGGCGGAGATGCGTCCATCGGCCGGAGCGATGATCAGGCCGTCACGCAAGGGCGTGATGCGCTCCGGATCGCGAAAGAAATAGGCGATGTAGAGGGCCAAGCCGAGCAGTATCCAGCCGAGCGGCACCCAGAGCATGAAGAACAGAACGGAAAGGAAAAGGGCGATGGCAATGAACTTGTGACCATCGCCGTGCACGGGAACGAGGCTGTCGAGGATGGTATCGACGATGCCGTGGCGGTTCGACACAGAGTGAACTCCCGGTTCGTGCGCGCCAAAGAGCAGAAAAGGGCATCAACCATAAGCCCGGTCGTGGCGCTGCATATTAGCGGATCGGTGCCTCATAGACGCGAAGCGTGGCAACTGCAATGTCGGCCTTCATCAGCCAAGCGGAACAGCAACAAACCTCAGATCACCCTTGCCGTCCTCGATCCTGAAGAGGACCGCCTTGCGCCCGGACTTGGCAACCTTGTCTATGCTGCTGGCCACGTCACTGGGGGTCGCGACCTGATCCTGAGCGGCCTCGACGATCACATCGCCGACCTTGATGCTCTTTGCAGCCGCCGCACTTGCCGGATCGACCTCGGTGACGATCACGCCAGAGACCTTCTTGTCGATATTGAACTTGGCGCGCAGCTCGTCCGACAGCGGCTCCAGCTTCAAGCCGAGGACGGTCTTGGGCTCGGGCAATGATTGAGGTGCGGCAGCTTCGCTCGCCGGCGGCGGCTCGTCGTCCACGAGACGGCCGATCTCGACCTTCAGCGTGAGTTTTGCACCGCGCCGAACAATATCGACGTCGACCTGCTTGCCGATCGGGGTGCCAGCGACGACGCGCGGCAGGCCGCGCATGCTCGGGATTTCGCGACCGTCAAAGCGGACGATGACGTCGCCGGGCTCGATGCCGGCCTTCGACGCAGGCCCGCCGGCGGTCACGGCGGCAACCAGCGCACCCTTGCCCGCCGGTACACCGAGGCCCTCGGCAATGTCATCCTCGAACGACTGGAGATTGACACCGAGCCAGCCGCGGCGCGTCTCGCCGTACTTCTTCAGCTGCTCGATGACATTGGTGGCAATGTCGGAGGGGATCGCAAAGCCGATGCCGATCGAGCCGCCGGTCGGCGAGATGATGGCCGTGTTCACGCCAATGACCTCGCCATTCATGTTGAACAGCGGACCGCCGGAGTTGCCGCGGTTGATGGCGGCATCGGTCTGCAGGAAATCGTCGTAGGGTCCGGTATTGATGTCGCGCTGCTTGGCGGAAATGATGCCGACGGTGACGGAGCCACCCAGCCCGAACGGATTGCCGATCGCCATGACCCAGTCGCCGACGCGCAGGCCGTCGGAGGAGCCGAACTTGACGTCGACGAGCGGCTTGGTCGGCGTAACTTTAAGGAGCGCGAGGTCGCTCTTCTGGTCGCGGCCCAGAACCTTGTCGACCTTCAGCTTCGAGCCGTCGTGAAAGTTGATTACGATCTCGTCGGCGTCGGCTACGACATGGTAGTTGGTGACAACCAGCCCTTCCTTGCCGTCAATGACGAAGCCTGATCCCAGCGACGATACCTTGCGTGGTACGCGCTGCCCGCCGCGCCGGTTGAAGAAATCCTCGAAGAGGTCGTCGAATGGCGAGCCCTTGGGGATCTCAGGCAGCGGCAGACCCTGCGGTCCCTTGGTGGTCTGGGTGGTCGATATATTGACTACGGCATCGATCAGCTTTTCGGCAACGGGCGCAACCGATTGCGGTCCGCGCTGTGCGGCAGCCGGAAAAGCGGTTGCGAGCAGCGTGACGAAAGCCGCCGCTACGGACCACATCGCAGGGACGCGCCGCGCCGATCGGGCGGGCGCAATCACCCCACGGCGTGCGCTGCCGCCGGTGAAGACAAGGTCTCTCACGCTTTGGAACCTATAGTCCAACGTGACCATCGTGCCCCCTTGGAAGCGAATGCTTGCGACCACCCGTTCCTGCCACGAATTGCCGTTCGCGTCACGCCTGCTGCGGCCACCGGCAGCAGATCCTGGCAATTCGACGTGGAAATACCGCGGTCGCGCAAAAGGCGTGCAGGCGAAGTCTCCGCCTCGCTCAGCCGCGCACCAGCCAGACGACCAGCGCACCGGCGGCAATCGCTGTCCAGCCGGCACGCCGCAAGGTCGAATCAGGCGTGGTCACGACAATGGCAGCAAGCCGCCGACCTTGATCAGGCGCCAGAGCCCAGATCAAACCCTCGAAGACGAGAACCAATCCTACTGCAACGATCAGATCTCTCATGGCCGCGCGGGATGGGCTGCTCCAGGCGCAGGTGACGAGCCACCAGAGCTGTTGAAGTAGCGGAAGAACTCGGAGTTGGGCGAGATCACCATGCGCGTATCGCCTGACTTCAGACCCTGCTCGTAAGCCTGCATGGTGCGATAGAACGCGAAGAAGTCAGGGTCCTTGCCGTAGGCTTCGGCAAAAATCCGGTTGCGCTCGGCGTCGCCTTCGCCACGCAGCCGCTCGGAATCGCGCATGGCATTGGCGCGGATTATGGTCACCCTACGGTCGGCTTCGGCCTTGATGCGGCGGAGCTGCTCCTCACCCTCGGCGCGAAAACGGGAGGCGTCCTGCTGGCGCTCGGTCTTCATGCGCTCGAAGACGGAATCGCCGATCTTCTGGGGCAGGTCCGCGCGCATGATGCGAACATCGACAATCTCCACGCCGTAGTCGCGTGCGACATCGTTCACGCGGCGCTGGATCTCGTCCATCAGCTGCGAGCGATCGTCGCGCACGACCGCCTCGATGGTGGAGGAGCCGAGCACTAGGCGCAGCGAGGAATCCAACACCACGCCAAGCTGATGGCGGGCGTTCGATTCATTGTTGAGACGCTGGTAGAATTTCAGCGGATCGGTGATGCGATAGCGGGCGAAGCTGTCGACGACCAGCTGCTTTTTGTCGGCGACGGTGACAGTCTGTGGTTCGGTATCGATGTCCAGGATGCGCTTGTCGAAGAAGACGACCTGCTGGACCACGGGCCACTTCCATTTCAGACCTGGATCCTGCTCGATACGCACGAGTTCGCCGAACTGCAGCACCAGCGCCTGCATGTTCTGATGGACGATGAATGCCGAAAGATAGAGCGCACCTGCGGCAAGGCCGAGCAGCACGACGATGGATGCGAGCAATGTGCGCATGATCACTTGCCTCCCGACTTGTCGGTCTTCTTGCCGAGTTCGCTCAACGGCAGATACGGCACCACACCGCCGCCGCCCGACTGGTCGAGGATGATCTTGTCGGTGCCGCTCAAGACCCGCTCCATGGTTTCCAGGAAGATGCGCTTACGCGTCACTTCCGGCGCCTTCTTGTACTCGTCATAGATCTTGTCGAAGCGCGCCGCCTGGCCGTTGGCCTCGGCGACCGTCTGCTCCTTGTAGGCTTGCGCGGCCTGCAAAATGCGCTCGGCCTCGCCGCGTGCCTCCGGCTCGATGCGGTTGGCATAGGAGTTGGCTTCGTTCTCGGCACGCTTCCTGTCCTGAAGGGCCGCAATCACGTCCTCGAAGGCGCCACGCACAGCGGTCGGGGGCAGACCCTGCTGGATCTTGACCTCCTGGATCTTCACGCCCGCATTGTATGAGTTGAGGATCGACTGAATCAGATTCTTGGTGGCAATCTCGATCGGCTCGCGCCCCGGTGCCAGCACGTCGGAGACTTTGCTCTTGCCGATGATCTCACGCATGGCACTCTCGGAAACCGCGCGCACGGTCGCATCCGGATCCTTGAGCTTGAAGAGATAGTTCTCGGCGTTGTCGATGATCCACAGAACGACGAAATCGATGTCGACGATGTTCTCGTCGCCGGTCAGCATCAGGCTTTCCTTGGGCACGTCGCGGGCCGACAAGCCCTCGCCGCTTTCATAGGACTGGAAGCCGATCTCCACCTTCTTCTGGCGCTGCACGGGAGGCTTGCGGACCTCTTCGATGGGTGCGGGCAAACGCAGGTGCAGGCCGGGCTCGACGATCCGGTCGACCTTACCGAAGCGCAGGACGATGCCCTTTTCAAAGGGCGCCACCGTGAATGTGAATGCGTAGAAAAGGATGGCCGCCAAAACGCCCATGCCAAGCAGGGCAACAATGGGACCAGGGAGGCCACCGCCTGCCTTGCCGCCGCGCATCACCTGCTTCATGCGGTCCTGGCCGCGCTTCAAAATCTCTTCGAGATCGGGCTGCTGGCCGCCTTGGCCGCCACCGCCCTGATTTTGTCCCCAGGGGCCCTGCCCCCACGGTCCGCCGCCACCACCTCCGCCGCCGCCGCTTTTCCAGCCGCCGCCACCGTTCTGATTGTTCCAAGGCATTGTCGTAGGATCTTTCGCGTAAGGGGCCCGACTCAGGGGGCGCCAGAAACGGAATTCGGGATTGCTATTGGACGCGTCAACACCGCAATTCGGCCTGCGCCGGGCCGCGCTCCACGTCCCTTGTCTGAAAGGTTGGCACGCTTATAGGGCAGGGTCGGGGGCCATGCAAACCTCCCCCGCTAGATTGGTGAGGCAGGTCAAGGGTTCAAGGGCACGACCAGCATTCAGGTGTCGATATGCTCAGTCATCAGATGTTTGATGCGTGACGAGTTGGCGTCCGAAAGCGCAAAATCCGACGATGCCCGCGCAATGGACTTGGGCCAGATTAGCGGTTCACCGAGCCGGAGGGCACGACGCGCTCCAATACCTTGAGCACGGCGGCGAATTGATCGTTCGGGCCGCGCGGCATGGGTTCGCGAGAGACCTCGCGCCACGCGGATGGTTCGAGGCTTGGAAACCAGGTATCACCGGCCGGGTCGGCGTCGACC
>JBGANK010000026.1:0-41297 GCA_044222395.1 Hyphomicrobiaceae bacterium | reverse complement strand
ATCCCCCACGCCCCCTCACCTTTGCTTTGCCCATTGCTATGGCCCACGCGCCCCCCCCCCCCCCCCCCCCCGCACAGCGAAATTCATCATAATGTTCGCGAACGATTGGCGCCGACGGTGTTTTCGGCGAGCATAACCTTAAGTTGGAAGTTCTAACTTGCGACGAAAACAATGATCCGCCGCGGAATGCGACGAGCGCAGCAAACCCACTGAAGTACCGTGCTGATCAATCGAGGCTGAACCAACGCGGACTGGCGCTGGTCGAAGCCGAGAATGCGGACTCAAGCGTTATCCGGCGATTGAAAGAGTTCGAGCACTCTCGCGCTCGGACAAGTCCTACATGACGAACAGGAACCGCACGGACGACGAACCTTGAGCCGTCCAGGAATTCTTCAGCCGTAGCTCCTCCCGCCCTCCTCAACGATGAGCGACTAATGTCCACCGTCATCAAGACCAAAGCGAAGAATGGCCGGGTCGTCACCTACTGCATTGCCGACGGCGCCCGCGGCAAGCAGGCCTATCGCGAGCTGAAGCGCCAGTGCAGCCTTGGAGCTACCGTCGAGCACTCCGACCTGCACACGGAAATGGAACAGAGCTTTGGCAGCGGTGGAACCCCGCGACGCCAACACGCCGCCGAATAGACTCGCCAGGCCACACACACCTTGAGCGCTCCTGTGGGGCGCCCGGCGCAGCAGCACTTACGTGCACGGCCACAGCTGATCGCGTGAGGGATAACCACACACGGGCTGCCGACACCTCGCGTCGATCGGAGGATGGCTCTTAAGCACCCGGCGCGGCGCGCAACACAGATAAGTTCATTGTGTTCGCTGGTCTCTGTCGGCAGTCGGTGAGATTCGCGCCCTCACGAGGTCGGCCATCTTGCGCGGCGACACGTCGGGCGGGATGTGCGTGACATACTTTCCGTCCCGGTCCATCAGGTAGAGTGCTGTCGTGTGCTCGAACTGCGAGCCGTTCTCCTTGTCCAACACGATGCGATAGTGCGCGTGGTACGCTCTTGCCACCACCGCGATCTGTTCGCGCGTACCGGTGAGGCCGACGATACGATCATCGAAGGCGCTAATGTACTGCCGCAGAACCTCGGGCGTATCGCGGTCCGGATCGATGCTGATGAACACGGGCTGCAGCGCTTCAGACGACGGCCCCAGTTCGCTCATCATCAATGTCATCGTCTGCAACGTCGTCGGGCAGATCGCCGCGCAGCCTGTGAACCCGAAGAAGATAAGGCTGTATCGGCCATGAAGGTCCCGGTCCGTGAAAGGCTTGTTGTTCTTGTCGGTGAGCGTGAATGGACCACCAAACGTCAGCTCGCCCACGGTCGGTGCAACGATCGGTGCATTGGCGCCAGCCGACCACCACAACAAGGTCCCGACGACAAAAGAGGAGAACGCAATCAGTGCGACGAGCCTGAGATATGACATGCGCGGCCTCCGACTGCCACTCATACGACCAACGCCGTTGATTGAGTGCTCCAATCGCACCCGGTGAACACTCAAGCAAGGCTCGTGCCTTCAAGACGTCGCCGCGATAGTCCGCGCCAGCTTCCGTTTTGCGCTGCTTCATCGAGACTACCGCACCATTCACCTCGACAACACATTCCAGATTGAAAACGGCGTTTTCATACTGGAAAGCCCTATCGCAGGTAGATGCCGTTCAAGACTCGGCTCGACGATGCCACAACACTTGCGATTCTCCTGCGCAATCAATCCCGAGACGCATCGAAGATGCCAGCGGCACGCGACTTGCCTTTTCTTAGTCCATCACCAAGACACGCCAGCTCGCATCCAGAGCCGCTATGATCACCTGCAAACCGCGCAAGAGGCGCTAAACCCGGAGGAGACGCGATGGACATCGACAAGAAGCCCGAAGATGAGACCAAGCCCGTTGATGAGAGCCGCCGCGACTTCCTCAAGACCGCATCGCTGGTTGCGGGCGGTGCCGTCGTCGGAGCTGCCAGCACTGGCATCGCGCGTCAGGCGCTCGAAGGTGCGGTAGTGCCGGCCGTTGCCCAGGAGGCAACCAAGTCTCCCGCCGCCATCACGGCGTCATTTGCCGCCGACTTCTTCAAGCAGTTCGGAAAGTTCATCTATCTCGTGCCGGGGAAATTCACCGGTACTGTCGCGGCCATGGACTTGTCGACCGGCAACACGCTGGCTTGGCTTGCGGGATGGAACTACGGCGACACAAATCCGATCATGCATCATATGTGCGCGTTTCCGTCGCCCGATCCCTACAAGAACTTCGAATTCATCGTCAACACGCAGGGCGGCAAGAATCTCTACATCTACGGCATCCCGACGACCGTGAAGGAGCCTGGGCCAGGATTCAACATCTACAAGATCCGCTACGATGGCACCAAGTTCAACATGGTCTCGAACGTCGCCGCCAAGACCGGCCTCGGCCTTGGCGTTCACGTCACCTCCACACCCGACGCGACAGGCTTCGCTGTCGCAGACGGACAGAAGGACGTCTTTGCCGAGTTCGATCGCGAGGCCGAGACAGTGCGCTCGGCATGGTTCTTCGATTGGACGCCGAATTCGCCGGACTTGGCCAAGGCCTGGACCGATGGCGGCAAGATCACCATCAAGCGCATGAAGCCGACGCTCGATGGCGGCAAGTACGACCTGGAAGGCACGAAGGGACTGAAACTCGACTGGGAGATGGTGCCAGGCGGCGAGCTTTTCGTCGAGCAAGGCAAGGTGACGGGCGCTCGTCCACAGAACACGTGCGGACTCGATGCCTTCGTCTACGATCCGCGCGGCAAGTGGGGCGCGATCTCGCTGCGCTTGCAGGGCGTGTCGGTCATCTTCGACCGCGAGAAGTGGGTGCCGGTTGCCGCCCTGCTCGGACCCAAAGGCGAGCCTGACCAGGTGCCATTGAAGCAGATCGACGACGACACCTGGGAAATCACCTTGGACAAGGTCGTCTCTCCTGCGCATCAGGCGGGCTTCTCTCCCGATGGCAAGAGCTTCCTGTTCATGAACGGCGTGCGCCAGAACAACATCATGGTTTGGGACAGCACCAACCACGCCGATCCGCTGTCCTGGAAGAAGAAGGCCGTGGTTGAAGATCCAGCATGGCGCGGCTCCTACCCCAACACCTTCCACATGGTCTTCACGCCCGATGCCAAGAAAGTCTATGTGACATTGTGGTGGCCTTCGCCGACGCCTAACGGCATTGCCGTCGTCGACGCCGTCAATTGGAAGCTGATCAAATCCGTCGACATCGGGCCCGACATGCACACCATTGCCGTCACCTACGACGGCAAGTACGTGTTCGGTGTCTTCTCCGGCTACCAGAAGACGATGTCGGGAATTGTCGCCATGGAGACCAAGAACGACACGGTTGTCGGTATCATCCCCTCAACCGGCGGCCACCACGACTGCGTGGTGATCCCGCGCACGCTGGAGGACCTGCGCGTCAGCAGATCGACCACTACATGAAACGGTCGCGCGCGGCGGCAGACGCGTCGCCGCGCGTCGCATGGTTGGTGGGCCACGCGGCCGGACCCCACGCGACCTGCACGATTCGCGGCACCGAGCGTGCCAGGGTCGCAGTCCAGCCGTTCGCTCATATTTTCTAATGCAGGATGAATGGAAATGGGCGTGCTCTGGCTGGCGCTCCAGAATTTGAAGCGCCGCATGTTCCGCGCCGCGACGCTGGCGATCGCCGTTGCTGTTGCTGCTGGAGCAGTGTTTGCGACCATGGTCGTCATGTGGGGAATCGATCGCAGCTTGAGCCAAGGCCTCAGCAAGTTCGGCGCCGACTTGCTGATCGTACCTCACAACGCCCTGGTCAATATGCGCACCGCTTTGCTCACTGGTGAACCATCGACCTTCTACATGAAGAACAGCGTCATTGCCGACGTGCAGGCCATCGGCGGAGTTGCCAGAGTTTCCCCGCAGCTGTTTCTCACCACCGCCAACGGCGCGCACTGCATCGTCGGTAACGCCTTCCTCGTCGGTATCGACCCCAAGAGCGATTTCACCGTGCTGCCGTGGCTCACCCGAAAGCTGGAACGCAAGTACGACAAGGGAGATGCCGTCGTCGGCGGCAACTCCAACTACGACCTTGGCGACGTGATCTACTTCTACGGCCAGTACTTCGTTGTCTATGCCAAGCTCGACCGCACTGGCATCGGCCTCTACGACAACGCCATCTTCATCGACATTGACAAGGCCTACGATCTGGCCGAGGCGTCCAAGAAGTACAGCGATACGGCCGCCCTCGGCTTCAAACGCGGTGACGTCTCCGCTGTGCTGGTCCAGATCGGCAACACGGCAAAAGCCAACCTCGTGCGCTTCGCCGTTGCCAAGAACCCCGACGTCAAGGTCATCACCGCCGGCAACGTCGTCACGTCGGTTCGCCAGAACGTCACCGCGCTGTTCGCCGGCACCGTGGCGCTGGCGAGCGTTCTTGTCATTGGCAACATCCTGATGATCACGGCGATCTTCTCCTCGATCGTCAACGAGCGGCGCAAGGAACTGGGCCTCCTGCGGGCGATCGGCGCACGCCGCGCAAGCGTCTTCCGCCTGGTCGAGGCCGAGGCCGCGATGCTGACGACGCTCGGCGGACTTGGCGGCATCATACTCGGCGCCATGCTGCTGCGCGTCTTCACGCGCACCATTGGATTCCACCTCGAGCTTTTGAACATTCCATTTCTGTGGCCGTCACTCGGCGAAATCGCATTGATCGCTGTCGCCGTCGTCGCGCTTTCTGCAATTGTTGGTATCCTCGGGGCAGTCTATCCGGCCATGGCCGGCAGCCGCATGGATCCCTACGACTCCATCAGGGCGGGCGAATGATGATCACCTGCAATTCCCTCAGCAAGCATTACGAGATCGGCGATGCCCGCATCGAAGCGGTTCGCGACGTACGGCTCGACATCGCCCACGGCGAGTTCGTCACTATTCTCGGCCATTCAGGTTCTGGCAAGTCGACTTTGCTCAGCATGATCGGTGGTCTCACCCGGCCCACATCCGGAAGCGTCCATATCGCCGGCGAGGACATCTGGCAGTCGAGCGACGACGATCGCGCCGCCTTCCGCAACCGCAAGATCGGCTTCATCTTCCAGTTCTCCAGCTTGATCCCGACACTCACCGTCATCGACAACGTCATGCTGCCGACGCTGTTCTCCAGCGGCATGACGCCAACCGTGAGGGCACGCGCCGAACAGTTGTTGGAGCGCGTCGGCCTCACCGACAAGCTCGACGCGTTTCCCTCCGAGATTTCCGGCGGGCAGCAGCGCCGCGTCGCCATCTCTCGCGCGTTCGTCAACGAACCAAGCATCATCATCGCCGACGAGCCGACCGGAGATCTCGACGAGGTCACCGAAGGCGAGGTGATGAAGCTCTTCACCACCATGTGCCGCGAACGCGGTATCACCATCCTGATGGTGACGCACAACCGTGAGCTGGCTGCAGCCGGCGACCGCAGCTTCGAGATGAAGGGTGGGACGCTGCAATGAGGCTCTACCACGTCGCGCTGCATGAGATCGGCCGCAGGAAGATCCGCACCGCCTACACGGCCAGCGGCGTGGTCCTCTCCGTCGCACTTCTCGTCGCCAGCCTGATCGTGGCCATTGCCGGTCAGAAGGACATCCTGCTCATCATGAACCGTTATGGCCACAGCCTGACCATTTTCCCGGCGACCAGCAGCGAGCAGACGTTGACCGGCTTTGGCATCGGCACTGGCCACTACATACCCGAGACCGCCATCCCGAAGATCATGCAGGTTTATGACGGCGCCATCCGCTCAGGCTGGGAAAAGCGCGGCGGCTGGGTTCTGGAGCCGGGCGCGCCTGGTGGCGTCGACATGTTGCAGCCGGCACTCTTCTCGCCGCGTCTCTACGAGGAAACGATCGTTGCAAACCGGCGCGTTGTGGTTGCCGGCGTCGAGCCCGACAAGGAATACACCTCCAGGTTCTGGTGGGAGGTCGACACCGGCAAATTGATGCGCACTGGCAACGAGGTGATGTGCGGATCGACTTATGCCAAGGTCAGCGGCGTCAAGCCCGGCGACAAGGTCGACATCAATGGTCAGCCGTTCCTGTTGACGGGCGTGTTGAAGGAAACCGACAGCCCCGACGACTACATGCTGTTCGCGACCCTGAAATCTGTACAGTCGGCATTTGGAAAACAGGGCCTCGTATCGATGCTCAACGTCCGCGCCATGTGCAACTACTGCCCGGTCGGCGACGCCGAACTCGAGCTCAACAAGACCGTGGTCGGCGTACGCGCGACGTCCCAGCGCGAGCTGGCAGAGGCGCAGCACAAGATCTTCAAGAACATCACCAACGTGATCCTCGGATTTGTTCTGCTGTCATTGCTCATTGCTTGTATGGCCATGTTCAACATGATGATGGGCACCATCCACGGCCGCATTCGCGAGATCGGCTTGCTCAAGATGATGGGCGCCTCGCCGATGCAGCTGGTGCAGCTGTTCGTCACCGAGGCCGTGATCGTCGGCATCATCGGCGGGCTCATCGGCTATGTGGTCGGCTTTGCCCTGGCGCGTTGGCTTGGCCCGATCTTGATCCCGGCGACGCCCGTCGAGTTCGTCTGGTGGCACCCGCTGCTGGCCGTCGCCGCAGCCGTCATCTGCTCCGTTCTGGCAACGCTCTATCCCGCCATCTACGCCTCGCGGGTCCGAGCTGCAGAAGCCTTCCGGGCACTCTAGGAGGAAGCCATGGCCATGCCGATCGCCAGACTTGTCGACGTCGCCCGTCACTACGAAACGCGCGGCGAGACAATCAAGGCGCTCGAACACGCAACCCTTGCGATCCAACCCGGCGACTACGTCGCCATCACCGGGCCGTCGGGTTCCGGCAAGTCGACGCTGCTCAACATCCTGGGCGGCGTCGATCGCCCCACCAATGGCGAGGTCTGGATCGATGGCAGTCGCATCGACGGGGCAACCGAGCGCGAACTGCTCGACGTCCGCCGCCGCAAGGTCGGCTTCGTCTTCCAGGAAGCTCGGCTGATGCCGTCTCTTACAGCGCTTGAGAACGTACTGTTGCCGACCGCCTTCTGGCGCAACTGTGAGGGGCACGAGGAGGAGCGCGCGATCGCACTACTCGACAAGGTCGGCCTGTCTCACCGCGCCCACCATCTGGTGCATGAACTCTCGGGCGGCGAAGCGCAGCGCGTGTGCATCGCACGCGCGCTAGCGTCCCGACCGAAACTCGTCCTGGCCGACGAACCGACAGGCAACCTCGACCACCGCACGCGCATGGACATCATAAGGCTGCTGGAGCAGCTCTTGCAGGAAGAAGGCAGCGCAATCGTCATCGTCACCCACGATCCGGAGGTGGCGGGCAAGGCACGGCGGCGCTACGCGATGCGCGAGGGCGCGCTTGCCGAAGACATTCCGGTCGCAACATGAGCGGACGGCGCCGGGCAATCCCCTGGGGCACGTGGGCTGCAGTGGCGCTCGGCATCGGCATATTGGTGACCGCCGATCAAGTTGCCGGAACCTGGCAGGAGCGCGAGATCGAACGCCGGCGCCAACTCAAAGTCAGGCTCGACAAGCTGAGCTGGGATGGCCTGCGCACTGGCATCGACGACATCGCTTTCGATGGCAAGAATTACCGCGTGCACTTGCGCCTGCAGAACGCAGCGCGGCAACCTTTCTACCTGCTGCTGCCGGTCATCGAAGGCTTCGTGCAGGTCGGACCAACCTGGGAACCATTCCGTGTCGCACCGGAGGAAGCGACAGTGGCAGCTGGCTCGGTCATCAAGCTCCTGAAAGAGTACGCCATGGCTTCGGTGGCCGAGATTTCCGGCAATGGCTATGCTGAACCAATCGCCGGCTACCGACACATCAAGCTGACGCTCGAGGCTTACGTCTCTCCTGAGGAGAACCCGCAGGACGAGATCGGCGAGCGGCGCGAGGATTTCTTTCTGTTCCTGCGCGACCAGACGCGCGATGCTGAATTCGCGACCGTCACCACGACACGGCCGAATTTCATTCCGCTACGTGCCTGGACTCTGCTGCCCAAGGAGGCGTTGTGAGCGAAGCTCCGACAGTGCCGCCAAAAGACAAAGCGCGACCGTCGATCGCCACTGCCCGCAAGCGGCGAGCGCGGCGGCGCTTTGGCTGGGCAGCCTTTGCCGTAGCAGTGGGCATCGGCGCGCTCTATCTCGGCGACCAAGGCCTTGCGCGCTGGCAGCAGCATCAGATTACGCAGCGCAAGCTCGCCCGCGACAAGCTCGACCGCATGGTGCTCCACTATCTGCGCGCCGACGTGCTCGATGTGGCGCAAACCACGGAAGGCAACTACCGCGTCACCATCTTCATCGAGAATGTTTACCCTGAATACGACATGTACGTCCTGCTCCCGCAGGTGCGAACATCCGCGCAGGTCGGTCCGATGTGGCAGGAGGTGCCGACCTCCGACCCCGGTACCAGCACGTTGCGCTCCGGAACGGTGGTAAAGCTGACTCAGCGCATCACCTTCGACCGCATTTTCGAGCTGCCCAAGGACAAGGAATATTTCGAGCTTCTGCCAGGGTTCTACCACGTCAAGTTCGACAATGTTATGCTGGTGAGCCCGGTGCCAGAGCCAAAGGAGGAGATCGCCGAGCGCGCCGACAACTATTTCATCCATCTGCTGCCCGTAGGCGCCGACCTCGACGAAATCCGCCGCCGCAATCAGTTCCCGGGTGGAAAGGTTCCCGTCTATCTGCCGATGCCGCCCCACTGAAAGCTGCAGCGGCAAGGAGGCTCGACAAGTGCGCACCGCGGATGCTCCCCACCGAGGCTTGGCCATTCTGCCCGAGGTGCTCGGCCAGCCGATCCGCCATCAGTCGCTGGGCCGAATGCCGCCCGCATACGCGGCGATGCTCGCTGCGCTGTTGCTGCCGCCGCCGCTCATCATCTACACGTTCAATAGCATCCTGCTGCCGGGACGCACGTTGCATGAGCCGCTCGCCCACATGCTGCTCGAGGGCTTCTGCGCATTGATCGCGCTCGTCGTCTTCTACGTGCTGCGCCAGGAGTGGTGTTGTGCCGGCGGCCGGCGCCTCGCCACCATGGCCCACGGCTTCCTGCTCTATGGCATCCTCAATCTCGGCCACGCATTGAGCCCGCACAACTCCCATAGCTTCGTATTCCTGCATTCCATTGCCGGCAACGCTCTTGCCATGATGCTGCTTGCCAGCGTTATCGAGGAAACGGGCAGCGCCGAGCGCAGCGTTCCCGACAAGGCACGCAGCAGGCGTGTCACACTCCTCTATGCTCTGGCCGGATTCGCCATCGCCGCAGCTGGCGTCATGCTCGCCGAGTACGTTCCCTGGCGCCGCGTCGACGGATCGTTCACCGCCGTCGCCAATGGCGTCAATGTCAGCTCTGCCGTGATGTTCGGGATCGCGGGCTGGGTGCTGCTTCGCGACTTCCGGCGCAATCACGAGCCGATCGTCTTCTGCTTCGGACTGTGCTCGCTGGCCTTCGCAGAGACCCATGCACTGTTCCCGCTGTCGTCACTGTGGGGCGTTGCGTGGTGGGGATGGCACTTCGTCAAGCTCGCCATCTACCTCGGCCTCGTCCTCGGCATCGCCTATGAATGCGTCCAGACGCTGCGCGACAGCATGCATGGACAGGACGTGCTGCGAGAGCGCAATGATGAACTGGTCTCGGCCTATGACAAGCTCACCAGAACGCAGGAGAGCCTGCTGCGCAGCGAGCGGCTCGCCGTGCTCGGACAGATGGCAGGAATGATCGCCCACGAGGTGCGCAATCCGCTGGCCACCATGTTCAACTGCCTCGGCATCCTCAAGAAGCAGAGCCTGCGCCCCGAAGATGCTGCGCGCGCCATCGAGATGATGGAAACCAGTGCCGATCGCATCAGCCGTATCGTAGACGACACACTGGGCTCCGCCCGCACCCCCGTAGTGCACCGCCAGCCTGTCTCGCTCGCCGCCATCGTCGATCGATCGCTTGAATCTCTGGCGCCTGAAGTGCTCGGTTCGCTCGACGTCGACAAGCGCTACGGCAGCGACCCGCTATATGTCGACGGGTCTTCCCAGCAGCTTGCCCAGATGGTCACCAACCTGATCGAGAATGCCTCTGACGCAATGAACGGCAAGGGCACGCTGACTTTGGAAGTGGGCGCTGAGGACACTGTCTATGTCCTGCGTGTAACGGATCAGGGCAAGGGCATACCCGATGACATAAAGGAACGCGTCTTCGAGCCGCTGTTCACGACCAAGCCTCGCGGCACCGGCCTCGGCCTGGCCATCGTGCGCTATGTCGCCGAGCAGCACCAGGGAACCGTCGTGATCGAATCGACGAGTCCGCGGGGAACCACCATAACTGTTCGCCTCCCCGCGCTGGTAGCAACCGCAACACCGGCTTTGGCCGTCGCATAGCGCAAGGTGGCTCGGAGACCGATGTCGGCATGACCACGATCCTGATCATCGATGATCAACGTGACATGTGCGAAAGCCTTGCCATGCTGTTCCGAATGGAAGGCTACGACGCCACCATTGCCACCGACCCGCGCAAGGCGACCGCGGTGGTTGCAAACACGCGTCCCGACGTCGTGCTGACCGATCTGCGCATGGACGGCATGAGCGGCATGGACGTGCTCACGGACATCAAGCGCGCTGCACCGCGCACCGAAGTCATCATCATGACGGCCTTCGCTACAATAGACACCGCCGTACAGGCGATGCGGCTTGGCGCCTTCGACTACATCACCAAGCCCTTCCACCACGACGCTATCCTCGCCAAAATTGCGCACGCAATCGGCAGGGTCGATGCGAAGCGCGGCGCAAAAGCCGGGCATCCAGCGCCCGTTACGATCGTCGCCGAGAGCGAGGCCATGCGCAATGTTCTCGACCTCGTCGACAAGCTGGCACCGACCTCGATGCCCGTTCTGTTGACCGGCGAAACAGGGACCGGCAAGAGCATGCTGGCCCACCAGATCCACGACCGCAGCCCACGCCGCAGGGCGCCCTTCATCCATGTCAACTGCTCGGCGCTGCCGGAAGCATTGGTGGAAAGCGAGCTGTTCGGCCACCACAAGGGTGCGTTCACCGGTGCCTTATCGAGCCATCGCGGCCTCTTCCGCAATGCCGACGGCGGCACGCTGTTCCTCGACGAGATCGCACTGCTGCCGCTGACGCAGCAACCCAAGCTGCTTATCGCGCTTGAAGAGCATGTGATCCGCCCGGTCGGCTCCAATAGCTCCGAAAGGATTGACGTGCGCGTCGTCGCGGCGACCAATTGCTTGCTTGCCGAACGCGTGGCGACGGGTCAATTCCGCCAGGACCTTTTCTACCGATTGAACGCCGCCACGATCCACGTTCCACCGCTGCGCAGCCGGCGCGAAGACATGACAGCGCTGGCCGCGCTCAGCCTCGCTCGCTATGCCCCGCCCGGCACGAAGCCCAAGCAGCTGAGTCCCGGCGCGCGCGCCGTGATCGAGCGGCATGACTTCCCCGGCAACGTGCGCGAACTCGATAACGCAATGCACTGGGCGCAAATCGTTGCCCCCGCAGACGAGATCGCCGTTGATGATTTGCCCGAGTTGCTGCGACACTCAGCGGTGCACGCCGAAAGCAATCAAGAGCCTCAATCGAGAGCCTTGAGCAACGTCACGCGACAGACCATCTTGGAGTCCATCGAGCGCAACCGCGGCAACCTCAACAATGCAGCCAAGGAACTCGGCATCGGGCGCACCACGCTTTGGCGCCGCATGAAAGACTACGGGCTAAGTTGAAACCTCTCGCCGCAGCAGTGTTGGCGGCATCGGTGCGGCGCCATTCGCTTCGCTACCTTTCCGCGCCCCCTTCACCCACCGATACGAACGGCGCCCAGTATGCCGGATGGCCCTCGTGCGGTGTGCCGCTGTCGATCAGCGCCAGCATCGCCCGCCGCAGCGCTTCCGCGCGACCGAGCTTCGGGTTGGCCGCCATTTCACTGACCGCGCGGGTAACGAGCTTGACCGTCGCATCGGATTTGACTGCCCAGTGCGAGACGAGCAACGAACGCGCCCCCGCAAATATGAAGGCCCGGGCCAGCCCCGACAACGCCTCCGCTCCCACGTTCGCAGCTCCCGCGGTGTTACAAGCCGACAAGATGATCCAGTCCGCGTCGAGTTTCAGCTCGGAGATCTCCGAAGCCGTAAGGAACCCATCGTCTGCTGCGGTCGCCGATGCCGGTGGCGTCAACACCAGGCCCGCCTCCGACATCGTTCCCAGTTGTCCCGGCAACGCCCCGTGTGTAGCAAAATGCAGTGTCCGATACTTGCGCAGCGCACCGCTCGCATTGAGTGACTTGAGTTCGCCCTCGGTCGCCTTCGCAGCAAGTTTGACGTCGCCTTCGCGCCCTCCCAGGTCACTGGCCGCACGGCACACCTCCACCGCGGTTTCCGGCAATGGCGCAAGCGATCTCAGCAGATCGACCATGATGGAACTCTCGGCTGACCGCGCCGCCAGCGATCTCGGCAGCGCCACCGCGCTCTGCGGCGGTGCAGCGCCTATCGCTGCCGCACATGAATTCCATGCCCGGGCTGCGGTTGCGGCTGCCTCGTAGCGCTCATCGGGACCATCGAGCAGCGGATTGGCGATGGCGAAATACGCTCTATCCGCACCGGCCGCCCGAGGTGACGCGCGCAATACCTTGAGACTAGCCACTGATGGCAGGTGGATGATGGCATTGCGCCTGGCCAGCCACGGCGTGACCTGCCCTTCGGTCGGTGACTGCGTCACGAGTACGTGCAGCGGCAGCGTTGCCAACGAGCCGGATGCAACGACGATCAGGCTTGCATCGCGCGTGACGGCATCGGCCGGTTCAAGAAGAGCCTGATAGATTCGGTATGCACCCGCAGCGTCGAATGGTGGCGCCGCCTCGCCCGGCGTCCAGGTGACCCCGGTAGCTGCGCGGCACATCTCGCCATCATTTTCGTTCCAGGCGGCTTCGTCCAATCCGCAACGAAGCTTCGCTATCGCACCGGAAAGTTCTGTCTCACCCATTTGCGCGAGGATCATCCGATCCTCATTGCGGCCGATCACCCACACCAGTGTCTGGGGCGGACGCGGCGCGATGAAGACCAGCACTTCCTTCGGGCCAAGTAGCGCTTGAACCTCCCGGATCGACACCGGCAGAGGATCGGAAAGCTTGGCAAAATCCGGAAACTCCTTTGCAAGGCGTGCATCCACGGCATCCAGGCGCTCGCTGAGCTTGCCAAGGCTCTCCTTCGTTTGAGCCTCCTCTGCATCGTTCCGCTGGTCGCTGGGGCTTGCAAGCGCCGCTTCCAGTCGCTTATCCAGGCGTTGCCATTCGCGAGCCAGATCCTGTCGCTCCCGGACGAGGTCGGCAAGGGCTCCCGGTCCCTTGGAAATCCGCGCGGTCAATTGCGCCAAGGCACCGGCGACGAGTGATCGCTCGGCATGCTGGGCAATCTGGAATGCATCGTCGCGCAAGGCTGCCGCATCGGCGACGCCACTTTCAGCCAGGCGAAATGCGGCAACAGCTTGCAGCAAGTAGGTATCGGCCCGCTGCGCCCGTCGATTGGCTTCTCGCG
This sequence comes from Hyphomicrobiaceae bacterium, assembly GCA_044222395.1. Lineage (GTDB taxonomy): Bacteria > Pseudomonadota > Alphaproteobacteria > Rhizobiales > Hyphomicrobiaceae > JAEUMD01. Next base: position 27,751 of record JBGANK010000026.1, on the reverse strand, counting down.
CACTGGAAACCGTCGCCGTCGCGCGTTCATGAGCAATTGAAATACGCGATGCGCGCTGCAGCAATTCGTGAGCACGCCTCCAGTCCTTGCGCTTGACTGCGACGATGCCGAGACCCGAGTAGTTATCGGCGAGCATCAAGCCGATGCTGCCGTGTTTCTCGCTGATCGGCAACGCCCGATTGTAGAGCGCCTCAGCCGCGTCGAACTGGTCGCGATCGGCCAGTTGCACCGCCAGCGTCATTATCATCGCCGCCGTCATCGAGTGGCTCTCTCCGAACGAACTGGAGGCAAGCTCGATCGCCTTATCGATATGCTGCTGCGCCTCTTGATGCTGACCCCGGCTGTGCAGTGACAAGCCGAGGTTCTGCAGGATCTCCATCGTCAGAAGCAGCTGACCGGGATTATCCGCCTTCGAACGCTCGACCAGCATCAGCGCGCGCCGCAACAACGGCTCGGCTTCCGCATGGCCGCCTGACGAGGATTGCACCGCAGCGACCTGCGCCATGAATGTTGCCAGCCGCGTGTCATCGGGCGGCAGGCGGCGCTCGGCTATTTTGAGCGCGCGCCGACCGATTTCCAGACTCTCTCCGTATCGCTCCTGCATGCGCATCAACTGCGAAATCCCCTGTAGCGAAGTCGCCACAGGAAGACTGTCCTTGCCGAATGCTCGTTCGTTGATGGCAAGCGCACGACGCCTCAGCTTTTCCGCTTCACCATTCCGACCTTGTGCCGTCAATGCTGCGGCATTCGCTTCGAGGGTCGCGACCAGATTGGGATCATCCTTTCCAAGCAGGCGCTCGAGTCGCTTCAAGACGCGCTCCGAAAGTGGCCAGGACTCCTCGATGCGGTCTTCCAGAAAATAGAGGTTTGCAAGCTTTGCCATCGCCAGCAGAAGCCTCATCTCACCTTCGCGATCGGGCTTCGTTGACTTGCCGAGCTTGCCTTCCCTCTCCGCAACTTCGCGCTCGAGCGCGGTTATCTCTGCCGCACGCACCTGCAGCCCCTCCTGGGCATGCGCTGACCCGCACGAACCAAAGGCGAGAATCGACATAAAAATTGCGATGAAGCCGGCCTTGCATTCTGCCTTCCACCCGGTGAACCCGCTTGCCGGCTGTCTTGGTGTCATTGAACGTTCTCCACAGCGTGCCCTGGCGCTTCCTCAGCGAATCGGCTTGTGCTCACCGCGCCCATTTCCCGCGTTCCATTCATCTCATCGACGTGGGTCGATCATGTTCAGGCCGTCGAGGATATAATGTCGCGTGAGGTAAGGCGGATTTGGACGACAAGCTTGTCGACAGACCGCGTCAGGATCATGGCTTGCAATGGTCTTTGCGCATGTCCTCGTTCGCCCCCTAAAAGCCGCAAACACAATGCCGAAGATACCTGGGCAAAGATGCCAGCGGCTGCGTCATTCTGTGGAGGGGTCACGCTGCAGTCGACATACTGTTTGACACAAGATCGGATTCTTCGAAGTTAGGACTCATGCTCGCTGAAACTGGACAATTTGCACTCATCATCGCGTTCGTGGTTGCACTGCTGCAATCAATAGTTCCGCTTGCCGGCACATTGCGCAGCGACCAGCAGGCCATGACATTTGCAGCCAATGCAGCAGTGCTTCAGTTCGCCTGCATCGCCTACGCGTATGCGACGCTGACACACGCATTTGTCACGTCCGACTTCTCGCTCGCGATCGTGGCGGCAAATTCCCACACCTTGAAACCCATGATCTACAAGGTCGCAGGTGTTTGGGGAAACCACGAAGGCTCCATGTTGCTGTGGGTTTTGATCCTGGCAATCTTCGGTGCCAGCGTCTCGCTGCGAGGCGCATCGCTGCCGCCAACGCTGCGTGCCAACACGCTCGCGGTCCAGGCCATGATCTCGGCCGGCTTCCTGGCCTTCATCTTGTTCACGTCAAACCCGTTTGCACGACTGCTTTCCGTTCCTGCGGAGGGACAGGATCTCAATCCGATTCTGCAGGACCCTGGTCTCGCATTCCATCCGCCCTTTCTCTATTTGGGCTACGTCGGCTTCTCGATCGCATTCTCGTTCTCCGCTGCGGCATTGATCGAAGGCAAGGTGGACGCCAGCTGGGCGCGATGGGTAAGGCCCTGGGTCCTCGCTGCCTGGTGCTTCCTCACGATTGGCATCGCGATCGGCAGCGCCTGGGCCTACTACACGCTCGGCTGGGGTGGTTGGTGGTTCTGGGATCCGGTCGAAAACGCCTCGTTCATGCCCTGGCTCGCCGGCACCGCACTGCTTCACTCCGCCCTCGTTGTCGAACGTCGCAACGCTCTGTTGAGCTGGACCATCCTGCTCGGCATTCTCACGTTCACGCTCTCGCTGATTGGCACATTCCTAGTCCGATCGGGCGTGCTTACCAGTGTGCATGCTTTTGCCACTGACCCGGCGCGCGGTATTTTCATCCTGCTCTTGATAGTGGTCGCGGTTGGAGCATCGCTGCTCCTTTATGCCTGGCGCATGCCGCAACTCAAGTATGGCTCGCCATTTGCAATGGTAAGCCGGGAAGCCGGCTTGACACTCAACAACGCGCTACTGTCGGTCGCCTGTGCCACGGTGTTCGTCGGAACATTCTATCCGTTGATCATCGACATCATGGGCCGTGACAAGATTTCTGTCGGCCCTCCCTACTACAACCGCACCTTCTTGCCGATCATGTTGCCCCTGCTTCTAGCGATGGCCGTGGGTCCGATCTTGAAGTGGAAGCGCGACACGATCCCGGAAGCACTTTCGCGAATGAAGCCCGCGGCAATAGCCGCAGCCCTTGCGATGCTGCTGGTGCTCGTCTTGACCTTTGGAAGGTCATTCTTCGCCGCGGCAGCTATCGCTCTCGCAGCATGGCTGGTGGTGGGCTCGTTGCTCGTCCTCGCACACCGCGTTCGAGCAGGTCGCGTCGCTCCTGCCGAATCCTTGAAGTATCTGCGATCGACTCCCGCAGCAATCGTCGGCCTCGTCATGGCCCACGCCGGAATGGGGCTTGCAGTTCTGGGGATCACCGGCATTACGGCCTGGTCCAGCGAAGTTGTCGAGCAGGTGCAGGTCGGTGCCAGCACCAAGATCGCTGGATATGATGTGCAGCTGGCCGAGGTCGGGCCGACACCCGGCCCGAACTATTCGGCCGAACGGGCTCGCTTCGTGATCACGCGCAACGGCAGGCCCGTCACCACGCTGTTCTCCGAACGCCGTTACTTCTCTGCTCGAGATCAGATGACAACCGTCGCTGGCATCCGTACAAACCTCGCATCGAACCTTTATGCGGTGATTGGCGATCCCGACAACAAAGGCGGCTGGACCGTCAGGCTCTATCACCATCCGCTCGTCATCTGGATTTGGATTGGCGCGCTCGTCATGGCCGCAGGTGGATTCGTGTCTCTCAGCGACCGGCGCTTCCGCATTGGAGCAGCAGCTCGCCGGCCCGCCCATGCGGATGCCCTTCCCGCGGAATAGGAGTCGCTCATGTCGAGGTGGGTCGCACTTGCGCCTGTGCTGATCTTCGCCGCAATCGCTTCGGCCTTCGGATTCGCTCTGCGGCTCGACCCGCAGAAGATGCCGTCCATGCTGATCGACAAGCCACCGCCGAAGTTCAACCTGCCGCCGGTGGAGGGCACGTCCACAGCCCTGGACAGCACCACGCTCCGCGGCGAAGTGATGCTCCTCAACGTCTATGCATCCTGGTGCCCGGGATGCCGTGTCGAGCATCCGACACTGATGCGCATCGCACGTGACAAAGCCATCCCGCTCTACGGACTGAATTGGAAGGATAAGCCAGGCCAGGGCGGCAGTTGGCTCCGCCAGCACCAGAACCCTTATATCGCTGTCGGCGACGATCCGACCGGACGCGCCGGCATCGAGATGGGCGTGACGGGCGTGCCGGAGACCTTTGTCATCGACAAGGAAGGGCGAATTCGCTACCGCCACGCCGGCCCGGTCACCGAGGATGTCTGGGCGGACGTTTTCAAACCGCTTCTGGCAAGCCTTAAGAGCGGATCATGACCCGAAACGTGAAAGCAGTATTGATTTGGTTTTGCGCCCTCGTCGTCTTGCCGACGGCAGGCCTTGCCGTAACGCCTGATGAAATGCTTGCCGACCCGGCGATGGAAGCGCGCGCACGCGCGATAAGCCAGGACTTGCGCTGCGTCGTTTGCCAGAACCAGTCGATCGACGATTCCAACGCACCATTGGCCAAGGATCTGCGCATTCTCGTGCGCGATCGATTGAAGGCCGGCGATACCGACGCCGACGCCAAGGCCTTCGTCGTCGCGCGATACGGCAACTTCGTGCTGCTGCAGCAGCCAATGCAGACCAATACCCTCATGCTGTGGTTGACACCGCTGCTGTTGGGGCTGGCCGGCCTGATCGCGCTTCTGCGCTACCTGAAGCACCAGGCCGCTGCACCGGTCGAACCGGCTCGGCAAGCATCGCCAGACGCAATGAACGATGACCTCACCGCCGCCGAGCAAAAGCGTCTCAAGGAGATCCTGGAGAAAGGCTTTCCGACATGACCCTCTGGATCATCCTGACGACGATGACCGCGATTGCCGCGGTATGGGCCGCTGTGCCCTTCCTGCGCCACGACCGCCAGGTTCAGGACGCCGCAAGAGGCACCAGGAGCTCCATCGTTTATCGCGATCAGCTTCGCCAGGTCGATACGGAATTGCAGGCCGGCGTCATCGGCGAATCGGAAGCTTCGGCGACGCGGACCGAGATCGCGCGCCGTCTGGTTCTGGCGGAGCGAGATGAAAAATCGCAAAGCCCACAGCAGCCCGTCAAGGACCGCACCTTTGCCTCGATCGGAATCGCGGGCGTGGTCGCATTGGCCTCCACCATCTTGTATGTGAACATCGGCGAGCCGGATCGCATTCCATCGCCACCTGCGATGCGCGAAGCCACGGTAGCGAATGTGAAGCCGCAACAGCCACCGCGCCAGCAACCAGGCCCAAGCAGCAATACGGATGTCACACGGCCGCAACCTCCGCAGCCCGCCGCAGCGCAGCCAGAGCCGGCAGGCGGTGGGCTTGCCACTGTCGATGAGATGATCGAGCGCCTCTCCCAGCGCCTCAAGGCCAATCCTCAGGATGGCGAGGGATGGCGAATGCTCGGCTGGTCATATGCATCTCAGCAGCGGTTCAATGAAGCCGCATCCGCATATGCAGAAGCGATTAAGCTGCAGCCTGAGAAGGGCGACCTCTACTCGGCCAAGGGAGAGGCACTGGTATCTGCGGGCAATGGGGTTGTTTCACCGGACGCAGCCGGCCTGTTCGATGAGGCCATCAAGCGCGACAAGAGCAATCCGCGAGCGCGCTTTTTTCTGGGGCTGCAGAAAGAGCAATCCGGACAAAGGAGTGCCGCTCTCGATGACTGGATCGCGATGCTGAAGGAGGCGCCACCCGGCGAAGGTTGGGCGCAGGAATTGCGGACACGCGTTGAACAACTGGCGGCCCAGATGAATGTCGATCTATCGGCACGGCTTGGCTCGCAGCCGTCAGCCTCCTCGCCTGCCGGCAGTGACGGGCCGGGAATCCTGGGCACGCTGCAAAAGCAGGGCACCTCCCCCGGCCAAGCCTCGATGAATGCCAATCGCTCAGCACCACAGGGACCATCCGCCGCTCAAGTTCAGAGCGCGCAAGCGATGAGCCCTGACGACCAATCGGCGATGATCCGCGGCATGGTCGATGGATTGGCGGCACGCCTCGAGAAGCAGCCAAACGATGTCGAAGGCTGGTCAAGGCTCATTCGCTCGCGCGTGGTTATGAAGGAACAGGACAAGGCCAAGGCCGCGCTTGTTCGAGCCCGTGAGATCTTCGCCGACAAACCGGATGCGCTCGCAACACTCGGCGCCACCGCTCGCGAACTGGGACTAGACCCCTAGAGGCTCATCGCCCGTGATGGAATTTCTTCTGCGTCCAGCGGAAGCGTGATCACACCGACACCACCGCTCGAGCGGACACCCGCACCCATTGCACGAGATCGCCAAGCGACTGACGACCTCGCATGCCCGTAAATGCTCTGTTCAATTACGTGATAGGTCACATGTAATTTACAGCATGAAGGGCCGCAGGCAGGCTCGTTTGCCGCACCAATTGGGGTGCACCTGATGACCATGCGGCGGCATTTCGCAGGCGGATTGCCGGTCCAAAGCGCGGAAAAATGGCGCATATAGTCGCCGGTGCAATCGTGTTGAGATTTCAAGCTCTCGCAGGCGACGAGAAACCCAACGCGGCGGCTTGCGAGTTGGCGGACCTCGAAACAACACCAGATGCGTCCTGCATCACCGCCCGCAACGCCGTCGACCGGCCCGACTAGCATAAGGAGTGCATGCATGACGGCTGCAATCGAGTGGCCCCGATTTCCTGCTGTCGATCGTGACAAGCTCGCCGCCGCCCGCCGCCAGGTGCACAATGCGGTCCACTGGCTGGTCCGCTTCGCCCATAGCTACGCCGAACCCCAGGACGGCAACGTCCACACGCAACTCCTGTGGAACGCACGGGACGGTGTCATCCAGACCAAGCCGTTTCTCGACGACTACTCCGTCGAGCTGCGAGTCGGTCCTCTGGAGATGCAATTCCGCGAAAGCGACCAACCCGTGCCGCACACTCTCGATTTCCAGGAGCGCACGCCGGCGCATGTCGAAGCATGGGTGCTGGTCGAACTCCTGCATCGCGGAATCGACCGCAGTCGCTATTCCAAGTCGCTCCCTTATCAGCCCAGCGACCTGATGACTGGCGACCACGAGGACTTCGAGCCCGAGAGCTACCAGCAGGAACTTCGCCTGATCGATCAAAGCCTACGCAGCGGTGCAGCCGTGTTGCAGTCGCTGCGACGTCGTGACGACAGCGGCATCGCTGCGGATCAACCGCTGACCTGCTGGCCGGAGCCATTTCAGATTGGCTACGACATATCGCTACCGCCCGGCTGCGGCTCCCAGACGCTGCGCATCGGCATCGCGCCCGGTGACGGTGTGCGGCCCGAACCCTACTTCTTCGTCGGCACGGCGCAGCAGGCACAAACCGCCAGCTTCGCGCGCGAGTGCGTGCTGTCGCTCCGCGATATCGCAGCGTCCAACATGGAACTCGAGGCGGTCGTGGCCACACTCGCTCGCATCGCATCCGAACAGAAGCGCAGGCTTGCGTGCTAGCGCATGTTTAGCTGAAGTGTGACGCGGTTCAGCGTAAGAAACCTGCTCAAAGCAATTGGAGCATGTTGAGCTGGAGTTTGGCGCGGTCGAGCCGTGAATAACTTGCTCAAAGCAAGGAGCGCGAAGCGCGTTCGCGATTCTTTGACAAGCGAACATGCTCCAGAAGTGCGGATCAAATTCCCCCGGCGCGTGTAGGCACAGGCACCTCAGGCGCTCTGCTTTTGCCCCTTCAGATCTCCGACGGGCGCAGCAGACTTGGTACGGCGAATTTTCTGCGACTCGGCCTGTTCGCCCAGAAGCCTGCGCAATTCACCGGTCTTTTGCAGCTGCTTGGCGACGCTCACCATCACGCCGGCCATTGGCATCACGGTCTCGCCCTCGGCCCAGAACAGCCCGACCTCCTGGTTCATCACGGGATCGACCAGATCGAGCGCCTTGGTTCCGGCATGCAGGCCCGGCATGTGCCTGAAGTGCGTCGGAATGATCGTGCTGAGCTCTGTGAACTGCACCTGGAACATGAGATGAAGGATTGATTCCGACTCCACCTTCGGGCTTGGCGTCACTCCGACCTTCTTGAACACACGGTCGACAAAACGGCGCTCGTGCATGCTGGGTCGCAGCAGCGCCAAGGGCAGTGTCGCCGCCTCCTTCCAGGTGATCGACGTGCGGCCGGCGAACTGCGGCGTGTCCGGCACCAGCAGGCTGAGCTTCTCTGTATAGATCGGCATCACGTTGCGACGGCCGAGATCGGCGCGCTCGATATAGGTCAGCGCGCAATCGAGAGTGAAATTGTCGAGGCCCAGCTTCATGGCTTCGTTGCCGATGAAGTGGACGTCGATGAGCACGCCCGGATGTTCATCGCGCACCATCTGCAACAGCACCGGAAGCACCGGCGACATCGACGGCATTGCGCCCATGCGCAACGAGCCGTGCAAGTTCTTCTGCATCGACTTGATCTCGTCTTTCATCGCCTCGCAGTGCGAGATGATGCGGCGCGCCCAGTTGGTGACGCGTTCGCCTTCCGCCGTGAGCCCGTGAAACCGCTGCCCGCGACCGCGTAGAAAGATAGGCACGCCCAGTTCCAGCTCGAGCTGCTTGATGCCGCTCGAAAGGCTGGGCTGTGTGACACAGCATCGGGCTGCCGCCCGACCGAAGTGTTCTTCCTCGACAACCGCCACGAGATACTTGAATTGCCTCAGGAACACGGGGGAAACCTCTCATTTGGCGATGGCGGCGGGCGCCTGCGAAATCCACATACGGCCGCAGCGGAACTGCGACGCTCGGTCGCGGTGGGTTTGACGGAGGTCAAACATAGCGGGTGGCTATGACGTCCGCCAGTTTGTTTGGCCATATCGATCATAAGTTCTGTCTATCGCATGTTAGGCAGAACGATATTCGCGCTTCTGGAACCACGCTGCGAGACTGGCAAAACATGGTTCTACGATTAACGCGCCGCAAGCGCAGGCATATTCCTCGCCTTTCGACACTCCGACGAGGCAATGCGGTCGTGACCGTTTCGCGCTTGAGGGTGCACCGGACGTCAACATGACCATACCTGACATGCTGCTCTACGGCGGGTTCGGACTGGCGGCAGGCAGCCTCATTGGTTGCGTCGGGGTCGGAGGCGTCATCCTGGTGCCGGCATTGGTCTATCTCGCCGGCACACCCATCAAGATCGCGATCGCAGCCGCGATGTTCGCCTACCTGCTCTCAGGTGCTGTCGGGACCATCGCCTATGCGGCGAGGAGGTCGATCCGTTGGAACATGACGACGCCGCTCTGGTTGGCGGCCATGCCGTCGGCACTCGCAGGCGCGCTGACCGTCAGCCTCGCACCAACGCGCGCGCTCGAGTTGATTATTGCACTGGTCACCGCAGGCTCAGGCCTTCATGCGCTCACACGGACTCCGCCGCAAGTGGACCCAGAAAACATTGAGCTTGCCGCAAGCCATCTGGCTCTGGCCGGCGGCGCGACAGGATACCTTTCGGCGTTGACAGGCACGGGCGGCCCGCTGGTGCTTATTCCGATCCTCATGTGGCTGCACGTGCCGGTATTGACGGCCATCGGCCTGGCGCAGGCGATCCAATTGCCGATTGCGACCTTGGCAACTGCAGGCAACGTCTATGCCGGCACTCTCGATGTATCAATGGGTCTTGTCATTGGCATTGGCATCGTCATTGGCACCTGGGGAGGCTCCTGGCTCGCCCACGTCTTGCCGCGCGAGACACTGCGGCGCATTGTGGCAATCGTGCTGACGATGGTCGGGACAATCATCCTGGCAAAGCTTGCCTGGGGCGTGATGCACTGAATTGGCATGGGTAGAAAGGGCCGAGGTGGGCTTTGATCCGTCGAGCGTCGTTGCCGACTACGGCGATCCCGCCGCCGAGGCTCTGGCGTGCCGCACCGATGCGGCGCTATTCGATTTCTCATTCATGTCGCGCGCGATCATAGAGGGGGCGGGCGCGATCGACGCCCTCTCACAAATCACCAGCCGGCACCTCGCCGACCAGCCGATTGGCCGCATCCGGTATGCGCTGCGCGAAGCCCCCGATGGTCATGTCGTCGCCGATTTGACAATTTGGCGTATCGCTCCAGAGATCTGGGAGGTCATGAGCGGGCGACCCGAAGACATTGCCGATCTCGCCGCAGTCGCCAGGCGCGTCGGCAACGTCACCGTGCTCGACCTGACCGCAGAAACATCCATCTTCGCGCTGCAGGGTCCGCAATCGTACAGCCTCATTCGCTCACTGTTGGAACCCGAGCACGCGCAACGCCTCACCGCGCTGCCTTACTATGCAACCACCGATGTCGCGCTCCAAGGCGTGCCGGTCCGCGTCGGCCGGCTGGGCTATACCGGTGAGCAGGGGGTCGAACTCGTGCTGCCGACCTCCTCGGCCGAGGCGATCTGGAACACACTCGCAGCAAAGGCGCGGCCAGCCGGCTTCGTTGCCGCCGACATGTTGCGCATCGAAGCCGGCTTCGTGCTGTTCGCCAATGAGTTCCGCTTGCCCGTGACGGCCGCAGAGGCGGGCCTTGCCGGCTTCGCTCCTGCCCCCAATGCTCACGACCAACAGACCTTGAGACTGGCTTCATTTCGCGCCCTGAGCGACCGCGACGTAACGCTCTTTCGTCCGCGAGACGACGCGTCTCGGCCAGCCGATCCTGGAGTCCTGGCGCCCACCTCCGCCTGCATCAGTCGCGCGGCAGGCGGCATCTTGGGCCTCGGTTACGTTCTCGCCAGTCATGACCCGAGCAACGCACTTCGCGATCCTTCAGACACGTTTCAGCAGATCGAACTCGTCAATCGCCCCTACTACGACCCGGGCAAGACGCGACCGCGCGGCCCTTGGACTTGAACCGCGTAAGCTTGGCCCTCGCATCGCGTCATAGGTTGAAGCGAACTCCTCATAGCTTCTGCTCATTTGACTAAGCGCACCCGCGCGACGCCCATTGAGACGCGGGCAGTTGCGTTGCGCGCTGACGAGCGGCCCGCTGCGCCTTGAACAACGAGCGAAACTCACGATCTCCCTGGGAGAAGCACAATGGCGGAGCCGGCCAAACGCAAGAAGGTAACCATCAACACGCTGATGGCCAAGAAGAAGAAGGGCGAGCCCATCACCCAGCTCGCCGCCTACGACTATCGCACCGCCGTCGTCGCCGACCGACTCGGCATGGATATCCTCTGCGTTTCCGACACCGGCGGCATGATCCTCTTCGGCCACCAGAGCACCGTCACGGTGAGCTTCGACGAAGTCATGATGATGTCGAAAGCGATCGATCGCGGCTCCAAGTTCGGCCTGCGCATGGTCGACATGCCCTATTGGAGCTTCCACGTCTCCAAGGAGCAAGCCATCGAGAACGCCGGCCGCTTCGTGCATGAGGCCAACGCCGAGGTGATGAAGTGCGAGGGTAACCGCCATCACGCCGCCAACATCGAGGCAATCGTCAGCGCCGGCATCCCGGTACAAGGACACATCGGCATCACGCCCATGCGCATGCCGCAGCTCGGCGGCTTCATCGCCCAGGGCAAGACGGCCAAGCGGGCTCAGGAGCTGATCGACGACGCCAAGGCGATGTACGACGCCGGCTGCTTCTCGATTCTGTGCGAGGTGACAACCTCAGAGGTTGCGGAATATCTGGCGCAGACGCTGCCTATTCCCGTCATCAGCCTGGGTGCCGGCAATCGCGCAGATGGCGTTCACATCATCTCTTCGGACCTCTTTCACTTGTGGGAAGAGCACGTACCCAAGCACTCGCGCATCTATACCGACCTCATCCCGATCATGGAGGACGTCATCTCCCGCTACATGAAGGACGTGGTGTCGCGCGACTATCCCGGACCAAAAGAGACCATCAATATGGCCGAAGACGAGGCGTTGGCCTTTGCCAAGGCGATGAAATGGGATCGCAAGATCGACGAACTGAAATCGGCCCAGAAGAAGGCCAGCTGACCAAGCGCAGACCTGATACCGCTGCGCTCAAGGCGTTCATTGACTGCCAGAGCTGACGGCCTGCGCCCAACCGAATCCTCGGAATGGTGCAGGCCATATTCTTACAAATTCGAAGTCCGGCCCACACGAGCCGATGCCGCACCACGCCAGCACATCAATAGCTCCGGCCTGCAGCAGCACCCCGGAGCAGGATACCCGAAAGAGGGACTATCAAATGTTGCAGCTACTTAGCTGCGCTCGCCAGCGCTCTTCGCAACAATCGCGCTAGGCGCCAAACGTACGGAACACCAGCGTCAGCACCGCCAGCATCGCCGCCGTCGCCGCAATGGCGGGCTGCTTGTCCAGCCAGATGCGCTTCCAGAGCGCCTGATGCGCCGCGGCCTCGTCCCGTGCGGCGACCTCGGCGACGGCAGCGTCGGCGCCAAGGCCAACATCGGCGCGGGCACGATATTCTGCAACTACGATGGTTTCTTCAAGCACAAGACGGTGGTCGGAGAGGGTGCCTTCATCGGCTCCAATTCCTCGCTCGTCGCGCCGGTCAAGATCGGCGATGGCGCCTACATCGGCTCCGGCAGCGTCATCACCAAGGACGTATCGGCTGACAGTCTGGCGCTCGAACGCGCGAGCCAGGATGAGCGCCCCGGCTGGGCGGAGAAGTTCCGCATCATGATGCGCAAGAGAAAGGCTGCGGCCGCAAAATCCTGACATCACGCCATCAGCGAGGATCACGAACAACCTGACACGCCGGGACCTCGTTCCATCCGATCGCGCGGCAGGACCAGACGAACAAGCATAAGACCAACAACAGTGAGCAACATCCCATGTGTGGAATCGTAGGAATTCTGGGAACAAAGCCGGTGGCGTTCGATCTGGTCGACGCGCTGCGCCGCCTCGAATATCGCGGTTATGATTCCGCCGGCATCGCCACCGTCGAGAACGGCCACCTCGGGCGGCGTCGCGCCGAAGGCAAGCTGCGCAATCTGGAGAACCGGCTCACCAGCGAGCCTCTGAGCGGCAAGGTCGGCATCGGCCATACGCGCTGGGCTACGCACGGGCGGCCGACCGAGCGCAACGCCCATCCGCACATGAGCCGCCGCGTCTCGGTCGTCCACAACGGCATCATCGAGAACTTCCGCGAGCTTCGCGAGGAGCTTTCCAAGTCCGGACATGTCTTCGAGACGGAGACCGACACCGAAGCCGTCGTCCACCTCATCACCGACGAGATGGACAAGGGCGCCAGCCCCGTCGAAGCCGTCAAGTCGGCACTCAAGCGTCTTCAGGGCGCTTTTGCGCTCGCCATCATCTTCGCTGGCGAGGACAACCTGATGATGGCCGCGCGGCTCGGCAGCCCGCTGGTCATCGGCCATGGTTCGGGCGAGATGTACCTGGGTTCCGACGCGATCGCATTGGCACCCTTCACCGACACCGTCACCTATCTCGAGGAAGGCGACTTCGCGGTCTTGAGTCACGACGGCGCTGAGATCTACGACCGCACCGGGCGCCCAGTTCATCGCGCGCCTATCAAGTCGCAGGCCAATGCCTTGCTGGTCGACAAAGGCAATCACCGCCACTTCATGGCCAAGGAGATCCACGAGCAGCCCGAGGTCATCAGCCACACGCTGGCGCATTACCTCGACATGGCCGAGGGCCGTGTCCGCATGCCTGACATCGGCATCGACCTGGCCGCCATTCCGCGCGTCACCATTTCCGCCTGCGGCACCGCCTATTACGCAGGCCTCGTCGCCAAATACTGGATTGAGCGGTACGCGCGGCTGCCGGTCGAGATCGACATCGCCTCCGAACTTCGCTACCGCGAGGCGCCGCTGCCGCCGGGCGGATTGGCGATCTTCGTTTCGCAGTCGGGAGAGACCGCCGACACGCTGGCGACGCTTCGCTATTGCAAGGAGCAGGGCCAGCGCATTGCCTCCGTCGTCAACGTGCGCACCTCAACCATCGCGCGTGAATCCGATGTCGTGCTGCCGACGCTCGCCGGCCCTGAGATCGGCGTCGCCTCGACCAAGGCGTTCACCTGCCAGTTGACGGCTCTTGCTTGCTTCGCGCTGGCACTCGGTCGCGCACGCGGCACCATCGACGAGGCGACCGAGCGTGTGCTGGTCAAGGAACTGATGGAGATGCCGCGCCAGATCGCCAACCAGCTCGTCGATGAAACCCAGTACGAGGTGCTCGCTCACCAGCTCATGAAGTCGCGCGACATTCTCTACCTGGGCCGCGGCATTTCGTATCCGCTGGCGATGGAAGGCGCGCTGAAGCTGAAGGAGATCTCCTATCTGCACGCCGAGGGTTACGCCGCAGGCGAACTCAAGCACGGACCCATTGCACTAATTGATGAGAACGTGCCCGTCATCGTCGTCGCGCCGAAGGACGCCTTGTTCGAGAAAACCGTGTCCAACATGCAGGAAGTTGCCGCTCGCGGGGGCCAGATCGTCATGATCTCCAACGCAACATCGCAAGCCGCCGGCTGCACTCTTGCAGCGCATATCCATCTGCCCACGGCGCACGATTTCACCAATCCGATCGTGTATGCCGTGCCGATCCAGCTGATCGCCTATCATACTGCCGTTCAAATGGGCACGGACGTCGACCAGCCGCGCAATCTGGCGAAGTCGGTGACCGTGGAATAGTGGCAATTCGCCCAATTGGTCGCCTTGGAATTGCCTCTCAAAGCAGGTTGGCTTAGGCTTCAGCGACTGGCGGAGGGGCCAGGTGGCTGTGGCGTGCGCAAAGCGCCGCTTTCAAGATGCTCCGAAATCCAACCGTCGCCGCGTGGCGCCTCGGAGCGAACAAGAGCCAACACCGACGGGCAAAGCAGGCTGTAGGGGATGTCGCACGCAAGAACGGTACTGACGCTGGCTGCCGCAGCCTTCGCGCTGCTGCTTGCCCCTGATCCTGCTGCAGCCCAAGGCCAGTCAGAGCCGCCGCCTGCGGCCGGCGCTGACGCGCCTGCGGCTACAACACCGACGCCAACAATCACGCCCGCACCTGCAGCCGCACCTTCTCCCGCTGCAAGAACTACGGCTCCGGGCAAGGCGGAACAATCCTTGAAACGCGGCATCGAAGCCTACAAGAAGAACTCGTTCGCCAGCGCGGTTGGCGCGTTCAGCACGGCATTGTCCTCGGGTGGTCTTGATTCCAAGAGTACCGCTCGCGCGCTTTATTATCGCGGCATGTCCTATCGCAAGCAGGGACGTTCGGCCCTGGCTCTCACCGATCTCAACAACGCCCTGTGGTTGAAGAACGGCCTCGACGAAACCGAGCGCGCCGACGCCATGCAGGGTCGCGCCGCTGCATACAAGGATGCCGGCATCGCCGATCCTGGCATCCCCGACGACAAGGGTGCCTCACCGGCAGCAGCCGAAGCGCCGGCTGCCGCTGCATCGGCCGAACCGCAGCCCAGCACACCGGCAGCTCGCACCACGAAGTCCCGCAAGTCGGCCGATGCGAGCCCGACCGAGACAACCGCATCAGAAGCCGCTCCTGCCGCTGCGCCACCCGAGCAGCCCTCGCAAGCAGCAGCACCCCCAACCACCAGGTCGCGCAAATCCGCAGACGCGGCTGATGCTGCGGAGAAACCCGCGGGCACCACGTCAGCCGAAGGAGAATCGAGCACCGCCGGCAACTCCGCTTCGCAACAGCCAACGTCGGGTATCGGCAACTTCTTCAACAAGCTCTTCTCCGGCGGCTCCGGCGAGCAGGGGAATGGTGCTGCCACCGGTGACAGCGTCACCACATCCTCGACCGGCGATTCAGCGGCCGTGTCCTCGTGGAGCAGCGCCACCGAGACGGGCCAGGGCAAGACAAAGTCCGCTTCACCCGCCACCAACGAGGCAGCACGAGCCAAGGAGCCCGCCGCTAAGCGCACCGCCGCGCTCAAGACGCCTGAAGCGTCCGAGACGGCCCAGGCAGCACCTCAGAAAGGGAAATACAGGCTTCGCATCGGCGCGGTCCGCTCACGGGCGGAAGCCGAGCAGATTGCCCAGCGCATCACCTCCGAGCACGCTGCAACTGTTGGCGATCGCAGTCCGTCGATCGAGGAGGCCGTGTTCGGCAACATGGGAACGTTCTACCGCGTCAATATCGGACCTTATGCCTCCGCCGCCGAGCTCACAAAACTCTGCCAGACCGTCCGCAGCTCGGGCATCGACTGCATGGTCGTCGACAAATAGTGCAATTGCAGAACGCCCTTGACCGATGTGTTGCGTCGCGTAAGCCTCGTTTCCGACAGGCGAGGGGCCGTCCGCGAGCGCCACTGAGCTGTCTTGAGCGAAAGTGTGATGCGTTTCAGGGCTTCAACTCGCCGCAGGCTCGTGGAAAACTGGCCATCAGTCGAATCCCTGCCATCCCGGCAGGACGAGGGGATCTGACCATCGCGTTGCGCTGATGCACGTCGGATGCCTCGGACCACTCGTCGCCAGCGTGGTGTCATGACGGCGGAGCCTTTTGGACGGTACATGCGCGACAAATCCTCCGACGCACCTGCAACAAGCCAGCAGACGCCGCGCGAAAAGCGCGAGGCAGAACTGCGCGCCGGCCTCAAGCGCCTGGCCGAGGAAGGTTTCGACCGGCACTGGCACCTCGGCGCGCGTCTGCGCAACTACTTCCTCACCGGCCTCATCATCGTCGGCCCTGTGACGCTGACCATCTACATCATCTGGTGGCTCATCAACGTCGCCGATGCGTGGTTCAAGCCGTTCGTGCCCAAGCAGTACCTACCCGACACCTATCTGCCGTTCGCGGTGCCGGGCGTCGGGCTCGTGTTCGGCATCGTCTCGCTCACCATCATCGGCGCGCTCGCCGCCAACCTGCTCGGCCGCACGTTGATCAGCTACGGCGAGCTGATGCTCGGCCGCATGCCGATCGTGCGCAACGTCTATCGCGCTTTGAAGCAGATCTTCGAAAGCGTGGTCTCGGCAACCGACCCAAGGCAGTCGGTGCAGAAGGTTGGATTGATCGAGTTCCCCTCCAAGGGCTTGTGGTCGATCGTGTTCGTCACCGGCGAGGTTGGCGGAGAGATCGCGAAAGTGGAGCCCGGTGGCAACAAGGACATGTATACCGTATTCATGCCGACCGGCATCGTGCCGCCGACCGGCTTCATCTGCTTCGTACCCAAGTCCGACGTCACGTTCCTCAACATGAGCATCGAGGACGCTGCAAAGATCGTCATCTCCGGCGGCATGGTGGCGCCGGCCGAAAGCACGCCCGGCGGATCAGCGATCGAGCGGATGAGTGCTCCAGCACTCGCCGCATCGGCACTGGCACAGACGGCGCCTGCGCCGCCCGAGGTCGCCCGCGCCATGCGCCGCGCCGCGCGCGTCAAACCGCGCTCGCGACGCTGATGCCGGCAGCTCCCACACAATCGCTACGATGAAGAGACTTTGGCGGAAGCCGCTGGCAATCGCGGAGCCAACTCGAGTTCGCGGCGCAGCACTTTCCCGTTGGCGGTTCGCGGCAGCTGCGAGACCAAGACAATCTCGCGCGGACACTTGTAGGGTGCCAGATGCTCGGCCGCATAGGCCATCAGCGTCGCGTCATCGGGCATCACATCGACGGTAGAGGGAACCACATAGGCGGCGATGATCGACACGCCTTCCCGAACCTGCTTCTCGCAGCAGGCGACCTCGCCGACGCCCGGATGCCGCGCCAGCACCGCTTCCACTTCCTGCGGCGCCACGCGGTAGCCCATCGCCTTCATGATGTCGTTGGCGCGTCCCAGGTGCGTGACGTAGCCATCATCATCGATCATCGCCAGATCGCCGCCGATGAACCATTGGCCGCGCCGCACCTCCGCTTCCTCCTCGGCCCGCTGCCAGTAGCCGAGCATCAGTCCCGGATCGCTGACATGCACCGCGAGCAAGCCCGGTTCGCCCGGCGGCAACGGCGTCACGCCATCTTCTTCCGGAAGAATGGCGATGCACCGTCCCGGCTGCGCCTTGCCAACGGTACCTGGCCGCCGCGACACATCGGGCGATGACGACACGTAGGTGGACATCTCGCTCATGCCGAGCGCTTCATAGAGAGGCCGCCCCGTCGCCGCCTGCCATGCCTCGAACAAGTCTTCCGGCGGCGCCTCGCCTGCCATCAGGCCATGGCGCAACGATGCAACCCGCTGGCCGAGACCGTCGCCTGCATACTTGAGGATCTGCCGGAACACGCCGGGCACCGCAGCAAACAGCGTTGCCTCTGTTTGCGCAATGAGGCGCGGCCACACCTCCGGCGTCTTGTCTCCGGTGAACATGATGGCCGTCGCTGCATTGGCCCACGGATCGGTCAGCCCTGAGCCCAGCGTAAAGGTCCAGTTGAAGGCGCCCGCATGCAGCACGCGGTCTCGCGCCGTGATGCCATACCAGCCCTCATACATCGGTCGCCGCCCCCAGGCCGCGCGCTGGGCGTGCAGAACGCCTTTCGGACGGGCAGTGGTGCCGGACGTGTAGACCATATAGGCGGGATCGTTGGCGTGGGTGTCTGCATATTGTAGGCGCTCGCCGTCGCTCAGCATCCGCGCCACGTCACCGGCCGTGATGACATCCACGCCCGGAGGGATGCGATCGCGCGGCAGATGATCGGCGAGGCCGACCGCTGCTGCCGCGCTGTCGGCAATGAGGAATAAGGCCTCGTCCTCCGCAAGATGCGTCGATGTCGGCAGCGGCACCAGTCCTGCAGCAATCGCGCCGAAGAACAGCAACGCATAGCTGCTGGTGTTGTCGAGACGAATGAGAAGCCGTTCGCCATTGCCAAGTCCGCGCGCCTTGAGGCCGCCCGCGATCCGCAGCACGGCCTCCTCGATCGCGCGATAGCTCCACGTTTCAATCGCGGGCGCCTCGGCATCGTCGTAAACCAGCAACGCCGTCTTGTCGGGAACGCTGAGCGCCGCGCCTCTGATCACGTAGGCGGCCATGTTGAAGCGAGACGGCGGCAGCGCGCCAGTGAAGCCATCGCAGGCCGCGGTAGTATTTCGGAAGGAACTCGATGTCATCTGAGCCGTGGTTCGAAACTCGTTGTCCCTGACACGCTACGGCCGCATGAAATCGATGTCACTGCGGCTTCTGCCACCACAGGTCGATGTTGTAGCCGAACAGGGGCGCCCGCTCAGGATAGGCGTAGCGGCTCGCGTGCGCCACCCATTGCTGCGGCAGGTGGAACAGCGGAATGACGTAATCGCCCGACAGCAGCACGCGATCCAATGCCCGCGTCGCCGAAACGAAGCTGTCCTTGTCCTTCGCTGCCAGCATCGCCTGGATCATCGCGTCGACGGCCGGATTGGCCACGCCCGCCCAGTTATAGGTACCCTCCTGCCGCGCCATCTTCGAATCCCAGCGGAAGATCTGCTCGTTGCCCGGCGACAGTGACGTCGGCCACGTAGCCTGGATCATGTCGTAGTCGTAGACGTTGAGGCGCTGCTGGTATTGCGCGCTGTCGACGACCCGGATGCGGGCGTTGATGCCGAGCCGCGAGAGTGTTCCCGCGAAGCCGCCCAGCAGACGCTCCTGCGCCACCGACGTCACCAGGATCTCGAAGTCGAGCGGCGCTCGCGTATCCTTGTGGATGAGCGTTTGCCCGTCGAGAACATAACCCGCCTCCCGCAACAGCGCGAACGCCGAGCGCATGTTGGTGCGATCCTGCCCGCTGCCGTCGGAGGTCGGGAAAGAGAAGGTTCCAGCCATGATCTCCGGCCGCACCGCGCCCATGAACGGCTGCAACATTTCATTCTCGCGCGCATCTGCGGGTCGCCCGTGCGAGGAAAGCTCCGAGCGCTCGAAGAAGCTCTCGGTGCGTTTGTAGAGACCGTGGTAGAGATTCCTGTTGACCCACTCGAAGTCGAACAGCGCGATCAAGGCCCGCCGCACGCGCGCATCTAAGAACACCTTGCGCCGCGTGTTGAACGCGAGCGCCGTCATTCCGGCAGGCAGGCCGATGTTGAATTTTGTCCGCACAATCCGGCCATCCTTCACCGGCGGAATGTCGTAGCCCGATGCCCAGCGCGCCGCGTCCTCCTCGTTCCAGAAGTCGGCGCCACCGCTCTTGAAGGCCTCGAACATGGCAATGCCGTCGCGATAGTAGTCGAAGCGCACTTCATCGAAGTTGAACCGGCCGCGATTGGCAGGCAGGTCGCGACCCCAGTAGTTGGCATCGCGCACATAGGTGATCGAGCGGCCCGGATCGACCTCGCCGACGCGATAGGGCCCCGAGCCGATCGGCGGCTTGAATGTGGTCTGGTCGAACGCCTCGACGTCGGTGCCATGTTTGGGCAACACCGGCATCAGGCCGAGGATCAGCGGCATCTCGCGGTCGCGACCTTCGAACACGAACCGCACGCGATGCCGCGAAAGGCGCTCGGCCGTTGTCACCTTCGCGTAGTACGAGCGGTGATTGGGTCGCCCCTTGTCGCGCAGCAGCGCCCACGAGAACAGAACGTCATCCGCCGTAATCGGAGTGCCGTCCGAGAATTTCGCGCTGTGATTGAGATTGAAGATGATCTCGCTGCGATCCTCCGGCATCTCGACGGTCTCGGCAATCAGGCCATAAAGCGAGAACGGCTCATCGAGGCTGCGCGCAAGCAGCGTCTCGTACACGTACTCGCGCATTCCAGCGACCGCGTTGCCTTTCACGATCAGCGGGTTGATGTTGTCGAAGGAACCAGGCATCGGGATCGTGATGCGCCCGCCCTTGGGCGCTTGTGGATTGACATACCCGAAGTGCTTGAAATTCTCGGGCTCCTTGGGCGTCCCGTGCATTGCAATGCCATGAGCAGGCGGCACGTCGGCGGCGGCCTTCGCGAGCGGCGCCAGCCAGACAAGGAGCACAAGCACGAGTGGAAGCAAGGTGTGCGGTCTGGCCGATGTGAGAGGAACCGGCAATTGGCCTTTGCCCACAGTTCCATCTTTTATTACGAACATTTCACCTCGTTGCTTGGCGCGAATTCGACCGGCGAACAACAGCGTAGATGCGCTGTGATCAGTGGGCATGTGCGGCACCGCGCTCAATCACCCGTGGACGACCTGCGTGGCGTGATTGCCACGACGATATGGCATCGCTATGGGGAATTCTCCAAGACGTGAAATTTGGCCACGGGATTGCCGCATTCCAAGACTTACTGCGGCAAACATGGTTGCCGAGGAGCGACCCGGCCGAGCTGTCATGCAGCATGGCCGGTATTTCGAGGGGCTGAGCCGCTAGCGAAGGCTCGCAAGACAAAGAGGTCGTTGGATTCATGGCACATTTTGGTCGCCGCACAATGCTTGCACCGCTCAGCGGTCGCGCGCTTGTGAAGCTGTCTGTCGCCGTAGCGATTGCCGTCGGTATCGCCGGTGTGACGTCACCCGCATTCGCTCAGAAGAAGGGCGAAACCAAGAAACCTGAAGCGGCTCCTCCAGCCGCTGCCGCGCCTGCCGCTCCGGCTGCCGGTGCACCCGCCGGCGAGTCTGCTGAAAAGCAGAGCGCGTGGGTCAAGCTCTGCGAAACCGCCAAGCTTGCCAAGCCCACGGACAAGCCCGACGCCAAGCCCGAGATCGAGGAAAAGAAGATCTGCCTCACGCATCACGAGCGCCTCGACGGCAATACCGGAATGGTTCTCGTCTCCGCCGCGATCCGCGAGGTCGAGGGCCAGGACAAGAAGAGCCTGATGGTCATGGTCCCGCTCGGCATGGCGATCCCTCCGGGCGTTCGCGCGGCCGTCTATTCGGCCGACCAGTGGGCCAAGGCAGCCAAGAACGAGAAGATCGACGAGGCGCAGCTGAAGCCCGTCAATCTCAAGTATTCGCTGTGTCACCCGGCCGGTTGCACTGCCGAAATCGATGCCGAAGCCGGCTTCATCGAAGAGATGAAGAAGGGCGGCGGCATTATGATCCTTGCCCTCAACGCAGCCGCCAAGCCGATCGGCTTCCCGGTGCCGCTTGACGGCTTCTCAGCGGCCTTCACGGGCGCGCCGATCGACAACGAGAAGTACGCCAAGGCACGCGGCGAGCTGATGAATCAGATCCGCAAGCGCCAAGCGGAGATGGTTGAGAAAATGAAGGAAGAGCAGAAGGCCAAGGCCGATGCTGCCAAGCTTCTCGATCCGCCGCCAGGCATGGCGGGCGCGGAGAAGAAAGCCGAGGCCAAGCCGGCCGACAAGCCCGCCGAAAAGAAGAAATAGTCCGGCGGATCGCGCTCGCGATCCCTGCCGATGACGTCGAGGCCGTGAGCGCCCACCGCTCGCGGCCTCGATGCATTCTGGTGCGCCGACCTGCAACGGGAGCGGTCGATCGCAATGCTGCGCGCCAAGTCGCTACGAAGGTCACGAAAACAGAAGCGGTCGCAATCCAACCCGGTCGCAGCCGATGGCCAACCGTGGGCCGCGTGCCTTCGCTTCAGTGCGTGCTGAGAAACACCGCGTGGTAGCGCCCGTCCTCGTCGACTTGGAAGAGCTCACTGACCTTTGGATGCCGCACCGGCTTGCCGGTTTCGTCGGGCAGCAAGTTCTGCTCGGACACATAGGCGATGTATTCGGTTTCGGCATTCTCCGCGAGCAGGTGATAGAACGGCTGATCCTTCACGGGCCGGATCTCTTCGGGAATCGACAGCCACCACTCCTCGGTGTTGTCGAACACCGGATCAATGTCGAAGACGATGCCGCGAAACGGATAGACGCGGTGGCGCACGACGTCGCCCACCGCGAACTTTGCCTGCCGCAGCGTATCGGTCTGCTTGCCGCTCTTTTTCGTCATTGCTGTACCGCGGGCGGATTGGCCCGGCCCGATTTCTCCACTAGTGTCGTGAACCGCAAATACCGACACCATTGCCGCAGCCTGATCTCGGTACTTGCGGTTCTGAACGACACTAGCAAGATCATTGGCTTGGTGTGGTGTTCATCTCGCAATTTCCGACCAACGACCAGCCGCAATTTCTGGTCGGCAATTGCGAGACACCACACAAGCAGCCAATACGTGAAGAGTTGATCTGGGCTGTCAATGACCTGAAGGCGCCATGTCGCGCTTCAAATTCCGGTGAGCGCAAATCCGGCGGCCGGTTCCAAACAGGACCGGGATCAGCGCGCCGATGCCAACCACGACCAAAGGACCAATCCACACGAAGCGATCCGCATCGATCTGTCCCTCCCGCACTGCGGCATCGATCGTTGCTGCGCACACAGGCAGGTTGAGAAGCACCGCCGTCACAGTGCCGGGCATGTAGCGGCGCATGATGATTATCGCCAGGACATGAGGTATGAACACGTTGAGCCCCATCGCCAGGGCATAGCCCGAAAGTATATAGGCGCCGAGGCTCTGCGGCCCTTGCATCAGTGCCAGTGCGGCAACTGCGGCGGCCAGCAGCGTCAGGGCGAGGACGGCCAACCGGAACTCGCATTCCAACAACGGCGCGTGCCAGCGGCCGGCCTGCTGCGACCAGCGCGGCAGCCATATCGCTTCCTCCAGATTGTGGAGCGAGATCGCGACGACGAACAGAATGACTAGGGTAGCGAACGACACAACACGAGATCAGTATGCCGGGAATTGCGCACGCGCGCCTTACAGACCGTAGGCGGCCGCCTTCTGCGGATCCTTGCTCGCCACCAGCCGCGCCAGATCGACGATCACCTTGGCCTGCTTCCAGGTGGCGTCGTCCTGCATCTTGCCGTCGATCATGACCGCACCTGTTCCGTCCGGCATCGCCTCCAGGATGCGCTTGGCAAACGCCACCTCCTTCTCATCGGGCGAGAACACGCGCTTGGCAATGTCGATCTGGGTCGGGTGCAGAGACCAGGCACCGAGGCAGCCCTGCAGGAAGGCGTTGCGGAACTGGCTCTCGCAGGCGGCAAGATCCGCGAAATCGCCGAACGGGCCGTAAAACGGCTTGAGGCCGTAGGCAAGGCAGGCGTCGACCATCTTGCCCACTGTGTAGTGCCACAGATCCTGCTGGTAGGCAGCGCGCGGTGACTTGGCGTCGGCGCCGGCATCGGCCAGCACGGCGTAATCGGGATGTCCGCCACCCACGCGCGTCGTCTTCATGCCGCGTGAAGCGGCAAGATCGGCCGGGCCGAGGCTCATGCCATGCATGCGCGGAGAAGCCGCCGCGATCGCCTCGACGTTCTTGACGCCCTCCGCGGTCTCAAGGATCGCATGGATCAGGATCGGCTTTTCGACCTTGTGACGGGCCTCGAGCTGGGCCAGCAGCTGGTCGAGGTAATGGATGTCCCACGGTCCTTCGACCTTGGGCAGCATGATGACGTCAACCTTGTTGCCGACCTGCGAGACGATCTCGATCACATCCTCGAGCGCCCACGGTGAGTTGAGGCAGTTGATGCGCGTCCACAAGCCCGTCGAGCCATAGTCGTGCTCGCGCGCCATCTTTATGAAGCCGCGCCGCGCCGCCTCCTTGTCGCCGACCGCGATCGCGTCTTCCAGGTTGCCGAGGATGACGTCGACCTTGGCGATCATCTCGCCGAGCTTCGACTGGATCTTCTCGTTGTGCGGCGGCACGAAGTGGATCATGCGTTCCAGCCGCACAGGCAGCGCGCGGTAGGGCTCGGGCGCACCGATGGCAAGGGCTGAGAAGTGGCGGGCAGGGGTGCGGATGGCGGTCATGGAGCGGCGTGTCCTCGATCAACCGGAAGGCTGTTGTTATGTTGCGCCGCAATCTAGTGCCCGGGCGACGCCTGTCAACGAAACCTGAGATGGTGAACGGGCGCACTCACGGGCGATGCACTTGTTCGCAGGCCGTGAGATCACCGTGCACTACCCAGCCGACTTCGTGAAAACGCCCGGACCATTGCTGGCCCGGGCGCATCACCGGAATCCGCCAAAGACTCGGCGGCCTAACCCTGAACAAGATCAGATGCGGATCACCGCACCCGAAATGGAACGCGGCCGGGTGCGCACCCGCCCCCCATCATTGCCCGACTGGACGATCCACTGGCCGCTTGATGTTTGACCGACGATCTGCCCCACATGATGCGGCCAAACGACAACGGCGCCGACCTGTGGCGAACCCGGGCTACCGTAATTGCGCCAGTTCCAGGCGACGTTGTACTCCGGTCCGCCGCCGCGCTGGGTGCGCATCCACCAGCCGCACCACCTGTCGGGCTTTGGCCCTACGCCCGAATACGAGCGCTCTTCATCCGAGTCCTCGGAATGGCCGAGCGACATGCGTTCCTCGCTGCGATAACGCGAGCGCGCCGCACGCTGGCGCTTGCGAGAATTGTAGGAGGGGCTCGCATAATCGCCCTCCGACGACGAGTCCTCGTCATCTTGCGAATATTCGTAGGACGCTGCGTTGCGCTTCTTGCGCGGCTTGGCGTCGGCATCATCGGCAAAAACTGGAACAAGCAGGACGGCCACCAGAGCCGCCAACAAACGCATCATCATGACTGACTTTTCCCTTGAATTAGACAACGCCCGCCTGTGGCCCGGGACCCTGGGCAAGATCAAGGCAACGCCACGTCGCTGCGACAAAAAGCCAATACAACCCGTGAGTTGGACGAAATACTTCGCAACGTTCGTGAGCATGTAGTCCGCCCACGTCCGCAGCGGTTAAGTCGCCATGCCGCTGAGAGAAAAGTGCCCTTGGCAGCAACCGGATCATCTTTCGCGCTTCGCCTTTGGTCGCAGATCGCCCTCGCGCTGCGCCCGCGCTTGACTTCGCCCGTCTCGTGTTGCCTAAAGCCGCGAAATTGACGCGAGCCAAGGGGCGCAGCGATGGCGATTGCATTCGTGTTTCCAGGTCAGGGCAGCCAGGACGTCGGCATGGGCAAGGCGCTTGCCGATAACTTCGCCGCCGCCCGCGAGGTGTTCGAAGAAGTCGATGCCGCGCTGGGCGACAAGCTGTCGAAGGTGATGTGGGAAGGCCCCAAGGAAACGCTGACGCTGACCGCCAACGCGCAACCCGCCCTGATGGCCGTGTCGATGGCGGTGATGCGCGTGCTCGAGCGCGAGCTGGGATTCAAGCTCGCCGACAAGGTGAAATTCGTCGCCGGTCATTCGCTGGGCGAGTACTCGGCCCTGGCCGCGGCCGGCGCCTTCTCGTTGGCCGATGCCGCGCGTCTGCTGCGGCTGCGCGGCGAAGCGATGCAGAAGGCGGTGCCGGTCGGCGAGGGAGCGATGGCGGCGCTTCTGGGAGTCAGTCTCGAAGTGGCCCAGAAGGTCGCCGAGGCGGCGGCTCAAGGCGATGTCTGCCAGGTCGCCAACGACAACGATCCCTCGCAAGTCGTGCTGTCGGGCCACAAGCGCGCCATCGATCGCGTTGCCGAAGTGGGTAAGCCCTTAGGCGTGCGCCGCGCCATGCCGCTTCCCGTCTCCGCTCCCTTCCATTGCGCGTTGATGCAACCTGCCGCCGACGCGATGGCCGAGGCGTTGTCGAAAGTCACGATCAACAAGCCGGTCGTGCCCGTGGTGTCGAACGTGCTGGCGAGCGCAATCTCCGATCCCGACGAAATCCGCAAGCGCCTCGTCGAGCAGGTAACGGGCACGGTGCGCTGGCGCGAAAGCGTGCTCTATTTGGCCCAGAACGGCGTAACCGATGTCTACGAGATCGGTACCGGTAAGGTGCTGGCGGGTCTCGTCGGCCGCATCGAGAAATCGATCAAGGCCGCCAGTATCGGCACGCCGGACGATGTCGCCGCGCAATCCGGCACACTGCTCGCGTGACGCGCCACCAAATGACATTCACCATGCCGCGCACGCGCTTCGTGCGAATGGTTTCCAGGAAGGGCTTCAACTCATGTTCGATTTGACAGGTAAGACGGCGCTGGTAACCGGCGCCACCGGCGGCATCGGCGGCGCCATCGCCCGCACCTTCCACAAGGCAGGTGCAACGGTCGCCATTTCCGGACGTCAGGTCGACAAACTGGAGGCGCTGAAGGCTGAACTCGGCGACCGCTGCGTCGTCACGCCTTGCGATCTGGCGGACCGTGCTGCAGTAGCCAAGCTCATCGATGAAGCGGTGAAAGCCCTGGGCGGCCGCCTCGACATCCTCGTCAACAACGCCGGCCTCACCAAGGACAACCTGTTCATGGTGATGAAGGACGACCAGTGGGACGACGTCATTGCTGTCAATCTCACTTCCACCTTCATGCTCTGCCGTGCCGGCGCCCGTCACATGATGCGCTCCAAGACCGGCTTCGGCCGCATCATCAACATCGCCTCGGTCTCTGGCGTGTTCGGCAACCCAGGCCAGGGCAACTACGCCGCCTCCAAGGCCGGCATGATCGGCATGACCAAGAGCCTCGCCCGCGAGATCGCTTCGCGCGGCATCACCGCCAACTCCATCGCCCCGGGCTTCATCAAAACTGCGATGACGGAAGTGCTCAACGATAAGCAGACCGAGGAGATCGCCAAGATGATCCCCGCCCAGCGCTTTGGCGCCCCCGAGGACATTGCCGCGGCGGCTCTTTACCTTGCCAGCCAAGAGGGTGGCTACGTCACCGGACAGACGCTGCACGTCAACGGCGGCATGGCCATGATCTAGCAGGCTGTTGAACTTGGACTTCGGTTAGAAGCGTATCCTCGGAGGGGGCTTCCGCGACAGTGTTCTTCGGTATTCGATCGCTGTGATCGGGTGGTCTCACCCTTCCGCCTCACGCTGCGGCGAGCAGCCTCGGCATCCGGATCAGATTGTAGGCGGCCATCGCGAAGGTGAATTTGAATCGCACGCGCGCGAGGCCACGCACCTTCACCTTCGCCATGCCGGCGATGGTCTTGCCCCAGCCGAAGGCCTCCTCGACCAGCTTGCGTTTGCGCTGGCTGACCTTGTAGCCCTCGTGCCGCGTGGTGCGGCCGTCGATCGCCGAGCCCTTGACCTTGGCGGCGACGTGCGGCGTCACGCACTTCTCCCTGAGATCGTCGACGAAGTCCCTGGTGTCGTAACCTTTGTCGGCGGCCAGCGTCAGCCGCCGCTCGGAGCCGGGGTCGTGCCGGTCGATCATCGCCAATGCGGCCTGCCGTTGGGCCTTGCCGGTCGCCGCCGTCGCGTCCGCCTGCACCACGAGACCGTGCCGGTTCTCGATCAATGCGTGGCCCATGTAGTAGAGCTTCGCCGGCTGGCTGTTGCCCTTGCGGAACAGCTTGGCATCCGGGTCGGTCTTGCTCTCGTGCGTGTCGTTGGCGCGCTTCTCGCCGTGGAAGTCGCGCTCGCCATTGCGCCCTGGTCCCGGCGGCTCG
>JBGANK010000025.1:0-41554 GCA_044222395.1 Hyphomicrobiaceae bacterium | reverse complement strand
GTATATCGCCACCTGAACTGATTTTGGCTTTGTGCTGTGCCGTAGGAGATCTGCGAACACTTGACCATGTTCTCTAATTGTTCTAGGGCTTAGACATGCATGATGCTAGGGGAGTCGCCAAGATCGCGGAGACGTCCTGCTTGCCGCTGATCGTATGCAGCTTGTGGCGCTTCAAGACCGTAACGGCGTCGTGAAAAGTGCAGGTTCGCCATGTTGCTGCGGTGCGGAATTCTAAGGCGCCGCGGATTTTGCGCTGCGGAAAAAACTTTTTTGTAATATTTCTTTCATGTGATTGACCGATTGAATTGCCTCTCGCCGCATCAAGAACTGATGATGATAAGTATTGATCATGTAGTAGGTTCTGCGTGCTCGGAACTGCCCCAAAAGTAAAATAGAAATTTCTTCTGGCTGGAGTGGGATCGCGGCCGTGTATATCTTGGTCTGCATGCAAATACACTCTCGAAATATTCTTAACTGCGACATTTTGTCAACCGCATGTATTTCTGATTAATTCGCATCGCAGAAAGTCGAGGGTGGCGACTAGCATCACAATTGGATTGCGCCGTGGTGTGCCACATGTGGTATACCAGTTTTGAACAGGTGGCCGGGTCGGCTTGGTCGAATGGGTTGCCGGGGTGTCGGGTCGGCAAGGTTTCCCGGGTTGCAGGTCGGCAAGGTTGGCTGGGTCGAACGGGTTGGCAGGTCAGTGAGGTTGCCCGGTTCGAATGGGTTGCCAAGTTGGCAAGGCTGACCGGGTTTCCAGTATACGGCTAGCCTTGGCAGGGCTTACAGGTTGCCCGCTAGCCTTGCCCGGGTGGTCGGTTTCGGGCTTACCTCGGGGGCTTGGGTTGGCCCGGTTGCAAAGTCGTTGGCTTGCCTTGTCCGGTTGGCTTGCCTTGTCCGGGTTGCCAAGTTGCCTTGGCAGGGTTGCCAGGGCGGAGCAGCCCTGTACTGTATCGCTTTGGCTCAGGGGGATAATGCGTTTTCATGGATGAGATAGTATCGCTCCTGCAAGGCTTTTCCGTTGCGCTCACTCCGTTCAATCTGGCGCTGATGGTGGTCGGCATTGTGCTCGGCGTGATCATCGGCGTGTTGCCCGGCCTGGGCGGTGCGAATGGTGTTGCGATCCTGCTGCCCCTGACATTCTCGATGCCGCCGACGTCGGCGATCATCATGTTGTCGTGCATCTATTGGGGGGCGCTGTTCGGCGGAGCGATCACGTCGATCCTGTTCAATATACCCGGTGAACCTTGGTCGGTCGCAACAACCTTCGATGGTCATCCGATGGCGCGGCAAGGACGCGCGGATGAGGCGTTGACCGCGGCGTTCACATCATCGTTCGTTGGCGCACTTGTCGCCGTTGTGATGATCACTTTCCTGGCGCCGCTGGTCGCCAAATTCGCATTGCAGTTCGGCCCGGCCGAATTCTTCGCGGTGTTCTTCCTGACATTTGCGAGTTTCATCGGCATGGGGCGCGGCTCGCCGATGAAGGTGGTCGCAGCCATGTGTCTGGGCTTCGCGCTTGGTGCTGTCGGTCTCGACAAGATGACCGGTTCGCTGCGCTTCACCTTTGGGCACGCCGAGCTGTTGTCCGGATTCGATTTCCTTATCGCCGTGATCGGCCTGTTCGGCATCGGCGAGATCCTGACCTCGATCGAGGATGGTCTGAAGTTCCAGGGTGCCCACGCTTCCATCCGACTGAGTGCCGTCTTCACCACCTGGAAGAAACTGGTACGCTATTGGGCGACGTCCATTCGCAGCTGCCTGATCGGTTGCTGGATGGGCATTACGCCGGGCGGCGCGACACCGGCTTCATTCATGAGCTACGGCCTGGCGAAGCGCTTCTCGCCCAATGGCGCGAACTTCGGCCGTGGCGAGATGGAAGGCGTGGTGGCGCCTGAGACCGCTGCTCACGCGGCGGGCACCAGCGCGCTGCTGCCGATGATCACTCTGGGCATCCCCGGCTCGCCGACCGCGGCCGTGCTGCTCGGCGGCCTGATGATCTGGGGCCTGCAACCCGGGCCGATGCTGTTCGTGGAGCAGAAGGAATTTGTTTGGGGGCTGATCGCTTCCATGTACCTGGGCAATCTGGCGGGCCTCGTCATCGTGCTTACCTGCGTGCCGTTGTTTGCGGCGATCCTTCGCGTGCCGTTCTCGATCGTCGCCCCGGTGATCCTGGTGGTGTGCGCGATCGGCGCCTATACCGTGCACAACTCGATGTTCGATGTTTGGATGATGCTGGTGTTCGGCCTGATCGGCTATGCCTTCAACAAGCTCGACTATCCGCTGGCACCGCTGGTGCTCGCGATCGTCCTTGGCGACAAGGCGGAAGAGGGCTTCCGGCAGGCGCTGCTCGGCAGCCAAGGCAGCCTCGGCGTATTCTTCTCCAACTGGCTCGTCGGCTCCATCATGGGGCTCGGACTGGTGCTGCTGTTCTGGCCGGCCATCGGATGGTTCAAGAGCAAGTTGGCGCGCGGAACGTCGTGAGGATCGAACAGCTGGTTCTTCAAAAGCCGAGCAAACCAAATGCGGCGATTGCGCGGTATACCAAAAAAAGGCCGCAAGTCCCGCCGCAAGTACGTAAGTCCACTTCACCAGTTCTGTAGAGGAAGATGATCCATGCAATCCGCAAGAAGGCTTTCTAGAACGCTGGCGCTGGGTGCTGTCGCACTGGCCACCGCTCTATCGGCACAAACCGCTTCGGCTTGGGAACCAAGTAAGCCAGTCACGTTCGTCGTCCCTGCTGGTACCGGCGGCGGTGCTGACCAGATGGCTCGCTTC
The DNA here is from genome assembly GCA_044222395.1 of Hyphomicrobiaceae bacterium. Classification (GTDB taxonomy): domain Bacteria; phylum Pseudomonadota; class Alphaproteobacteria; order Rhizobiales; family Hyphomicrobiaceae; genus JAEUMD01. The sequence goes on along the minus strand of JBGANK010000025.1, from coordinate 38,773 downwards.
ATTCAAGGCGTCATTGCAAAGCACAACTTGATGAGTCAGCCGCTCGTGGTCGTCAACAAGGGCGGCGGCGCGGGTGCCGAGGGCTTCCTGGAAGTGAAGAAAGGGGCGGGCGACGCTCACACGATCATCATCACGCTATCCAACCTGTTCACGACTCCGCTGGCGACAGGTGTGCCGTTCAAGTGGTCGGACATGACGCCGGTTTCGATGCTGGCGCTCGACCAGTTCGTGCTGTGGGTCAACAAGGACAACGCAGCGCAGAGTGCAAAGGACTTCATCGCTGCCGTGAAGGCCGGCGAGGACAAGTCCATGAAGATGGGTGGCACCGGCTCCAAGCAGGAGGATCAGATCATCACCGCGGCGCTGGAACGCGTCACCGCACCGAAGAAGTTCACGTACATCCCCTACAAGGGCGGCGGCGAGGTAGCCACGCAGCTCGTGGGCGGTCACGTCACTTCGACGGTCAACAATCCGATCGAGGCGGTGTCGCACTGGAAATCCGGAGCGTTGCGTCCGCTTTGCATCTTCGACGCCAAGCGCTCGACCTATACCGGCAAGGTGACCGCGGACAAGGCCTGGTCGGACATCCCGACGTGCAAGGAATCGGGTGTCGACGTCGAATACCAGATGCTGCGTGGCATCTTCATGTCGCCTGGCGTCAAGCCGGATGAAGTCGCCTATTACGTCGAGCTGTTCAAGAAGGTGGCGGCGACGCCCGACTGGAAGGACTTCATGGAGAAGGGTGCGTTCAACGCCACGACGATGTCGGGTGATGCCTACAAGGCGTGGCTGACGAAGGCCGACGAGATGCACCACGCCTTGATGAAGGAAGCGGGCTTCCTGGCTGCCGCCGGCAAGTAGGCTTGCGTTCAATCGCGCCGCCAGCCGGCTCAAGCGAGTTGGCTGGCGGCGGATCAATCCAATCAATACCGACGTCAGATCACGCCACCGGAGCAGATCCCATGCAGGATCAATCACCCCACCACAGCGAGGCGGCTCTGTTCGTCTCCAAGCGAACGATGGACATCGTCGTCGCACTCATGCTGCTCGCGGTTGCCGGGATCGGATTGGTCGAGAGCCGCAATCTCGGATACGGATGGGAAGAAGGTACCGGACCTGCCGCAGGCTTCTTTCCATTCATCGTCTGTGCGCTGCTTGCGATCGCCAGTCTCTACAACCTGATGATGGCGATTCTGAAGAAGACCGAGGACTGGCAGGAAGACTTCGTTACGTTCGTTGGATTCCAACGCATCTTGTTCATCATCATCCCGCTGATCCTGTTCATCGCTGCGATCCACTACATCGGAATCTATGTCGCCTCTGCTCTCTTCATCGCGGGTTTCATGATTGTCTTCGGTCGCAGCGGCATCCTCAAGGCTGCTGCTGTGGGCATCGGCGTACCCCTGATGCTGTTCATGATGTTCGAGCGCTGGTTTCTGGTTCCCCTGCCAAAGGGACCGCTCGAAGCCATGCTTGGCTTCTGAGGGCTTTGCGCAAAATCCATCAGGTCGATTATAGAGACGGTGCTTAGATGCTCGAGATCCTCGCGGCTGATCCAACGGGTCTGCTCAACGCACTCATGGTCGAGTTGGGTCACGCCTTCGAGCTGGAGTGGTGGCGGAACAACCTCGATGACCTGATCAAGGTCTTCATCATCGACATCACGCTCGCCGGCGACAATGCCATCGTCGTTGGCATGGCTGCTGCGCAGGTGCCGAAGCATCAGCGCGCCAAGGTGATCTTCTGGGGCATCTCGGCAGCCGTTGTCCTGCGAATCCTGTTTGCGGCCATCACCCAGAAGCTGCTCCTGATCATCGGGCTCACCCTGGCTGGCGGCCTGCTGCTGCTGTGGGTGTGCTGGAAGATGTACCGCGGCATCGTCGATGGCGGCGAGCATGACCTCGACGCAATCGAAGCTGGTGCCAACGGTGGATCAGGCGGCAACAGGAGCTTCTGGTCCGCCGTCACTCAGATCATCATCGCGGACGTATCGATGTCGCTCGACAACGTCCTTGCGGTGGCGGGTGCTGCCGGCCAGAGCCAGTTGGTGCTGGTATTCGGACTGGCGCTATCGATCGGTCTGATGGCGGTGGCGTCGCATTTCATCGCTCGCCTCCTGGTGCGCTATCCGTGGATCTCTTGGATCGGCTTGGCAATCATTCTGTGGGTGGCGGCCGACATGATCTATCGCGGTTCGCACGAGGTGACATGCCAAGCGATCGGTATCGGCTGCTCAGAGGATCTTTATCACGCGATCCTGCATCGACTAGGGCTGGGTCGTTAGATGTCGGCTCAGCCCAGCTCTGCCAGTAGGCACTTCAGAGTGCCGAAATCATAGCGGCCTTCGAGGGCAGCATGCGCTGGGCCGAGCCGGCCACTTTCGAGCGTGCCGCAGGTTTCAAACGCCGCCAGGATTTCATCGGTTTCATGCGCATCGAGGCCCAAGGCGGCGCTGGCGTCAATCAAGCCGGCGCCGATCGCTTCGGCGAGGTGGCCAAGTACGGTCGATCGCTCAAGTCCGCGCCGGGTGGCGATGTCATCGGCGGATTGGCCCTCGAGATGCAGGGCGAGCGTTACGTTGACGGTGTCGGACAGACGGTTGTCGAGGCGCGGATCGCGCTGGCCTGCCTTGGCGATGGCGGCGAGGAAGTCGCGGCCGAAGCGGGCAATCTTGGCGGCGCCAAGTCCGGTGATGCCGTGTAGCGCGGCTTCGTTTGCGGGGCGGCGGGAAGCTAGCTCGGCCAAGGTGCGGTCGTGGCAGATCACATAGGGAGGCACTTTGGTGCGCGTGGCAAGCTCGAGCCGGAGCTTGCGCAGCGCATCGTAAAGATTGCGGTCGTGCGGTGAGACTCCGTCGATGTTCGCCTTGCCCGTGCGGCGGGACTTGCGATCGGCGGCCTTGGCCTTGGGCGGCATACGCATGGCAAACGTGACCTCGCGGCGCAGCAACGGGCGTGCCGTCTCGGTCAGCTGCAGGGTACCGTAGCCTTCCGCGTCGCCGGTGAGGTGGCCGGCGGCGGTCAACTGCCGCAGGAGTGCGCGCCAAGCTGCCGCGTCCATGTCGGCGCCGATGCCGAACAGGGGCAGGCGGTCGTGAGCATTGCGGACGATGCGCTCGTTGGTCTTTCCGGTCAGGACGTCGACGATGTAGCCGACACCGTAGGACTGGCCGGTGCGGTAGACGGCGGAGAGCGCCTTGCGAGCAGCATCGGTGCCGTCGATCGTGGCCGGCGGCGACAGGCAGTTGTCGCAGTTGCCGCAGGGCTCGGCGCGCTGCTCTCCGAAGTAGGCGAGGAGCGCCTGGCGCCGGCATTGCGCCATTTCGGCAAGGCCGATCAGCGAATCGAGCTTTTGCCGCTGCACCATCTTGAAGGCGTCGGAGCCTTCCGAGGCGGCGATCCACTGGCGTTGCTGGATGATGTCCTGAAGTCCATAGGCCATCCAGGCATCGGCGGGCTCGCCGTCGCGTCCGGCACGGCCGGTCTCCTGGTAGTAGGACTCGATCGACTTGGGCAGATTGAGATGCGCGACGAAGCGGACGTCGGGCTTGTCGATGCCCATGCCGAAGGCGATGGTGGCGACAATGATGAGGCCTTCCTCCTCGAGGAACATGTTCTGCGTCCGGCGCCGCGTCTCCGCATCGAGCCCGGCATGATAGGGCAGCGCGCGCCGGCCCTTTGCGGTGAGCCAGCGGGCGGTTTCCTCGACCGCACGTCGCGAGAGACAGTAGACGATGCCGGCGTCCTTCGCGTGCTCGCTCAGGATGAATTGCCAAAGCCGCTCGCGGGCGCTGACCGAGCCCATCTCGGCGATGGTGTAGCGAATGTTGGGCCGGTCGAAACTGGAGATGAAGCGGCTGGCTCGCTGCAGGCTGAGTTCGGCAACGATGTCCTCGCGCGTGCGCTCGTCGGCGGTGGCGGTGAGTGCCATTCGTGGAACGGTCGGGAAGCGCTCGGCCAGGACCTTCAACTGGCGGTACTCGGGACGGAAGTCATGGCCCCATTGGGAGACGCAGTGGGCCTCGTCGATGGCGAATAGCGCAATGTCGGAGCGGGCGAGGCGGTCCAGCGTGCGCTCCTGCAGGAGCCGCTCGGGCGCGACGTAGAGGAGCTTGAGTTCGCCACGCGCGAGACGGCGTTCCACATCCTGCATCTCGGCGAAGGTCTGCGAGGAGTTGAGGAACGCCGCAGAAACGCCGGCGGCGTCGAGGGCTGCCACCTGATCCTGCATCAATGCAATCAGCGGTGACACGACGACACCGACGCCGGAGCGGACCAGGGCTGGGATCTGATAGCAGAGCGATTTTCCGCCGCCGGTGGGCATCAGGACCAGGGCGTCAGAGCCGGCCAAAACAGTCGCGACAATGCGCTCCTGCTCCAGGCGGAAGCTCTTATATCCGAAGGTTTCCTCCAACGCGTGGCGGGCGGCGGCCATTGCGGCGTTCGGAGCGGTGGTCCTGGGCTGCTGGCTGGGCGGCGGCATCTTGCGGCTGAGCTATGTCTGTCTCGACTGTGTGTCGCGGCAAAGCTAGCCGATTCGCCAGGGTGCCATTGTGCGGCGGACAGCTTGCCCCCAGATCCCCGGAAGCCGTGCCTTTCCGGCCGCTCCCGAGGTGAACCTGCACCAACAAATACATTCAGTGCGGGTTCATGTTGCGGACGCTAGTTTTGTCGCCATGATCGCTTGTGACGCCCGGCGATCGTGCCGGGGATGACAGGGCGAACGATGAGGATTTGATCCGATGACTCGGAAGGTTCAGATGCGAGCGACCGCACTCGTGGCGCTGCCTGGCGCGCTTGCCGTGCTGGCGCTTGCGGCCCTGCCGGCGTCTGCTCAATCCAACTGCCAGTGGTATGGCGCGACGGCATTGAAGCAGCAGCAGCAGAACGAGCGGCTGAAGTGCGGGTTCACAGGTCCTGAGTGGCATTCCGACATGGCACGCCACATGGCGTGGTGCGGACAGGAACGGCCGGAGGCGTGGAAGACGTCGGCGCAGAAACGGGACCAGATGCTGGCCACGTGTGCCGCCAAGGCGAAGTAGATGGAGATCAGCTTGCCTGTCGGCCCTGCACGCACGCCAGGCGACACGTCGAGCTGGATGAGTTGAGTAGTGTCGGCCATTCTTCCCCCCATTTTGTGTTGGTTCTTGTTTGATGTGGGGTCGCCCGGTCCCCCCACCGGAGCGACCGCTACTCATTTGTGGGGCCATCTGCGGCGCACGGGCGGGTAACAGTCTTGGCCTTGATCTCGGCCAGTACATGGTGGGCTTCGCGGCGCGCGTCGCGCTCGACATCAAGATCGGGCGAAACGGGTGTCGCAGCGATTCGCTGCCGATAGGCTTCGGGCAGGCCATTCAGCTCGGCGCCTTTCACGACCAGATCGAGGTACCAGTCGAAGGGGCGAATGTCGGGGTTGAGGTATTTGTCGTCGGCGATGTAGCTGGAGACGATCAGCGATTGCTCATCTGCAAACGCGCGCACGCGAAGGTCGTCATTGCGGTGGTAACCGCGGCCTCTGCCTTCGATGCCATCGAGGATTGCGAGATCCGATCCCGTCATCTGGAAGACGATACCGAAGATGCGCGCGCCGGGCTCAGCGCACGGAATGATGCCGGCCTTTCCCGATCCATCCTGGCCGGTCTTGCAGAAGACGAGGTCGTAGCCCGGCAGCGCGGCGACGCCGATCTTGCGCGCGGAGGCGCAACGCCGACGCAGTCGCTCGGGCAGCATGTTGGAGCCATAGGCGAAATAGTTCACGAGCATGGTGCCGCGAGGCTAGCATGTCGGCATATCTTGTCGCGACGGGCGTGTGCGAAGGAGGATTTCAGCCGAGACGGCTGGATGCAGGTAATAGGAAAACGCACGCAGCGCGTCGGCAACGCGACCGCTGTGCGCGTCAAAGCTTGCCGGTGTTATGGGCCTTCTTTCTGCGGCGCCTCCACCACAATGCGCACAAGCCCGCGGCGCCTGCCGACTGGCCGAGAAGCGTGACGCCGAGTGCCGGCAGAGGACCGCCACCACCACCGCCGCCGCCGCCACCGCCACCACCGCCACGGCCGCGGCCGCGACCAAGACCCTGACCCTGACCAAGGCCACCGCCCAGGCCATAGGCATTGCCGTTGTCTCCTGGAGCGGCGCGAGCCGAGTTGGTTTGCGAGACAGCCAGCATGGCCGCAATGCCGGCAATGGCTGACGCAGTCAAAATTGTCGAAGTTGCAATTGGTTTCACGGGTCGCATAGCGGTTACCGATCTCTAAAGAAAGTGCATGCTAGCAGGAGGCCGTTAAGGCCACCTAAATGTACCGTTAAGCTTTTGGTGTTGCTGAACGCTCGTGCTGCCACGCGGCGGCGGGTGGTCCTGCGCATGGCGAAGGTGCCGTCTGTGGCGGCGGGGCGATGGCCAGCACCGGCAGAGAAATTTCGGTCGATGCTCCGAACATCTTGCCGAGCGCGGTCGTCAACGTGGACAGCTGGCGGTCGAGGCCGCTGGGGTGCTCAACGACGGTCTCCTGAACAAACGCCGCATTGCCTTGGTGCTGAACCCTGAAGAATGCTGCGCTTTCGGCGTTGCCGTCGAGGATGGCGACGTAAATGGGGTTGTCGCAGCCCTGTCGCGCGAATGCACGCTGGGTATAAGGCGGCTCGGCCGTGCCTGGCGACGGCGGCATTTCCAACCACCCGCTTGCCGCCATGATCCTGGTGACGTGGATGTTGGCCGCGGACGATGTCGTGCCGTCTCGGTCCGCGTAGCGGCTCACCTTCAGCGCCACGCCGAGCACCAGGACACAGGCAACGAGGATCAATCGGGTTGTGGCTGCGGTCATGGCTCGCTCACCCAGTTGCCAAGAGTGAGCACCAGAAGCGCCTGGAAGAGATCGAACAGGTTGGTGCCGATTGGACCATGCACGAGCGCGTAGGATTCGGCAGACCACGCCATGGCGCCCAGACGGACAAGGTTGGCCAGGGCATAGATGACCGCGAGGGTCGCAAGAGCCTGCCAGATGCGCGATTGGCGAGCATCGCCGAGCAAGTGGGCAACGGCCATCAGTGCGACGGCCGCGTGCGGCAATGCGTCGACGGTCGTGCAGCGCGTCATCAGGATCAGGCTATGGGTTTGTGGATTGCCGACGACATTGGCGACTTGCACGATGTCTGGCCGCAACGGCAGCAGCGTCTTGGCGAGGACGAACGCCTCGGCGGTCGTGACTGGCAGCGCGATCCATTTCAGAATCACGGATGACCACAGCGAAGCGAGTGCCACTGCCAGGAAGAAGAGCGCACCGATGCGGCGCTCGGCGGTCGTCGAGGCGGCTTCGAGTCCTGCGTAGAGAGCCAGCGCGGCCCAGGACACGGCGCTGCTCGGCACAAGAATCAGGGCCAATACGGGAATATCCAGCCAGGGGCGCAGCGGCCCCGGTTGATGATCGCCTGCGAGGGACAATCTGGCCGCCACGAAGATGGCGACGATCATGAAGGGACTGATGCCGAACGTCAGCGACAACCCACCGCCGGCAGCCAGGTCCTTCATCACGGTGACGACGAGGGCATTGGCGGCGGCGCCGATCATGATAAGCGCCGGCATGTCGATCGCGCGCATGGCGAGAGGCGCTGGGAGGGTTTTGACCGACACGTTCCGGGATCTCCGTCAGGGAGTGAGCTGACATGAGATTCAATCGTTATGGGGTAAATGATCGATTAACCCGGCAGAAGCGAGCCGCGATCAAATTGGTTGGCGGCTGCTCGTCGTGCCGGAAATGTATGCGCCCGCGGTCACGAGGACAGCGGGCGCTAGACCTGTTTCCGCAATAGCTGGGTCTTGCTCGTCAGCGCGAGCAGACGCGAACCAGTCTGCAGCGACGATTGAAGAGCCTGTGGTGGCACTTCTTCACCATCCTGCAGTGATGTTGGTGGCCGTGACGATGTCCGCGCGCGCCGTCGTGTGCTGAAGCCGGCGTGCTTACGACGCCGAGGGACAGGACGGTGGCGACGACAGCCGCACTGATGATCGATTTCATACTTGCTATCTCCATACTCGCATCTTCGTCACGGCCCCAGATGAGCTATCCGGGGCAGATGACTAGGTGCCGGAGTATGTCCGGCGGCCACGTCCGGTGCAAGCATTCGAATGTTGCGGCTGGAAGAAATCTGAATTCTCGTTCCGTCGGGCGATTGCGGCCTTTAGTGGCCATTTCTGGACCTCAGGGCGAATTGGAAGGCGCTGGGAAAGTGCAAGCTTTGGGGATTCTTCGGAACGCGCTTGACGATGTGCTGCGGCCTCCCCATGTGTTGCCGCTTACAACTCGCCGGGGCGCGTGCGCTCGCGTTTTGCGCCCAATCACAGCTCAAAGGGGGCTTTCGATGGGTCTCGACGCAGCGGTTTCCGCACTCACCTCCAATCAGCTGCTCATGGGTGGAATTGGCACGCTGGCGTTCGGCTCGGTGATGTATCTGCTGAGGGCGGTGCCCGAGAAGCTCATCGATCTTCTCGAGAGAACGGTGTGGACGAAGGTATTCGTCGAAAGCATGTCGAACGAGTACCGCGAGGTCGATGCCTTCATCGAGGGGCGGCGGCTGGGCTTCTTCAGCCGGTCGCTGGAGGTGAAGGACGGCAGCCTGAAGACCGGGTTCGGTCGCGGCTGGGGAACCTATGATGGCACCTTGTTCAAGTACTCCAAGACGAAGACCACGCAGCAGATCGCACCGTTCGAGACCATCACGATAGCGTTTCTGACGCGCGACCGCAGCGTGGTCGAAAGGTTCATGAAGGACGCCCGGCCCGAAGAGCACAGGAACTCGATCCATGTGACCTTGTTCAATGCCGGCGGCAGCGCGGGCGGTTTGCGGCGGCGCAAGCGCGGGCTCGATACCGTGTTTGTTGACAAGGCGATCAAGGACCGGCTGGTCGAGCGCTTCACCTGGTTCCTGGGTGCCGAGGAATGGCACACCTCGCGCGGTATCCCGTGGAAGCTCGGCATCGTCCTGCATGGTCCGCCTGGCACCGACAAGACCAGCCTCATTCATGCGCTGGCCTCCGATTTCGGATTCGACATCAAGTACATCAAGTCGCTGCAGGGTTTGGGCGAGGCGTTCCGCACCGGAGGCCGCAACGACCTGTTCGTGATCGAGGACATCGACACCATCGCCGGCTCGCTGAGGCGCGAAGCGCGGCGCGAGGATGGTGGAGAAGCGGCGGGCGAGGCTCTTTCGCGCGGCTCTGCGCTGCACGAGATCCTCAACTCGATGGATGGCATGCAGACGCCCGACGGCATCAAGTTCATCGTCACGACAAATCACATCGGCCGGCTCGATCCGGCGATCGTGCGGCCGGGTCGCATCGACGACGTGATCGAGGTCGGGCCGCTGTCGATCGAGAGCGCCAAGGCGATGTTCAAGGCGTTCTATGGGCGAGACGGAATCTCCGGGTATCGTCCGCGCACGGGCGCGGAGCTGCAGCAGATGTTCTCCACGATGACTGCGGAGGCTGCGGAGGTGGAGCTGGCGGGATGATGACGTACGTCCATACGCGGGGTAACAAACACGCGGCGACTTGATCACACCGTAATCGTCTTGATGTCCTTGAAGGTGATGTCGGGCGCGCGTTCCATGACGGTGTGGAGATTGTAGATCGAGGGCGCGAGGTAGACGTACTCGCCCTCGCGGTCCTTGGCGATCAACGAGCGGTGCTTCTTGACGAACTCGTCGACGGCGCCTGCCTTGTCGGACGAGATCCAGCGCACGGTATCACAGGGGGCGGCATCGAATGCGGTGTCGAGGCCATACTCGTTGTCGAGACGGTCGGCCAGGACGTCGAGCTGTAGGGCGCCGATGACGCCGACGACGGGTTGCGTGCCGTCGATGGGTGAAAAGAGCTGCACGATGCCTTCCTCGGCCATCTCTTCCAACGCATCGCGCAGCTTCTTGGACTTGATGGCATCGTTGGCGCGAAAAAGAACTGGGGCGCCTGCAGGGCAATCGTGCGGCCAGTGCGGACGAGCTTGGCCTTCATGCCACGCGTCAGCTTGCCGGAGCATACGCGCATGAAGGCGATGCGGTCGCGGTGGTTCTTGTCCATGTTGGCCTGGATCTTGAAGATCACGCCGGTCATGGCCGGCTCGGTCGCATGGATGGTGCGGGTGGCGGCTTTCTGGTCGCGCGGAGGCGGCGCATAAGCGATCAGTGCTTCGAGCAGGCTCTTGACGCCGAAGTTCTTCAGGGCGGAGCCGTAGAAGACTGGCGTCAGCGTGCCGTGGCGAAAGGCCTCGACGTCGAAGGACTGCGCCGCGTCGCCGACGAGTTCGACCTCCTCGCGCCAGGTGGCGAGCGCGTTGGGCTCCATCAGCGTGTCGAAGACGGGATCGGCGGGGTCTGCGACTTCGGCGCCGTCGCCTTCCTGGTCGAGGCGGCGCAGCTTGCCGGAGACGAGATCATAGACGCCCTTGAACTCGCGGCCGGAGCCGATCGGCCAGACCATCGGGCAGGTGTCGAGCGCCAGCGTCTTCTCGATCTCGTCGAGCGCTTCGAGCGGCACGCGCGCCTCGCGGTCCATCTTGTTGATGAAGGTGATGATGGGGATGTCGCGCAGCCGACAGATCTCGAACAACTTCAAGGTGCGCGCCTCGATACCGCGAGCGGCGTCGATCACCATGATGGCGCTGTCGACGGCCGTGAGTGTTCGGTAGGTGTGGTCGGAGAAGTCCTCGTGGCCCGGCGTGTCGAGCAGGTTGAAGACGTGGCCGCCGTACTCGAAGGTCATCACCGAGGTTGCCACCGAGATGCCGCGCGCCTTCTCGATTGCCATCCAGTCGGATCGCGTCGACTGCTTGTCCTTCTTGGCTTTCACCTGGCCGGCGAGCTGGATGGCGCCGCCGAACAGCAGGAGCTTCTCGGTGAGCGTCGTCTTGCCGGCGTCAGGATGTGAGATGATCGCGAATGTGCGGCGCTTTTCGATCTCGGCCTTCATGCGCGGATCGGCTAGGCCCTTAGGTGCGGGCGCGCTCGTTGTCGCGGTGATCGTCTCGTCGGTCGTGTCGGTCATCTACAACTCTTTGGCCTTCGATGCGGTCCTTGGTTTGCTCATAATTCTCTGGTTCCGCCGACAAAATGCAGGACGTAACACTTGGCCGCTGCAAGTCTGCAGAGCGATGGCCTCCCAGTGCCAAGGCTTCCTACCAAGTCACGCGCGCGCCATCACGATTCGTCAGGCGAGTTCAGGACGCGCTTCCATAGCATTGTTCGCGGCAAGCGAAAGAGCGGCCAAGCCCTCACTTGCGCCATTCCTGCCGATCTTGTGCTCTGGCGGCAGATTTTACTGCTCTTTTCGTGCTGGCGTTTTCCACATCGTGCCCAACTGACGACAAGAATGGCATCAACAAGTCGAGCATGGATTGTCCGACTTCGGAAAAGGGGGAAGCATGGCCTGGATTCTTGGAAAGTTGAAATCGCTGTTCCTCATTGCGGCGATCGGTGGTCCCCTGTTGGCGGGCTACATGTGGTGGGATGGCCAGCGCATCAAGGATGTGGAGACGCGCGGGCTCGAGGCGACCGCGGAGGTCACAGGGGCCACGCGCACGAAGCGCCGCCGCGGCGGCACGAGCTACAGTGTTGCGCTGGCGTGGAAAGATGACAAGGGCGCGGTGCGCAAGGCCGAAGGTGTTTCGATCAGCCATGCCTTTGCCAATGCGATCATCAAGGACGAGAAGATCGTCCGCAATGCAGTGAAGATCAAATATCTCGGCGAAGATGCGGCGGAGACTCCAATCATCGTGGAGGATGCCGCGCGGCAGGTCGAGGGCGACAAGGATCTGGTCTACGTCGGCGCGGGTGCCGGAGCGGTCGGCATTCTGGGCTCGCTGCTGTTCTTTTTGTTCGGACGGCGCCGGGAGGAAGTGGCGTAGACGACTATTGCGAGATCGAAAAAGCGAAAGGGCGGCTCGATGGAGCCGCCCTTCTTGTATCGTCGCAGCGTGAGCCGGGTTCAGGCGGACATCACATCATGTCCATGCCGCCCATGCCGCCCATGCCACCCATGCCGCCGCCGTGGCCATGGCCCGCATCGCGCTTGGGTGCCTCGGCGACAGCGGCCTCGGTGGTGATCATCAGGCCGGCGATCGAAGCGGCGTCCTGCAGGGCGGTGCGCACGACCTTGGCCGGATCAATGATGCCCTTCTCGACCATGTCGACGTACTCGTCGTTCTGGGCGTCGTAGCCGAAGGTGTCCTTCTTGGACTCGAGTACCTTGCCGACCACGATCGAACCCTCGACGCCGGCGTTCTCGGCGATCTGGCGGATCGGCGACTGGAGTGCCTTGCGCACGATATGGATGCCGGCCTCCTGGTCGTCGTTGTCGCCTTTCACGGTGATGGCCTGGGTGGCCTTCAGCAGCATGACGCCGCCGCCGGCAACAACACCTTCCTCGACCGCGGCGCGGGTGGCGTTCAGCGCGTCGTCGACGCGGTCCTTGCGCTCCTTCACCTCGATCTCGGTGGCGCCGCCGACCTTGATCACGGCAACACCGCCAGCGAGCTTGGCCAGACGCTCCTGCAGTTTCTCGCGGTCGTAGTCGGAGGTGGTCTCCTCGATCTGCGCCTTGATCTGACCGACACGGGCCTCGATGTTCTTCTTCTTGCCGGTGCCGTCGACGATCGTGGTGTCGTCCTTGGTGATGGAGACGCGCTTGGCGCGGCCGAGCATCTCGAGCGTCACGGTTTCCAGCTTGATGCCGAGGTCCTCGGAGATGGTCTGGCCACCGGTGAGGACGGCGATGTCCTCGAGCATGGCCTTGCGGCGGTCGCCGAAGCCCGGTGCCTTGACGGCAGCGACCTTCAGGCCGCCGCGCAGCTTGTTGACGACGAGGGTGGCGAGCGCCTCGCCCTCGATGTCCTCGGCGATGATGAGCAGCGGCTTGCCGGTCTGGACGACGCCCTCGAGCACGGGCAGCAGCGGCTGCAGGCCGGAGAGTTTCTTCTCGTGGATGAGGATGTAGGGGTCCTCGAGCTCGGCGATCATCTTCTCGGCGTTGGTGATGAAGTAGGGCGAGAGATAGCCGCGGTCGAACTGCATGCCTTCGACGACATCGAGCTCGGTCTCGAGGCTCTTGGCCTCCTCGACGGTGATGACACCCTCGTTGCCGACCTTCTGCATCGCCTTGGCGATCATGTCGCCGATCTCACGCTCGCCATTGGCGGAGATGGTGCCGACCTGGGCGATCTCGGCACTGTCCTTGACCTTCTTGGCCTTCTTCTGGATAGCCTCGACCACCTGGGCGACGGCCTTGTCGATGCCGCGCTTCAGGTCCATCGGGTTCATGCCGGCCGCGACCGACTTCAAGCCCTCACGCACGATCGCCTGGGCGAGAACCGTGGCGGTGGTGGTGCCGTCGCCGGCGACGTCGTTGGTCTTGGAGGCAACCTCGCGCACCATCTGTGCGCCCATGTTCTCGAACTTGTCCTCGAGCTCGATCTCCTTGGCGACGGTGACGCCGTCCTTGGTCGTGCGCGGGGCGCCGAAGGACTTCTCGATGATGACGTTGCGGCCCTTGGGGCCGAGCGTGACCTTCACGGCGTTGGCGAGGATGTCGACACCGCGCAGCATGCGCTCGCGGGCGTCAGCGGAAAAGCGGACGTCTTTAGCTGCCATTTTACTCGTTCCTTGATCTCTTAGATCTCTTAATCGTCGATGTGGTCGTGATCGTTGTGCCGGCGGACTTTGTTCAGCACTACGCGAAACACCAGTGCGGTGATGACGGTCCCGACCGCGAGGAAGGCCAGGATGACGATGCGGTCATCGAGCCAGTACAGTTCGGGCCAAACGATCAACATTCCGGTTCATGTCTCTCGATATGGCCGCGCTACTTGTCGAGCACGCCCATGATGTCGGTCTCCTTCATGATGAGGAGTTCCTGACCGTCGATCTTGACCTCGGTGCCGGACCACTTGCCGAACAGCACGCGATCACCCTTCTTGACGTCGAGAGGCTGGATCTTGCCGGTCTCGTCACGGGCGCCAGGGCCGACGGCGATGATCTCGCCCTGCTGCGGCTTCTCGCCTGCGGTGTCGGGGATAATGATGCCACCAGCGGTTTTCGTCTCGGCGTCGGCGCGCTTGACGACAACGCGATCATGGAGGGGGCGGAACTTCATGCGAACACTGCTCCGTTGTCGGCCGGGGCACTGCGGCCCGGGCCTTGGCTTCTGATCTAAACGAATGGGGGCCTGTTAGCACTCAATTTGCGCGAGTGCCAAGGGCTGGCGCAGAGATAAGAGCGGCGCGGAATCCTGTCAAGCAGGCAAGCGTTAACAGGGGGCGTTTGTGATGCGGGTTCGGCTGGGGAGCGAATCGGAGGCTGGAGATGGTCTGAGAAGAAATTGATTCCGATCAAAACTTTGATCAACCAGTCTGTGACAAAGTCTGTCATAGAACAAATTGCAGGCGCGCGGTGGTGGTGGGCACTGCCGTGACGTGTGTGTGCGTCGTCCCCTCGACGGTTCAGATAATCAGCCGAACAGTGCATCCGACCAAGGCCACACCAAAGCGGGCGGCGAATGGGAGCCGTGCATTAGCCGTGCACTAGCTGTGCAGCGGCGAAAGAAGGAGCCAACGATAATGTCGCGCGAACATCGTTCAGGGAAGGCCGAGACGGCTGCCGGCGCAGCCGATGCTCAGGTGAAGAGTGCCAAAGGCGAAGACAAGCCAGTCGCGACAATCGGCGACGGCGGTGCGGCCGACGACAGTGAGCGCAAGAAGCTTGCGGAGATGCGTCACAGCCCGGAGGCGATAAGGCTGGCCTTCGAGTCGGGTGAGTATCCCTACAAGACCAAGATGAAGACCGCGGACTACGAGGAACATCTGGAGGAGTTGCAGACCGAATTGCTCAAGGTGCAGGCCTGGGTGAAGGAGTCTGGCGAGAAGATCGTCATGATCTTTGAAGGTCGTGACGCGGCCGGCAAGGGCGGCACCATCAAGCGCTTCACCGAGCACCTCAATCCGCGCGGCGCACGTGTGGTGGCATTGGAAAAGCCAACCGACCGCGAGAAGTCGCAATGGTACTTCCAGCGCTACATCAACCATCTGCCCGCCGCCGGCGAGATCGTGTTCTTCGACCGCTCCTGGTACAACCGGGCCGGCGTCGAGCGCGTGATGAACTTCTGCACGCCCAACGAGTATCTGGAATTCATGCGCGAATGTCCCGACATCGAGCGCATGCTGGTGCGCTCGGGCATCCGGCTCTACAAATACTGGTTCTCGGTGACACGCGAGGAGCAGGCGCGCAGGTTTCACTCGCGAGAGCATGATCCCCTCAAGCAGTGGAAGCTGTCACCGGTCGACAAGGCATCGCTGGACAAGTGGGACGCCTACACGGAAGCCAAGGAGGCGATGTTCTTCTACACCGACACCGCCGACGCGCCGTGGATCATCGTCAAGTCGGACGACAAGAAGCGCGCGCGCCTCAACTGCATGCAGCATTTCCTGTCGACGCTCGACTATCCCAACAAGAACCAGTCCGTGGTCAGTGGCGCCGATCCACTCATCGTCGGCTCGAGCGCGCACGTGATCGGACGTGACCAGCACATCCTCGGCAAGACGCTGCCGCTGGAGAAACGCCGCGGCAACGGCAAGGGCTGAAGAGGCGAGGAGGGCCGCGGGTGTCGCGCCCGCGGCAATCCATCGACCGTCTATTTCGGTGGGCGCCGCGAGAATGAGATCGCGTAGGCCTCGGAGCGAACGGCGAACAGTTCGTCGTTCTTGGGGCCTGCGATACCGTCTGCAAGCAGTGTCGGATCGAACATGCCCAGATCGCAGAACTCATTGTCTTCGATCTTGGTCACGGCAAGCGTGCCGAGCTTGACCTGCTTGCGCGCATCCTCGGGCCACAGAGCGGCGGGATCGTCGGTCGGGTCGCCGCTTTCGCCGAGGATCGCCACGAGATCAAGCGTCGCAGGTCCCTTGGCGATGCGCTCGGTCAGCTCGGCAACCAGGAAATCGGTCGGCTTCGCCTTTGCCTCGTCGTCGGTCAATGCCGAGGTTGATGCAGGCACGAGCTTCAGCTTGGCAATGCGCTCGGCGCCAGCTGCGTCAGTGAGAGTGAAAGCGTGCACACCCCAGTAGGGGATGCCGGCGTAGCTGCCAGGGACAGGATTGCCTGCCAGGAATTTTCCTTGCGCCGTTGTTTCTGGATTGGCAGCGGCGAATGCCTTGATCTTCTCCTGATCAGGCTTGCCATCGGCGCCCGGAACGCGCGCATCGAGGAAGCCGAGGAACTGATCGAGAGTCTTGGCGAACTGAATGGGTGCCGAAATGAATGCGAAGTCAGACGCCGACTTGCTGCCGTGATCGAGGCGGAATGCGAACCCGCGCACGGCAGTCTTGGTAGCGTCGGGTATCTCGGGATTGCCGCCGCCCATCGAGAAGCGGCCGAGGACCTTGCCGGGCTTGGCGAAGTGCGGGGACTTCGTGAGTGTCGGCGCCTCCGCAGTCGGGGTGAACATTCCGGTCACGCATTGGCCCTTGGCGTGACTGGAGCGAACGCCGTGTGCGCCGAAGATTCGATTGAGGGTGTCGACGATCTTTTCGGCAGTTGCTTCCGCGGCGAGGGATGGAGTGGGTAATGTCGCGAGTACAGTTAGAATTGCGGTGGCACGGACGAATCTCAGCATGACTCAACACCCTTACTGATGTGATCAAATATTTCATTGCCCGACGGCCAATCGGCCATCGGGCAAATCAAAATGCATGATAGCAGGAGCGACGTGCGCGTGGTGTGCGGCGCCAAATATTCTCAGCAGCCTGTGGCCGCCACACCCTCTGCGTCAAAGACCTGGCCGGTGAGCTGGCGGCCCTTGCGGCTGGCGAGATAAAGTGCAAGCGCAGCGATGTCAGGGCCGGTCGTCAGACAAGCGCCGCCTTGCGCGTCGTCGATCAGGCTGCGCGGGCCGATCGCGTTGATGCGGATCGACTTACTGGCCCATTCGGTGGCTTCGCGGCGTGTAATCGTCGACAGCGCGGTGCGCAGTATGCCGATGAAGGCCTCCTCGGCCGGCGAGCGCGGCGGCGCCATCAGCATAACGTTGAGGATGAGGCCCTGCGTCAGGGTGAGACGCATTCTGTTGGCGATTATGCGGGACATCAGCGTCGATGCCAGCAGCTTCTTGGAGACGAGGTCCTCGACGTCGTCGATCGTCGTGCGGCCGGTGAATTCCTCGGGCGCGACGGTCACGAGATTGATGGCCACGTCGAGACCGCCCATGACCTGGGCCGAGCCTTGAGCAAAACGGACGGCGCTTTCGGCGTCCGACAGGTCCGTGCTGAAGACGTTAATCTCGGCGGCTGCTTCGGCGAGCAAGGTCATCAGTGCGTCGGTCTCGGGGCCTTCTGTGGCGTTCTGCAGGACGAGACGACACTTGTGATCGGCAAAGCCGCGGGCGAGGTCGACGCCGGCGGTGGGTGAAAGTCCGGTGATCAAGACACGTGCCCCGGCCAACTCAGCATAAACGGGTACATTGGGCGCATGGGTTACGGCACTCATGAACATCGGGGCTCTCTCCTAATGCGTACGCCAGGACTGATGGAAGGCGACCCGGCGGACACAATACCATGCCGATTCGCCTAACGAGACCTAAACAAGCTACAGAACAGGGTCGCCGATTGGCCGTGTTGCGGCTAAACGGCGGCGCTACACAAAAAAGGATCGTCATCCACTGGAAGGTGTGCTTATCCACAGCCGCCACCCCCAAGAAAGGGCCACGCGCCGGCACGCCCGCGCGAGCGAATAACTCAACAGGGCACGACGGGTATGCGGGCAGTCCAGTGCAAGAGGAGCCAAGATGAGCACTGACAGCGCGGTCCCCCCGAATTCGCTGGCGTCCTACTGGATGCCATTCACAGCGAACCGCGCCTTCCGTGAGCGTCCGCGGCTGTTCGTCGGCGCTCAAGGGATGTACTACCTGACCGAGGACGGGCGGCGCGTGGTGGATGCAACGTCGGGCCTCTACTGCGTCAACGCCGGGCACTGTCATCCGCGCATCGTGGCCGCCATCCGAGAGGCGGCGGGGCGGCTGGATTACGCTCCCGCATTCCAGTTCGCGCACCCACGCGCGTTCGAGCTGTCGCACCGGCTGGTACAGATGGCGCCGGGCGAACTCGATCACGTATTTTTCGCCTCCTCCGGCAGCGAAGCGGTGGACACCGCGTTGAAGATTGCGCTGTCGTATCATCGGCGCCGAGGCGAGGGGCATCGGACGCGGTTCATCGGACGCGAGCTGGGGTATCATGGTGTCGGCTTCGGCGGCATCTCGGTCGGGGGCATGACTGCGAACCGGAAGGTGTTTGGCGCGATGCTGGGCGGCGTCGATCACCTGCCGACGACGTATGACCGGGAGAGGCAGGCGTTCTCGACCGGGGAACCGGAGTGGGGCGCGCACCTTGCCGATGAACTGGAGCGCATCCTAACGCTGCACGATCCTTCGAACATCGCCGGGGTGATCGTGGAGCCGGTGGCGGGTTCGACGGGCTGTCTGCCGCCGCCCAAGGGCTACCTCGAACGGTTGCGGCGGATCACGCAGGCGCACGGAATCCTGTTGATCTTCGATGAAGTGATCACGGCGTTCGGGCGGCTCGGCTCGGCGTTTGCGTCGGAGCGCTACCGCGTGGTGCCAGACATGATTGCCTTCGCCAAGGGCGTGACGAACGGTTCGGTGCCGATGTCGGGCGTGCTGGTGCGTGCGGATATTCACGACACTCACATGGATGGTCCACGGCAGTTGCCGGAGTTCTTTCACGGCTACACCTATTCGGGACATCCGCTGGCGTCAGCGGCAGCGCTGGCGACGCTCGACGTCTATCGGGACGAGGGCCTGTTTCAACGGGCGGCGGGCTTGGAGGCGGAATTCGCCAAGATCATGATGGGGTTGCGTGACGCTGGCGGGGTGCTCGACATCCGGCCGATCGGGCTCATGTGCGGCATCGACCTGGCCGCTGCAAAGTCCGGAATTGGCGTGCGGGGATACGAGATCATGGAGCGCGCTTTCCACGATCACGATCTTTATATTCGGGTCGGTGGCGATACCTTGATCGTGGCGCCGCCCCTCGTTGCCACCGCGGATGACGTGGCGCAGATCGCGGAGCGGCTCGGAGCGCTAATTGCGGCGACTGCATGACAATTGCGGCCTGCCCAGCCAATTGGTCGCATTTTGCTCTCCGTAGACGATGCGTTTGAGCAACAACTTGGACGCAGGGCCTGGGCCCACCGTCGAATTCTGGTGATACCTCGACGCCTCACATTGCCCCCAGCCGTTGACGTCCTGAACAGTTAGAAGAGGCGAATCGAGTCCGTGCGGCGTCACGCCTGCGAATCGCGAGTGTCGCTCGGTGGCACGAGCCGTATCAGTACACCTCAAGTCATCGCGTGGTCATTAAGGGTCTGCCTCAGCGGCCGGTCGGCTAACGGGGTACGGAGGGAGAGCCTCCGTCAGCGGATTTTGATTCAGATTTCGGGATGGGTTGGCATGGCGAGCGAAACCGGCAAGGCACAGCGCAAACCGAGCAAAGGCCGGGCTGCAGACGGCTTTGTCATGATGGCGATGGCAATCGTGACGCTGGCCCTGGGCATGGGGTTGGTGACACAGGTCGGCCTCAGCTTCTGGCTGTCGGTGACGGTGTCGGCGGCGTTTTATATCGGCCTGCTGACGCTGCACACGCTGGCTCGGCGGCACGATCAGCTGGATTCACTGAAGGCCGAAGTCGAGCGATTGTCGGGCGAGGTTGCGCGGCTGAGCCAGCCCGGCGCTGCGCAAATGCGCCCTGCGGCAATGGTCGGACCAGGCCCTGGCCCTGCGAAGCCAGCAGCCATGCCGAGTGCTCCTGCCGCAGGCCCCAACGCGCCGATGATGCCGCCGCTCTCCGATGACGCTGGCCCCTACTCGCGTGTGCCGTGGACGCGGTTGCCGATGTCGGATGGACCGCTTCCCGACGCCAAGGCGCCAGCGGCAGCAGCCGCCGCACCGTTCGCGCGCGGCGGAGAGTTTGCCGGACCGCCCGTGACGGATAAGGGACCGATGCCCCAGCCGCCGCAGGCTCCGTCCAAGGATCCTCTGGCAGGATTGGAGCGAGCGGCCGCGTCGCACGTGCAGTTGCCGCCCGTGGTTCGTGCGCCGACAAACCCCATTGCACCGGCCATCGGGCAAAAAGATACCGGCGATGGGGATGCGAGGCCGGACGCCGCAAGCTCGCGTCCGCCTGCGCCGTCGCTCGGCAGCTCGATTGCCAACGCGGTCGGGTTCAATCGCATCCGTCGCAGCATGGCCGAAGAGGCACCCAAGAAGGATGACAAGGAAGCGCGGCCATCGCCTCAGGCTGTTAACAAACCGGCCGATGAACCGCCTCTTTTCAAGGAGCCGCGCGAGGCTTTACCGCCCGTGCCTGCGGCTGCGGGCACGGTAGGGCCCACCGGGGAATCGAAGGATGCTGGAAAAGACTCCGGTCGGGGGCCAGCTGAAACGGTTGCGGCGCGGCCATTCGGGCACGACCTGTCCGATCTGTTCGACTTGAAAGATGCGGACACTGCGCCGGCGGCGGCCATCGCAACTGATAGCAACACCGAGGAGCGCCCTGGCGTCATTGCCGATACGGCAAAGGTCGATCTGGGTGATGCGCTCGGCGGGGACAAACCAGGTGATAGTGTTCCAGCAATGTCCGGTGCTGGAGAAATGGATGCTGGTTCGGCTTGGGCTTATCGCCCAGGAGACGAGGCGCGGCTGCCAACACTTTCGCCGCGCGAATCCGATGTCGAGATGATCCAGGGGCTGATCAAGAAGCTTGCCGATGAGGTGAACTCGGCTGACGCGGACAAACTCGCATTGCGCAGCAGCCGTGAGATGCTGGACGAGGATGCGCTCGATCGGTCGGTCGGAGCGCTGCGGCAGGCGGCGCGCAACATGAAAGACAACGAGCCGGCCGCCCCGCATAGAAATCGGCGCGGTCGCGACGACGCTTCCAGCGCGGCTATGCCGGGTCAAACGGGCAAGGCTGGTGCGCCTGCGATGCGCCGCATGGTCGAGCCGAAGTCTCAGCCCGGGTTCGAAACCGGCCTGGGGCCGACGCAGCGACCGAGCACATCGAGCAGTGCGCCCCCGCAGAGCGTCGGCGAGCCCGAGTTCGACGTTGAAGCGCTGATGCGCCGAGCGCAGCCGATAGCGACGATGACGAGCATGCCGCCGCAGCTGCCGGCTGCGCCGAATGTTTTGGCGTCGAAGCGCGACGAGGTCACGGCGCATCCAGGCCGGCATGAGGACAAGCGTGCCGAGGCCGCCGCCAAGTCCGGGGATGTGCGCGGGCGCGCCGCTTCGATGCTGGGCGAGGATCTATGGGATGCAGGGATTTCCAACAGTGAGGCCTTGTCCGCTGACAGCGGCGAGCCGCTGCTCGACCGGTTGGAGCGCATCAGCAGTGCGCTTGAGGCCGGGCGGGTCGACGTTTACCTGGAGCCGGTGCTCGACATCGAAAAGCAGCGGGCCCGCCACTACGAGGTCAGCGTTCGTCTTCGCGACGAGCGCGGCAAGGATATCGTCCTGGAGGACGGGGCGGACTCGGAGCGGGTAACGCGCGCGTTGCCGCTGCTCGACAGCCTGCGGTTGAAGCATACGGCGGAGGTTGCGCGCCGGCTGGAGGAACGCAACAAGCAGGGCAACGTGTTCTCCACGTTCAGCGGCGAGGCACTCACGTCGGACGAGTTCCTGACGGTGTTTGCCGACACCTACGACGACCAGGTGCAGCTTGCCGGCCAGCTGGTGCTGACCTTTGCGCAGTCGGATGCCCGTATCTTCCGGACGCCGCATTGGACCATGATCACCGAGATGCGCAACCTCGGCTTCGGATTTGCGCTGCGAGCTGTGACGGATCTCGACATGGACTTCGAACTGCTGGCGCAGGCGGGCTTCAAGTTCGTCAAGCTCGACGCCGACGTATTCCTGGCTGGACTGCCGGCGGCTGGTGGTGTGGTGCCGGCGGCGGACCTGTGCAAGCATCTCTCCGGGCTCGGGCTGACGCCGGTGGTCGAGGCGATCGACGACGAAGAAAAGCGCCAGCTCATCTACAAGCATGGCGTGCGGCTCGGCCAGGGCCAGCTTTTCGGAGGGGCACGGCAGCTCAAAAGCGTCGGTGGCTCAGGGGAGCGCGACGCGGCAGCTTGATTTTCGGCGGCTGACGCGGCACTGCAGTGTTATGACCAGTAAGGGCGCCCCAACCCGTGCAGCAGTTCCGATCGTTACGTCGATCTCACCATTGACGGTGGGCACGGATGCGTGGCTGGTCGACATCTGGGGTGTCATGCACAACGGCGTCAGTCCGTTCGTGGATGCGGCGCGCGCCTGCAGCACGTTCCGGCGTATCGGCGGCACTGTCATACTGCTTTCAAATGCGCCGAGGCCCGCCGCCAGTGCCGCAGAACAATTGCGGCGGATCGGTGTGCCGGAGAGTGCCTTCGATGCGATCCTGACGTCGGGCGACGCGGCCCGCGCCATGATCGGCAAGCTCGCCGGGAAGTCCGTCTTCCACCTGGGGCCGGAACGGGATCTGCCGCTCTACGATGGGCTTGGCGTGAAGCTTTCGCCGCTGGCGGAGGCCGCCGCGCTGGTGTGCACGGGCCTTTATGACGACGAAGTGGAAACACCCGACACCTATCGCGACCTCTTGGCGGACGCCGTAGCGCGCGGGCTGCCGATGATCTGTGCCAATCCCGACCTCAAGGTGGATCGCGGAGGCAAAATGGTGTGGTGCGCGGGCGGCGTGGCGGCGGCCTTCACGGAACTGGGCGGCAAGGTCACCTATGCCGGCAAACCCTATGGTCCCATGTACGATCTGGCCCTGCTGCTGCTCAAGGAACTGCGCGGCAAGAAGGTGCCCAAGGAGCGCGTGCTGGCAATCGGCGACGGCATCAAGACCGACATTGCCGGGGCTGTCGATGCGGGCATTCGTGCAGTGTTCGTGGCAAGCGCCCTGCACGTGAGCGGCGCACTCGATGCGAAGACACTCGAAGCGCTGTTCAAAGATACCGCTTCAGTTCCGGTTGCGGCGATGACGTCGCTGGTGTGGTAGGGGCCGCGTCGCTGTCGAGCGCCATGGCGCGCAGCTCATGCGGCAGCGGCCTTGCCTGTCACCGTGACATCGATGGTGCGCGGCCTGCCCGAGGAGGCTCCTTCGGCGTCGTGCACGACGACATCGAAGCGGGCCGTCCGATCGAGCGAGCCGCCATGCACGAACATGACGTTGTTGGCATTGAGATCGGCCTGGGTGAAATTCGAAACCGGAAGACCGGGCTGGCTTGCCAGCTCGATGCGTCCGCCGCGAATATCGGTCACGGTGTAGATGAGCTCGTCAGGCGAGTTGTCCGGATCGACGGCTGCCACGTCCTCCTGTGTGATGATCACCTTGCCACCGCGCTGCACGGAGATGGCGAAGTCGCCGACGAGGTGGGGCGGCACGTTTTTCACCTTGGCGGTGAGCTCACCGCCGGGCTCGAGTGACATGCGGCCATACTGGACATCGCCGGATACGATGCCGGTGGCACGGATCGCGATCAGATTGCGTATGACGACGTCGCCTTCGACGGTACCCATGACCTCAGCGTTGCCGGCGCGAAGTCGTCCCATGAGACGCCCGCCATCATAGACGATGACCTCGTCGGAAACGACGTCCCCTTCAATCACACCATACAGCTCAAGTCGCTTGCAGTTGCGGACGTCAGCCTCGAGAGTCGTTCCGACTGCGATGCGCAGTGTTCCTGGGGAAGTTTGCACGGGAGATACATCCTCACGGTTACGCGGCTTTCGCCATACCAGGTGGAGTGTCCAATAAGTCAGCCCCGCGTGGCAAGCCCATCCGTGGCGGTCAGCGGCCTGTGTGATGAAGCCAGCACACAGCGACGTGGCTCGGTGAGGGCGGATCGGCCGGCAAGCGTCAGTTTGCAGGCGTACACATGGTTAATTGGATGAGCCGGGGCCGGACGCGGCTGCTGCAACGGTTAGGGCAGTCAATCAAAGGAGTTGTGATCGCAAGAGCTGCGCCGATGCCGAAGCTTATGGGTGGGTGACGGTCAAGACGATCTTGCCGACGTGAGCGCCCTCATCAAGGCGGACGTGTGCTCGGCCCGCATCGGTCAAGGGAAAGGTTGAATCGATGACGACCTTGAGTGCGCCGTCGCCGAACAGGGGTGAAACCTTCTCGGCGAGGGCTCGGGCAATGCGGCCTTTGACATCGGTGGGACGAATGCGGAGGGTCGAGCCGGTGATGGTCAGGCGCTTCAACATTACGCGCATCAGGTCGACATCAACCTTGGATCCCTTGAGGAAGGCGATGTAGACAAGGCGCCCGTCGTCGGCGAGCGACTTGATATTGCGGTCGACGTAATCGCCGCCGACCATGTCGAGGATGACGTCGACACCGCGCTTGCCGGTGACGTCCTTGACGACCTCGACGAAGTCCTGGGAGCGGTAGTCGACGGCAATATCGGCACCAAGCTTGAGGCAGGACGCACATTTGTCAGGCGATCCTGCGGTGGCGATGACCTTGGCGCCAAAAGTCTTGGCAAGCTGGATCGCGGTGACGCCGATACCGGACGTGCCGCCATGTACCATGAACCATTCACCTGGTTTCAACGCGGCGCGCTCGAATACATTGTGCCAGACGGTGAAGAAGGTCTCGGGCACCGCTGCAGCTTCAACCATCGACAGGCCATGCGGGATGGGCAGCGTTGCCGGCTCCTCGGCGATGCAGTATTGCGCATAGCCGCCACCGTTGACGAGCGCCATGACCTGGTCGCCGGGTTTGAAATGCGACGATTGCGGTCCGCAGGCAACGATTTCGCCGGCGACCTCCAGGCCGGGGACCGGCGAGTGGCCCTTCGGAGCGGGATAAAGGCCTTCGCGCTGCAGGACATCTGGTCGGTTGATGCCGGCCGCCGCGACCTTGATCAGCACCTGTCCGGTGCCGGGAGCCGGTGTCGGTATCTGGCGTGCAACAAGCACCTCGGGTCCACCCTTGCCGACGATCTCGATGGCGGTCATGGTGTCAGGCAGCGTGGTCATGGGCTCTTCTCTGGGATTGCGGGAGCAGATTGCGGGAGGACGTCGGCCGGGAAGCGATGCTGATGCGATTCTTGGAACGGCGATGGCCGTGCAATGTCGCAACGGCAGGTGTGCCCTCATCGCGCTGCGAAGACAAGAACGGATTGCGTTCGAGCAGCGTCTGGCGTGATGGAATGGCGATGATGAGCGGAAAGGAGAAACGGATGGATTGGGATGAGTTGCGACCCAAGCCGACACCGGCAGGAATCAATCTTGGTGAGGATCTCACAGGCTTGTCGATCGCAGAGCTCGAACATCGCGTCGAGGCGTTGAAGGCGGAGATCGAGCGCGTCGAAGTGGAACTCAAGGCAAAGCGTGCGCACGAGGCGGCGGCAAGTGCCTTGTTCAAGTCGTAGGGTCAACGCATGCCACATGCATCGCGTGACATCGCAGTCGCGCGACTTCAAGTTCAGTGCGAGCGGGGCCAATCACCGATCGCACGTTTTCAGATCGCTACTTAACTCTTCAATAACTATAAGCGGGTAGCTTAGCCGTCATCCAGTCATCTGGATCCTGAGTGGCCAGTGCCACTCTGTTTGACGCCTCCCTGTTGACTTCCGAGCCGCCGTATCCCGGCGGCTCTTTTTTTGTCGTTGCGCGATGACGGCGGCGTCAAACTTGCAGTTGTCCACATCAGCGAGACCGATGCGTCACGAAACGACCCAGATTGACCTTGTTGTTAACTATGGTCAGCTAGGTTGGTTCGGTGTACACGGTAAGCAGTAGGTTTCAGTTTGTGTCACGGCGTAACATGAACAACGAGTCGCGTGAGTTCGAAGGTCAGCCGGGTGGTGGCGTCACCATCTCGTTCGCTGAACACTTCCAGGGATCCCAGCAGTTCGATCATGTCTTCAAGCAAGGCATGGCACTGGTGGAGACGACGGCGTCCTATCTCGATGGGCCCGGACGTCGCGAGGCCAAGGCGCTAAAGCCGCCGGCCAGCGTTCTCTATGCAACCGAAAGCATGCGTTTGACGACGCGGCTGCTCGATCTGGCCTCCTGGCTGCTGGTCAGGCGCGCGGTGCGCAATGGCGAGATCACGGTAGAGGAAGCCAGTCGCAAGAGGCAGCGGCTGAAGCTCAAGGCCTTGAGCCGGCCGTCGCACGTGCGCGGGTTCAGTGATTTGCCCGAAGGGCTGCGCAATCTGATCGAGGAAAGCTTCAAGCTGCATGACCGCATTGTGCAGCTCGACAAGGCGATACAGGAGCCCGAGGGCGAAAGCAACGTCGTGTCGCTGCGGCCCAATCCGGTGGCCGAGCAGATGAACCGCCTCAACCGCGCATTCGGCGGGAAGTTGGCGTGATGCAACAGCCGCGTGATTGCGGCCGGTTTGCAGGATCTGGAAAGTTCGGCGAAAGCGAAAAGGCCCGGAATGCTCCGGGCCTTTTGATTTCCACCATTTTGCTTCCAAGCGATGGCGTGCCAGGCTTCACCAGCCGTGGAAGCTGGTCGGCCGCGTCGCTGTCCGTCGCATCGAGCCTATTTGAACAGGCCTTCGAACTTCTTCTTGAACTTCGACACGCGGCCGGCGCGATCCATCAGCTTGGTGTCGCCGCCGGTCCAGGCGGGGTGTGAGCCCGGATCGATGTCGAGATGGAGGGTGTCGCCCTCCTTGCCATAGGTCGAATAGGTGACGAATTCGCTGCCGTCCGTCATCACCACCTTGATCTGGTGATAGTCCGGGTGCAGATCTGAATCTTTCTTCATGGTCTGGCTCCACGCCGCAAGACAGGAGGGGGTGGCGGCAAGTCCGCGGCCGTGCCCCAGTTTCTGTCGGGAATTCGAGGTGGGCCTCTGATAGTCGCTTTCCGGCAGGTTTTCAAGCATCACCGGCAGGTCATATTGGCCGCGCATTGGGGAGTCTTTCGGGAGTCTAATGCCCGGACTTGGGATTTCCGACCGGCGACAGTGTGGCGCGCCATCCTCACATCTCCTTGAGGTGACCGCATCGATAGGGCATGTTCCGGCCTGCCTTGCCGCAATGGTGCTCAGCGATCGGAACTGCCGTGCAATTTTGCAGCCGCCGCAGTTTCACCGTGCGGGCTGCGCAAGTTCGTTGGCCACACTGGCCGGAATGTCAGGGAGACCCCGCATTGAGATCCCGATCCAAGCCTGACACTTCAAACGCCGACCAGATGCAAGGTTCCGGCAGTGCGACTGCTGAAAAGCGACGGCAATCGCTGCGTCCGCTCATGGCGATCAAGCCCTACGTGATGAAGCACCCCGGCATGGTGGCGGCGGCGCTGGTGGCGCTGGTCATTTCCGCAGGGGTGATGCTGGTCGTGCCGATGGCGGTACGGCGCATGATCGATTACGGGTTCGGGTCCGACCATGGCCTGCTGATCAACCAGTACTTTGGCATGCTGATCGTGATCGGCGCGGTGCTGGCGCTGGCGAGCGCGGCGCGTTTTTACTTCGTCAACTGGTTGGGCGAGCGGGTCGTCGCGGATCTGCGCAACGACGTGTTCCGCCACCTGACGCGGCTTGGCCCCGTGTTCTTCGAGCGCACGCACTCCGGCGAGGTCATGAGCCGGCTGACGGCGGACGCCACCCAGATCAAGGCCGCAGCCGGGACCGCACTCAGCCAGCTGCTACGCAACCTGATCATGCTGGTTGGTGCGCTGGTGATGATGGTGATCACCAGTCCGCGGCTGTCGGTGCTGGTGCTGTTGGCGATCCCGGTGATCGTTCTGCCGCTGATGGCCTATGGGCGCGTAGTGCGTCGGCTGTCGCGCGAGGCGCAGGACACACTTGCGGAAGCCTCGGCCTATGCCAGCGAGAACCTGCAGGCGGTGCGCACGATGCAGGCGTTCGCGCACGAGGACGCTGTTTCACAACGGTTTGGCAGCGCTGTCGAAAGTTCATTCTTGAGTGCGCGGCGGCGGCTCAAGGCGCGCGCCGGGCTAACGGCGCTGGCGATCTTCCTGGTCGTTGCGTCGATCACGGCCGTGCTGTGGTTCGGTGCGTCGTCGGTGATCTCGGGCCAGATCAGCGGCGGGCGGCTCGGCCAGTTCGTGCTCTATGCATTGTTTGCGGCAGGAGCGATGGCGGAGCTGTCGGAGGTGTGGGGCGAGATGAGCCAGGCGGCCGGGTCCGCCGAGCGCCTGTCGGAGCTGATGGCCGAGGTGCCCGAGATCCGCTCGCCGGAGCACCCTGTACCGCTGCCGAATCCCGCCAGGGGTGATGTCGTGCTCGAGCACGTGCGGTTTGCCTATCCATCGCGGGCCGACACGCACGCGCTGGTCGACTTCTCTCTTGCTGTGCGTCCGGGCGAGACGGTGGCGCTCGTCGGACCATCGGGTGCTGGCAAGTCAACGCTGTTTGCATTGCTGTTGCGGTTCTTCGATCCGCAATCGGGCCGCGTTCTGGTGGACGGGGTCGATGTGCGCAGTGCAAGTCTTGAAGAGTTGCGGCAGCGGATTGCTTTGGTGCCGCAGGATGTGGCGCTATTTGCCGATACGGTCGCCGCCAACATAGCCTACGGTTCGCAGAATGCCTCGCGCCAGCAGATCGAGGCCGCAGCGATGGCAGCGCAGGCGGATGGTTTCATCCGCGCATTGCCGCGGGGCTATGATACGCGGCTTGGCGAGCGCGGCGTGACGCTTTCGGGCGGGCAGCGTCAGCGTCTGGCGATCGCGCGTGCGGTCCTGAAGAATGCGCCGATCCTGCTGCTCGACGAGGCGACGAGCGCGCTCGATGCCGAAAACGAGGTGTTGGTGCAGCGGGCGCTGGAGAGCGTGATGGCGGGTCGTACCACGCTCGTCATCGCGCACCGGCTGGCAACCGTGCAGAAGGCGGACCGGATCATCGTCATGGACGAGGGGCGGATCGTCGAGGAAGGACGGCACGAAGATCTGGCCAAGGCGTCGGGTCTTTATAGCCGGCTTGCCGAGCTGCAGTTCGGCCGCGAGGCGGCGGAATAGGCCCGGCCAAGCGTTCGGCGTCAGGTGGAGATATGCGTGTCGCGGCGGCATCGCTGCGATGCGTTGCTCCCCCTTCGCGGTGCAGCAGGCGCGACAACGCCTGCCCTTTCAGCTATCAGCGTTGACGTGTGTGTCCCATTTCGAGGGGGGTTGCGTGATGGCCGACAACCGCACGACTGGGGTCTCGGCGGGGGGGCGGGTTGCTGACTACCTATTCGGCCGCAACACGCTCATTGGCATTGCGTCGCTGATGCTGCTCGTCATCTCGGGCTATGCGACATGGAGCGGCATGGCCGATTTCATCATCGGCGTGTCGACGTCACCGGCCGGCGGGCACGGGCGCGAAATCGTCGGCGGGCTCTCGGTATCCAACGAGATCCTGGTGATCGCCGTTGTCATCGCGCTGACGTTCCTGATGTGGCTGGCGCTGCGCGAGACGTTCGGATATGGGCGGCGCCTGGGCGAGCGGCTGATCACGTTCCCGCTCTATCTGTTCCTGGCGCTGTGGTCGATCGGGTTCGGCTACGGGTTCTGGTGGAGCCTGATCGCGGGCGAAGAGTCGACGCGCACAAGTCTTGCCGCGCTGCAAGAGGATGCGCGCGACGCAGGCAACGCGGTTGCAGCGCGGCTCGATGCGGTCAAATCGCAGCTCGACAATGTCGTGACGTGGTCCGATGGGCAGATGGCACGCGAAGAAACGAGCGGGGGCAGCTGCGGTGTTGCCTCGGGCGCGGGCCGTGGTCCGCTCTATAATGCACGCCGATCGGTGCGCGATAGTATCGCCACCTTGCGCGATGGCATTCAGCGGTCATGGCTGGAGCCGGTGCAGGCGGACATCCAGCTGTTGCAGCAGTCGGCGGCGAACCTGTCGGGCGAGACCGTGGAGGCGCGGCAACGCGAATTCGAGACTCGCGCCGGGCAGGTGCGGTCCCGCGCGAAAAGCATTGCGGCCAGATCGAATGAGATCGGGCAGTCGACGGCTGCGGAGATGAAGGCGCTGGCCGATGCAGTCGATGTCGCGCCGGGCAAGGGCGGGTTCTCGTGCCACGATCCGACGCTGGCGCAGCGGCTAAGGCAGGCAGCGGAACAGGCGGCGGCACCGGCAGAGCTGAAATTGCGCGCGGCGGTCTTCACCGAAGGGCCGGCAGGCGTCGCCAACGCGATCAAGAACCTGTGGGCCAACATCGGGGCCTATGCCGGCAGTCTCGTCGAATACGTGGTTACGGGCGGCAAGCATTCCGCCAACCGGACGACGGGCGGCGAGCCGATCACCGGCCGCGACCTCATCGCGCTGCTGGCAACGCTCGGCATCGATCTGGGGCTGTTTGCGCTGACGGCCTTGAACCCACCGGCGACGCCGCCAGCGCGGCATATGCCGACCGGCGCTGTGATCCGGCAGATCCGGCAGGCGATCGGCACGGCGATCGATCGCATTCCTGGCGATGATGCGGACGAGAACCTGGAGTGGGTGCGGCGCCATTTCATCCACCACAACAAGGCGTCCTACTTCATCATTCCCAATCTCTATAGTTGTGATCCGGCGAACAAAGACGAGTCGGCGCGGGCGCTGGCGATGAACCAGCTGGCTGGCGTGCTCGACGATCTCGACCTCATCCGCTGGCCGCGCAAGTGGAGTTGGCGGCATCCCTTCCAGAGGAATGAGCTGAAGCAGTTGAAGAAGGAGGAATCGGTGTTGAGCGACACCGATCTCACGGACATCCGCAAGGAGCACCTGAAGTCGCTCAAGGAGAAGGGAATCGACGTTTCCGATGCGCAGTCGCAGGCGTTCGAGGCGGCGCGACCGCTACGCAATCACGGGCTCTTCTCCAAGGCGGAGCGGGTGCTGACGATCGCAGGGTGGAGCGAGGGGGCGAAGCGCGACATCGAGATCTTCCGGGTCGTCGATCAGGAGGGGCTGACGCCGCTGCTCGTCGTGCTCAACGAGCCGCTGGGCGTGGCCGACGTCGCAGAGGCCGACAAGGCGTCCTGATACTGCCAGTTTGGGTATTGGGAGCCGTTGCCTGCTGGTGCGTCAGAGCATGTTCGCTTCTAATGGAATCTGGAACGCGCTCAATCTCTTTGCTTTGAGCATGTTTTTCACGCTGAACCGCTGCACACTTCAGCTAAACATGCTCTAGCGCTGTCCGAAGCCCTGTCGCTGCGAGCGCTGGAGGGTGCGGCTGATTCGATCGGGTCGCGAGGCGCTCACCGTAGCGGCGGGTTGACGCTGTGTCGGGCGCGGGCTCACCGAGGCGGTGTTGCCGCCGCCGATCAAGCTCTTTGCCTTCCGCCACAACCAGCGAAGAGCGAAGAAGGCGATAACGAGCATCACGATCAGAATTACCAGTCCGACCGGATCGATCTCGCGCTTGGCCACTTTTTCGGCGATGCGCTTTTTGCGTGCTTCGGACTTTGCCGCGGCTGCTTCGTTGGCGGCGATCTCGGCGGCGGTCGGCTTGTCGGACTTGGGCGCGATCGAACTCATTCCGAATAACGGAAAGCTCTTGAACTCCTTGATGTCCGCGGGGCTCGTCTCGCGATAGAGAATTTCGACCTGCTGGCCGACCTCGGCGTTCACTTGCTTGAAGAGGCGCACCTGCGAGCTGACTTGCTGACCTGCCTCGGTCATGAAATCTACCGTGGCGAGTGCGCTGCGCTCGACGCGACCCAGTGCGAAATCATTGTCGCGCGCGACCTGCTCGGCGGTGGCGCAATCGACATAGCCGGTATGATCGTAGAGCTTGCTGCGTTTGGCGACATTGCTGACGACGTAGCGGCACTCGGCCTCGAGGGCTTTCACCGTCGCCAGGGCTTGGCGGTAGCCGCGCTGCTCCATCAAGGCGATGTAATAGACTACGAACAGGCCGAGCACGATCATGGCAGCGAAAAAGGCGAGCGCGATCTTGGCGTTTTGCCTGCGCTGCTCGCGGCTTACGAGTGGAATGCCCAGAAACCTGTCTGCCATGCGTCCACACCCTTCGTGATGCGGCGCGGACGGGGCCGCGTCGGAACGCCAAGCATAGGCACGGTATGCTTAGGATTTCGTTGCCGCAGCACTTGGCCGACGAGACCGTCTCACGTGAGGCTCGGCAGGAAGTCCTTACCGCGCGTCGTCAGATAATCCCACAAGGCGTCGGCCGCCGGCAGGAAGCGCCGGTCGGTGCGGCGGACGGCAAACCAGGAGCGGACTGCAGGCAGGCCGCGGACATCGAGTGTCTCGAGCTGGTGGGCCTTCAGTTCGAATGACACCGTGTGGGCCGACAGCAAGGCGATGCCGAGGCCTGCCATCACGGCCTGCTTGATGGTCTCGTTCGAGCCGATCTCCATGGTGATGCGGGGTATGGCACCAGCCTCGTCGAACAACCGCTCCATCAGCAGGCGCGTGCCAGAACCATATTCGCGCACCAGCCACTTCTCGTTGGCGATGGCGGCGAGCTTCAAGGCGCGCTTGCCGACCAGTGTGTGATCGGGCGGTGCGATGACCACGTGCGGATTGTCGCCAATCGGCTTGGAGATCAGCGACAACATCTCTGGCGGGCGACCCATGATGACGATGTCGCGGCGAAAGTGCTCGAGCTCGCTCAGGATGTCGGCGCGGTTGCCGACGAAAAGATCGAGGTCGATGTTGGGGTGAAGCTTGGTGAACGCGGCAAAAGCGCGCGGCGCGAAGTATTTGGCCGTACTCACGACGGCAACGGAGACGCGTCCGCCCTCGCCCTGCTTCAAGGTTTCCAGGGCGCGGCTGCATTCGGCGATGGCGCTCTCGATGCGTTCGCCCGCGGCCAGGATCTCGACGCCGGCCGCGGTCGCGCGAATGCCGTCTGGAGTGCGCTCAAGTACTGGCAATCCGGCCTCTTCCTCAATGATCTTCAGTTGCAATGCGACGGCGGGCGGCGTCACATTGAGGCGCGCGGCCGCGCCTGCATTGCTTTTCTCATCGACCACGGCGGCCAGCGCGCGAAGCTGCTTCAGGGTGATGCCGGCCAGGGGCCTGCGTGAAGTTTTTCTTTTCATACGACAAAGATAATTCAGTTTTGCTAGCAGCGCCAGTGTCTCATATTGTCCCTTCGATCAAACCGCCGCAGAAGTCGGCGGAACAAGGCGCTGCTGCTCAAGGTCGATGATGACCTGCGCGCGGTGCATGGCCAGGGAGGCTGCAATGGGCTACGCGTCCGAGACACTCGAAGTGCATCTGGCCGAATGGAGCAAGTCCGGCGGCCGCGATGACGTTGCGCAAACCGTGAAGGCGCTCGCCGATGGCGCGCAGGCCCTGGCGAAGATGATCGCCGTCGGTCCGCTGATTGCCGACATGAGCGAGCCGACGGGCAAGGGATGCGCCGGCTCGTTTGGCGTCGAGCAGCAGAAGAAACTCGACCTGGAGGCGCACAATCTGTTCCGGTCGGGCCTGGAAAGCGCGCCGGTCGCAGTCGTTGGCTCGGAAGATGTCGACCAGGCCGAGATCCTCGATGCGTCGCGTCCGCTGGCCGTGGCGATCGATGCGCTCGACGGTTCATCCAATATCGACACCAATCTATCGATTGGCACCATCTTCTCGATCTTTCCCGTTCCGGCTAACGGACCCGGCGGCATCGATACGGCGCTGTTGCAACCGGGTCGCGATCAACTCGCGGCGGGATTTTTCATCTACGGGCCGCAGACGGCCCTGGTGCTCACCTTGCGCAAGGGAACGCACATCTTCACGCTCGATGCGGCGGACGGGCATTTCTATCTGGCGAAGGCCAACGTGCAGGTCCCGCTCAACAGCATCGAATACGCCATCAACGCCTCGAACTATCGCCGCTGGCCGCGGGCGGTGCGCGACTACATCGACGATCTGCTGGCCGGCAGTTCGGGGCCGCGCGGCAAGGATTTCAACATGCGCTGGCTGGCCTCGCTGGTCGCGGAGTCGTTCCGCATGATGATTCGTGGCGGCATCTATCTTTATCCCAAGGACGAACGGTACGGATACGAGAAGGGCCGGCACCGGCTGGTCTATGAAGCCAACCCGATGGCGCTGGTGTTCGAAGAAGCCGGTGGTGCCGCAACGGATGGCGTCAACCGAATCCTCGACATGGTGCCAACCAGCCTGCACGAGCGCGTGCCTTTGGTGATCGGCTCGGCTGACAAGGTCGGTCGTGTCGCTCGCTATTACACGGATGCACCGACTCGCGAGCAGACATCGCCGCTGTTCAAAGAGCGCGGCTTGTTCCGGATGTAAGGGAAACAACAAAGCATGTCATCACGCTATCCCATCATTTCGGTCACCGGTTCGTCGGGTGCAGGCACCTCGACGGTGAAGCACACCTTCGAGCAGATCTTCCGGCGCGAGGGCATCTCGCATTCGGCGATCGAGGGCGACGCTTTCCATCGCTTCGATCGCGCGGAGATGAAGGAGGCGCAAAAGCGCGCCGAGGCGGAGGGCAACCACCGGTTCAGCCATTTCGGGCCGGAAGCCAACCTGTTCGAGGAACTGGAAGCCGTGTTCCGCACGTATGGCGAGACCGGCAAGGGCCGCACGCGCCACTACGTGCATGATGATGCGGAAGCCGAGCGCTTCGGCAAGCCGCCGGGCACCTTCACGGATTGGAAGGAGTTTCCGGAGAAAACGGATCTGCTGTTCTACGAGGGCCTGCACGGCGCGGTCGTCACCGACAAGGTCAATATCGCGAAGTACGCGGACCTGAAGATTGGCGTCGTGCCGGTCATCAATCTGGAGTGGACCCAAAAGATCCATCGCGACAAGGCATCGCGCGGCTATTCCACCGAAGCGGTCACCGACACGATCCTGCGCCGTATGCCGGACTATGTGAACTACATCTGTACCCAGTTCACCCACACCGACATCAATTTCCAGCGCGTGCCGACGGTCGATACCTCGAATCCATTCATCGCACGCTGGATCCCGACGCCAGACGAGTCGCTCGTCGTGATCCGCTTCAAGGATCCGCGCGGCATCGATTTCTCTTATCTGTTGTCGATGCTCCACGACAGCTTCATGTCGCGTGCCAACTCGATCGTGATTCCGGGTGGCAAGCTGGACCTGGCCATGCAGCTCATTCTGACGCCGATGATCCACCGACTGGTGGAGATCAAGAAGCGCGCGTCCTGACGGGAAGGAAGAGGCACAAATGAACATTGCATCAGTTGGGCAAGGCGGAACCGGCCAGTCAGATATCAAGTCTATGGCCAATGCGGTACGTGCGCTGGCGATGGATTCGGTCGAGAAGGCCAAATCGGGTCATCCCGGCATGCCGATGGGCATGGCCGACGTCGCAACCGTGCTGTTCGCACGTTTCATGAAGGTCGATCCGGCCAATCCGCAGTGGCCCGACCGCGATCGCTTCGTGCTGTCGGCCGGTCATGGCTCGATGCTGCTTTATGCGATCCATCATCTGCTCGGCTACGAAGACATGGGGATCGAGCAGCTGAAGAACTTCCGCCAGCTTGGCAGTCCGACGGCAGGCCATCCGGAGTTCGGTCATGCGCTGGGCATCGAGACGACGACTGGTCCGCTGGGGCAGGGCATTTCGACGGCCGTCGGCATGGCGATGGCCGAGCGGCTGATGGCGGAGCGCTATGGCAGCGACCTCGTCGATCATCATACCTATGTGATCGCTGGCGACGGGTGCCTGATGGAGGGTATCAGCCACGAGGCGATCGATCTTGCCGGGCACCTGAAGCTCGGCAAGCTCATCGTGCTGTGGGACGACAACCAGATTTCGATCGACGGGCCGACGAGCCTCGCCACGTCGATGGACCAGAAGAAGCGGTTCGAAGCTGCGGGCTGGCACGTTCAGTCGATCGACGGCCATGATCCGGCGGCCATTGAGAAGGCGATCGTGGTGGCGAAGGGCGAGGCCGGACGGCCGTCGATGATCGCGTGCCGGACCGTCATTGGCTATGGTGCGCCGACGCGCGCCGGCACGGCGAAGGCGCACGGCGAGCCGCTTGGAGCCGAAGAAATCGCCGGCGCGCGCGCCAAACTCGGCTGGACGCACGAGCCGTTCATGGTTCCCGACGACATCGCGGCGATGTGGCGTGGTATTGCCGCGCGTGGTTCTGCGGCGCAGTCGGCCTGGGCGAAGCGCGTGGCCGGTTCGCCCAAGGCGGCTGCCTTCGAGACGCAGGCGAAGAGCCGTTTGTCGGGCGATGTCTTTGCGAAGCTCGTCGCGTACAAGAAGCAGCTTTCGCAGGAGGCACCGAAGATCGCCAGCCGCAAGGCGTCCGAGATGGTGCTCGGCGTGATCAATGCGGCAACCGACCTGACGCTCGGCGGTTCGGCAGACCTGACGCATTCCAATTTCACGATCACCAAGGGCCTTGGCGCGGTGACGCCCGACAACTGGTCGGGACGCTACATCCACTACGGCGTGCGCGAGCACGGGATGGCAGCGGCGATGAACGGTGTGGCGCTGCATGGCGGTTTCATTCCCTATGGCGGCACGTTCATGTGCTTCACGGACTATGCGCGCGGCGCGATGCGCCTGTCGGCGCTGATGAACCAGCGTGTCATCTACGTGATGACACACGACTCGATCGGACTTGGCGAGGATGGCCCGACGCACCAGCCGATCGAGCATCTGGCGATGCTCCGGGCGACGCCCAACATGCTGACGTTCCGTCCGGCCGACGCGGTGGAAACGGCGGAGTGCTGGCAGGCGGCGCTCGAATCGACGGACGCGCCTTCGGTGCTGGTGCTGTCGCGGCAGGCACTGGCGACGCAACGCACGGTTCATACGGATGAGAATCTGTCGGCCAAGGGTGGCTATGTGCTGAAGGAGGCCGACGGCAAGCGTGACGTGACGCTGCTTGCGACCGGTTCGGAAGTCGAGATCGCTATGGCGGCCGCCGATCTGCTGGCCAAGGATGGCGTCAAGGCGGCGGTCGTATCAATGCCATGCTGGGAGCTGTTCGAGGCGCAGGATGCGAACTATCGCGCCAAGGTTCTGGGCAGCGCGCCGCGGGTTGCTGTCGAAGCTGCTGCGCGTCTCGGCTGGGATCGCTGGATCGGCGAGAAAGGCGCGTTCATTGGCATGGAAGGATTCGGCGCTTCGGCACCGGCTCCGAAGCTCTACGAGCATTTCGGCATCACGGCGCAGGCAATCCGCGACGCGGCGCGGCGCGTGACGGCTTGAGTGCGGCTCTCTAACGGGAGGAGTTGTGCGGCATGAACAAGTTCAGGACCGTTTCGGACGTCGATGTGGCCTGGCACACGGTGGTGATGCGCGTCGACCTCAATGTTCCCATCCGTGACGGCAAGGTGAGCGATGCAACGCGCATTGCGCGTGTCGCGCCGACCATTGCCGACTTGGTGCAGCGACGCGCAAAGGTGGTCGTGCTCAGCCATCTCGGCCGGCCAAAGGGCAAGGTCGCGCCCGAATATTCGCTCGCTCCGGTTGCTCCTGCCCTGGCGGCGGCACTCGGGCAGGAGGTCAAGTTCCTCGGCGATTGCATCGGTCCGGATGTCGAGAAGGCGATCGCAGAGGGCAAGCCGGGCGAGGTGTTCCTGCTGGAAAACGTTCGCTTCCATGCGGGCGAGGAAAAGGGCGATATGGAATTCGCCAAGTCGCTGGCGAAGCTGGGCGAGATCTTTGTTTCGGACGCCTTCTCCTCGTCGCATCGCGCGCACGCGTCGATCACCGGGCTTGCCGAGCTGCTGCCCGCCTACGCCGGGCATCTGATGGGCGAGGAGATCAAGGCGCTGGAGCTGGCGCTCGAAGCGCCCAAGCGTCCGACGTGCGCGCTGATCGGCGGCGCCAAGATCTCGTCCAAGATCGCGGTGCTTGAGCACCTCATCAGCAAGATGGACCGCATCATCATCGGTGGCGGCATGGCCAATACGTTCCTCATGGCGAAGGGCTTGGAGGTGGGCAAGTCGCTGATCGAGGCGGACATGGTGGAAACCGCGACCCGCATCATGGACAAGGCCGCCAAGTCCGGCTGCGAGATCCTGCTGCCGAGCGACGTGGTGGTGGCGGAAGGCTTTGCGGCCAACGCGGCGCATGCGGTGGTGCCTGTCGACAAGGTTTCCAAGGACGGCATGATCCTCGACGTCGGTCCGCAAACCGTTGCCGAGCTGGTCAAGTCGCTCGACACGCTTGCCACGCTGTTGTGGAACGGACCACTCGGCGCTTTCGAACTGGAGCCGTTTGGCAACGGTACGTTTGCCGTGGCTCGCGCGGCGGCTGAGCGCGTGACGGCAGGCAAGCTCGTTGCTGTTGCCGGCGGCGGAGACACGGTCGCCGCATTGAACGCGGCCGGTGTCACTGATCGCTTCACCTATGTGTCAACCGCAGGCGGTGCGTTCCTCGAATGGCTCGAGGGTCGTGAATTGCCTGGTGTGGCCGCTCTCCTGAGGAATCAGGGAAGCGCCCGCAAGAATGATCAACTCGAGGAGGTTCGCTAATGGCCCGCATCACACTGCGCCAGCTTCTGGATCACGCCGCCGAGCACGGCTACGGCGTGCCGGCGTTCAACATCAACAACATGGAGCAGGCGCTGGCGATCATGGAAGCCACGTCCGCGCTCGATGCCCCCGTCATCATCCAGGCCTCGCGCGGCGCCCGCCAGTACGCCAACGACATCATGCTCAAGCACATGATGGACGCGGTCGTCGAAATCTATCCGCAGATTCCGGTCTGCGTGCATCTCGACCACGGCAACGAGCCCGCCACCTGCATGACCGCGATCCAGGCCGGCTTTACCTCGGTCATGATGGACGGCTCGCTCAAGGCCGACGG